>JAAEMR010000175.1 GCA_024225395.1 Gammaproteobacteria bacterium
AAAAAAACATTGTCATAAATTGCCCTGAATCTTCAACATCCTGGACAAGCTGGCGGTTCACATCAGTGATGATCTTGGCGGTGCTGCCCGGCAGTGATGCCCGCTGCCGCAAAGAAGAACGAACAGTGGCCATAAGTAACGCAGAAGAAATACCATGCCCCGAGACATCGCCAATAGCCACCCCGATTTTCTGCTTATCAGCATCATGAATAGATATAAAATCATAATAATCCCCACCGGTTTCATCACAGTAGATGCTTTTACCGGCGATATCAAAACCATTGACCTTCAAATTACTTTTTGGAAGAAGATTTTGTTGGACTTCTCTTGCTAAATTCAATGACTGCTGCATTCTTTCCCGTTCAATCAGACCTTCGGTCATTTCATTGATCACATCACCGGTGTACCCGATTTCATCATTGGTGGTTACCCGGACTTTTTTATCAAATTGGCCGTTTCTTACCCCGCGCAGGGTTTGTATGATTTCGCCAAAGGGCAGGGTAAGATTACGGCTGACCAGCATGGCTATCAAACTTCCGAAAATCAGAAAAATGATCACATTGATGAAGATTGAAGATCGTAACACATCTAAGGCTCTAGCCGGCTCTGATTGCATTAGGATAACTTGGTGGTTGATGAGAAATATGGTTGTGAGGGGGATGATATTGCATGCAAACAGCAGCGCCGCAAGCCGCGTACGTATACGAATGCGCAGGGTTTTAGGGATGGTATACAGACCACCGTTGGGGAAAAAATGAGGAGCCAGCTGCTTTTGTAAAACATGCTCCAGCAGAAAAAAGGCAACGGTCACGATGGTCAAACCAGTGCTCAAACCCATGAAGCAGGCGCTTTGCATCCAATATCTGCCAATATCTAAAGCCCAATACACTACCGGATAGACAATAGCGGATAAAAGCCACATGCTGAAGCTCAACGATATCAACACAAAGGGCTCATTGAGTAATCGTTGCCGCGCGGTGTGCTCTGTTGCTGACGATACCGATGCCTTATCGAATTTCGCATTTAAATATGCCCTGATGGGCCGTTCATAAATCAATGTCGTTATCAAGACGAAGGTGAATGCAGCAAGGTTAAACACATAATTCACAAAATTGGCCACAGGATGTTGAAGAAATTCTTCCGGAATCGATCCTTCGGTTCTCAACAGAAAAAGCTCAATTAATACGACGCCGATGAGATTGGCTAAGAAGTTTGCGGCCAGCATTTCATTTTTGAGATGCCAAAGTCGGAATCTGGTCATGGTACAATTCTCCCTTAAGCAAGGTTAATTGTATTTAAGAAAAGCACGTTACCAAGAAGAAGGCAAAATCTCAATATTGTATTCCAGATTTCAGCGTTCATTCTTTTGATACACATTAAGAATATCACAGGTCAGGCATAACTTGGGATATCTGCCAACCCCTATAAAAAGGTCGATACCACTCCATATATCCAATTTCAAGTTTATTAAAAAAACCACCCAGATATAAGCAGGTCAGATCAAAACGGTAATCAAGGAGCGACAGACTATATGACGGACTTTGGAAGGATCAACCGGGAGAATCTGAGGGAGTAGCGTCTATCCCAGCGTCTACTAAACAGGAAAAATAAAACGGGTTTAATCAGAATCCGTTCTAAGTGCTTGAAATTATTGGTCGGGGCGCCCAGATTTGAACTGGGGACTTCCTGCTCCCAAATTAGGTTGATCACCATTCAAACTATCTTATAACCCATTAATAATAAAACATATTTATGTGTCACCGGTTTTCTTTGCCGCTTGTGCATGCTGTGCATGGTGTGTATGATATCAATAGGTTGCGCATATGGTCGGCACAAAAGGCTAGACAAAGGCTAGACCAAACCACTCAAATCGCTGTATATCACGATCCGTGAAAAGCTATTACATTAGCTTTTTTTACAGAATTCTGCGGGGATTTGTAAGCGTAATCGAAACATTATGAGCGAAGCATCGAATTGTGTCTACATAGGCGATTTACACAATTA
>JAAEMR010000176.1 GCA_024225395.1 Gammaproteobacteria bacterium
ATACCTGTGAGCCGGCCTTATTCAAGTGGGTGGGTTTTCTATTTATGCACCTCACTATATAGAGAGCACTTTGTTAGATTGATAACAGGTGTATTAAAATCCTCTTCCTTGAAATAGTGTGCGTAGCACTAAAGAAAGAACCAACAACAAAAGGTGGAGATTAGTTGCACTGTATATATTTAGTAGGCAATTAATTGAATTTAATGTAACTCATTGAAATATAACGATAAAAAAATAAAGTGATTAATCTATTGCATAACCCAGTGTTAGGTAATACAATAGCTTTAGTTTCCCAGTGTTAGATAATACAAAACAAACATAGAGGTAGTTAAATGCACGTTTACGACTTAGTGGATATTTATCGCGGATTAGTTAGCGGTAATCACAAAAACAGCTTAGATATAATTCAAGCAGCAGAAGACCAAGGCATAAAAAAGATGGTTGAGTGTTTGGTTGAACAGGGGTTTGATAAAGAGCAGATAGAAGCCTTATGCAGCAAAAAGAGTAAAGGCAGAAAGGCAGAAAGCATTACCAACCCAATAGCGAAAATGATGCTTGATGGGTTCGGCAAGGATAACACTTTAGTTAATATTGATGACGCAATTACAGGAGTTTGCAACTCATTTGAAAAAGGTAAAGGCTCAGGGCGTTCGAGAATATCAAAACGCAAGTTGAGTATGGTGTTAAAAATACCAGTAATCACAACATCAGCGGTAAAAGATGTTTTGTTTGTTGGTGATGCACAAGCAAGAAGATATATAAAAGCGGCTAAGATTTTAATAACTGTATTAAACAAAGGAAATAAATAATGAGTAGGTTAACTTGGCGCAGACAGCCAAATGAAACAGGGCTAGCGAAAGTTTGCCAGTCAGATAGAGATGCTGAGTTAAGATTTAATGGCGAAACTCTAGCGAATGTATCAACAACTCAAGGGGGAGGTTATTATTATTACGGTTGCGGTAGGAATTCATTGCGCTTAAATATTCATTTCTACTGCGAAGAATCAGCAAAAAAAGCCTGTAAAGAGTGGGTCATAAGCAGCCCTGAATTCAAACTCAAGCAACTAAATAAAGGGAATAGATAATGACTAACTGGATAAGCGTTAAAGATGAATTACCAGTATCACTTGATGATATTAAATTTTATGGTGGAAAGGAGATACTGGTTGTTGTAGATTGCAAAGCTGAATTTTGCGATTTTTCATACGGGCCACTTCCTGAGCCTTGGGTTAAGTTTGGCGGCTTTCATACCGCTTATGTGACCCACTGGATGCCACTACCTGAACCACCAACTAAATAATGAAACAACTCAAACACTACTACGGCAAAGAGGAAGGCGAAACCCACGGCGACCTTTCTTTTTGCCTTGAGCGCATCGGAATGGTGCCAATTTCAATGCAAGCAGAGATAGCGGAAAGATATAGCTATATCTATTTAAAGCTAAAAACTGAGGGCGAGAGGGGCTTCAGAAGACGAGCAAATCTCTGGCTTTTAAGAAGTACTGAAAAGAATAAATGTAAGAATACGGGAGGGTATTTTTAAATGAGTAAACTATATGATTTAAGACCGCATCAGGTTAAGTCTATGACCATGCTTAGGGAGTCATTTTCGCAAGGGTTAACTAGACCTTTGCTTTACGTGCCAACTGGCGGAGGAAAAACCGTGATAGCTGCTCACATTATCGCAGGGGCGCTCGATAAAGGTAGACACGTTACCTTTGTAGCTCCTAGAATTAATTTATGTGACCAAACAGCTCGTAGTTTAATGGCTCAAGGGCTACCGAAACCTAGCATCATGCAAGGCGATCACCCGTGGTTCGATGCTGGTAACAGATTCCAGATAGCAACCAACCAAACGTTGACACGCAGACGCGATTCAATCAAAACTGATATTTACATCATTGATGAAGCGCACTTAAACTTTCAGGTGATTACTGATATAGCAGAAGAAACAAGTACGCCTATTATTGCGCTTACAGCGACACCTTTCACAAAAGGCTTAGGTAAAACATATAACAATTTATTAAAGCCTACATCAATACGCGAGCTTATCAATAACGAGATGTTAACTGATTTCGAATGCTACTCTCACGATGTAAAGCCAGATTTAAAA
The DNA here is from genome assembly GCA_024225395.1 of Gammaproteobacteria bacterium. Classification (GTDB taxonomy): domain Bacteria; phylum Pseudomonadota; class Gammaproteobacteria; genus JACNJF01. The sequence goes on from JAAEMR010000176.1 coordinate 2,112, forward strand.
GGCGTTAAAATGTCAGGCGGTGACTATAACAATAAACAACTAGGTGATAGGTGCTCAGACCCTAAACTGGTTGGTGACATAGTTAAAACATGGCTCAAGCTAGGCGAGAATAG
>JAAEMR010000177.1 GCA_024225395.1 Gammaproteobacteria bacterium
AAAGGCGATTGAGTATACCGCAAAGCTGGATAACTATACTGGAAACATAGTGGTCACCCCGGATGAAATACTAGCGGCGGAGGCCCAGGTTTCACAGCAGATGAAAGACGATATTCGTTTTGCTTATGATCGTGTTCGTGGGTTTGCCGAAAAACAACGTGAAGCTTTGATTGATTTTGAAGTGGAACTCTCTCCAGGATTGTTTGCCGGTCAAAAACAGATCCCCGTCCAGACTGCGGGTTGTTATATACCTGGTGGTCGATACTCTCATGTTGCTTCAGCCATAATGTCAGTGGCAACGGCTAAGGCAGCGGGTGTGGACCATGTTGTAGCATGCTCTCCTCCAAAGCCTGGTGAAGGCGTTAACCCGGCAATTATTTATACAGCCAATCTGTGTGGTGCAGATACCATACTGGCTCTGGGCGGAGTGCAGGGTATAGCTGCGATGGCGTTTGGCCTGTTTACTGGACATTCAGCTGATATTCTGGTTGGACCGGGTAATCGTTTTGTGGCTGAGGCAAAACGCATGTTGTTCGGCAGGGTTGGCATTGATTTATTTGCAGGCCCTACTGAAATCGCCATTATTGCAGATAAAACAGCAGACCCTGTCATTGTAGCAAGTGATCTTGTCGGCCAGGCTGAACATGGTCTGGATACACCCTGTTGGTTGATTACCACCGACCGTGATCTGGGCAATAAAGTACTTGAGTTGATGCCTGACGTCATTGCAAAGTTGCCGGATACTGCACGTACAGCAGCAGAAGTTTCGTGGCGTGATTATGGAGAAGTCGTTTTATGCTCAGATCGTGAAGAAGCGGCTAAAGTGAGTGATGATTACGCGGGTGAGCATCTTGAGGTTCAGGCTGAAGACCTGGACTGGTGGGTTAACCGATTACGTAATTATGGTTCATTGTTTGTGGGTGAAGAAACCACCGTTGCCTTTGGTGACAAGTGCTCTGGCACCAATCATATTCTTCCAACTAAGGGAGCGGGTCGTTATACCGGTGGTTTATCTGCGGGTAAATTTATTAAAACCGTTACTACCCAGCGTATGAGTCGCGAAGCGAACCGGGAAGTTGCCTCTGCCTGTGCCAGGATTTCTCGTTTAGAGGGTATGGAAGCGCATGCTCGTACCGGTGATGACCGACTGCATAAGTATTTTCCAGATGAAACCTTTAGATTGCAGCCATAAAGTTAACAACCAGAAGTAATAATTGGTTCAGGTTGTGTGACGGGTCAGTATCTGGCCCTAACACAGCCATCTATCAACGCTATGAATTTCACGGCTAAGGATCGATATGTACAATAAAATAGTAATACCACTAGCGCTGGATCAGGGGCATGGCTTTAGGGCAATGGCACTTGCCAGAAGGCTGAAAACAGAAAACGGTAAAATCATTGTGGCGCATGTCATTGACCAGATACCTGGCTACGCCAAATATTATATGACACCTGAGAATAAACAGAAAATCATGCAATCAGCCAGGGATTCGATTGCTGAACGAATTGGTAGCGAGAAGGATGCTGATGCTGTGGTGCTGACTGGCCAACCCGGGCGAACGATTACCGATTATGCGAATAAAATGGGTGCCGACTGTATTATTGTGGGATCACACAAACCGGGTTTGAAAGATTTTTTCCTCGGATCGACGGCAGCTCGTATCGTGCGTTATGCAAAATGCTCAGTTCACGTGTTGCGTGAAGACAGTCATTCGGTAAGTTAGATATGAAGACTCCAAAAATAGTAAACATGTTTGACCTGAACGGAAAAGTAGCGCTTGTCACAGGTGCCAGCTCTGGCATTGGTCGTCAGCAGTCGCTGGCACTTGCACAGGCAGGTGCTGCTGTCGTGTTGCTGGGTAGGCGTAAGGAACAATTAGCTTCGGCTGTTGCAGATATTGAGGCTTTCGGTGGCAAAGCGGTATCCTTGTCGGTTGACCTGTCTGATCGTGAGCAACTTGCTAAAATCGCGAAACTGGCTGTGGATCAATTTGGTTCGATTGATATATTAATCAACGCTGCCGGTGTGAATTTTCGTGAGCCAGTCGATGAGATCTCTCTGGATAGTTGGGATAAAACCCTCAATCTTAATCTGGCCGTTCCTTTTTTTCTTGCACGAGAATTCATTGCTGGTATGAAATCCAGGAGTTGGGGGCGCATCATTAATATCGCTTCCCTGCAATCCAGTCGGGCATTTGCCAATGGGTTGCCCTATGGTGCATCTAAGGGTGGTATAGCTCAACTGACACGTGCTATGGCCGAAGCCTGGTCTGTTAGCGGTATCAATTGTAATGCCATTGCGCCCGGTTTTTTCCCCACGGGATTAACAGCACCGGTGTATCAAAATCCTGAAATGCTTGATAACTTTGCCAGGCAAACGGCAATTGGTCGAAACGGTGAACTGGAAGACCTCGATGGAGTGACCGTGTTTCTCGCGTCTCCGGCATCGAATTATTTAACCGGTCAGGTGATTCACCTGGACGGCGGATTTACAGCTAAGTAGGAAAACTCATGAAAGCACTTGTTTACACCGACACCCTGGAATTGCAGTATCGCGATGAACCTAAACCAGAACCGGACCCGGGTGAAGCTTTGATTAAAATAGAAGCTGTTGGTATTTGTGGATCTGATATGCATGCTTACCACGGTCATGACGCTCGTAGAGTGCCTCCATTGATACTTGGTCATGAAGCGGTAGGTATTGTACAAACAGGGCAATACAAAGGTAAACGAGTCGTTTTGAATCCATTAATCACCTGTGGAATCTGTGAACACTGTCAAGGTGGTCGATCCAATTTATGTGTGGATAGAGAGTTGATCGGTATGCGCCGAGCAGGAGCATTTGCCGAGTATATCGATATACCTGAACGTAACTTACTGGAAATGCCACAGGACATGGATCCTGTTATCGCCAGTCTTGCCGAACCTGTAGCAACTTCATTGCATGCGATCTATCTGGTAGAAAAAATATCACACAGGCCGCTGTCTGAATGCCGGGCCGTGATATTGGGCGGCGGTTCAATCGGTGTCTTTGCCGCATTGATATTAAAGCATAAAGGCTGTAGAAATATTTACCTGGGAGATACAAATTCACTTAGAAGAGATACCGCTGAAAAATTAGACTTTGGCACCGTTTATGACCCGCTAGATCAAGACCAGCCTGAACCAGGCAGCTTTGATCTGGTTATTGATGCGGTAGGAAGTGGTCGTACACGTGCATCTTCCTGTGAACTGGTGAAGGCGGGAGGCATTATTTCCCATGTCGGTCTGCAGGATAACGAGGCAGGTCTGGATACACGCAAAATTACGCTTGAGGAGATAACTTTTCTGGGAAATTACACCTATAGCGTACTTGATCTACGAGCGGCTATTGATTTGTTATACCGGGGAGCCCTGGGTTCACTTGAATGGATAGATACTCGTTCATTATCTGATGGGGCTGAAGCATTTCGAGAAATACACGAAGGAATGGTGGCTTCTCCTAAAATTGTTTTAAGACCATAAGCATTACAGCATCTAAACATAAATTAGCCTTTAGCCATACCTGAAAAAGGGGGGCTCGGATAATGGAAAGCTAGTCCCTGACATGGACATAGCAACCATTCATACATCAGCATTATCTGATGAATACCTCTTATGTGGTCGACTGTCGCATGGTTTTTTACGCATACAATGCGGTACCTGCCACCATCAACGATTGGTCGTATTCAGCTGTAAACGGCGTGGGTTTTGCTCTGATTGCGGTGTCAGGTGCATGACTAAAAGCGCGGCCCTGTTGGTTGACGAAGTTTTGCTGCCGGGATCTTGAGATTGCATGTAAGGAGCAATCAGGTGATGTGGATGCCTTGTTGCTGAATGTACTCAGCAAACTGGACAGTGTATTTAACGGCTTAAGAAAGTTTTAACTTTAAAAAATTCCATACCGCTTGTTTTTTCAGGAATACCTATCAGGAATACATATATTGATTGCATCTGAAGTTCCCTGCATCATAAGCGTTTTGCAAAATTCAACCGGAATTATAAGCGTTTTGCAAAATTCAACCGAAATTGCAAAATCTTCCAGCTTTGTAATTCGATTAGAGTGCAGTAATCCCTGTATAGAAGGAGTTATACTGGCTATGGCACACTTTGTGCTATCATTTTGTCAATTAAACTATTCAGCAGAGCATTAATAATGAAATTAGGACTGAATCTTCTCTTAATACTTCTTGTCAACTTCTTGTTCCTTGGCACACAGAGCGCTAATGCGGAGCAATTGACCTATTCCTTCGGCATAGTTCCTCAGCAATCTGCTAGCAAACTGGCACGATTGTGGGGGCCGATTCTTAAGCAAATAGGTGAAAAAACTGGTTATAAACTTCGCTTTACCACCGCTCCCGACATTCCGACGTTTGAGAAACGCCTGTCCGAGGGCGAGTATGACTTTGCCTATATGAATCCCTATCACTACACCACCTTTCACGACAGAAGCGGCTACCAGGCGCTGGCCAAGGCACGCAACAAACGAATTAAAGGCATCATCGTGGTTCGCAAGGATAGTGGTATCGAAGAGTTAGGTGATCTTGATTCTTCAACTCTTGCATTCCCTGCACCCGCAGCCTTCGCTGCCAGTATCCTCACCCGTGCAAATCTCAGCTCATCAGGGGTCAGTTTCAAGCCGAAATATGTATCTTCCCATGACTCGGTCTACCGAACAGTAGCTAAGGGACTTTATCCAGCAGGCGGTGGTGTAATACGTACCCTCAACAATGTATCACCCGAAATTCGGCAACAACTTCGAGTATTATGGACCAGCCAGGGCTATACCCCACATGCGATCGCGGTTCATCCAAGGGTTGCTGACGAGGATGCTAAGCACTTACAGCAGGAACTTGTACAACTGGATCAACACACTGAACAGGCCGCATTGCTAAAGAACATCAAGATAAAGGGCTTCGAAATCGCCGAAGACAGTGACTGGGATGACGTCCGTGGTCTCGAATTAAAAGAATTATCACACATGTAGGGATATAGTTGAGCTTTCGCCTTAAAACCATACTGGGCATTGCCCTGATTGAATCGGTACTGCTGCTGATACTGGTACTCAGCAGTCTGGATTTTCTGCGCACCTCAAATGAAGATCAGATCATACAGCGTGCATCCACTACTTCTAAACTGTTCGCGAGCGCCACCAAAGATGCCGTTCTAGCCACAGATCTGGCTACATTGGAGAGCTTTGTTGATGAAATACTGACAAATCCTGAAATTATCTATGTACGCATTCACAACAACGATATCGTGTTGGCACAGGGCGGCCAGCCCGAGCTTCTGAATTCACAACGAAGCTTTGATAACGCGCTGGATAGTGTTTCTGACGGTGTGTTTGATGTACAGGCTCAGGTTAAAGAAGCGGGCATCGTCTACGGAGCCATTGAGCTGGGCCTGTCCACACAGTCCATACAAGGTATGCTATCCAGTGCCAGGCAATGGGTCACCAGCATTGCTGTGCTTGAGGTACTGCTGGTGGCGGTCTTTTCTTTCTTATTCGGCACTTACTTAACCAGTTATTTACGAAAGTTACAGGTGGCTTCCAAAGTTATCGAAAAATCCGGTCCGGGCCATCAGCTACAAATCACTGGCCATGATGAAATTGCAGATGTAGCCAATGCCTTTAATACCATGTCACTCAGCCTGCAACGTACATACCATGAACTAGAGGAGAGTCTTGAAGATCGCGAGCAGATGCTGGAAAAACTTGAACGCAATCGTCTTAAAAACCAGGCCATACTTTCAGCCTCTCTGGATGCCATCATCACCATCGACGAACATGGCACTGTGATTGATTACAACGTGGCCGCTGAAAATATTTTTGGCTGGAAGCTGGACGAAATTGCCGGACAAAACATAGCGGATTTCATGATTCCACATGAATTGCGTGAAACTCACAAGCAGGGAATGAAGGATTATCTTAATACCGGTGAAGGTCCTGTACTGGGAAACCGGATTCAGATAGAGGCCTTGCGCAAAGACGGGTTACGCTTTCCAGTTGAGGCTGCTGTCTGTCCTATCAATAGTCCGGAAGGTCCACTATTTACTGCCTTTCTTCGGGATTTAAGTCAACACATTGCTGACCAGACAGAGATGCGTCTAGCGTCCAGGGCATTCGAAACCAGCGAGGCCATGTTTATAACTGATGCGAATGCCCATATTATCCGTATCAACCAGGCTTTTACGACGATTACTGGCTACCAGGAAGATGAAGTTCTAGGCCAAAACCCGAATTTTTTATCTTCAGGGCAGCATGATGAGGACTTCTTCAATAAAATGTGGTCCTCTCTTCTTCAGCATGGCGAATGGAAAGGCGAGATTTTAAACCGTCGTAAGAATGGAGATATATTCCCCGAATACGCAAACATTTCGGTTGTAACTGACGAAGAAGGAACGATAACGCATTACGTGGCACACCTGGTTGACATCAGCAACCAAAAGTTAAAGGAACAACAACTTCGCCAGGCAAGCCAGCAAGCCAGACAGGCCGCAGAAGCAAAAAGCCGTTTCCTGGCCGTGATGAGCCATGAAATCCGCACCCCGATGAATGCGGTACTGGGTATTCTCGGGTTATTAAGAGATACACCTTTGAACCAGGAACAACTGGAACTGGTAAAGACTGGCCGCGAATCAGGTGAAATGCTGCTTTCCATCATCAACGATATTCTGGATTTTTCCAAAATGGAAGCCGACAAGCTTGAACTAGAGCTCAACAGCTTTGACCTGCATCAGTTGCTGACCCTGAGCATGGATTTATTAAGACCAAAAGCAAAAGATAAATGTCTGGCAATGAATCTAATTCTCTGTGATGACTTACCCCGTTACGTTCATGGAGATTCTTGCCGCCTGCAGCAAGTCCTGGTCAACCTCATCAACAACGCAGTCAAATTCACTGAAAGCGGAAACATCACGTTACGCACATCGGTCTCTTCTTTATCGGATCACAGTTTTAAACTTAATTGTGAGGTACAGGACACCGGGATTGGTATCGAACAGACCCGACACAAAGAGCTGTTTGAAGAGTTCTCCATGGTAGACCAGAGCCATTCTCGAGCCTATGAGGGCACAGGTCTGGGACTGGCTATCTGCAAGCGCCTGGTGAAGTTGATGGGCGGGCACTTAGGTGTTAAAAGTCATCTCGGAGTAGGTAGCAATTTCTATTTCAATGTCATACTGTCAAAGACCAATGCCAATGAAATTGAAAACAACCAGGAACTTGAATCCTTACAATTACCAAGTCCGGATACACGAATTCTGTTAGCCGAAGACAATATTGCAAACCAACGTGTAATCCGGGCCATTCTACGCAGCTCTGGACTTCAGGTAGACCTCGCAAGTAACGGTCAAGAGGCAGTTAAAGCTCTCAGGAGTCTTCCCTACGACATTGTTTTAATGGATATTTCAATGCCACTTATGGACGGTATGGAGGCAACACGCATCATTCGTCAAATGGACGGGGCAAACAGTCAGATTCCAATCATCGCATTAACTGCACATGCATTAAAAGGTGACAGGGAACGGTTTATCGCCAGTGGTATGAATGACTACCTTACCAAACCGATCGACAAGAATGCCACCCTCAGTTGCATCCATCGCTGGACGGGAGGAGCAGAAAACACACGCATTCAAACCACCATGAATGAGAAAACAGAATCCACAGATTCAACACAGGACTCTCTATCCGATTATGTTGATGAAGCCGTGCTACAACAATTGGTACGCGATATCTCGGCAGACATCGTGCCGGAATTGCTGATCGGTTATATTGAAGATACAAGAGAACGCATTCTGAAAATTAGAGAAGCTCTAAAATCTACTGATGCTGAACTCCTCGAACGTGAAACACACACGCTCGGCAGCAGTGCAGGTGCTCATGGTAATACACGCTTACTGAAAGAAGCCCGCAAGGTAGAACTACTGTGTCGTGATGGTGCAGTCAATCAGGCGATGCAACTGACCCCTGACCTGATCCTGCTGGCTGAAAAATCGCTGGATTATCTGGCCACTCGGGCCGATACCGGATTTGAATAACAACCCCAGCCCGGGTCTCCAAACCTCCTCAATTATTTGAGCAAGCTAAAAACTTGCAAAAAAATCGTCAACGCAACGAGGCAAAAGGAAAAAATATAGGCTTGATAAATCAACGTAAGAGATTATTCAATGCGTCCAGGGTGATTGCCAGGAACCTGTTGTAATAAAAATATAGTCTTAAGAATGAGTTATTGATCTAACAGATTATTAATAAAATTTACCAGGAAGTGTCAAATCGATACTTTCTGGTTTTTCCAAACCGGTCATAGGAGGTGGGAGGATCATAATTATTCAACTCTTTCTGTAAATCACCTGATTTTTCGCTTGGTCCCTGAAATGGATAAAGGAGTCATCCAGGCAGTTGATTGATCATTTAGCTGTCGATTGAATATGTTTTCGACGAACAAGTAAATAATAGCTTATAAAACCAAAAACAATTGTCTGTACCCAGAGTTGTTCAATTAAAGTTTGTATTTGGTAAATTTCAGCCCCCATCTGATTCAGGCGTAAAAATCCCTGTATGGCGGCAGTGCTGGGGAAGAGTTGTGCTAGATAATAGACGGGCATTGGTAACATGCTTGATGGCCATACAAAACCAGCCATAAATAATAAAGGAAGAGAGCTGAAAAGCACCAGCATCATGGCCAGTTCTCGTCTTGGTATCAGTTGTCCGATGATAATACCCAGAAAAGTGGTTGCGAGTATGAAAGGAATTGCCAGTACTATTAGATCCTGGGGGGCTGCCAGTCTTGATATATCGTAAAAATTGAAGCTGAAGCCAAAATAAAACATCATCAATACTAAATAAATTAGAATAAAAATAAAACCTCTGGTGATTACCAGCTGCCATGCATCGGCATTTAACCAATATCCGGAAACTCCGGCCTGATTCTTTTCCGTCTGGCCAGCACCCAGCAATGCCAATGCAATTAAACATGTTTGATGCAGTATTAATACAAACACCGCAGGTACAACGTAGTGAACATAGCCTGTAGTGGTATTAAATACCGGGCGCAGGTTAACTTTAAGCGGTGTATATTGTTCTTCGGCAAGCACCATCGCCTGACCTTCAATCAGTAAGCGTGAAATGCGGATGCCTGCCGCCAGGGTTCCCCCTGCAGACGACATACCTTCAACTATGGTGCTGTAGACAAGAAAATAGGAAGCATCTCCGGCATATGACAGGGTAGGTGATTTACCCAGCAATAAATCGCGGTAAAAATTTTTCGGGATCACCAGCATACCTGCCAGACCATCTTCTGTTATAAATTGCCCGGCCTGGTTGATGCTATTCGCGAATCGGTTGACCTGAATCTGGGGTGTCGCATCTACCATCCTGACAAGTTCCCGGCTCAGGTTACTGTTATCGAGATCGACCACAACGACGGACTGTTCCCTGGGCAATTGCTGAGCATAGGGTAGTGGATAAAGAAATGAATAAAACAGAACACCGCCAAACACTGTCAGCAAAATTGCAGGGTCGGTAAAAATTGATCTTAATTCAAACTTGAATAACTGTAGCAGGTTCATATTTGAACCTTTAGCGGTTTATTGCTTTTGTTAACCAGTCGTTTTGCGATAAGAAAAGCAGGCAGAAATGCAACACAGAACAATAACAGGTTAAACATTTGTGGAAACGAGGAGGTCGCGGTTGCACCATGACTTGCCTGGGCAATCTGTACTTCAATATAGTGGCTCACCGGTAATAACTCACGCCATATCCGAGCTGGCAATGCCATATCTGTAGCCGGAAATGTAACGCCCATAAATGCAAAACTGGGAGCAGTGTATGCCGCGGCCAGACTCAATACCCGAACAGCGTCTTTTACCAGCACGAATAGTAGTATTGCCATCCCCTGACTGGCGATGACCATTAATAGCTGGGTCAATAGAATAATGAACCAGCTGCCATTCATCTGCCAACCGAGAACCACGTACATACCGAGCAGAAATAGTAACCCGTGCAGCCAGAGTATCAGGGTGTAAGGCCATAATTTAGCGAGTATTGCCCGTGCGGGATTATTGCCTAGCCAGGATGTTAATCCCTGGAGTCGAAGCTCTCTGCTTAACGCAAGCAAAGTAACAACTACAATAAGAATTTGCCACATGGCTGGGATAATTGCAGTCACCAGAAACTGGGCATAATTACTGCTGATATTGAACAGGGCAGTAATCTGACTGTTAACAGGCACTGCAGCCCCCAGAGCATGAATACCAACTTTACCCTGACTGTATGCCTTCATGGCACTGATTTTGGCATTGAAAGTACCTTGAGATTGCAGGAGGGCTGAAGCTGTTAATTTTCCAGTCAGCAAAAACTGTGCATTATAGAAAACAGTTACCTGAGGAGGGCGACCTATACGTGTATCGGCTTCCAACTGGCTTGGTAGAATAATTAGTGCATTAACGTCTGCTGCCTTTAGTGCTGTCTGCCCTTCGTCAATACTGGCAAATTGGCGTTCGACCCGTAACATCGGATTCGCATCATAATGCCTGATCAAACTGCGCGACATTTGGCTGTGATCCAGATCCACAACAGCAATGCTTAGATCACGTGGCAATCCGGCAGAAAAAATATACCAAAGTAAAATAAAAAGACAGATAGGTACCCAGGTCACTAAGGACATAAGCCAATAGTCTTTTTTCAGGAAGTGCCATTCACGACCTTTTAATATGTTGGGGGCTGTGTTCATTTATTCTGTGCGTATCAGAATGCTCATACCAACACGAATATTATCAATATCTTGTAATGGTCTGGCTTCCACTTCAAAAGTTCGCATATCAAACCCCTGAGATGCATCAGTTGCCCGCCAGGTCGCAAAATCGCCCATAACAGACACATGACTGACTTTGAAACGATACAATTGCTGCCCAAGAGCTGGTATCACAACAGATATTTCGGTGCCTTGCAGGTAATCTTTTAAGAGATCTTCTGTGACATGAAAAATAGCCCAGGCATCCTGCATATCAATTATGCTCACTACAGGAAACCCTTTGGGTGCGATCTCGCCAGTTTGCAGAAGAACCTGTGAAACCTCACCGTCGTGCCAACTCTCTACCTTGCTTTCAGCTGTGTAAGCCTCTACTTCGGTAATTTTTTCCTTAGCGACTCTGGCTTTAGCACTGGCTGCTTTTTGTCTTTCTTCCCGTGTTCCTTCCTGAGTCATCTGGAACATTTCTTTCGCAGATTTTTCAGTGTATCTTGATGCCTGGAGTTTTGAATAGGCTTCATCCCGCTTCTGTTCAGAGAGAACATCATCTTTGTAAAGATTATCGATACGCTGAAAAGTTTTTTCTGCCAGTTTTACAGCAACGCCCGCTTTTAACCAATTATCTTTAGCGGTTTCAAGTTGTTGCTTGCGAGCACCTTTTTTAGCTTCTGATGCCAGTGCTTCTTCAGCTTCACTGACCGCTTTTGCCTGCTCAAGTTTAGCGTCCAGTTCAGGGCTCAGTAAGGTGTAGACTAATTGGCCTTGCTTAATCTGATCACCCTTGCGTACCAGCATTTTATCGATGCGCCCTGGTATTTTTGATGAAATATTATACTGGCGGGCTTCTATCTGTCCCTGCAGGCGAACCGGTTGTGGTTGGTATGCTTTCCAAAATGAAAATATTAGAAAGCTAATCATGATAACTAGCAGGGTGGGTAATATTTTACGGTTACTCATAATGAATCTCGTTTTCACGCATTGATTGATATTCGGTAAAATTGTCCAGGTTATTACTCATAGTAAGTAGTTGAGCCAATGCAACAACATATTGATATGCAGCCACTGAACGTCGATTTTTTATACTGGTCAAAAACAATTCAGCATCAACAACTTCGAGCGAAGTAGACAGGCCTTGTGCAAATGCCTTCTCTCTCAAACGTACATTTTCTTTGGCCAGTACCAGGCTTGATTGAAGTCCGGTATATTCTTCCTGTGCCATTTGAGCACCACGCCAGGTTTTCTCTACCAGAAGACTTAAATCCTGAACAGCCTGAGCTTTAAGGTGTTTTATTTGCATTAATGTACTTCTGGCAGCTCTGATTTTTTTAGAATGGCCATTTCGGTCAAGCAGTGGGATTTTAACGCCGATTCCAACAAGCCAGTCAGGATTTAATTCACTGGCCAATGTATCCTCTTCGTACAGTTGATAGTTTCCAAACAAAAAAACTTCAGGGTAAGATTTACCCTTCTCAACAGCGATTAGTCCAGATGCCTGAGTCGCTTTTGCATCCATTACCCCCAGCCCTGGATAATGACTCAAAGTATCCTGAATAAAGCTTTCCATTAATGGTAATCGGGGAGAGATGAAAAGTTCATCACTTGGTTGTGGTAGTTGATCTTGTTTGAGCATTCTCTTAAGCGCTACTTGAGTCATTTCAAGATCACGCCTGGCTTTTTTTACTTCTACTATCGCCGTGTCATAACTTGCTGCTGCCTTAAGTGTTTCAACTTTGGCAATTTGTCCCTGTTCCTCAAGTTTGACTGCGTGATCGCGGTGCTTTTGAAGATTTTTTTGTGCTTCTACTCTGGTTTGTAATACTTGTTGTGCCAGTACAACGCCAAAATAAACTTTTGCCAGTTTTTCAAATTGAGATTGTCTTTCAAGTTCAAGTAATAAGCCAGCCTCAAGAGTTTGTGCTTTGGCTATGTCCTGTGCAGCAGTAATTCGTCCACCTGTATACAATGGCCATAATATATTTAAAGAACTGGTTACGACACTATCATCGGTAATTTGTGATGCAAAGGCCGTATCAAGCTGATGGGATGAGATACCAAGACTGCTACCAGTGCTAGCTAATAATGACATTAACTGAGATCCTTCTGCCATGCTATCGAGTAATGAAGAGGGTGTTATGGATACTGCCTCATTTAACTGCACATAACTGGCAGAAATATTTATAGATGGCATATCTAGATGACGTGTTGCCTGCTGTATATATTTAGCCTTATCGACATTCCTATGACTAGCAGCCAGAGCATCATTATTCACAACGAGTTGCTGAAAAGCCTGAGAAAAGCTGTACTCTTCTGCAACTAGTTCGTTGACCTGTAGCGTACAAACTAACAGCAGCATAAAAGAACGAACAGCTATAAATTTTCGTGTAATTGTTGTGGGGTACATGGTTAATTTTAGGCGATATTTTTGATCATTATTTTTCAGGAACTTCTCTGGATTGCTCGAGATTGTTAATCAGCTTTCGTAATAGAAACTTTAGATGGTTTTGTTCATCTTCATTCAAACCTGTTACAGCCTGATCATTGACTTCTCGACCTTTGGTCATCATAGAAACCATCAATGTGCTGGCATGTTCTGTAGGGTAAAAACGGAAGCGGCGTTTATCTTCAGGGTCTGACTCACGCTGTACCAGATTATCACGCTCCATCCGTTGTAAAGTATTTGCCATAGTCGCCTGTTCAACCAAAATGCGTTTGCACAGATCAACCTGGGAAAGCCCTTTTTCTTCGTGCAATACCAGTAATACAGGGAGCTGACCAATAGACACTCCTTCCGGTTTTATTTTTTGCTCCAGAGTGCGTGAGAACAATCGGGCCATATAATTCACCAGATACCCTATAGATTCTGTACGCTTAAATTGAATGTTCGGCATGATAAATATCGAGTGGTTTAATTAGCAGAAATTATAGGTCATAACAATAAACATAGCAAGCTATGTAAAATATATAATATGTTATTTCCTGATAAGTAAAGCAATCGGAGAAAAACGAAATTTATCTCTTTGGAATGCTTGTTTTCTAATAAGATATTCCTGAAACTGTGAATTTAGTCACCTGCCAAACGGTATCTTGTCACAGTTTTTTTATAACTATGTTCTAAAATATAACCAGTGAAAATAAATAGGTAAGGTTAAGTATTATGTTTGGTTTTTTTAAAGATCGTCTGGAAAGGAAACGTAAAGAAGCTAATGAGTTAAAGCTAAAAAAAGCTCTGTCAGAGAAATTCTTTAAATACGATGAAACCAACTCTGAAAAGACTGCGATCAATTTAGATGATACTGATTACACTGAGGTCACTATTTTTGGAAAAAGGGAGAGAGTTAAAAAAGAGCATATCACTATTTTTGATGTTTCGGTCTATACATCAAGGTGAAAATTGAAAGCTACCAGGGCCAACCGTAGCGGGTTGATAATATGATTTACCTGTGTGATTCATAGACATCCTTCCGCTATTCTTAACTTTCAAATATGTCGCTGAAAGACGTTTCAGGGTCCAGATTCCATTACCTGAATAAATGATAAAATCTTTTAACCAAAATTAAACCGTTTAAGTAATTTATCAAGGTCTGCTGCGAGCTGAACAATTTCATCACTTTGGATGGATGTCTGCTGTGCATCGCCGGCGGTACTTTCCGAGAGCTGAGTAATGTTCATGATATTATTTTGAACCTGTTTGGTGATTTCAGTTTGCTGCTCAACAGTCTGGTTCATATCGCTATTCATGGAGTGAATTTTACTGATGGACTGTACGATTAATTTTAAGGTGCTATCGGCTGACTCAACTTCATTTTTGCGTTCTTCGGCTTCCAGCTTTGCCTGATCCATCACTTTTACAGCTTGCTTGGCACCAGATTGTAACTGTTCAATGATAAGCTCAATCTGTTGTGTTGATTCGTGTGACCGAGTCGCTAAAGTTCTGACTTCATCAGCAACAACAGCAAAGCCGCGTCCCTGTTCACCGGCACGAGCAGCTTCAATGGCGGCATTGAGCGCCAGCAGGTTGGTTTGTTCGGCAATACCTTTGATGACATCCAGTACGCTACCAATATCTTCACTTTGCTGATCCAGAGATGTGATGACCTCGGAGGCATTTTCTATACGTGTAACCAGTTTTAATATTCCCTCAATTGCCCTTTGAGTTGTTTCTGCACCACTGGTGGCATCACTATCTGCCTTTCTCGAAGCTTCTGCGACATCTGAAGCTGTTTCTCCTACAGCTTCTGCTGACTGTTCGAGCTGGAGGATTGAGTTTGCTACTGATTCTGTTTCGGTTCTTTGTTGATTTGCTGCAGAAGACGTTTTTATTGCGGATGAGGAGATGGAAGCAGAGCTGTTATTAAGTTGAGAGACTGCATCGTTGACCTGTCTCATGCTGTTTGAAAAATACTCAAGTAAGCGGTTAAAAGCACGTGCAACCTGTCCTATTTCATCCTTAGAGTCGATGTTTATCGTATTGCTCAAATCCTGTGATTCAGAATTTCTGGTCATGATGTCACGTATTATATTAAGCGGATTCAAAACCACAAAACCCACGTACCATTGAATGATGAAAAGGCCTGCAATTAAAACAACAATATTTATCCAGGATAAGCTCCACAGATTATTATCGATGATTTTATCGAGACCTTCTAAGGAATAGTCAACCCTGACAGTTCCCAGCAGGGTTCCTTCTTCAGTCACATGACATATCAGGCAGTTGGTACCTTTGTAATTTTTTTCTGCAAACATGGGAATGATAACGCTTACCGAGCGACCTGAATCATCATCTGTTTTTAAAATTATGGGTTGTTTTGCCTGTAAACCCTGTTTATCCAGATCATCTTCAATTATCTGTTCAGCATTGCCTGCTCCAAATAATTTTTTTACCGCTTCAGCCCGGATAACTTTAACACTGGTAATATCATCTGCATCCAATAATTTTTCGCGTAATACTGATCGTTGGGATATGGTTCCTGATAGCATCATGGTATTGATATTATCAAAGTAAGTGCGTGCTATTTGTTCGGTTTTGTCGACAGCCAAATCCATCACCAGGCTGCGTTCATTTTTAGCCGTTATGCTGGTGGTTAATATAATTAACAGGGAGAAAACAATGAGTAAAACTAGAAGAATTTTTAATTTAATACTCTTTGATAGATAAGACATAATGGATAAATTTAAGATATATATTCATTTATCGGTAAATTATAGTGTTTCTTTAGGAAAAGTATGAAAAAGATTAAATTTTATTTATATAATCGCTGAAGGAATAAATTACTCGCATTACTTCATGAAGCTCGTGTAAATTTAATCTTTATTTGGTAATTTAATGGTGAAATACCACAGCATTGCTCGACGTAGTAGTTACAAATCCCTATAGTACGCACCTCTTTAAACCCCATTAGTACAGTTCAGGATCAATCCCGTGATTTCAACCGCAAATATCACCATGCAGTTTGCTGCTAAACCTCTGTTTGAAAATATTTCAGTCAAATTCAGTGAAGGAAACCGTTATGGTCTGATCGGTGCAAATGGATGTGGTAAATCAACTTTTATGAAGATTTTAACGGGTGAACTTGAACCCTCTGTGGGTTCAGTTTCGGTCAGCCCGAATGAGCGTGTGGGGTCACTCTCTCAGGATCAGTTTGCGTTCGAAGAATATAGCGTTATCAATACCGTAATCATGGGGCATCCAGAATTATGGGAAGTGAAACGTGAACGTGATCGTATTTATGCGTTACCAGAAATGTCAGAAGCTGAAGGTATGAAAGTGGCTGATCTGGAAACTGAGTATGCAGAAATGGATGGCTATAGTGCTGAAAGTCGTGCGGGTGAACTGTTAATGAGTGCCGGTATCGAACAGGCATTACATTATGGATTGATGAGTCAGGTTGCTCCGGGCTGGAAATTGCGGGTATTACTGGCCCAGGCTCTTTTTTCTGATCCTGATATTTTATTGCTTGATGAGCCGACAAACAATCTTGATATTAATACCATCCGTTGGCTCGAAACTGTGCTGAATGATCGCAATAGCACGATGATTATTATTTCTCATGACAGACACTTTTTAAATGCAGTGTGCACACATATGGCTGATATTGATTATGGTGAGCTGCGTATTTATCCGGGCAATTATGATGATTTTATGACAGCCTCAACTCAGGCCAGAGAACGTTTACAGGCCGATAATGCGAAGAAGAAAGTACAGATTGCTGAATTACAGCAATTTGTCAGTCGATTTTCAGCGAATGCTTCAAAAGCCAAGCAGGCGACTTCACGCGCGAAACAGCTGGAAAAAATCAAACTGGATGATATCAAACCTTCCAGCCGTGTCAGTCCGTTCATTCGTTTTAATCAGCAGAAAAAATTACACCGCCAGGCATTGATTCTGGAAAATTTAGGTCATGCATTTGATGAAACCCTGTTTGAAAATGGCAATATGATTCTGGAGGCGGGTAGTCGATTAGCCGTCATTGGAGAAAATGGAGCGGGTAAAACCACTTTTTTACGTTTATTAATGGATGAATTACCCGCTAACAAGGGTGTTATAAAGTGGTCTGAAAATGCTACTCTGGGTTATTGTCCTCAAGACAGTTCAGCTGATTTTGACAGTGATCTGAATCTATTTGACTGGATGAGCCAGTGGCGAAAGGGCAATCAGGATGAACAGGTAGTGCGTTCAACTCTGGGGCGTTTATTATTTTCCAGGGATGATTTTAAGAAGAAAGTTAATGTTTGTTCGGGTGGAGAGAAAAACCGGTTACTGTTCGGTAAGTTAATGATGCAGGAAACCAATATTCTGTTGATGGATGAACCTACTAACCATCTGGACATGGAGTCAATTGAAGCCTTAAATATGGCATTAGAGCATTATGAAGGTACTCTAATCTTTGTCAGTCATGATCGAGAGTTTGTGTCGTCATTAGCGACCCGCATTATTGAAATAAAAAATCATGCATTGGTGGATTATCAGGGTACTTATGAAGAGTATCTTACCAGTTTGCAATCTGTGGCTTAAACCGGTTAACAGCTTCATGTATTATCGCAAGCTAAAGCTGACTTCTATGATTAATAGTCTTGAAACAGTGGTATCCAGTTCACGAGTTGTTGAATACAATGTCATTAACACCCCCTTGAACAGGAGCTGAATTTTGTTTTATGAACTCGATGAAAACCTGAATCAGGCCATTACAGAAGCAGGGTTTGAAAAACCGACTCCGGTTCAACAGGAAACACTGGAACCCGCTCTGGATGGGAAAGATCTTTTTGTCAGTGCCGAAACAGGCAGTGGAAAAACCTGCGCCTACCTGTTACCAACCTTCGAAAGATTAATACCGCAAACACGACGTGAAATACTTGCTCTAGTTCTGGTTCCTACTCGTGAACTGGCCCAGCAGGTTTTAAAACAGGCCAAACAACTGGCTCGTTTTACTGATATTAAACTGGGGCATATTGGTGGCGGAACGGATATTAAAAAACAGCAGCAATGGATTCAACAACCTCCTCAATTCCTGGTTGCTACTCCGGGACGTTTATCCGGATTAATTGCCAACGATGAACTGGATCTTAGCCAGGTAGAGGTGCTCATACTGGATGAAGCAGATCGCCTGTTAGACATGGGTTTTAGCGATGAAATCATGGCTATAGCCGATAACTGTTTTAATCGTGAGCAAACTCAACTGTATTCGGCAAGTCTGGCTAACAAGAAGTTAAGGGGGTTAGCAAAAGAACTACTAACCGAACCCAAAGTGATTGAGCTTAATAAAATATCGGATAAACATGAATCTATCCGTGAGCAAATTATTTTTGCGGATGATAAAGCTCATAAACTCAAACAATTAGCATGGCTTTTGCAGAATGAAGATTATCAACATGCCCTGGTTTTCTGCAACTCAAGAGAGCAAACCGAGCAGCTTGATCGCCTAATGCGTCAAAAAGAAATTAGCTCAGGTATTTTGCATGGCGGGCGAGATCAAAAGCAACGGAATCTGGCCATGAGTAAACTCAGGCGAAATCAGATTAAGGTGATTATAGCGACCGATATTGCTGCCCGTGGTCTGGATGTTGAAGGCATGGACCTGGTGATCAACTTCGAAATGCCACGCCGTGGTGAATTGTATGTGCATCGTATCGGTCGTACTGGCAGAGCAGGGGACTCAGGTCTGGCGATTTCTCTGGTCATAGCGCCTGAATTTAACTTGATGGCGGGTATAGAGCGTTATTTGAAACACAAGTTTGAACGTCGAAAAATTAAAGGGCTGGAAGGTTTTTATAAAGGCCCCAAAAAACAGAAGGCTTCGGGTAAAGCGGTTAAAAAGAAGAAAAAAAATAAGGCTAAACGAAGAAAGTAACGCTTGATACAATTTTGTGTTGAATACTGTTTTCATCCAACGGGTTTAATTCATTGCAATCATCCAGTATTGTTGGACCCTGTTTATTGAATAATCCATAACACAGGTCATTGCCAGTTGATGACAAATGGTTGATTGTTAAATAAAAGTACACAGAAATACGCAGGTGATATCAATGGCTCATGTAAAACGCTTAGTACTCGACGTACTCAAACCTCATCAACCCAATGCTCTGGATCTGGCTCGAGCAATAGCTTCTTTGGCAGATGGGTATAGAGTAGATATCAAGGTACTGGAAGTTGATGATAAGACTGAAACACTGATCGTAACGGTTGAAGGTGAAGAACTGGATTTTGAACTGATCAATACCACCATTTCTGAGAATGGAGCATCTCTTCATAGTGTTGATGAGGTTTCAGTCACTGGGCAGTAATTCAGCCTCAATGTAACCAGTTAAATGGATGCTTTCGATGAATTTGAAACAGATAAAAAAAATGCTGGAAGCTTCAGATTCATTGAGCATTATGCGCCGATATTTTGTAGTCAATGGGTTTGATGGTGCTTTAACAACACTCGGTTTAATTATGGGTTTTTATGTCAGTGACCGGGTAGAGCTTGTGGTGGTCATTACTTCCTGTCTAGCCGCTGCCCTGGCTCTTGGTATGAGTGGAGTATCCAGCGCCTATATTAGTGAAACCGCGGAACGGCGTCGTAATCTGGCCCAACTGGAAGAAGCCATGCTAGCTTCTCTGAAACATAGCAATCACGGCAAAGCTGCTACCTGGATTCCATGGCTTGTCGCCCTGGTTAATGGTTTTGGACCACTTGTTATTGCACTGATTATTATGCTTCCCTTATGGTTAGGTCAGCAGGGGGTATTGACAGGGATAAACCCATTAACGGTGGCTATGGTCGTGGCTTTGTTCATTATCTTCCTGCTCGGGGTTTTTCTAGGACGGGTTGGAGGTACATTCTGGTTATGGAGCGGGTTACAGAGTCTGGCGATAGCTTTACTGACTGTTGGGCTGATCTATGTTGTGGGATGACCGGCGTTTATTCTTTTATAACTACTCAGCGTAATTAAAAAGTCAACACAATATCACCTCGAACACCTGCACGCATGTAGGTGGAGCAACGCAGATGCAGTTGCCGGGAGTACGAAGTACACGAAGATCAAAATTATGTGGTATAAGTTTGTATAACTATGGCAATGACTGATTTATCTAATTACTCTTTTAACGTGTCTTTATTTTTGTTCGTGAACTTCGTGTTCTCCGAGGTAAAAAAATCTTTTTGAGTAGTTACATTCTTTTTTACACTGAACAGATGGGGCATTAATAGTTAACAATAATGGATCAGCAAAAACTATTAGAAGCGATAAACCAGACCATGCCATTTGGTAAGTATGCGGGACGGAAATTACTGGAATTACCCGAACCTTATCTGGTGTGGTTCCATGCAAAAGGCTTTCCAGCGGGAAAACTGGGTCAGCAATTAGCGCTGATTTATGAAGTTAAATTAAATGGACTGGAAGATATGCTGAGGCCCTTATTATCACGTAATTATAACGGGTGATTAATAACCGCAAACAAGTGCTGGATAGAATTTTCAGGTTGTTTTTTGTGCGGCGGGTTTACAGTGGATCAAGTTCATCGGGACAGTGAAGAACTGTCCCGATAATGGTAATCAGGACATTTTTAGTTTGACGTGTTCAATGTAAATCGATTTATGAACATCTCCCAGGCTCAGCATGCCGATCAGACGGTCACCAACGGCGACTGGAATTCTTCTGAATCTATTGCCAACCATTTTTGCAGCGGCTTTTAAAATTTCTAAATCAGGTCCAACACTAATGACTGATGTTGTCATTAAATCGGATACGGTTAAACCGACAACATCCGAGTATTTATCCAGCGCTGCTGTCATGTCAATGGCAGCCAGGCCATCCATCATGTCTTCAAGTTTTGGAAACATAGGATCCAGAACGTCACGCTCAGATATAAATCCGACTAATTTATTTTCATCTTCGACTACCGGTATTCCACTCAGGCGGTACAGGCACATCATACTGACGACCTCGGCCATAGATGTATCGGGGTTGACGGTTTTCAGCGATTTGCTCATGACGTCTTCTACAAGCATTGTAAATCCTATTTTATTGTTAATTAAATAAGCCAAATTATAGTGGCTTAGCTATAAAGTCAATAATGATATGGGTTAACTGAATTTATAAAAATCACAATAAATTCAAGAGTCCAGAGCAGGTTTAATCGAGAAATCCTTTTTTATCCAGTGCGGTATGAATTTTAACACCAGTTTTTGCCAGTTTGTTTAAATCTTTAAAGTTGGGTTTCTCGCCACTTTGTAGTCGATATTCCCAGTTATCCAGTTCCATACTTATATATTCAATCAATTTTTCAGGACAGACTTTGCATTGTCCGGTACAGGTTATGATCTCACTTTGATCTAGAGGTAAAGCAGATTTGATCTGATTGATCAAATCTGACATAGCCTGGGTGGTATCGGGTTTCATCTATTTTGTGGAATCAATATTTCAAATTTATCAGCTATTTTAAGAAAAAGTTATCAGTTTGTACACGGGCAGACCGCATTTCTCAAAGGATTCACAAGCCCTTAGCTGGAATTAAAATTCCCGCTTTGTTTTCAGTCTGGTTGCGCTTTTTATATCTTTGTATAGATAAATCATCACAGTGAATATCTGTTTTGTTACCGCTGATGATATCGGCCAGTAGGCGACCTGATCCAAAGCTCATTGTCCAGCCGAGGGTGCCGTGACCCGTGTTTAAATAAAGATTGGGAATATCGGTAGAGCCTATGACCGGTGTTCCATCTGGAGTCATGGGGCGTAAGCCTGCCCAAAATTCATCCTGCTGCATATCAGCAGCATCGGGAAACAGGTCTGAAACAACATGCCTGATGGTCTTATGGCGTTTTTCATTCAGTTCCAGGTTATAGCCGTTGAGTTCAGCTGTTCCTGCGACTCGAATACGATCACCCAGCCTTGTAATGGCAACCTTATGTGTTTCATCCATGATGGTTGAGACCGGAGATGCGTCAGAATTGATGACAGGAACGGTAATAGAATAGCCTTTAACAGGATATACAGGGCTGTTTATACCGATAGCTTTGAGTAACTTGCTGGAAAAACTACCCATCGCGACAACATACTTATCTGCTTTATATTCCTGTTTATCGGTAACTACAGAGTGGATACGGTTATTTTCAAGGCGTAGAGATTTTATTTCAGTATTAAACTCAAACACTACTCCAAGCTTTTTACAGCGTTCCACTAACTGGTCGGTAAATTTATAACAGTCACCTGTCTGATCCATCGGCAAGCGAAGCCCGGCAATAAACTTATGTTTTACCCTGGCTAACGCGGGTTCTGCATCAATACAGCCATTCACATGAAGTGACTCATAAGGCATGTTGAATTTATCCAGAATCGCCATGTCTTGTTGTGCAGCCAAAACCTGCTTCCGGGTTCTGAACAACTGCAAGGTTCCCTTGTTCTTATTGTCATAATCGAGATCGGTGTCGAGGTTCAGTTGTTTAAGAGATAGGCGACTGTACTCGGCAAGTCGTAACATTCTACTCTTGTTGGTTGAGTAACTCTTTTCATTACACTGCGATAACATTCGAGTAATGAATTTTAATTTTTCCCGGTCAGGTTTTGCATTAATGATGAGAGGGCTGTGTTTACTTAACATCCATTTAATGGCTTTAAAAGGTATTCCGGGCGCTGCCCAGGGTGCAGCATAACCCGGTGAAATTTGCCCGGCGTTGGCAAAACTGGTTTCCATTCCAGCAGAATCCTGTCTATCGATGACTCGTACCTGATGTCCCTGTAGTGCAAGGTAATAAGCCGTTGTCGTCCCGATAATTCCACTTCCCAAAACTAAAACTTGCATGCTGTTTTCTCATTAGTAGATGACTGTAAAGATTTGAATAATAGAGTAGTGGCGAAAATAAATGTTGCTGAAATTATGGTAATGCCAGAAAATAAACTTTTAAAAAGACTAATTACAGGAAATATTATGGATGGCGATAAAGTAAAACCAAGAGTGCTGGATCGCATCGATAGAAAAATTTTGTTTTACCTGCAAACGAATGGTCGTCTGTCGTATGTCGAATTAGCCGACAAAGTGGGGTTAAGTACTTCTCCCTGCCTTGAGCGGGTAAAACGTCTCGAAAGAGATGGTTTTATTATTGGATACCAGACAAAACTTGCTGCTGATAAACTACAGGCTGGATTACTGGTATTTGTGGAAATTAGTCTGAGTTATAAATCGGACAATGTATTTGATGAATTTCGAAAAGCGGTGAAACAGTGGCCTGAAATACAGGAGTGTCACCTGGTCTCAGGTGATTTTGACTACCTGTTGAAAATTCGTATCGCAGATATGCAATCCTACCGAGAGTTATTAGGGGAGATAGTGCATACCCTGCCGGGCGTTAGAGATTCACGCACGCTGGTGGCCATGGAAACGGTGAAAGACAGTAGCGAAATTGCGATCAGAATATAATTCCTTCCCTGATAAATTAAAAATTTTTACCATCAGGAGCATGAAGCTCACGAAGAAAAATAAAGACACGTTAAAAAGTTGCTGGATAAATCAGTCATTACCATAGTTTTGGAAATTTATGTATCAAAGTGATCTATCTTCGTGTACTTCGTGGTGATATTTTTTTGACCCTATAATTATGCTGAGTTACCTAATTTCTAATTTTTCTCAGGCCATTCAGCATTTCATCGGCCAGTACATCGACTTCTTTACTGGTCATTGCTGTTGATAGCGCAAAGGTGCAGGTATTGATCATCATAATGCCATGATCAAACAGGTAGTCCAGTAGTGTTTTAAGTTGCCCGGTTTCGCGTTCATTCCTGGTCAGCTCACGATAATTTCGCGGAGCTTGAGCTTTTAAATGAACCCGCAATAAAGAACCCGCACCGGTTACACATGCAGGAATATCTGCAATCTGTATTGACTGTGAAATCACTTCGAGAGCATAAGTGCTCAGCTTGTTAAGTCTATCTACAGCGGATCTGTCGAATAATTCCATCGCAGCTAAGCCCGCCGTCATGGTCATAGGGTTTGCTGAAAATGTTCCAGAGTGAGGGAATAAAACGTTATCAGCCAGTGGATCCATCACATCCATGACTTCATGTCGCCCGATAATAGCGCCAACTGGGAATCCACCACCAATCATCTTACCCATCGCTGTCAGGTCAGGAGAAACGGAGTAATTATCCTGTGCTCCTCCATATTCCGTTCGCAGGGTGATGACTTCATCGAAGATTAATAATGCAGCATTGTCTGTTGTCCATTGACGTAAAGCCTGAATAAATTCATCGGTGGCTGGAATCAAACCCACTCGATGTGGCAGTAAATCAACCAGAACACAGGCCAGGTCATGTTTATGTTGATCCAGGATATTAATAGCTTTTTCGGCATCGTTGAAGGGAATGACAATGACTTCCTGAAGGGCAGAAGCAGGGGTTCCAAAAGCTACAGGTACACTAGAGGGTTTATTTTCATTCCCCCAGTTTCCTGCTTTAGAGGTCTGGCTTACTTCAGCAAAGTCATACTGTCCGTGATATGCGCCTTCAACTTTAGCTATTTTAGGTCGCCCGGTAAAAGCTCTGGCTGCTTTTAAGCAACTCATCACCGCTTCGGTACCGGAGTTAACGAAACGAATTTTTTCAAAACTTTGATTACGACTGAGTAGATGTTCGGCATACAGAATTTCAATTTCAGTTGCCAGCGTAAAAGCCGTGCCCTTGTGCAGTTGCTCGGTCACCTTACTGATGATTTTTGGATGAGAGTGCCCATGAATCAGTGACGCCATGTTGTTGGCAAAGTCTATTCGTTTATTGCCTTCAATATCGGTGACGTAACAGCCTTGTGCAAAATCTGCATAAAAGGGATAAGGTTTGCGCAATATCGTATTTCGGCTGCATCCACCCGGCATGATTTTTTTAGCTCTTTGGTAAAGAGCCTCACTTTTGGATGAAGGTTTTGAAGCTGACATTTGATGAATCTCAGGTTTTATTGATTAACTTTGCATCCGTGCGTTGTTGCACATAGTCAAACTCTATATCCGGAGCCAGCTCGATAACTTCGAATCCCTGTCGGGTAATATTTATAACCGCTAGATCGGTATATACCCGGCTAACAACTGCCTGACCCGTTAAGGGGAAATCGCATTTCTTTAACAATTTAGCTGAACCATCCCGCGTGTTATGCTGGGTGATAACATAAATGGTTTTAACACCGGCAACCAGGTCCATCGCACCGCCAACGGCGGGAATGGCATCAGCTGCACCGGTAGACCAGTTTGCAAGGTCCCCATTTTCTGCAACCTGCATGGCTCCTAAAACGCAAATATCAATGTGATGACCTCGAATCATTGCGAAGCTATCGGCATGATGAAAATAAGCTGCACCGGGAATGGCTGATACTGGTTTTTTTCCTGCATTGATTAACTCGGGATCCTGCTTGTCCGGTTCTGGCGTTGACCCCATGCCCAGTAATCCATTTTCAGTGTGATAAATAACTTCTCTTCCTTCAGGAACATACTTTGCTACCTTTTCAGGAATGCCTATGCCGAGGTTTACGTAACACCCATCAGGAATATCCACGGCGGCTCGTTGCGCCATTTGCTCACGATTCCAGCCTGTTATTATGTCATTCATGATGGATACTTAACTCCTTCAGCAACCAGTTTAGATTCCAGGGCAGGGTCATGAACCGTAACAATCCGGTCCACAAAAATACCCGGAGTGATAACTATCTCAGGATCAATATCGCCGGCCTTTACTAAATTTGCTGTTTGAACAATGGTGGTTGTAGCAGCCATGGCCATGACCGGCGCAAAATTACGTGCTGTTTTGTTAAATGTCAGGTTTCCATATCGATCTGCCTGATGGCTTTTTAGTAATGCAAAATCAGCTTTAAGACTGTACTCCAATACATAATCCCGTCCATCAATTGTTCGTACCTCCTTTCCTTCGATTAATGGAGTACCGATGGTAGTCGCCGTGAAAAAAGCAGGTATTCCCGCTCCACCTGCTCGAATTCTTTCTGCCAGCGTTCCCTGCGGAACCAGTTCGAGTTCAATCAAACCTGCACGGTATAGATCAGGAAAAACTGTTGAGTTAGCGGTGCGCGGAAATGAGCATATCATTTTACTCACCTGCCTGTTTTCGATCAGTGCTGCCAGACCTACGTGACCACTACCGGTATTGTTATTGATCACCGTCAGGTTGCCCGGGCCTTTATCAATCAACGCATGCAAAAGTTCTATCGGGCTTCCTGCTTCACCAAATCCACCGACCATGACGGTAGAACCATCAACTATGTCAGCTACTGCGGCAGCTGGAGATTCAACCTGTTTATTTATCATTTACTTCTCTTTAACAATTCCAGTTATTTATGTGTGTTGTTTTAATGCCTGAGCAAGATTGAGCTCAATTTCTTTCAGTTCATGTTCGTAGAAATACTGATCACCTTCAAAAGGCTGTAACAGGTTGATCTTATTTTGAGTTTCATCCCATTTAGCCAGAAATACCTGATCCATCCATTCCATATTTCTGGCTTCAGTGAACTGTAGTGCAAAATACTTTTTTCCACTGACATAAGAATAACCCAGAATAGCGAGCTTTCCCGCTGAAATGGTCATGGATAAATGACGAGAAGGCCTGTTGATTGAAGCCAGTGAGCGGTAAATTTTATTAAAAATTCGCTGGATATCAGCCAGTGGTGCCGCGTAATAATGGTGCTCACCGGTAGGGCGAGCTGCATACATAGAATGAAAGCCAATGCTCATCATGCCCAGCAAGGTAGCGAGATCAATCCAGTTCTGGGCTGACTTGTCTACATCTACTTTTCCTGATTGATCGGTAAACAGACTGATGTGATTCATGATGGGGCTTTGACTGCGTATGTTTACACCGTGATCCTGTAAACGGCGAATAGCCGCAATTGTACTCGGGTTAAGTAATTCTCTGGGTGTTGAGAAATGAGCCATCCAGGCGAGCTGGATGCCGTTATCACGGATAGTATCGAATAGTTCCAGCATTTTGTCGTACTTAGGGCTCAGGATCATTTCCGGCTGGAAAGTTAATGATCGAGATGCTAGTCGCACGTTTTTGACATGCAGTAATTCAGGATCCTCAATGAGTGGCATAACATATTCTGCCAGTCTGTTGACTGGCATATATCCACCGTCACCACCGGTAATTAATAAATCGGTGACTTCATGATGCTTTTTTAAGTATCTATGCAATTGATCGATGTCTTTCTGGATGAACATATCTTTATCGCCACGAACCTGTGCATGACGAAAACAATAGGTACAAAAAGAAAAACAGTTCTGGGTTGTTTTATCGAATATTAACTGGCATTGAGGGTATTTATGCTGACTTCCATCGAGAAATTCGACTTCATCTTGATCGTTAACAAACCAGGCTTTATTCAGCTGCTGATTGCCATCATGTGGATTTGTCTGCTCCATATAAACGGATGCAATTTCTGCGCGTTCTTCGGCTGATTGAGCTTCACTGTATTTTTGAACAGTGTCATTTTCGATCATATCGGGCTGGGCAAAACAAAGTTGAAATACCGAATCGTTTTTGAAGTCATCCCAGTTAATACTGTTCAGGGTATGCCGTGTAGCTAGAAAACTATATACCTCGACAAAAAGTTCCCGATCGTTCATGTGATCGAGTTCTATGCCATTTTGTTTCAGGTTTTCAATGACACGATGAAAACCTTTTAACCCGGTATAATTATCCCGCTCATTAAAAATAAATGGTTTAGTTTCAAGCAATCCTGAATGTTGTGGAAATGATGCATGTAAACGGCTCAGTAACCCGATCGGCAGTAAATTTTCCTGCTGTATAACTTGTCGAGTTACTGCTGAATATTGATAACGATTAAACATCATCTCAACGTCAGACGGCTGAATAACAAGGTGGTTCTTTTTTGTAGGTGCAGAGGGGTTTAGTGTTAACAGATCGTTTGTTTCTGCATTAAGCATTTAAAGCTCCTGATATTTGATTAACAACTTGTCTGGCTGATTATAATCAATAAAACAGGGTCTCAGATAGAGCCTGTTTTTTATGAAAACTTCTTTTCCAGGCCGGTTTCATTGTTTTACTGATCACTATGCATAATAAATAATATTCATAGGCTTATAAGGACTAGCATTCAGGCTTCATTTTGTCGAATATATTTGACAACTGGAGTATTCTAAGCCGTAGAAAGTTGTATGGAAAAAACTGATGGATTATACCGATACGATAGATACCTGTGAATTTGTTGACAGTTGTGTAGAACCTGAAAAAGATACCTCTTTATTACTTCAATATCTTATTCAGATTCAGTACAGGTACAACTTTGTGCCTGAAGATGCAATTTCTCAATTACAGCACTCGCTTGATCTGGATGTTGCACATATTAAATCTGTCATTTCCTTTTATAGTTTTCTGAATTCCTCTTTTCAGGGGCATTATCGAATACTGTTCAGCGATAATATTACCGACCGCATGCTGGGCAACCAGTCGTTGTATGAACAGTTAAAAACCTCATTAAAAAATCATAAGGTTGATATTGGATTTACCTCCTGCACGGGTTTCTGTGATCAGGGCCCCGCCATGCTGGTGAATGGAATGGCAATCAATAAACTCGATTCAAAAAGAATAACTCAAATTGCTGATCTGATTCAAAATAATCAACCGCTGGAACTCTGGCCGGAAGGTTTGTTTGTAAAAGAAGAGAATATTCAAAGGTCTGATATTCAGTTCAATTCGAAAGCGGGTGATGGAAAAGGAATTGAAGCGGCACTTGAAAATGGAAGTGATGCAATTTTAAAAATACTGAATGATTCTGGTTTAAGAGGTCGAGGTGGTGCAGGTTTTTATACGGCTAAAAAATGGCAATTCTGCAAACAGGCGATTTCAAATCAACATTATGTGGTTTGTAATGCCGATGAAGGAGAGCCTGGCACCTTTAAAGATCGTGTTTTACTATCAACCGATGCTCACTCTGTCATCGAAGGTATGACTATTTGTGCTGCCGTTATCGGTGCTACAAAGGGGCTTATCTATTTACGTGGTGAGTATCGCTTTTTGGTCGACAAAATCAATGAAGTTTTACAGAAGCGGCGAACGGAAGGTTTATTAGGTCAAAATATCCTGGGTCATCAAGGTTTTAATTTCGATATCGAAATACACCTGGGGGCAGGGGCTTATATTTGTGGTGAAGAATCGGCTTTAATTGAATCACTGGAAGGCAAACGTGGAATCCCCAGGGTTCGCCCACCTTTTCCGGTGGTTGACGGTTATAAAAACAAACCTACCGTGGTGAATAATGTCGAAACCTTCTGGTCAGTAAGTCGAATTATCGTAAATGGCAGTCACTGGTTTACCCGCAAAGGAACACCACAATCTACAGGTACACGGTTACTCAGTATCAGTGGTGACTGTGAACGTCCTGGCATTTATGAATATCCATTTGGAACTACATTGACGGAAATATTAAAAGACTGTGGAGGCTCTGATGCCCAGGCTGTTCAAATGGCGGGTGCTGCGGGTACCACTGTTGTTCCGTCTGGTTTTGATCGAGCCATGAGCAACGAAGACCTGTCGACGGGTGGCTCATTCATGGTGTTAGGCCCACAACGAAACCTGATGGATTTATTACAAAACTTTGCGCAATTTTTTAAACATGAAAGCTGTGGATTTTGCACACCCTGTCGGGTAGGAACATCCATCATTGCCGATGTAATTCAGCGTTTTAAAAATGCTCAGGGTTGTGAACACGATTTAAAACAGCTACGAGATGTTTGCGGGTTAATGAATATCAGTTGCTTTTGTGGCCTTGGCTGTACAGTGCCCACTGTTTTTCTGGATGCACTGAATCAACATAGCCAAATGTTTAAAGATCTAATGAAAACGGATTCATCAACCCCCTGTTTTAACCTGGAAGAATCTGTCAGTGAATTTAAACAAATCACAAATCCTTCTGGACGAGGGCTTTAGTTATGTCTTTTTTCAACATTGATGGTCAGCAAATAGAATTCAAACAGGGCCAGACTATCATGCAGGCGGCTCAGGATGCCGGTGTATATATTCCGCATCTTTGTTTTCACCCGGATTTTAAGGCACATGGAAGTTGTCGTGTTTGTATTGTGCAGATTAAAGGTTTGTATAGAACGGCTTGTACCACACCGGTCGTTGAGTCGATGGAAGTTATTAACATCAATGAGGAAGTTCAGCAGCATCGCCTGCAGTTACTGGAAATGTTATTTATTGAAGGCAATCATGTTTGCCCATCCTGCGAGAAAAGTGGTAGCTGTACATTACAGTCAGTTGCTGAATATTGCGGATTGTTATCGCCTTCTTTAACGTTCAGATATCCCGATAAAAAAGTGGATGCGAGTCATGCTGATTATCTGCTTGATTTCAATCGATGTATCTTGTGTGAACTTTGTGTTCGTGCGAGTAAAGAAGTCGATAAGAAGTCGGTGTTTGCAATTACAGGTCGTGGTCTGGATGCCAGGCTGATGGTGAATTCAACCGATGGAAAGCTGGTGAACAGTACATTTGATAAACTGGATCGAGCGGCTTCAATTTGTCCGGTGGGTGTTATTCTGCCAAAGCATCAGGGGTTTAAAACGCCGATTGGTCAAAGAAAATTTGATATTAAAGAAATCAATAAAAGGGAACAGGACTGATGGCTGACAAAATAAAAATTGCCACTGTTTCACTTGCAGGCTGTTTTGGTTGTCACATGTCAATTCTCGACATTGATGAAAAAATTATCGACCTGGTTGAGCTGGTTGAATTTGACCGCTCACCCTTAACGGATATCAAACAGGTTTCTGAATGTGATATCGGCATTATAGAAGGTGCCGTTGCCAATGCCGAAAATGTAGAGGTGTTGAAAGATTTTCGCAAGCAATGCAAAACGTTGGTTGCAATGGGTGCCTGTGCATTGAGTGGAGGAATTCCAGCCATGCGCAACCACTTTACGCTGGAACAGTGTTTACGGGAATCTTATGTTAATGGAACGGGTTTAGAAAATTCATGTATCCCCGATGATGTAGAACTACCGATGTTATTGAACAAGGTTTATCCGGTTCATCAGGTGGTTAAGGTGGATTATGTTATGCCTGGCTGCCCACCTCCTGCTGATATGATCTGGAATTTATTAACGGCTTTACTGGAAGGGCGTAAACCTGAGTTTTCTGCTGAGGACATTCGATATGACTAGAAGAATAAGCGTAGACCCCATTAGTCGTGTTGAAGGTCATGGCAAGATCACGCTACAACAAGATGAAAACAATGAAATTACTCAGGCACGTTTAAATATCGTTGAGTTTCGAGGCTTTGAAAAGTTTATCCAGGGACGGCCATACTGGGAAGTTCCTGTGCTGGTGCAACGTCTGTGTGGTATTTGTCCGGTGAGCCATCATCTGGCAGCGGCTAAAGCAACTGATATGTTAATCGGAGTCAAACAGCTCAGTCCTACGGCTGAAAAAATGCGTCGCCTTATGCATTTCGGGCAGATTCTGCAATCTCATGCATTACATTTTTTCCACTTAAGTTCACCCGATTTGTTATTCGGTTATGACGATGAAGTGAGACATCGAAATATTGTAGGTCTCATCAAAGATTTTCCTGAGCTGGCCAAACAGGGTGTGTTATTACGCAAATACGGTCAGGAAGTTATACGACTAACATCAGGAAAAAGAATTCATGGAACCGGTGCTATCCCGGGCGGTATCAATAAAGTACTGAGCACAGATGAAAGAGACTTTCTGTTAAAGGATATCGATCAAATGATTGAATGGGCATTATCAGCGGTGGGCGTGTTTAAGACTATCTATTATGAGCATCCGTCCTATCATCAACAGTTTGCCATGATCACCAGTAAGATGATGAGCCTGGTCACAGCGGATGGAGCACTTGAACTCTATGATGGTGGATTGAGGGTCAAAACGCCGGATAATAATGTAATCTTTGATCATCAGGATCCAGCGAATTATCTTGACCTAATCAATGAACATGTTGAACCCTGGAGTTATATGAAATTTCCATTCCTGAAATCATTGGGTGTGGAGCAGGGCTGGTATCGTGTCGGACCACTGGCGAGGGTGAATAATTGTGATTTTATTAATACCGACCTGGCGGAACAGGAAAGAAAAGAGTTCAAGCTATTAAATGAAGGGCTGCCTGTTCAATCGACACTGGCTTACCATTGGGCTCGACTGATTGAATTATTGCATTGCGTAGAATCTATTCAACAACTGTTACATGATCCAGACCTGACAGCGGGAGAGTTGACGCTTAAGGGGCATATGCAAAACACTGGTATCGGAGTCATAGAAGCGCCCAGGGGAACCTTAATTCATCACTATGAAATCAATGAGGAAGGGCTGATCACAAAGGCCAATTTAATCGTATCCACCACGCATAATAATCAGGCGATGAACGAATCTATCCGCCATGTTGCCAGTCAATATCTCAGTGGAAATGAAATCACTGAGCCGCTGCTCAATCAGCTTGAAGTCGCGGTCAGAGCCTATGATCCCTGTTTATCCTGTGCTACACATGCCCTCGGGAAAATGCCACTGGAAGTTACCCTGATAGATAAAGAAGGAAAATTATTAGATCGAAAATACAAGTCTACCCAGTAACATGCCTGCACCCGTACTATTGTTTGCCTATGGTAATATTTCTCGCGGGGATGATGCTCTGGCTCCTTTACTGCTGGAAAGAATTCAATGTTCAGGAGCTACTTCGGTAGCCGACCATCCTATCAAGTTTTTATCCGACTATCTGATGCAGATTGAACATGTGACCGATATGCATGGCTGTGAACGAATCCTGCTTATTGATGCCGACCAATCTATTGATGAGCCGTTCAGGTTTTATAAGGTTAAAGAACGACAGGAAACCAGCTATACCACGCATGGAATGACGCCATCAACTCTGTTACACACCTTCAAACATACCTATAAACAGTCCGCACCTGCAACATCTATGTTAGCGGTACGAGGGTATAATTTTGAATTAGGACAGGGGCTTTCTACAGAGGCTCAAAACAATTTACTGGTGGCTGAAGAATTTTTGAACCAGATACTATTCGCTAAAGAATTTTCTTTATGGGATGAAAGGTTAGCTGTGATATAAATGTAGGTTAAATAATTAGACCTATGATGTGCGAATGGCACAGCTTAGGGTGCTACTAATATAATCGTCAAGAACCAACAAATGAAAGCAGGTACCGACATGAATGCTTCAGAAGTAATGGATCCGAATCCTACTACGTTAAAACCAGAAGATACTATTGAACGTGCAGCAAAATACATAATGCAGAAGCGGTATCGTAATTTACCGATTGTTGATGATGATGGTTGTTATATTGGCATGTTTGGCGTGAACTGCCTGTTGAAACATGTTATTCCCAAGGCTGTTTTTATTGACCATGGTCTGGAGAATGTCAGTTTTATTCATGAATCATTAGAGGAACTTTATCAGCGATTTTCAAATGTTAAGGACTTACCAATATCACTTTGTATGAATAAAGAAGTTGAGACGGTGAAACCCGATACTCCTTTAACAGAAACCCTGTTACTACTTTACAAGTCTAAAACCAGTATTCCTGTTCTAGAGGAGGGTAGCTGTAAATTGCTAGGCATGGTTTCCTATTGGGATATTGGAAAAAGTATCATGAATAGAGAACAAGTTGATGCATAGTTTACATCAACCCGATGTTATTTTTGGTTTATCTTCACAATGGTTTGCAGGTACTCTTTTTGTTATTACCTATATCCTGATCGTTTCAGAACGATTAAATAGAGCCATTATTTCTATGATGGCTGCTGCTCTGATGATTATCAGCGGGGTATTAACCCAACAGGCTGCTGTAGAAGGTGTCGACTTTAACACCATCGGGCTACTGACAGGCATGATGATTATTGTCGGTATAACCAAAGATTCAGGTGTCTTTCAATATCTGGCGATTCGTTCGGCCAAAGTCGTAAAAGCAGACCCCTGGGGAATCCTGGTGATGCTAATGCTGGTGACTGCTCTGCTATCGGCATTACTTGATAATGTGACCACTGTTTTATTAATTGCACCAATAACCATACTGATAACAGATACTTTAAAGATAAGTGTTTACCCCTATTTGTTTGCTGAAATTTTTTCATCGAATATTGGGGGTACGGCAACATTGATTGGTGATCCACCCAATATCATGATCGGTTCGGCAACCGGGCTTGGTTATAACGATTTCCTGTTTAACCTGGCACCTATTTCGATTTTTATTCTGCTTGTTTCTATTATTCCAATTTACTTAATTTGGGGCAGGCATTTAATAGCAGATCCCAAACTCATCAACAAGGTCATGTCATATCGTGAAATTGATGCGATTAAAGACTGGGTCTTACTTAAAAAATCTTTATTTGTACTGACGCTAGTCATGCTGGGTTTTATTGTCGGGCATGATTATGGTTTACAGCCGGCCACTGTAGCGATGTTTGGAGCAGCTTTATTGCTGACCCTGAATTGCCTGCCACAAGGACAGGAAAAACAATCTAAGATGGTAGCAAGGGCATTAAATGAAGTGGAGTGGGTAACCATTTTCTTTTTTATTGGTTTATTCATCCTTGTTTATGGAATTGAAAGTACCGGTCTGCTTGAATCGCTGGCGCATCAGGTTCTGGATTTAACCGAGGGAGATAAAACCATAACGGCTATTTCGATTCTGTTTGTGTCGGCCGTTGCTTCTTCCGTGGTAGATAATATTCCATTTGTCGCCACCATGATCCCGTTGATTAAAAATATGGCAGTTACTTTTGGTGGTTCACAGGAGCTGGTACCAATCTGGTGGTCACTCGCTCTTGGCTCATGTCTCGGTGGTAATGGTAGCCTGGTAGGAGCAAGTGCGAACCTGATTGTGGCGGGTTTTGCAGAGAGGTCAGGTCAGCCGATTCACTTTCTGCCATTTATGCTGATTGCTTTCCCAATGATGATGGTGTCGGTGCTGATCAGTAGTATTTATGTTTATTTACGTTATTTTTAAGCCGATACCGGCTAACAGCATAGCGGTATAGGGTTTCGTCTTAAATAGCAGAGCTATCTGGCTAATCAAAAAAATACTTTTACCAGTATTCTGGTGAACTTAATGACAATGCACATCGAACCGTACCCTGTGTTTTTGATAGTATTCCGGCAACAAGTTCCTGAGCCATCCAGGCCTCGTCAGGGTATTGCAATTTATATGGTGGCTTAAGACTGTGACCTGCTTTAAAACCCGTACGCATGTAATAATCTGGATCGCCATACACAAGCACTATTTCAGCACCTTGCTGTTTTAAAATTTCCAGGCCCTTATTAATGAGCTGTGTTCCTGTTCCATTTTTTTGCGATAATTTTGTAACGGCCAGGGGGGCTAGAATATAAGCCGATACTCCCTCAGCACCTTCAATGTCTACTGAGCTAAAAAGGATGTGGCCAATAATGTGGTTATTCTGTTCTGCGACAAGAGACACTACTGGTAACGCCGTTTTATCCTCTAACAGATCAATAGCGAGTTGAGAAACAGCTTCTCCCTCAGGTTGATCAAACGCATTTAGATGAACCTTTCTGATAGGATTTTTATCTTGTTCTACTGAGGCTCTGATTTTCAATGTTTACCCCACAGCTTTGCAACACGGGCATCCCGGCCACAGGAGTAGCGATAGAACTTATAGCGGTATGGATTCTTTTTGTAATAAATTTGGTGATAGTCTTGCGCTGGATAAAATTTCGATGCCTTGATCAGCTCTACTTCAAGTGGTGCAGAAAAAGGCTTGTTGTTATCTATTTGTTTTGTTGATTCAATAGCTAACTGTTGCTGCTGGTCATTTTGATAAAATATGGCAGGGTGATACTGAGGGCCAAAATCACAAAACTGTCTCTTATCATTGGTTGGATCGATGTGTTCCCAGAAGTAATCCAGAATCCGTGAGTAGCTTAACTTGTCACTGTCATAAGAAATGATGGCTGCTTCAATATGAGCCGAATTACCGGCTGATACCTGTTGATAAGTTGGGTTTAGAGTATGACCTTCAATGTATCCCAAAATAACGTTGATATCGCCATGCAGTTTTTCAAAGTCTGATTCGATGCACCTGAAACATCCTCCTGACAGTGTTGCTGTTTCAATATTTTTAACGATTTCAGCAGAGCTATTAACAGAGAAAAACAACAGGAAAAACATAAAGAGTGACTTTTGAAGCATAATTTTAACGGTTTTAAAAAATCGATTCTTCTGAGGCAAGTTATTCATTTTCTGGTTCACTTTTATGATCAAATAATCCATGTTTCAGGAAATACATAGTCTGGTGAATAGATTCAGAATTCCACATCATAAAGGTATGGGTGGTTGGCAGGATAATAAAGTCTTTCATACCTTGAGTTTTTGTACTTTCTACACTGACCTTTCCATCATCCTGTCCCGGGATCATAGAAGATAAAAAGGGATTAATGCTTAGCTTTCCAGCTATGATGCCCAGTTCAAAATTTACCGGGCCTAATTGTTTTGGAATATCCTCTTCAGCTGTTCCAAGCTCAAGACCCGCGGGGCCATTTAGTTGATAATATCCCGGTAAATTCTTTAAGCGGTCAACAACTTCGCTGCCGTTATTTGGTGGTCCTAACATAACGACTCTGTGTAGGTCCGGGATCGGTTTCTTTTGGGTGTATTGACGTACTAAAATTCCCCCCAGGGAATGAGTGACAAAATGAATTTTTTTACACTGCAGTTGCTGACTCTTTAAAATGCCTTCTTCAATAGCCACATTTGCCAGTTCACTAATGGGTAATTGTCTGGAAGGATAGTCAATATTAATAACACTGTAGCCCTTCTTCGACAGAGATTTTTGCAGAATATGCATGGATGAACTGGTCCGTGCAAGCCCGTGCAAAAGTATGACGCACTCTGATGCAAGTTCCGCTTCTGTCATCTCAGTGGTTACTGCTTTGAAGCCAGTGAACAATAGAATTAGCGTAATAATCCAGCATAATTTTGGACTGATGATCAGCTTTGTATAATCCATCTTTAAATTTCACAAAACCTCTACCTGTTAAC
Source organism: Gammaproteobacteria bacterium (assembly GCA_024225395.1). Lineage (GTDB taxonomy): Bacteria > Pseudomonadota > Gammaproteobacteria > JACNJF01. The sequence continues at coordinate 37,282 of JAAEMR010000177.1, forward strand.
ATGTCGATCGCAGAGGTTAGCACATGCTCGCAGGCTGAAGCTGAAATATCGATAGGTGCACCCTGTATCCGTAATTGCTTTATGCGAGCTACTGCTGCTGTTTTAAGTTCAAGTTCACTTTTCCATTCCTGACGGTTTTGTAAAATGATCTCTGCCATCAATGCAACCGGTAAAATAGGAATGACCTGGGTTATTTCCTGCATCAAATTTCTAGAAAGATTCCCAATGCATTTGAACCGGGAATCCTGGTCAAGCTGACTGAAGTCGATATTTTCCTGGTTACAATATTGGTGAGCAGAAATGGGCTTACCAAAATTGACACTGGCATAGCCAAAGCGACGCCAGCGTGCCTTTCTTTTCATCATCATGGTTTTAAAGAAAAATTTAAGCGTGGTTTTTATTACAAACCAGCCACTTCGTTTAACAGCATCAGGGTCCAGTCGTCGAATCAGGCTTTTATCTTCTATAACCCTGTCATAGTTTATACCAACAGGTATAAACACGATGTCCCGGTCTATTTCAGGGTGATAATCTCTTAACATATAATCCATAAACCCGAGACGGGGTTCACGTATTTTTCCGTCCCTGGTTAAGCCGCCTTCCAGAAACACAGCCTGACAGACACCGGCTCGTGTCGCCAGTTTAACGTATCGTTCTAACACGCGTCGGTACAAGGCATTTCGAGAATTGCGTCTGACGAAAAAGGCACCCATGGATTTTATTAATGTCTGTAGAGGCCAGATCCTGGCCCATTCGCCTACCGCATAGGACAGCGCAGTTTTTTCAGCTGCTAGGAAAGAAACCAGAATATAATCCATGTTGCTGCGATGATTCATCACAAATACGACACTGGATTTTGTCTTGATATCCTTTAACTGATTATCATCGTAAAAACCGACTCTGACACGATAGATTAAACGACCAATTTTTTTGGCTATCCAGTAGCCAAAACGAAAGTAGATGTAGGCATTAAATGTCGGTGCAATTTCTGTAGCGTATTTAAGCGCTTTAGCCTGAGCGACCTCAGAAGGCATTTTATGCTCTTTGGCATATTCTTTAATGGCTTCGATGACTTTATCATCAAAGATTAATTGATCGATTAAAGCTTGTTTACGGGTTAACTGGAAGGGGCGGATTTCAATGTCGAGACGCGTATTAACTTCTTTGATAACTCTATTTACCCGACGACGTAAATACCATCGCATTCCCGGTAACAATATTCTGTCTAAAATCAGAAATACTGCAAAAACCAGCAGAAGAGTAAATAGCCAATATGGTAAAGTTATTGTATGTTCCATCTAACTGCATTATGACTGCATTGAATTAAATCGCAAAATTAAAATCCTGAAATCATCATAGATAATGAAACCTGTCCGAATATTTACTCATGCCACCAGTGAACCCCCCGGTCATATTGGCGTACTGATAAATCGTCTCGATATTCCATTTGAACAGGTCTGCCTGGAAGATGGTAAACAGGTTCCTATGGACCTGGATAATGTTAGTGCGCTGATTTTTATGGGTGGACCGGGTGATGTGAATAAAGCACCTGACTGGATGTCTCAGGAAATGGCTTTGATTAAACTGGCGACAGCAAGGGAAATTCCAATTTTAGGTGTATGCCTGGGTGCGCAACTAGTCAGTAAAGCGTTGGGAGGCGAAGTGTGGGAAGCTGATCATGTTGAAGTTGGCTGGCATGATGTGAAGCTTTTACCAGCATCTTCGGGTCATCAATGGTTTGATGGCTTACCCGAAAAATTCAACGTATTCCAGTGGCATGCCCATGTTTTCTCAGCGCCTTCCGGAGCTGTATCAATGGCAACCAGTGAATGTACCGAGTGTCAGGCATTTACATTTGGAAATAACCTGGCAATACAATTTCATCTGGAAATGAATTCAGAGATGATTGAGTTTTTGACAGAAAAATACAGCAGTGACCTGGTCGGGGAGTCTGATTGTGTTCAAAATCGAGAGCAAGTTTTGCGAAATATTTCAAACAGCTGTCAGCAGACTTTTGCTATTGCGGATATTTTGATTAGAAACTGGCTTTTATCAGTGAAGTAAAAATCGTTATACTTTATATAACATAACCTGGTTTCTACCCTGGTCTTTAGCCTGATATAGCGCTTTATCCGCAATATCTAATACTTCATGAAGTGTCTGACTGTCTTCACCGTATTGACCAATACCAATGCTGATAGTGAGAGTGACCTGTTCATGGTCTTCAACGGGAATAGTAATCTTCTTTACAGCTTTGCGTAATCGTTCGGCTATTTCCAGGGTTTTTTGCATAGTGGTTTGTGGCAATATGATGGCAAATTCCTCACCACCAATCCGACCTGAAATATCTGGGGCTCTGATACCTTCCTTTATTACTTTGGCGACATCTTTCAACGCTTCATCACCGATTAAATGTCCATAACTATCATTGACCTTTTTAAACCAGTCTATATCCAGCATCATGACAGTATATTGTAATCCGTATCTGATAGCCTGTTCACTGATAATACGGCCCTGTTTGAAAAATGAACGCCTGTTATTCATACCGGTAAGTTCATCGATATCTGCTAAATCTTCAGCCTGTTTTTTTGCCAGTAAAAGCTGTTTTGTTCTGTCTTCGACAGTACTTTCCAGCTTTGAATTGAGTTGAATGAGATTCTTTTCCGAATTTTTTTCTTTTATCCAGGCGCGTGCCAAGAAGAAACAACCGATGTAACTTATGATAAGTAGAATCACTGTTACTATGATGACAGGAAGTGCAACCTGACTGTAAGTAACTTGATAATATTTTTGTGGTAAAAACAAAATAGCCTTCCAGAAGTACTTTTGACTTTCAAGCATGGATCTACTGGGTAAAAAGGCCTCATTGCTTCCAGTACTGGTTTTCTGACCTTCAACTAATGGGTAAATTGTTGAAAATGTCCACAGACCATTATCATCAATAAATTGCCCCTTCGTAGATGCCGATATTTTCTCCCAGGCCTGTGGATATATATGAGGCATTGTTGCCTGAGAATTCTGATACATGAATCCCCATTCAAGCTCAGTTGATGATCCTCTTAGCCAGTAGCCATCATTGTTGACTAACCAGGGTTGGGAATTAGCGTTATGGATTTGGATTGGAGTGGCGTATTCATTTAATATAATTTCTGCAAAATAATTCAATAAGATGATGCCCATTTTTTCCCCCGACTTTGAAAAAATGGGTGTGCCGACTCTAATGGTAGGTTTTAGAGGTTTTTCAATATGACCCTTTTCAATATTAAGATCCATGGGAGAAATAAAAAACTCACCTCTATTCAATTTGTAAGTATCGGTAAAGTAATAACGTTTTGCTTTATTTTGTAATTTTTCATCCGGAACCCGGATAGATTTTTTATCATTATAATTAATTCTTTCCCTTTCCTGGCCTGACTTATCCAGCCAACGAATTTGATCGTATGTTTTTTTTATTTGCGAGAAAGTTAACCAGTTAGATGAGTTATTTTCTTTTTTCTGAGTGTATTCAGGTTTTCCCAGGTGAGAAATCACGTCAATTAAATCTCGCTGGGAAGCTAAATAAGCAAGATCATTGGTGATCAACTGAACAACTTTTGCGGTAGAACTTGTTGTCAGGGTTAACATATTATTTTCATCAGAGTGGATCTTGTTAACAATGGTTTCTAGTTCCGATTGATACAAAATACTGGCACCTGTAATACATAATGCGGCCACCGGTAAAAATAGCAGAAAAGACCTTACTATTGTCTGATGGAAAAATTGCCGTTGTGTAGATGTCACAAAATCTTTACCAAAGTTAGTTATTGAACAACTAATTAGATAATAGCAAAACCCTGTTAAAAACGGATGGTGAAGCTTGATTTAAGTCAAGAGCGCTGATAATTGAAGGCAGAACCAAAGGATTTTGAGTTAAGTTGTGCCTTAAAACTTGCAGTTTCCTGGACTTTATTTAAGCAGGCTACTGAATCCCAGTACACAGATGGCGATTAATACAGCACCGATAATGCGTTTGAATAATTCATCGTTTTGTAACATGAAATCATGTGCTTTCAAACCAATAATATGGCCAATTAAAGCAACTGGAACAAGCATCAAAGCACTTGTGGTATGCAGATCTATGCTAAAAGCTACAAATGTACTCATTTTAACCGAAACCAGGATAAACCAGAGTACAAATAGTGTGTCTCTCAGCATATTTTTCCTGACCTGGTGCATGAAAACGGCGACCATGAGTGGGGCTCCGGTAAGTGAAGTTCCTGACACGTACCCCCCGATTACCAGCAATAATTTATCGGTCCATCCTTTTTCACTTTGAATACGCAGGTTAAGTAACCATAGAAATGCGTAAATAAGTGTAATACTGTAAATAATGATGATTAACCAGTTATTTGGCAGGTTCAATAAACCGAATACGCCTGCAAGCTTGGCCGGTAAAATGTACACACTGGTTTTCTTCAGATAGCCCCAATCTACATTTTTCAAACGTTTGCGCAGGGTCCAACCGGTGAATATCAATAAATGCGTACCAATGACCGGTAGCCAGAAAAGGGGCTGATCATAAATAAACAGCATCAATGGTAAACCCAGTGCCGCACCACCAAAACCCAGTCCACTTCGTACAAAACCTGACCAGATGAAGACCAGGCAGGTTAATAGTAATTGTGATGAAGTAAATTCAAGTAATTGAATGTTGTTTAAAAATGAGCCCATAACAGATCCATTTCCGATTCGGGAGGCGGATTATAGTGATAGAAAGTTTATGCTGCTAATGATTAATGACTCTTAAGATATAAATATCATGAAAAACAAGAGATTAATAGCTTGCTTGTTGATGCGTGAAACTATATCTTCTGCGACGCTAAAGGTGACCACGAAAGTGGTTTAAACGGGAAGTCGGTGAATTGTTATCAATAATTCCGGCACTGCCCCCGCAACGGTAATCAGGTTTCAATCAAAATTAAGCCACTGTGACTAGTCATGGGAAGGTGTTGATTGACGTTCATTTTGGACAACCTGTTAGTCCGGAGACCGGCCTTTGTACTCGTGGGTATTGCTTATCTTATATACCTTATTTTTACCTTAAATGCACGGCGGGTGCATCAGGATATATCATGAATAAACTTATATTTAACCGACTCACTCTGCTGGGCTTTCTCGGATTATCTACTTTTTCACTATCATCAGTATCTGTAGCCGAAAACCTTCCTGTTATGGTGGTAACACCCAGTAGAATCGCCATTGCAGTTGAAAATTCTTCAGTGCCTGTCGAAGTAATTACCCGGCAGCAAATAGAAAACAGCATGTCACAGGATGTGGCTGATATTATTAAATTCCACGCGGGTCTGGAAATTGCTCGAAATGGTGATTATGGAAAGGTTACCTCTTTATTCGTTCGCGGAACGGATAGCAATCATACGGTCATTCTGGTTGACGGAGTTAAAATAAATCCGGCAACCATTGGCTCTGCGGCAATCCAGAATATATCACCTTCCATAATCGATCATATCGAAATAGTGAAAGGTCCTCGCTCCAGCGTGTATGGTTCTGAGGCTATAGGTGGTGTGGTGAATATCATCACCAAAAAGGAATTTTCCGCAGCACAGGGTAATGTCACTGTCGGAGCTGGGGGCAATTCCACAAAATCTGCGAATATTGATTTATCCTCTGGCAAAGATAATTTTTCTGCGGGTATAGTATTCAATACATTTTCCACCGATGGCTTTTCGGTAACTGATGCGTCAACTCAGGATCATGGTTATGAAAATGATACGATCAATGCTTTTTTGAATTACACAACGGATAGACATCAGCTAAATTTAAGTCAATGGCAAACAACCGGTAACGTAGAATATTATAGTTTTGGCGAGCTTAATCAGGATTATACAAACAGTGCATCAATACTCAGCTGGAATGCAGAGATAAGTGATAGTTTAAGCAGTTCATTTAGGGTCAGCCAGATTCAGGATGAAGTTGAACAGCAGGTAGAAAATTACCTGTCGCAGCTTGATTATGCAGAAACCAACAGAGATGAGCTGGATTTTAAGCTCGACTTCCACATTAATTCAGAAGCTACATTTTCTGCCGGCGTTCTCTCAGCAGTGGAGCAGGTAGATGCCTTGTCATTCGGCACGGTCATTGTTGAAGATAACGATATCAATGAGATTTATGCTGTATATCAGGCGATTCAGGGTGATCATGATTATGCCATTTCATTTAGATATACCGATCATGAAGGTTTTGGTAACCACGATACCTGGAATATGAATTATCAGTATCATGTTGAGACTGGCACTCGATTGTATGCGGGGTTAGGATCGGCCTTTAGAGCACCCGATAATACTGATCGTTTTGGTTATGGTGGTAACCCTGAGCTGTTGTCTGAAATGTCAGAAAATATTGAATTAGGTTTGATATTTGATTTGCGTGAAAACAGCCAGTTAAAGTTGTCCATCTTTAAAACTTCTATAGATGATTTGATTGTTTTAACCGGCACCTGGCCAAACTATAAAATGGATAATGTAGAGGAAGCCGAAATTACCGGTTTTGAAATCAGTTTTGATCGTCAGGTGAACCAGTGGCAATATCATGTCAATGCACTGTTACAGGATCCCGTTAACAAAACACTGGATGAAGCATTATCCAGGCGAGCTCAGTCGCGGGTGAATCTGCAGGTTACTTATCAACAGGCATTGTGGCAGCTGTCGGCCTATGCGAGTGTTGTTTCAGCCAGAGATGATTCTTCCTTCAGTGATGTGACTTTACCACCCTATGAACTTGTTGACCTAAGTGCCTTTTATCACCTGTCAAGAAATACCCGCTTATCTGCAAAAATCGATAACCTGTTCAATGAGAGCTATGAAACAGCATCGGGTTTCAACAGTAAAGATAGAACGCTCATGCTTGAGCTAAAATACAGTTTCCTGGATTAAGGTCAAAGTATGAAACGACAGACAGCCATCAGTATGATTAAAATTCTGATTGCTGTTTTGTTACTGACGTTTTCAATTCAGTGCAGGGCGAAGGGCAACACTAAAATAGTTTCACTGGATTTATGCACTGACTGGATGTTATTAAAATATGCCAGTCACTCTCATAATATAACTTACTCGCCTTTGCTTTATCGTTATAAGGTTGACTGGGTCACTGACAACTTGCCCGTTCATGACGGTAGCCTGGAACAGATTCTGGAATTACAACCGGATCTGATTTTGACGGGGGAATATAATGCGACTCTTCTTACAAAGCGATTGCGGCAATTGGGGTTAAACACTGAGGTGATGCCTTTACCTTTCAGCTTACAATCCATTATTGACTACACCAAACAATTTAAATCCCTGGTTTCAACCAGCCAGTCGCTGAATCTTCAACTGCTCATACCTGAGTTTGAACCATCAGAAGATAAGTTATTATTACTCGGTGCGAATGGCATTGGAACGGGTACGGGTACGCTTGAACACGATATCATCGTTAAGTCAGGTTGGAGTAATTACATTGATGTTGCGGGATTTGTCAGCCTCAATCTGGAAAAAATGGTGACTGATCCACCGGATGCCGTATTATGGACGAAACCCGTTTCTAACTCACTGGCTAATAATTTTGCAAGCCATAGAGTATTGAAAGATTTAATCGCTCATCGAAATCTTAACATGGCTGATAGTTGGCGCTGGCAGTGCCCTGGTCCCTGGACGTTTGAATTAATTACAGAGTTAGCGGCATGGAAAAATCACTAAACCCACTGTTATTTCTGTTACTGATTATTATCAGCTGGATATCTTTAGGTTCAGGTTCAATTGATGTGAATGTCTTCAGCGGATTATTGGACTGGTTGCAATCAGCGGATAACAAAGATGCTTTAATAGTCGGTGAAATTCGTTTGCCGAGAACCCTGCTGGCATTGGTCGTCGGGGCAGCGATGGGTCTGTCCGGTGCGGCTTTACAGGGTTTATTACGTAATCCACTGGTTGATCCGGGTTTAATTGGTGCCAGCCAGGGGGCGGCTCTCGGAGCGGCCAGCGTGTTCTACTTTAATCTTTTTTCCGGCCTGGGAGCGCTGGCTACACCTTTAGCAGGTTTACTGGGTGCCGCTATTACCCTGTTCATTTTGCTGGGCTTATCTGGCTCTATCGCCCGGCCCAGTATTATCATTATGGCTGGACTGGCTTTATCGATGTTGACGGGGGCACTGCTTGCTATGGTGTTAAATTTTGCACCTAATCCTTACGCGATGCAGGAACTGGTGTTCTGGTTGCTGGGTTCTGTTTCTAACAGGGGGCTGGATAATTTGATGGTTCTGTTACCTGCTTTTTTAATCGGCAGTTTAATTATCTGGGGTCAACGTCGACTATTGATGGGATTGAGCCTGGGTGATCAGGTAGCAGAAAGCATGGGCCTGCAGCTCGCCAGAGGCAGCCGATTTATCATTCTAGGTACAGCCATGTTAGTGGGATCGGCAGTGGCAGTTGCAGGAAACATTGGTTTTGTCGGATTACTGGTTCCTCATATTTTACGACCTCTGGTTAAATATCGACCCGATAGACTTTTATTGCCCTCTGCATTAGCGGGTGCTGCTGTGGTCTGTACTGCGGATATTCTGGTTCGTTTATTACCGCCGGACAGGGAATTAAAACTGGGTGTATTAACGGCATTGGTTGGCGCTCCATTTTTCATCTGGTTAGTGTGGAAGGAGCGTCAACGATGGCTATAACAGCCCAGAGAATTTATCTTTTACCACATAAGCGTCGTAATTTTCGTACTCGAAAGGTTACATATGCGATATATGCACCCTTTCTGTGTGCGAAAATGCCTTGTTCTGGGACAATATATAAACTCTCTGTACTGTTATAGTTTTGAAGAGATAGGAATTATTATGACTCTAATGTCGATTAAAAATCTGACTGTTGAAAACCGCTTACAATCAGTAGATTTTGATTTGCAGCAGGGTGAAGTACTGGGGTTGATAGGTCCAAACGGTGCAGGAAAATCTACTTTACTGAGTGCTCTTGCTGGTCTAGTAAGTCATAGCGGTGAGGTTGAATTAAACGATAATAATCTCAACTCAATCTCGGCTAATAAGAGGGCACGTTCTATTGCTCTGCAACCACAATTCGTTGAATCTGCCTGGGCTTTATCGGTGCATGACGTAGTTTCGCTAGGACGTTTACCCTGGGGCGACTGTGATCAGACCATTATTTCAGCGGCCATGCAACAGGCCAATGTTATGGAATTGGCCAGCAGGCACGTTGATGAATTATCCGGTGGTGAAAAAGCCAGAGTATGGCTTGCCAGGGTTATGGCAAATCAACCCGAAGTTTTACTGGCCGATGAACCTGTGGCCAATCTGGATATCCATTATCAACAGGATGTCATGTCTTTACTCAAAAATTATGCACAGTCGGGTCATGCTGTCATCATCGCGATTCACGATCTCAGTCTGGCGGCTAAATATTGTGATCGCCTGTGCCTGCTTGATCAGGGTAAAATGATTAAAACGGGTAAAGTTGGTGATGTACTCACAGAAGACATTTTATCTTCAGTCTTTAGCACCGATGTTTTTATAAACCTGCAATCAGAACCCCCCATTGTTTTAGCCAGATAAAATAACATGGAAGATTTATCACTTTCAGTTGCTGATAATTTATCCGGTTCAATCTAATTTAGATAGGGTTTTCTAGCGGGTATAAAATCCGGATGGAATGTCAATTTCAATGGGGTGGGTTTTTACATCAGTAACTCGCGCATATTCTGGTCCTTGATGTAACCACTGAATTAACTGATTTATTGTATCTTCCGTTCCACAGGCTAGAACTTCCACACATCCATCAGATAAATTGATGGCATGTCCTCTTATGCCGAGTTGAACTGCCTGTTTCCTGGTTGACTCTCGAAAGAATACACCCTGTACCCTTCCACTGATTATTGCCTTTATACACTGGGCAGACATATTGAATCTCCAGATTCTAGTGAGTGAAAACCTGAGCTATTGCTTCCATAAATTCCAGAACTTATTATTGTGGATAGCACAACAACAAGTGTTAACCATTGCTGAAACAGGAACTCTATAAGACTACATGAATGAGATATTACATGTAGTTTTAATCACTGACCAGGCCTGCAGGAATAAGATGAAACTATTAATAACGAAGGCCATGTTGATAATTGTATCTGCTGCTGCCCAATCGAATGAAACAGACTATGTTGAATAACTGGTCATCAAAAATGGTAACGTCGATCAATCAATAAATGGCTCATCAAATACAGGTAAAAATGCTGAAAATTTCTGTCCAGGCCGAGGAAACTCGTTTACTTGATACGCAAACTCGTCAATTTGCTGATAAAAACCGGGTTGGCAGCCAACCCCGGTGGGTCATTCTGTTCAGGCATTCAGTATCGTGCTGAATATTCAGTAGAAAGTTAAACTAAATAAATCCTTAAACCCAATCAACTAGCTGTTTCAGGTACAATTACCGATTATAAAAATTGAAAGTAATTGAAGACTGTATGCACACTCTAACCTTAAACCCTCTCACACAAATCAATGGCGAAGTTGTAATTCCCGGATCAAAAAGCCTTTCTAACAGGATTTTATTGCTGTCGGCAATGGCAGAAGGTTCTACGAGGATTACCAATTTACTGGATAGTGATGATGTCAGGCACATGCTGACGGCATTAGCCAGCCTGGGTATTAAGTACTCGCTTTCAGAAGATAAAACAATTTGTGAAATGACCGGTTTAGGCGGGGCTTTTAATACCGGAGGTGAAATTGAGTTATTCATGGGTAACTCCGGCACTACCATGAGATCGCTAACCGCTGCTCTTTGCACGGGTAAGGGGGTCTATACGCTAACCGGTGACCCTCGGATGTATGAACGACCAATTGATGACCTGGTGAATACTTTAAAACAGGCAGATGCAGAAATTGATTACCTGGAGGAAGCTGGTTTTCCACCGATACGAATCAATGCACACGGCATTAAAGGTGGAGAAGTCACCATAAAGGGTAATATCTCCAGCCAATATCTAACCGGCATGTTAATGGCGGCGCCTTTTTGTGATCAGGATTTGTTGATTAAAGTTGATGGTGAGCTGGTTTCAAAACCCTATATCAACATTACCCTGGACGTGATGAAACGCTTTGGCGTCTCTGTAGAAAATCATAATAATCAGGCTTTTTTGATTAAAGCAGGGCAATCCTATAAATCCCCCGGAAACATAATGGTGGAAGGCGATGCATCTTCGGCTTCCTATTTTTTAGCTGCAGCGGCAATCGCCGGTGGAACGGTTAAGGTTCACGGGACTGGAATGGCCAGTGTTCAGGGTGATGCCCGCTTTGCTGAAGTACTTGAATTGATGGGTGCCAAAGTGACCTGGTCTGATGAATGGATAGAAGTAACTAGAAGCGGTGAATTAAATGGGGTCGATGTCGACCTTAATCACATTCCCGATGCAGCCATGACTATTGCCACCACGGCACTTTTTGCGCAGGGGAAAACGGCAATTCGTAATATTTACAACTGGCGCGTGAAAGAAACTGACAGGCTGGCAGCAATGTCTACAGAATTACGAAAGCTGGGTGCGGTTGTGGAGGAGGGTAGGGATTATATTGTGATCGATCCACCTGAAGTGATAAAAAGTGCCGCCATCGATACCTATGATGATCATCGAATGGCCATGTGTTTTTCACTGGCAGCTTTTGGCGATTCTGCCATTACAATAAATGACCCCGGGTGTACTTCAAAAACTTTCCCCGGGTATTTTGATGTATTTATGTCAATGACTAAATAACTCCTGTTACAACTGTCTTTATGAGTTTAATGATAACTCGTATGTATTTGCTGTCCGACTTAACAGTGACCATGACAGATGAAGTAGCTGGCTTTGCTAATCATGAATTTTCTGCCTCACTTCGTGAGATGAAAAAGTTGCTCAGTGCCTATTGACTAGCTGGGGGCTCATATGTGTTATGTGAATGTTTCTTAATTAGGTGATTTCACAAAATATGTTGAAAAAGCATAAAAGCCTTTTTCCTTTTTCTTTATTTTATACATAGCTGAATCTGCACTAGTTAGTAATTCATCAAAATTGCTACCGTTTTCTGGGTAGATGGCAATGCCTACCGATGCATTAATACTAACTTTTTTACCTGGCACATTTATAGGCTCATTACTTTCTTTAATAATTCGTTTGGCAATGACTTCTAATTCATCTATCTCATTAAAATCATAAATGGCCATGCAAAACTCGTCTCCGCCGATGCGAGCAACAAAATCATTAATTCTTAAAACTGACTTATATCTATTTGAGATAATTGCAAGCACCTTATCTCCTGCAGAATGACTTATATTGTCGTTAATTAATTTAAAATCATCAAGATCAATAAAGATAAGAGCGATTTTTTTGTTTTCTCGTTTCGCTTGATTGAATATATATTCAAAATGATCTTTAAAGTAGTATCTATTAGGGAGGCTTGTTAGTTGGTCGTAAAAAGCTATATTTGAAAGTTTTTCATTTGCAATTTTAAGCTCTATAGTTTTGTCTTCTACCTCTTTTTTTATCCTTATTTCTTCTTCCTTCCTATAATTTATGTCTTTCCAATTGACCAGAAGAATGTCTCTACTATTTAATGATATTTTAACTAAAGTAACCTCAATCCAAAGTTCACAGCCATCAGTTTGTATAATCATCCAATCAAAAACATTCCAGCCTTTCTCCAGGGCCATTTTAATCATTTTATGTTGTTTTTCCTCACTTGTTTTACCATCTGGTTGGTATTTCGGTGATATTTGAGAAGGCAACATATTAATTATATGTGTTTTTGATTTGGCCTTTAAAATCTCTATAGCCTTATCGTTGCAATCAATAAATGTATTCCTGTTAGTATCTATAAATAATACAGCGTATGCTTTGTTTTCAAACATTACATCGTATAATTGCTTATTCACCCCTATTTTTTCCTTAATCAGCTGTCTATCATCTACTTCCAGCTTATCAAGAATAGAATCATATTTATCTATGTCTTCCCACATATTATTAAACTTTAAGCCTCATTAGACACCTAATCACATAAGGCCGTGCTCACCGGAAAATATGTCTGTTTGAAGCAAATTGTTAAATGCTATATATATGCGTATACTGATGCGCATTAATAAAACTCCATTTTGAGGATATAAGTATGCATCCCTTATATGATTATAAGGCTCCTAAAAAAGCCACCAACTTAAGCTTGAACAGTGACTTATTAAAACGCTCAAGGGCTTTAAACATTAACTTATCAGCTACCTTAGAACAAGCATTAAAAGCTAAATTAGCTGAAACCGAAGCAGAACAGTGGAAGCGTAAAAATAAAAATGCGATTCAGGCATATAATGAATTCGTTGAGGAACACGGATGTTTTAGTGATGAGTTTCGGGAATTTTAATGGAACAGTTTGATGTTTATATTAATCCGAGCTTATCAAGTCGTGATGCTTTCCCTTACATTATTGACATTCAAAACTCCATCATTTCTGACATTGCTACTCGAATTGTTATACCTCTAGGTAAAACTAGTTTTTTTAAAAACGAGCAGATAAAGGGGCTGACACCAGTAATAAAATATGAGAACGAAAAATTACTACTTCTCACTGCACAAATTGCATCAATACCAACTAAGAAACTAAAAAAACCAGTAGGCTCGTTGTCTCATTTCAGAGATGAAATTATTGCTTCTCTGGATTTCGCTATTACCGGCATTTAACGCCCAAATAATAAGCTATGTCAGTTGATTAAAGTAAGGACTCAGGAGCAAAAACCAACTGTTATTTGTCCTGATTTATTTGCTTGTTAGCTTTTGATATCAGCCATTCTTGAATATGTAAATTCTCTTTATTTCCAATTATATTCATCCCTGGATGACTACGGTTATCAATTTTAAATACAGATACATTTTCAGTTGATAAAGATTTAAAATAATCAAAAGGGGCAACCTGATCGCTAGTTGACGCAAGAATCATAACCGGGGTGTCTAGGGATGATAATATAGGTTTAATATCTGTTTGCTCAACAAATACATCAGCCTTGTCTAAAGCTTTTATGGCACCTTGGCGTATTGCCTTTTCGGAAAATAGCCTTGTTATTATTGAAGAATGATTTAAGGAATAATTAACGGTAGCGTTGTCAAATATAGTCATTGGAGCTTGAAGGATTATGCCTGAAACATAATCATTTTCTTTCGCCAAATATGTCGCTGCAACTGCTCCCATAGAGTTACCTAGTACATATAGGGGGTATGCCAAATCAACACTACTATTTAGTAGCTCATTAATTATTTTAGCATCCTTTATACCAAAACTAATTTCCCCACTTGAATCGCCATGACCAGGTAAATCTGGAACTATTACATTAAAACCAAGAAATCGAAAGTAGGCAGCTGTATTAGCCATAAATTCTTTCGATGCTTTAAAACCATGAATTACAACTATAGTGCCATTAAAGTCATTCTGGACTTCTGCTCTTGTTAACTTTAAATAGGTTTTTTCAGTTTTTTGGTTCACATCTATAGCTACATCATATCGCAATAAATGCTTGTCATTAAGAGGCTTTGCTATAAGGTAACTAATACAATTTTTATATGTCTTTGAACAATATTCTGATTTTATATACCCCTGCTTAGATAATTCTGCATCACTTGCTATATTTTCATACCCATAACTTTGTTGGCTTGAAATATATTTGGTAACCAGGTTAGAGCAACCACTTGCAAACAAAATCAAGGTCAAGATTAAATACTTAAAAGGGCTTATAAGAGTTTTAATTGCAAGGTTCTCAAAAAAAGCTAACGGCTAAGCATTTATACGAAGTGCGCAGCACGTTGTATAAATGTCTGTTGAAGTATGCCTCGTTGGGCACACTCTTTATTAATAGGGTATTGTATTGCGATGGTAAGCTGTTGGCTCAACCATAGGTGGCTCTGATCGCTGCTTGCCTTGCAGTATTGATGACTTTTATCCAGTTTACTCACCCGTTCCCTGTTTATTTTTGCTTATTTCAGCATGAGTTTACGGGGTTTTCTGTGCTTTGAACATAGCTATCCATCAAACCGGGTCAGGCCTGTATTTTCATTCTGTTTTTTCGTCTCTGTCAGTCCATGTCGTCAGTCCGGTAACGGATAACCCCAGGTTTGTAGCGGGGCAATCCCGTGTTTTAAGATCAGCGATCCTTTTTTACATTCAGGACAGGGATAGATTGTCTGTTCATTACTCAACTCTGTCGTTTTCTGTGGTGCTGGTTTTGCCAGACCCTTGCGAATCACTTTCAACGATTGCTTTCAGGTAGTCCGCATACTTTCTTGCAAAATCTGCGGTTACAGGTTTATCGCTTTACCGTTTCGACAATAAATTCAGGGTTGTTCATTATAGTTTTTTTCACGGCGCACTGAGATGCTACTTTTTTGAGCACTGAATGTAGTTTTTCCGGGATTTCTTCGGGTACAAAAATCGTTGTGACGAAGCCAGTTATTACATTTTTATTATCACGTTTGGTAGTCAAAGTGATCTCAATGCCAGAAGAGTCAATATTTTTATTGTTACAATATGACTGTACATAAAAGCCAGCACAGGTGGCTATCGAGGCTAAAAATAAATCATAAGGAGCGGGTGCGGAGTTACTGCCACCACTCTTTTCAGGCTGATCAGTCATGATCAGGTGATCACCAATGTGCGTTGAAACTTTTTTATTGCCTTCAAGTGTTACTTTTAATTCCATACAAAATTTCCTCTAAAAATTGAAAGATTATACAAGTGGAATTTCTGGTTGGAAGTAGATAGTTGAAATTTTTTATTAATTTTGCGGGTGTCTGTTGATGGCGTACCTTGAACGCATTCATTATGGTCGGTGGTAACGGTCGAAAATGTCACGAACCAGTCTTGCAGGGTTGAGTTAAAGAAGTTCACAGCTGTAATTAACTATAGAAAAAACAATGTAGGTGATATTTGAACTTCTCTAACTTATTTATACAGTTTGTAATTATCCTCTGACATTGATTTTACAATTTTATGCAGGAGTTCGGGGATTAAGGCTTTTTAATAGAGAGGGTAATTTCTTTCTGATCTCTCATTAACGTCAGGCTGATATCTTCACCGCTGTCATAGGATTCCAGAATTCTCCAGGTCTTGGATGTTGAGTTAGGAGAGCGGTCTCCTATCTTTAAAATAACATCGCCCTGATTAAGACTGAACTGGTTATCATCGGGTATTTTTAAAACCAGCATTCCCTTGTCCGACCCGAAGTAGCGACCGAGTTTTTTGTTGATGGGGTAAAGTTCTATTTCAGCAAATGCATCATTGTCTACTTCAATGTGTATCTTTTTGTTAATCCGCTTTTCCAGGTCATCGGCGAGAAAGTTAATGCCATGTTGCAGATGATCTCCTCGTTTTCCGGCAGAAAAAGTGATTTTCATCTGTTGCCCTTTGCGATCTATCAAGAGCGTTAACTGCTGACCCGGTTTAACCTTTTTCATGGTGCGGTAAAGTTGACTGGCAGGAGACTTATCCTTTGTACGGGCCATACTCTCAGAGTTTATACTGGTGATGACATCATCAGCTTGTAAACCGGCATTTTGAGCGGGGCCATCGGGTGTGACACCCAGTAACAAAATTCCGTCATCTACACTTGCTTCTTCATCCAGCAATATGCCCAGAAATGCGCCATTACTCGTTTTTTTGTCCCCCATCTTACGAAGCATTTTGACAAGGCCTTTAAGTTCTTTGCCCATTTCGCTCATGTCTTCATTGAACTCTTTACCCATTTCGCTCATTTCCTTATTGATCTCAACAATTTCCTTGTTGATTTCCATGGCTTCCTGGTCATGAGTATTTGCAGCAATGACTATGTGCATTTTCTCTACTTCGTTGTCGATTTGATCTGTGATGTTAATAACGATGTCGTTAATGTCATGTGTTACATGAACTTGATCTGGGCTAGAGTCACTGTTATTGGCCGGTGCAGCAAAGCTATTCAAACTTACAGTTAAACACAGGCTTAAAAGAGCGAAGGTCAGGATTTTATTCATTGGATTATCCCCGTGTTGTGTTAAAAAGTTCTATAGGTTGTCATCAAAGGTTTGGCTTTTTGTTTAACAAGCTGGCGCATCAGGTGAACACGTTCTTTCATCAAGGTGATTTTGAAAGTTTGATCTTCACCTGTCTTATCATAGTCATTCAACGCCACGTCTATAGTGGCAATACTGTCACGATATTGTGAAATTTTACCGACCGTACTTAGGTTGATAATGGTGGGCTGTCGGTCCAGGTAAGCCAGTGTTGATTCAAGTTGCTGGCTTTCCTGCAACAGGCTTAAATATTCAGGATTAGTTTCTGGTTGCAGTAGTGTTTCTGATTTCTGTACAGGGTTGAGTATGAACAGGGTGGCGACTATAACGATAGAGGCAGCGGTAGCAAACCATTGATATGGCCAGTTTTGTGTTTTTTTAACAGCAGCTTGTGGTGGTTGAATTTCATGTTGAATGTTTGACCACAAATGGGCAGGGGCCTGTACCTGAGGCAACTGCTGTAGTTGCGATCGGCTTTCGCTGATTTGAACTACTTCGTTTAAGCAAAGCACACACTGCTGAATATGAGAACTGTCTTCGTCAGAACAACAGTTATCGAGATAATCTAGCAGTGTTGCTGTTGCTGGATGTTGGTCGTCGCTGTATTTTGCCATTTTAAAATTGTTCTCAGTTTGTCGTATGCCCGTGATAATTGAGACTTGGAAAAACTGGATGTTTTATCCATCATGTTTCCAATCTCTTCATGGGTATATCCTTCAATATCATGCAACCAGACTATTGCACGAGCCGTTGTAGAGAGTTTATTTAGCACTTTCTCCAGGTCATGCAGGTTAGCTGCCCGATCTGTCTGTATTAAAACTTCAGGTTGATCTTCTATTTCATCAAGTGATAAAGGTGCATTTTTATCACGTCTTAATTTCATCAATGTTGTATTTACTGCAATGCGTCTGAGCCAGGCCCAGAATGGGGCACTTCCCTTGTACTGATCTAATTTCTTGAACACATCTATAAACGTATCCTGAGTAATATCTTCTGCATCTGCATTCGACGACGTTATTCTCAGGGCCAGGGAATACACCGCAGTTGAATAGGTTCTATACAGGTACTCCATCGCTTCCATATCACCTTTTCGGGCTTTGGCCAGTGCGAAGTCATCTATCTGTATAGCAAAATTAGATCTGTTCATTATGAATAAGATGAACCCAGGACGAAAAGGGTCGCAATTATTTTTATTTATTTTTTTTAAAAATTTTTGCGACTATTTACTGCCCCCAATCATCTAGATAAATAACATAGAAGTAAATGTTTAAAATAATATGAAGGAGCGAATTATGTTACAGATTAAAAAATTATTGACTGGAAAGAGTTTACTGTTAGTGAGTATGTTGTTGAGTGTATCTGTACCTGCTTATGCTGAGAATAGCCCGGAAGCAAATTTAGCCAACTGGTCTAAGCAGATGTCACAAGCTATGAACTTGAAAATGGAGAATAAAATTGAGCAAATCGTAATGAAAGCTCAACATATGCATCAACTGGCGATGGATAGCAGAAATTTACTGACTGCTGTGGATAAGAAAATTGATTGTGAAACTGAAAATAAGATAAGTAAAATTAAGGGGAGTAGCGGGTAACATAAATTGATACATGGATGAATACTTTGTTAATGCTACTCCCCGTCGTTTTGGGGTAGACTTAACTGTTAGACGCAGATGAGCAGTATTTGTTTTTAAACCATTGATCGATTGAAAAATACCCGGAACCAAAGATGATAGTGGTTAGTAACATGGCTCCCCAGAAAATGTGTGGAGTTACCTGCCCAACTTTTGCAAGCGTTGCATAATAGGAGACGACAGCGACTACATTGAGGATAGAAAGCGCAATAGCGATATACCGGGTTCCAAACCCGATAACTAGAAAAATGGGTAGTATTAACTCACCCGCAGTGGCCAGAAAGGCGGCGACTTCATAATTTAAAAATGGAACGTTATATTCTTCTCTGAAAAGATATAACACCCCATATTCATCTCCCCAGGTATTAAGCTTCTGTAATCCTGACATGAAAAAAACTTTGGCGACCCATAATCTGAACAGTAACAGGAGTGGTGATTGAAGTTTTTCCAGTAAGGAATTGATCCCCAGAACCGGTGCAGTCAGTGTATTGATTAGTGGCATTATTGTTTCCCCCTGGTAAGAATTGTTGTGCCTGTTTGATGATTTTGCACAAACATAGTTCATTTTTGTCATAAATGATCCTGAAGTGATGTCTGTAGTGCAGGGCACTATTATTGACGACACAAATGAATTAATTTTCAGAGTTAGCAGTTGTATTAAACACTCAGCGTACCTTTGTGTCCTTTGCGGTTAAAATTTTTTGTATAGATAGCTGAAGCTCAGTAATAATCAGGTTGTTTTAATTTGTCAGGCTGTAAAAATCAGCGGTTTAAGAACTTTACCCTATCTCCAGTCCCAGATATTTTGTCGCCATATAAATGGTGAAGGGTAAGGTGAAAAAAGAGATAAGCGTTTGATTGGTAATCAATGATGCCATCAGTTTGTAGTCGCCACCCATTTGACGCGCCAGAGCAAAACCAGATGCTGCAGTCGGGGTTGCAGCATAAATAATCAGAATGATGGCTGTTTCAGGCGGGGTAGGGATCATCAAAAGTCCCCCTAAAACGATGACCGGGTATAGTAAAAATTTCCCCAGGCTTGATAAAACAAAAGCAGGATGAGTTTGTTTTAATCCCTGAAATCTCATACTGGCACCAATGCACAAAAGTACTACAGGTAAGGTCGCGCTGCCTAACAGGGCTGTTACATCGTGAACAATAAGAATGTGTGTCCACCCAAGGTAATTGCACATAAAACCTGAGAAAATGGCGATCAACAAAGGGTTTCTTATTAAATCATTGACTATTTTTGTAATAAGATTCTGCTGCCCTTTATGTAAAATAATTACCAGTACAATGACGATACTGATGTTGGTGACCGGTATCAGCACAGCGGTGGCCAGTGTGGCGATTATTAATCCACTCTCACCGAACAGCCTTTCTGAAATAGCCAGTGCGATAAATGTATTGTGTCGTCCCGCTGCCTGCACAATGGAGCTGCCGGCTTTGTTGTCAAACTTTAACCGGTTACTTGCTAGCCAGATAATTAAAATAGTTAACAACAGGCCAGAAAGCAGAGGTGCTGATATTTGAGGTAAAAGCTCCGAACTAATAGAAATAGTGGATGTTTTGTAAAATAAAAACGCTGGAAAGAGTATCCAGTAAACCAGTTTGTCGGCATACAGCCAGTATTCATCACTGGGCACGCTTTTTAAGCGCAAATAACTGCCCAGTAAAATAAGTGCGAAGATAGTGCCGATGGCTGAAATGATATCAATCATTTTTATTGCTCACGGCGAGAGCTGTTTTTGAAAGTAGTATTTCATGTAATACTTTTATCAAATCTGCATTGGGATTGGCCTCTCTCTGGATTAACCCCACTATTCTTTTAACAGGCTTTTTACCAAATGGAGAGATTACAACTTTACTGTTTAAATTTTGACAATGACTTCTTAATGGAACAATTGATACACCCAACCCTTCTGCAACCATCATCGATATGGATTCTAGAGAATCAACTGCCATATTGATTTCTACCTGAATATTTCTATTTTTTAAATGGGTATCGATTAAATTCTCTACCCAGGAATGCTTCTTAAACTGTAAAAATGGATAACGTGATAATAACTCTGTATCCAGCAAGCCTTCAGTTCCGGGTGGAGAAATAACAACAAGCGGTTCAGCTGCAAATGGTTGCCAGTTGAGTTCTGCTGATATGTGTTGAGGTTCGGTGACAATAGCAGCGTCTATTTCACCTTTTTGAACCTTGATCGTTAACTCCCTGGACAATCCTGTAATCAGGTTCACCAGTAAGCGAGGGTGTTTTTTTCGCATCGCTGATAAGGCACAGGGCAGGATGCCGGTGAGAACCGAGGGCACTGTACCAATATGTAATGTTCCACTGTAGTTATGTTCTATAAATGATTGTTTTAATTCATTAAATTGATTGATCAGTTGACGTGATTTTTGTGCGAGCAAGACCCCTTCGGCATTTAGAATGGGTGGGCGTTTACTGCGATCAAAAAGCAGGGTTTCAAAATCCTGTTCAAGAGCTTTTATTTGTAAACTGATTGCTGACTGAGTAAGACCGATAGTTTCACCAGCCGCGGCAAAGCTACCCTGATCCACAACGGCTAAAAACACTTCCAGGGCGCGTAAATTCGACATTATTTAGATGAGAAAAAATCAAGTAAATTATAAATTAAATTAGTTTGAATTAAGTATTGCTTAAAATTAAACTAATTGGAATCAGTTTCCGGTATTAATTAAATGTTTGATAATAATTCTCCATTGAAAGGTATCTCTGTTGTTGATATTTCAAGAATTTTAGCGGGGCCCAGTTGCACACAATTATTAGGTGATTATGGTGCTGACATTATTAAGGTCGAACGTCCACTAAAAGGTGATGATACGCGATACTGGGGACCTCCTTTTTTAAAGAATAAAGAAGGTAATGACAGCCCTGAGTCATCCTACTATTTAAGTGCTAATCGTAATAAGCGATCAATAACAATAAATATGGCAAAACCGGAAGGTCAGCAGCTGGTTCGTGATTTAGCCAGTAACAGTGATATTTTTATTGAAAATTTTAAGGTGGGCGGTAGTCATAAATTTGGCCTCGATTACGATAGTTTAAAAAAGATAAATCCAAAGTTGATTTATTGCTCTATCTCCGGGTTTGGACAAACAGGACCCTATGCAAATTTACCGGGTTATGATTTTATGATTCAGGCCATGGGCGGGATCATGAGCCTGACCGGGCCGGAAGAGGGTGAGCCCTGTAAAGTGGGTGTAGGTATTGCAGATGTAATGTGTGGAATGTATGCCTGCACAGCTATTCTGGCTGCGTTACAACATCGGGAAAAGACAGGAGAAGGTCAATATATAGACATTTCATTGCTTGATACTCAAGTTGCCTGGTTAGTGAACTCTGCTCAAAACTATCTTACCTCCGGCCAGCCAGCCGAACGATATGGTAATGGACACCCAAATATCGTGCCCTATGAAGTTTTCCCGACCAGTGATGGATATTTTGCTCTGGCAGTTGGCAATGATGCCCAGTTCAAGGAATTATGTAATGCTATAAAACAGCCTCAATTAGCAACTAACGAAGACTATCAAAAAAATAGTTCACGCATAGTCAACAGGAAGAAATTAATTCCAATCCTCAGAAAAAGTTTTATTGGTGACATAACGGACCATTGGTTGACGTTACTTAAGCAGCATGGCGTGCCCTGTGGACCGGTAAATAATGTAGCACAGGTTTTTAATGATCCTCAGGTTATTGCAAGAGGTATGAAACTCAATATGCCTCATCCTCATATTTCCGATGATCAAATAGATTTAATTGGTAACCCGGTGAAGTTTTCAACAACACCGGTGAGCTATCGCTATCCGCCTCCTGCTTTAGGTCAGCATACTGAACAAATATTATCTGAACGATTGCATAAAACTGACAGGGAAATTTCAAATTATCGCCAGCATGGCATTATTTAACATGGGAAATATGTATGAACGTATTAACTGAAAAACAGGTAGAGATTCAACAAAATGCAAGAACCTTTGCACAAAGATTTATTGCCCCGCATGCGGCAGAAATAGACAGGACAGAAAGTTACCCCTGGAACAATGTAAAGGCATTGACCGACGCAGGTTATATGGGAATGACCATTCCTGAAAACTACGGAGGGTTAGGACTGAGTTACATGGATACAGTCCTGGTAGTGGAAGAAATGGCCAAGGTATGTGGTGTAACTGCACGCATAGTTGTTGAAGGGAATATGGGGGCATTAAGTGCCATCATGAAATACGGTAATGATGAACAAAAGAAAATGTCTGCGGCGCTGGTTCTGGCAGGGGATAAACCCGCAATTTGTATTACTGAACCCGGCGCAGGAAGTGCAGCAACCGAGATGACAACTCGTGCCGATAAAAAAGGAGATCATTATATTTTGAATGGCACTAAACACTGGATCACCGGTGGAGGTGTGTCAAAACTTCATCTTATTTTTGCACGTGTTTTCGAAGATGGTGTTGAGCAGGGCATCGGTGGTTTTATTGCGATCAGGGGAGAGTCAGAGGGTTTAATCGTTGGAACCAGGGAACCTGCTATGGGCTTGCGTGGAATACCGGAAACAGAAATTATGTTTGATAATCTTGAGTTGTCAGTAGATCGACTGATACAGCCACCGAAAGGATTAGCCAGAGGTTTTGCCGGTTTAATGAATGCCTATAACAGTCAAAGAGTCGGAGCTGGAACAGTTGCTCTGGGTGTGGCGCAGGGTGCTTATGAACTGGCTCTCGAATATATTCAACAACGAGAGCAGTTTGGTCGCCCGGTTTGCGAATTTCAGGGGTTGCAATGGATGCTGGTGGATATGAATATTCAGCTGGAAGCTGCTCGAGCGTTAATATATAAAGCAGCAGTCAGTGGTAATGAAGGATTTCCAGATATGGCTGATGCTGCGAGAGCAAAAGTTCTGGCGTCAGAGTCAGCAATTAAAGTGACCAATGATGCATTACAATTATTTGGTGCTGCTGGATACTCCAGAAACTTACCGCTTGAACGCATGGTTCGAGATGCACGTATGTTTACCATTGGTGGTGGAACGGCACAAATTCTACGAACCGTAATCGCTTCGCGTTTACTCGAAAGAAAACTACCGCAAACAAGAAATGGATTTGTATGAGGTAGACAGTCGACGGAAATTTTGTTGACATGAAATCTTGCAGTCAAGAATAATTTTGACTTTTGACTTAAAAAACTTGTAACTATTTTTCAGGTAAAAAAATGGCTAATGCAGCAGAATTAATCGCTCAAAGACTTTATCAGGCAGGTGTTAGAAAAGCTTTCGGTATTCCCGGTGGTGAAGTGTTAACGCTGGTCAAGGCGCTTGATGAACAGGGTATAGAGTTCGTCATGAGCAAACATGAGAATGCCGGTGGCTTCATGGCTGAGGGCGTTTATCATGCGACGGGATCACCGGCTGTACTTGTTGCAACCGTTGGCCCCGGTGTTGCAAATGCTATTAATTTTATTGCTAATGCTGAGCAGGATAGAGTGCCCGTCATTTACCTGACAGGACGAGTTGATGCCAAAGAAGCGGTGACTTATACGCACCAGGTATTTGACCATGCCGCATTACTAAGACCGATAACTAAAGCTTCGCTGGAAGTTACAGATGGGGCGGTAGAAGAAATTATCGATAAGGCCGTGGCGATTGCGATGGATGAACCACCCGGGCCGGTTCATGTTGACCTGCCGATAACAGTCGCGGTAACTCAACAGTTAGAAAGGTCAGTACAAAACCGTGCAACTGTATCAAAAGGAGTCGCTTCAGGATCTCAATTTGAACTAGCTAAACAGTGGTTGAGTAAAGCGAACAGTCCACTGGTTATTGCAGGTGTAGAAGTTCTGTATCAACAAGCTGAAAATGATGTGGCAGAATTTTGCTCGACACATGAAATCCCGTTAATAACTTCTTATAAAGCTAAGGGAGTTTTATCTGAAGATCATGAAATGAGCCTTGGAGGGGCTGGGTTATCGCCAAAGGCTAACAAGTTACTGATTCCGCTGGTGACAAAAGCCGATGTTATTATCCTGGCGGGTTATGACCCCATAGAAATGCGCAGTGACTGGCGAAATATCTGGCCTGAAAATAGTAAAGTGATTGAGTTAACTGCCCGGCCCAATATCCATTATATGCATCAGGCGGATGTTAGTTTTGTTTGTGATATTGGTAATAGCCTGAAACAGTTAGCAAGTGCTGTTCAGGCTGACAAGCAGTACTGGAATGATGCTGCAAATGAATACACCCGGGAAGCCCTAAATCTGGCCTTTCAGCCCGAAGCTGACTGGGGTCCGGCAAGGCTTATCAGCACTGCACGTGAAATTTTACCTGTAGACACAGTCGCTTCGGTTGATACCGGTGCTCACCGTATCTTGTTGAGCCAGATGTGGACTTGCTTTAAACCTCGAACACTTATCCAGTCTACAGGTTTATGTACCATGGGCTGTGCACTGCCTTTAGCCGTTGGTTATAAAATGATGAAACCCGAAGTGCCCGTTGTGGCATTTACCGGTGATGCGGGTCTGGAAATGGTGTTAGGAGATCTGGCTACCTGTCGAGATAGCAGACAGCCTGTTATTATCATTGTTTTTGTTGATACCTCTTTAGCCTTAATAGAGTTTAAGCAACGTGAAATGGGTTATAAAAATGTCGGTGTTGATTCTGTTGGTGATACGGATTTTGTAAAAGTTGCTGAAGGTTTTAATCTTGAAGCTAGCTGGGTTAATGATGCAGAAAGTTTTACTGTTGCACTTAAATCAGCGTTAACAAGTTCAAAATCAACCTTGCTGGCCTGCCGAATTGGAATGAAAAGTTATGATGGTAAAATTTAATCGACCCGGAGATGGTTTGACCACTTCCTAAGCAGGGAAAATATTGATACATTCTCCGTCATCAAAAAGAACAGCTCACTTGAGAAAATATGAAACTATCTAAATCCGCAGAAAGTATTACAACTTCACCCATCTTAATCATTGCAGCAGAAATAAATAAAAAAATACAGCAGGGTGAAAAAGTATTTAATCTGACTGTTGGCGACTTTAATTCGCAAATTTATCCCATTCCTGATCGTCTAACCGAGTTAACGATAGACGCTTATAAACAGCATGAAACAAATTACCCGGGAGCTTTTGGTATCGATCAGCTTCGTCAGGCTATTATCGATTTGTTAAAAGATTACTGTGATATTGATGTAGCCATGAGTGAAGTACAGGTCGCAAGCGGTTCACGTCCTTTGATCTATTCATTTTACAAAACTATTGTCGATCCGGGTGATAAAGTTATTTTCCCGGTTCCATCGTGGAATAATGATTACTATACTGAAATGCATAGTGCTGAAGCGGTCATAGTCGAAACATCCCCCGAGACTAATTTTTTTCCGACTGCAGAAAGTTTACGACCTGTTATTCAAGATGCCGTTCTGCTTTCTTTATGTTCACCGCAAAATCCTACCGGCACCATTCTTGATAAACAACAGTTAATCGATATTTGTGATCTGGTTGTTGAAGAGAATAAACGCCGGTCTGTAGATGAAAAGCCTTTGTATGTCATGTTCGATCAGGTTTACTGGTTGCTGACATTTGGAAATTCTAATTTCCATCATCCCTTAGCCGTTTGTCCAGACATTAAACCATATGCAGTTTTCATAGATGGTATATCCAAATCTTTGGCGGGTACCGGTGTCAGGGTAGGCTGGGCAACAGGACCAGCGTCTATCATGGCTCCAATGCGTGCTTTTATCGCACATATTGGAGCATGGGCACCTAAACCTGAACAGATTGCTACAGGACTTTTCCTTGCTGAGAAAGCACCCGTTAATCAATTCCTCACAGATTTTCGGGCGCAGTTACAAGGTAGACTTGACGGGTTTTACCAGGGCTTTATGGCTTTAAAAGAAAAAGGGTATGATGTGGATGCTATAGCTCCGCAGGCCGCTATATATCTTTCTATAAGATTAAACCTTAAAGGTAAAAAAACTGTCGATGGCAAACTTTTGAAAACCGATGAGGATGTTCACCAGTATCTGCTAAATGATGTCGGTATCGGTGTTTTGCCATTTTCATGGTTTGGAGCAGATTCGCATGCTGACTGGTACAGGATTTCAGTAGGAACCAGTACTCAGGTACAGGTCGATGAAATTATGAATTTGCTAGAATTATCTCTGCAGAAATTAAATTAAGAATATTGTTAATTTCAAATATTAGCAGAAGATTAATTATTGACTGGCTTAATAATCACTATATGACAAGTAAATAAACCGTATATATATATAAACAAATCATACGTGTATAAAAAGTCAGGAGTGGTATATTGACTCACCAGATTAAGTTCCCATTCATAAAACATTGATAAAGTGAACAATCTTTTGTTACACACATTCCAAAATAAAAAGGAGAATTAGATGATCCAAACGAAATTTACTAAAAAACTGATGGTCGCCGGTATTACTCTGGCAGCATCGCTAG
The DNA here is from genome assembly GCA_024225395.1 of Gammaproteobacteria bacterium. Lineage (GTDB taxonomy): Bacteria > Pseudomonadota > Gammaproteobacteria > JACNJF01. The sequence continues at coordinate 64,468 of JAAEMR010000177.1, forward strand.
CTGCAGCCCCTTCATTTGCAGAAGGTTCTTTTATCACGATTGGTACAGGTGGTGTTACCGGTGTTTATTACCCAACAGGTGGTGCAATTTGTCGTCTGGTCAATAAAGGGCGTAAGACTCATGGTGTACGCTGCTCTGTTGAATCTACAGGTGGTTCAGTATACAACATCAATGCGATTCGTTCTGGTGACCTGGATATGGGTGTTGCCCAGTCTGACTGGCAATATCATGCGACTAATGGTACTGGTAAAAAAGCATTTATTGATGCAGGACCTTTTAAAGAGTTAAGAGCTGTATTCTCTGTACATCCAGAGCCTTTAAGTATTATTGCTCGTAAAGATGCCAATATTAAAACTATCTCTGACCTGGTTGGAAAGAGAGTTAATATCGGTAACCCGGGTTCAGGTACAGAAGCAACATGGAATGTACTTTGGAAAGCTATGGGTCATACTAATAAAGACCTGAAACTGGCTGCTCAAATGAAATCTTCTGAAACACCTGGCGCACTGTGTGACAATAAAATTGATGCCTTCTTCTGGGCTGTAGGAAATCCTGCTGCACTGAATAAAGAAGCAACGACTACTTGTGATGCAAACTTTGTTGCAGTTACAGGTCCAGCTGTTGATAAGCTAGTGAGTGAAAATTCATTCTATGCCAAGACAGCGATTCCCGGCGGAATGTATCGTGGCAATCCAGATGATATTCCAACATTTGGTGTAGGTGCTACATTCGTTTCTTCTAGTAAGGTTCCTGCAGAAACTGTTTACCAGGTGGTTAAGTCAGTTTTCGAAAACCTTGATTCTTTCAGAAAACTTCACCCAGCATTTGCTAACCTGAAAGCTAAAGAAATGATTTCAAACGGTCTTTCTGCACCATTGCATGATGGCGCTAAGAAATACTACAAAGAAAAAGGCTGGATGTAATTCCCGGCTAATTAAAAGGGGGGCTTTATAGCCCCTTTTTTTATTTGGTCATGGATGGACTTATACCCGCTGGGCAAGGATAGTCCAAAGAGGGTGCTTAAAAAATATAAACACAAGCAACTTACAGAGAAGTTGTTTGTGTATATAAAAAAAATAAAATCTATAAAATCGAGGATGACAAAATGTCAGAAACTAATCACGTAGCCAGTGAAAAAGAACTGGAGGAAATGATTGCGGCAACCGATACCGGTGCGCGTTCCCCGCAGGGAGGTGTGGGTAAGTTACTCTTAGTCATCGCCTTTTGTTGGTCATTATTTCAATTATGGATAGCTTCACCACTACCATTCATGCTCAGCGATATTCACCTCTGGGGTGATACAACACTGGCTGATTTCATCCCCGTTTTAAATAATACGGATACCCGTTCAATTCACCTTGCTTTTGCATTGTGCCTGGCATTTCTTGCCTACCCAACTTTTAAGAGATCACCCCGCAGTTATATTCCATTACAGGATTGGCTTATGGCTGGAATTGGTGTTATGTGTACTATGTACCTTTCAGTATTCGCACTGGAATTAGCAGAAAGACCTGGCTTACCAACTACAACTGATCTGGTTATTGCCGGCATTGGAATTGTGATGGTACTGGAAGCGGCTCGACGCTCACTAGGACCACCATTGATGGTTATTGCAGGTATCTTTCTAATGTATGTGTTCTTTGGGCATATGGCTCCTGAAGTTATTGCCTGGAAAGGCGCTACTTATTCTAAAGCGATGAACCATATGTGGCTATCTCAGGAAGGTGCTTTTGGTGTTGCACTTGGTGTTTCAACCACCATGGTTTTCCTGTTCGTTCTGTTTGGCTCGATGCTGGAAAAAGCAGGTGCCGGTAATTATTTTATCTGGGTTGCATTTTCATTAATGGGGCACATGAAAGGCGGTCCGGCCAAAGCAGCTGTTGTCTCTTCAGCAATGACAGGACTGGTTTCAGGTTCATCTATCGCTAACGTGGTTACCACCGGAACATTTACCATTCCCCTAATGAAAAGAGTTGGTTTTCCAGCTGAAAAAGCCGGTGCGGTTGAAGTAGCATCTTCCACCAATGGCCAGTTAACGCCACCCGTCATGGGAGCGGCTGCCTTTTTGATGATTGAGTTTGTAGGTATTTCCTATATCGAAGTTATTAAACACGCATTTTTACCTGCGATTATTTCTTATATTGCTCTCGTTTATATTGTGCACCTTGAAGCCTGTAAGGCCGGATTAGAAGGATTACCCCGTGCTGTAAAGCGTACACTTTTACAAACCTCTACCGCCTTTGTAATAAATATACTCGGCATTATTATTCTATCCGGAATATGTTATTACGGGTTTGGCTGGATTAAAGACGTGGCAGGTGATGCTACTTTCTGGGTAGCCAGTGCGGTGATCATTGTTACTTATATATTTCTGGTCAAGTTTTCAACAAAATTTCCTGAGCTTGGAAGTAGTGCTGAAATAGACGAATTGCCAGTTTCTGGTCCAGTGGTTAAATCGGGTTTGTATTACATTTTACCTGTTGCGGTATTGATCTGGTGCCTGACTGTTGAAAGGCTTTCACCTGGCCTGTCTGCCTTTTATGCTACCTTATTCATGACCATTATTTTATTCACTCATAAACCGCTGAGATCTTTTTTCCATGGTGATACCAACGTTATGGAAAGGTTTAAAGAAGGCTCTTCAGACTTCTTTGACGGTATGATTGCCGGTGCTCGAAATATGATTGGTATCGGTGTGGCAACTGCCTGTGCCGGTTTAATTTTAGGTACTGTTACTCTAACGGGTATTGGACTGGTTATGGCTGAATTTGTCGAGTTGATCTCGGCTGGTAATATTATCATCATGCTTGTATTTACCGCGGGTATCAGCCTGATTTTGGGTATGGGTTTACCTACCACGGCAAACTATATTGTTGTGTCTTCCTTGATGGCTCCAGTCATAGTCACGGTTGGTGCTTCTAATGGGCTGATTGTTCCATTAATCGCAGTGCATATGTTCGTATTTTATTTTGGAATACTGGCGGATGATACACCTCCGGTAGGTCTTGCTGCTTATGCAGCTGCAGCCATATCAGGGGGTGACCCCATCAAAACCGGTATTCAGGGTTTTACCTACGATATACGAACTGCCGTTTTGCCTTTTATGTTTATCTTTAATACAGAGCTATTGATGATAGGCATCTCGGGGCCGATTCATCTTGCCAGCGTTATTATATCGGCACTGGTGGCAATGCTGTTGTTTGCCGCTGCAACACAGGGCTGGTTTTTAACCAGAAGTCACAGATGGGAAACGATTGCCTTATTGTTGATAGCTTTTACCTTTATACGTCCAGGGTTCTGGATGGATATGGTGTATCCTCCGTTACAAAAAGTAAGCGCCACACAAATCTATGAAGTTGTTGGAAAATTACCTGAAAATACTCAGGTTAGGGTGCATGTTTTAGGTGAAACTCTGGAAGGTAAAGCTGTTGATAAAGTGGTTATGTTACCCGTTGGTGAGCCAGGTGAAGGCAAACAACGTTTAGCGACCGCTGCAGGCCTTGAGCTACGTGAAGAAGATGGCAAGATGATTATCGATAATATCGTGTTTGGAAGTACAGCAGAGCGACAGAAACTTGATTTTGACTGGGAGGTTGCTGATGTTCAGGTCAAGTCTGATCGACCCGATAAAAAATGGTTTTATATCCCGGCAATATTGTTGTTAATAATGGTCTGGAAAAGTCAGACCCGACGTCGAGATAACAACTTAACACCGCTAACGGCTTAATTTATTAATCTGCATATCAAACACATAATAAAGGTGTCACATGTTTAAAAAAATTCTTTTACCGATTGATCTGGAACACGCAGATGTGGCTCGTAAAGCTATAATTCTGGCTATGGAAGAGGCTAAAAGGTCAGGTTCAAAACTGTACGTGATGACCGTTGCACCAGGTTTTGGAACGCCTCTGGTAGCTTCATTTTTTGATGATGCAACAGTAAAAAAAGCGATGAAAGAGGTTGCCAGGCATTTAAAGAAATTTGTGGCAAATCATATTCCAGGAGAGTTTCATGCTAAAAGCATCGTTACGGAAGGTAATCCACCAGAACAAATACTGAAACAGGCAAAGGAACATAATATCGATTTGATAATAATCTCTGGCTACGATACTGAACTGGACCAAATGTTACTGGGTTCCTGTTCGGCTAAAGTTGTGCGTCACTCAAACTGTTCAGTCCTGGTTGTCAAAAATTGATCGCTTTGGCTGGTAACCAGGCTCAATCATTTCAGGGTTGCTGTGGTTTAAAATTTTGACTGTTCAATTAGGGCAATGATTTCTGAGGCAGGATTCTGCTTTTTCTGCTGACTGATTTTAAGTATAGAGTCCAGCGTTTTATTCCAGTGCAGTGTGGACTGTTGAGTTAGATCTGTAAATGCTGATAAGTCTCCAGTTTTTGACCAGTGTTGATAGGCAGATATTGCAGATGGAAATATCTCTTTGCGCATATAAGTAAGATTCGCAAAATAGAAATGCAGGCAGGCGGGATTGTGCTGTTCAACCAGATAAGGTAGCGTCGTTAGACTGTCAGCCAGGTGATCTCGAACTGCTCGGGCCATTAATTCCGCTTTAGATCCTAAAAGACCTAACATCATTGATGACCAGTCTTTTCCATACTGTAAGCTGATTTGCATCTCGCCAATTTCATGCTGAATTAAGGTATTTTGCTCTGCTTCTATCATTAACTGCAAAGCGTCTGCAATTGAATCTTCAAAAGGGTAATGAGCGAGTGCTGTACCCATAGGGTTATCCAGCTTGTTCCAGTGCCATTCCTGATAACGTTCCCAGCACATTCGCTTAAGAGATTCCTGGCGCACCACGATTTCTGTTTGTGTTGACATGGCGGGCGGAGCGGTTAAGTCACGCGCATACTCTTTTCCGGTGACCGTTATTTGAGTGGATTCTTGCTGGTAACTTTTAACCTTGTCTGCAACGAAGAAATGTTGCACTCCATTTCGGCCAATACCTGCATGATAAAACAGTTGATGCTTTTTCAGCTGAGTATTAATTCCCTGGTTATCAAAAATATCAAACTCGTCTGGCGTCAGCTTGATTGATTTATAGGGTTTATCGATTACCCGATGCCAGGTTTCCTCTTTTTCCCGTAACCAGCTACTCATCTGATCACTTTCAAAGTTATCACTAAAATCAAGCGCGTGAATCCAGCGATAATACTCTCGCATTTTTAGCAAATAAATGCATAGGGTATAGTTACCGGCATGATTTGCATCTGAAATATCACAGTTATGCTGGACCTGAGAAATTAGATTCTGTTGTAAATTTGTTAACTGAGAATGTGTAGCCACATAAAACCTACTAAAATAGTCAGGAATATTATGCTAGCATTGCGAAAATTATTTTTCTACATGAGTTTTTATAATGGCAAGACTAAAAAGTAACTGGAATCAGCGAGGTCGAGGTAGAAGTCCTGAAGATATTGGTTCTGCAATCAGCTTTAATATTTGGCAAATAGCTGGGCAGGCGGTACTTGAACTTGAAAATGAGGGGTTTCAAACCGATTCCCAGTCACAACGTCTGGATGTGTTAACAGAATTTGCAGCGTTTCTTTTACAGTTGGTAGATCGAACTGTTTACGATCAGTTTGATCTTGAGCAGCGCAATGCAATTATCAGTTCAGCGGGTTTGCATATGGCTGGTATTTTACAGGATAACCGCCTCGATACGGACGGGGAAGGAGACTATAGAAAACAGTTTTTAACTATCTTAAACGAACGTATTGGTGATTATTCACAATGCAAGTTTTCTCAAATAGACGGCCCCAGTTTTGTTTTTTATCGCTTACTGGGTGATCATGTGAGTGCCCGGATGGGGGGAAAGGATAACAAATGGATTACCGGCTATGTTATCGATATTGCAGGAGAAAAACTGCATAAAAGCCTGAAAAGAGTTTTACCGGGTTTAATTGATCCTGCCAAAAGAAGTTTTAAAGCTGAGCATAATGAGGATTTAGGAAAAAATTACGATCAATAGTATGGAATAGTCTTTACTGTCTACAAAAGAGATGAAATGAAGAGTTGTTATCCTGTTTAAACAGGATAGAAAAGGTGTATTATGCAAACATATAAATCACCGAAGCTGTGTAACTTATGCTAGCTGAAAAAAATAAAAAAAAGACTGAATTCAAGGGTAAAAAAGGACAGAGACGTGGTCGACATATCGATCAACAGGTACTGAAGGAAATTAGAACTTTACTTGGTGAATCGACTCTGCATCGTGATTGTCTGATCGAGTATTTACATAAAATTCAGGATAAATTCAACTACATATCAGCGGCTCATCTTGTTGCCCTTGCAGATGAAATGAAGCTTTCTCAGAGCGAAGTTTATGAAGTTGCTACCTTTTATCATCATTTTGATGTCATCAAGGAAGACCAGAGACCTCCACCGGAACTTACTGTTCGAGTTTGTAATTCCATAAGTTGTGAAATGTCCGGTTCAGAGCAGTTGATCTCGCAACTTGAACAACAGACAGGTAATGAGGTACGAATTCAAAAGGTTCCATGTGTTGGTCGCTGTTCAAAGGCTCCTGTTGCCGTGGTAAAAACTAACCCTGTTGAAACTGCCACTGTCAAAAAAATTAATTCAGTGCTTGAGAATAAACAAACTGAAGCCAAGATGCCGGTTGGTTATATTGATTTTGATTGCTACAAAGCTAAAAAAGGTTATGAATTACTGGATGATTGTTTACAGGGCAAATGCAAAGTTGAAGATATTATTCAAACCCTGGAAGATTCTAATTTAAGAGGTCTTGGAGGTGCAGGTTTTCCGATGGGTCGCAAATGGTCAATTTTACGCAACCAGTCTTCACCTCGTTATGTTGCTGTAAATATTGATGAAGGTGAGCCCGGTACCTTTAAAGATCGTTATTACCTGGAACGTGATCCGCATCGTTTTATTGAAGGAGCTTTAATTGCTGCATGGGCCATCGAAGCTGAAGTCGTTTATATTTATATTCGTGATGAATATACCGGTATCCGTAAAATGCTGGAAAAAGAGCTGACTCAACTTTTAGAAAATTCACCTGTAAAACTTCCTGAAATTTATTTACGTCGTGGCGCAGGAGCTTATATTTGCGGTGAAGAATCAGCCATGATCGAGTCGATTGAGGGTAAACGTGGAATGCCCCGGTTACGCCCTCCTTATCTGGCTGAAGTGGGTTTGTACGGTCAACCCACTCTTGAGCACAATATGGAGTCGCTTTACTGGGTACGGGATATTATCCAGAAAGGAGCAGACTGGTTTACATCACAGGGTCGTCATGGTCGCAGGGGTTTGCGATCTTTTTCTGTCAGTGGCCGAGTTAATAAACCCGGTGTACACCTTGCACCCGCCGGAATTACGGTTCGAGAATTAATTGACGAATATTGTGACGGTATGTTGGACGGGCATACCCTTTATGGCTATTTTCCTGGAGGAGCATCAGGTGGAATTTTGCCTGCTTCACTGGATGATATTCCCCTGGATTTTGATACCCTGCAGGAATACGGTTGTTTCATAGGCTCTGCAGCAATCATCATCATGTCAGATAAAGATTCAGCCAGGAAAATGGCACTTAATGCAATGCGTTTTTTCGAGCATGAATCCTGTGGTCAATGTACACCGTGCCGTGTAGGTACCTCTAAAGCTGTGAAATTGATGCAGCACAAAAACTGGGATATTTCGCTGCTAAAAGAATTATCAGCTGTCATGGTTGATGCCTCTATTTGTGGACTAGGGCAGGCAGCACCAAATCCTTTGCTATGTGCGATTAAATATTTCCCGCAGGAGTTTGAGTGATGCCCATGAACTCCAAAAATAAACCCGTTGACTTCATGCTAGATGGTATTGAGATCAAGGCTTTCGATGGTGAATCCATTTTGCAGGCGGCTAAACGCGCCCAGATCGAAATCCCGCATTTATGTTTTAAAGAAGGCTATGAGGCAGAAGGTAACTGTCGTGCCTGTATGGTAGAAATAAAAGGAGAACGAGTGCTGGCAGCATCCTGTTGCCGTCAACCGACGAATGGCATGGAGGTTAAATCGAACAATGATCGATCACGAAATGCTCAGAAAATGATTCTGGAATTACTTAAGTCAGATATGCCTGAACAAGCTGAACTTACGTCAAAACAGCAGTCAGAGTTTGAACACTGGTGTGGAAAATTAGATATAGGACAACCACGATTTGAAACCAGAAAGCAACCCGTTGGCGATACAACTAATCCCGCCATCGAAGTTAATTTATCAACCTGCATTCAATGCACTCGCTGTGTTCGTGCCTGTCGTGATGTGCAGGTTAATGATGTTATCGGTTTTGCTTTTAGTGGTGTTCAGTCAAAAATAGTGTTTGACCTGGATGATGACATGGGAGCAAGTAGTTGTGTGTCCTGTGGTGAATGTGTTCAGGCCTGTCCAACGGGTGCGCTGAGTAACATGCTTGTGGATAGTGATGTTACTACCGACAAAAAAATTGATTCAGCCTGTCCCTATTGCGGGGTAGGCTGCCTGCTAACCTATAACGTCAGCGAAGGAAAAATAACCCATGTCGACGGACGAGATGGACCGGCTAATAAAAGCAGGCTCTGCGTTAAGGGGCGTTATGGCTTTGACTATATCCACCATCCCGGTCGGTTGACTAAACCGTTGATACGTCGAAAAGGCGTTGGCAAAACTGCACAGCTAGTTTCTCAAAATGATATACATAAGGTTTTTAGAGAAGCTAGCTGGGATGAGGCACTTGATTTTGCAGCGAATGGTTTATGTCATATTCGTGATAACAAAGGTGGCAATGCTCTTGCTGGCTTTGGTTCAGCTAAAGGTAGTAATGAAGAAGCTTACCTGTTTCAAAAATTAATTCGTACTGGCTTTGGCACCAATAACGTTGATCACTGTACACGACTCTGCCATGCATCGTCTGTTGCCGCTCTGCTTGAGTGCATTGGATCTGGTGCAGTATCTAATCAGGTTGAAGATGTTAGTCAGGCTGATGTCATAGTTATTATAGGTTCTAAACCAACGGTCAATCATCCTGTTGCCGCCAGTTTTATGAAGAATGCAGTTAAGGCGGGTACTAAACTGATTGTGCTTGATCCTTACCGGTCAGATCTTAATCGTTATGCTACGCATTTTTTACAGTTTCGACCGGATACCGATGTGCCGCTGTTGAATTCATTGATGCACTGCATTATTGAGGAAGGGTTACAAAATGATGAATTTATAGCAAAACATACTGAAGGTTTTGAAGCTTTAAAACACAATGTTAGAGATTATAGCCCGGAAAAAGTTTCAGCCGTATGTGGCATTCCTGCACAGACCATACGTGAAGTGGCCCGACTCTATGCCACTTCTAAAAGCTCGATGATTTTCTGGGGAATGGGTATTTCACAACATATTCATGGTACTGATAATGCACGTTGCCTGATTGCTCTTGCTTTGATGACAGGGCAAATAGGTCGTGATGGAGCAGGCTTGCACCCGTTACGCGGTCAAAATAATGTACAGGGTGCCTCAGATGTTGGCTTGATTCCGATGATGCTGCCTGATTACAAGCGGGTAACTAATAATGAGGCATTAGCCAGTTTTGAAAAGTTATGGGATACCAGTCTGGATTCTCAACCCGGGTTAACCGTGGTTGAAATAATGCATGCAATTCATCAGAAGAAGATTCTCGGGATGTATATCGAAGGCGAGAATCCTGCAATGTCTGATCCTAATCTCAACTATGCTCGACAGGCGTTATCTGAGCTGGATCACCTGGTTGTGCAGGATATATTTTTTACCGAAACGGCAGGTTTTGCCGATGTCATTTTACCCGCATCAGCTTTCCCGGAAAAAACTGGTACTTTTACCAATACCGATCGTCGCGTTCAAATGGGACGACAGGCTGTCAATCCACCGGGTGAAGCCATGCAGGATTTGTGGATCATTCAGCAGGTTGCAAAACGCATGGGACTGGACTGGAGTTATGCTGGGCCAGCTGATGTTTTTGCTGAAATACGTCAGGCTATGCCAAGCCTGGCGGGTATGACCTGGTTGCGTTTAGAGCAGGAACACAGTTTAACTTATCCACTTAAAGAAGAGGGCGATGCAGGTACTCCAACTATCTTTACAGAGGGTTTTCCAACTGCGAATGGACTGGGAAAATTTGTTCCAGCACAATTTACTCATGCGGATGAATTAACCGATGAACACTACCCATTAATTTTTACCACTGGACGCCAACTTGAGCATTGGCATACAGGCACTATGACCAGAAAAACCAGAATTCTGGATGCACTGGAACCAGAGCCGGTGATTTCTATTCATTCGAGCGATTTGGAGAAATATAAAATAGAAGCCGGGGATATGGTAAGTATAAAATCAAGACGTGGTGAAATTACAGCAACAGCTCGTCAGGATAATGGAGTGCAACAAGGTACATTATTTATGGCTTTTTGTTATCAGGAAGCGGCAGCCAACCTGGTAACCAATGAAGCTCTTGATCCAATTGCTAAAATCCCTGAATTCAAATATTGTGCGGTTAAACTTAACAGGGTTAGTCAATAAATTTTGAAGTTAAATGGTGCGCCATGTGCACCATAAAAAGTTATTTCACTTTGGAACGAACCCGGGCCGATATGAATTTACTGAATACGACCACAACCAGCACGGTTCTTACTTGAAACTATTGATGTAGAAATTGTGAACAATGCGGTGGTGCAGTTTGGTACTGACCGATTACCTGCAAATTTATGATATTCATCAGGTGATATAAACCACATCATTCGATCTTTTCAATTGTGACGGACACCCTGTAAGGACCGTGCATTATAGAAACCAGAGATAGCTGCATTTGAATACCGGGATTAAACGCTCGCCTGATACAGCTCAGTGGATTCACCCGGTACGGATCACCACGGTAGTTTTTGCCCATCGAACGACCAGAAATTGCCTGACTGGCCAGGAGTCAGATTATCGATCACCTGCATCATGCTGGTCACGCTTTTTGATGGATGAAACAAATCATGGCTGGGTACATTTTTCTGAAAGGGTCTGGACAACCGGGTATCCGTGGTTCCCGGATGTAATGCCGAGACAATGACATTGGGCAGGCTGCGTTTCCATTCGATGGACAAAGTTTTTAAGGCCATGTTAAGGGCGGCCTTGGAAGCGCGATAGCTGTACCACCCACCCAGACGGTTTTCCTCGATACTGCCAATTCGGGCGGAAACCACGGCGAAATGTGCCGGTCTCTGGTGTTTGAAATGTGGCGAGAGATGCCGGGCCAGCAGCAATGAAGGCAAGGCATTGATCAACACGCTCCTGGTGAAAAAGTCAGGGTCGATCTGGCGGGCCGATTTCTCGGGGAGGTGAGCCTGGTCGTGAAGCATGCCGACAGCGTTAATGCACAGCTCGATTTCATCAAATTGCGAGCAAAGATCTTTGATCGCTGAATCTTGCGTGACATCAACCTTGTGCCAGCACACCCGCTCGTCATGCACGCCGGGATGATGTTGGTAAAAGGTGGCATGTATGCGCTGCGTTTTATCCTGCTTCAGCAGATAATCGATAAAGGCCTGACCAATACCGCCTGATCCACCCAGAACCAAAGCATTCATCGCTTTCCCTCCTTTGCCGGCGCCAACTTCATGGATTTTGCGGTGGATCCGGAATGACCTTGTTGCCGGTCACATACCTGTTGGTCGCAGCGCCTGCCCAGACGCAACCGGGCAAAGACAGCATAAAAATAATCGGCCAGAGGCAGTAAATGAAGTACTCTTAAAACGCTTGCCAACCAGCGCATTGCAGGCAACTGGTTCCACAGTGTGGCGAAGCCATAGGCCCCGGTTTGCCAGTTTCCCCGGGTGTCCAGCACATGAAAACGAGCCAGTGCACGGTCCAGACTCAAGCCGTATGTATGGATCTCGGCATCGTCATCGGTAACGTCAATCCAGTGTATTTCATCGGCACCCCGCATACGTTGGTAATGGCGGATTTCACGACGGCACAGGGGACATTGACCGTCGTAGAAAACCTTAATCAGGGAAGGCTCTACGGACAGGTTATTGGTGTTCATATGTTGTTGCCTGTTATATACAGGGGGCTGATAAGGTTTGTCATTTCAGGTCTCTCAGGTATCTCTCGGGTTAACATAGATGACGCCCCCCATCCATAGGTAGAACGCGCCCGGTCAGGTAGTTACTGTGCAGAAGATAATCCACGGCTTTCTGGAATTCATCCAGCCCGGCCTCGCGCTTCATCAGGCTTTTATTGAGTGATTTTTGACGGTAGTCATCGTCATCAGCTTCATTGAACAAGACCAGCGCGGGGGCGAGACTGTTGACTTTGACCTTAGGCGCCAGTTTGGAAGCGAATGACAGCGTCAGGTTGTCCTGTGCCGCCTTGCTTGCCGCATAGGCAATGTGTTTCTTACTACCTCGACTACTGACGAAATCACCAACGTGAATGATGTCGGCAAGTTGCTGTGTGGTTGCCAGCAGCAGAGGCTCCAGCGCCAGATTTAACTGGTAGGGGGCATGGACATGAACCTGCATCATTTTCTGCATGATTTCTGTTGGAGTTGCTTGCGCGTTATCAGGTAGCCAGTCTGATGCATTGTGTATGATCGCCCGTAGACGATGATGCCTGTCAGTGATCGACCGGATCAGCTGTTGTACCTGGAATTCATCATGGAAATCGCACTGGTAGAGTTCGATACCCATGCATTCGAGTTCGTCGATGCTTTTGCGCCGGGTACGGTATGTGCCGATCACTGGCACAGACCTTTTCTGAAAAGTGAGTGCCAGGTGCAGTCCGAGTCGCCTCGATACGCCGGTGATCAGGACAGGATCAGTACTCATGGGTTCAGGAACTCCGCCCGGGTGTGAATATTTTTCCTGAAGCAACCACCTAACGCGGTGGTACTGGTCTGGGAATTGGAGTCCTGAACCCCGCGCGATTTTACGCAGTAATGTGTTGCATCAATACTTACCGCCACGTCCTCCGTCTCCAGTAGAGTCTGCAATGCAACCAGAATCTGGCGGGTTAGACGCTCCTGTACCTGAGGGCGTTGGGCAAAAAATTTGACCACGCGATTGATTTTTGACAATCCAATGATGTTTTGGTGGGGGATATAAGCGACTTTGGCAGTGCCATCAATAGTTACGAAGTGATGCTCGCAGGTACTGGTCAGATCAATGTCACGTATTTTGACCATTTCGTCTGCTCCCATTTTATTGGTGATCAGGGACAACCTTGGGAAGTGACGGTAATCCAGCCCCGAAAAGATTTCGTTGACGTACATTTTGGCTATCCGATGAGGTGTTTCTGCCAGGCTGTCATCCATAAGATCCAGTCCCAGGGTATTGATTACCTGTACCATCAAGTCTTTAATACGCTGGTATTTTTGTTCAGGTTCCAGGCCGGTATCAATCATCGGCGTTTCGAGCCCTTTTTCGATCAGGGCATTGCGCACCTGGATCGCTTCTTGACTCAGAGTAAATTCCTGCCGGTGATCGTGACGGGCCAGGTATACGGGATTTGAATTCATGATACTTTCTCCAGCAGGGGAACAATGTTGGACTGTTCTGCCGTGTATTCCAGTGACAGGGAAACAGAGTCAGCAAAGCGCAAGGCATGGGGTTTTTCCACGGTGACATGAACATGGTTGACGCTGGGATGTGCGCAACCTATGGCCAATACGTCAGATACGAGTTTTTCCAGCAGCAGGAAACGCTCCTGCTCGACGTGGTCGATAACTTTCTTGGTAACGGTTTTGTAATCCAGTGCATCCTCGACAATGTCAGCAAGTATTCCATCATTGAGTTGGTAACGGATGATGATAGTGATAACAATATCCTGTTTCTTTTCGCGTTCTTCAGGATTGAAACCAATAAAGGTTCGCAGTCTCAAATTATGAATGCGAATAGTGGCATTTGGTAAAATCATGCGAAATTATAAACCTCTAAGTGTTAGTGGCAGCAATAACGACTGCCGAGTTTGAATAAATTCATGCTAGAAGTGAAGGTGTGAATTTTGTGCCTATTTGATGTGAAGATATTGTGAAATTGGACATTTAATGGGTTACACAATGCAATGCTTGCTATAGCATTTCTATTCACATCACATTGATTTTTCCTATAGACCAGAGAGAACCGGGGTGAGAAATGAATAAAACAAAGAAAATACGCCGCTATAATTATCCTGCAGGAATGGAAAGACAAATTCTTCGCAAAATGCCGAAATTGATGGTCGCCGCAACAGTGATCCCGCTGATGATGTCAGTAATTGTTCGAGTGCTGCCGATGAATGACGCGGCTGCTCACGTTGGAAAACAGCTCACCAGCATCGATATTTTCTCGATCGCTATTGCCGTGACTGCCTGGACGGCACTGTTTACCGTGGCTATAGGGTGTTTCGTGGTGGTCATCATGAAGGGGCCTCGCCTGCTGGCGGATTCCTACCATCTAAAAGAATCGAATCGACCAAAAACTAATGCAGAGTTTAATAGAGAGTAATTATGACCAGATGCCGCATTTCACTCCACCGTATCAACAGAACACGAGCGCTCACATCAACAGGAATAAGTGCCGGAATTTAGGGTATATGCTGGCACAACTACAATGACCGTTATCGCAACCGACCACCCGTAATACCGATCGAATCAAGTTACTATCAGCAATATTAACGATGACTCGCACCCTTTAGAAATGATTCACAAAATTTTTACCCGGGTTTCACACCACTTTCACAGGTCGAGGTATTTAATACAGATCCTTGCAACCAACGCTGACCGTCGGGGTAGTTAAGCTCGACAAACAGCAGGAATGAGTAAAATGATAGTATCGAAACAAACTGTTTTCAATTCTCAGGACTTACGTCTGATTACCATCTACTGTAGCATGTTGTTGTTGACACCTTTAGTGGTGATTCTTCTGGCAACAGCCATTTCCAGTCTCTGAGCCCGGCAAATGTCTGATAATCCTCTTGAGAAGCCGGTGTGGTAGCATGCTATTACACCGGTGAACCATAAATCAAGAGTCGATAATACCCCTTCATTTTCTGACTGTCATTCAACACCAACTGCATGGAGCACGTTATCCCAAAGTCAGGGAAAGCCTGCGTTTCTATTGATGCCACTCCCTGTTATCACTGCGTATCGCGCTGCATTCGTCGCTCCTTTCCAAGCCATATAAAGTGGCTTTGACTTCTTGATTGCACAAATTAGCAATATTGATAGCCTCTTCTATTTTGCGGCTAAAAAACTGCAATCCAGGTTATTTAGTCATCGAAATTAACTCATCTTCAGTGCCTGAAAAGATACGAGGTTTTCTTTCTAATTTATGGATATCTTATTAATTGCCATTTTATAGTCCATTCCTGATAGGCTGTAGACATTAGCAAGTATGTCAGGAGCCGTCATTTAAAAAATGTGAGTGCCTGGTAAGCTGTTTATGGCATTCTGCTGAAAAAAATTGAGGAGTTCAATGTGAATCCATATGCTGCCCAAAGCTTCATGCATTCAGTATTAGCAGCATGGGTCATATCATTTACTTCTTTATCCTTTGCCGCAATCAATCCTGAAGAGTTAAAAAAAGGACATCCAGAACACCTAAAGATTGAAGTTTTGGCAAGTCATATTGATAACAGAGGAGGCAAGTCTAGAGTGTCTCTTGCTGCCAAAGTTTTGCAAGTCTTCCATAGTGAGTCAGGTTTGGTCGCAGGGAATATCATTCTGGTCACTTATTTGCAGGACCATGTGCGCACTGAAAAAGAACACGCTGAACACCGAGAACGTGTAAAGAAAGGATACGTAGGGCCTCAGTTTTTTACTTACCCACCAGCACTGGAGGCGGGCATAGTTACAGAAGCACACCTCGCCAGGTTGGTGGAAGCGGGAGCAAGTGGTCACGTCTTTACTCCAACAGCATCACAGTATTCATTTGAGCCATCTTTTAAAATCAAACAACAATAATATGCATATTTATAGAACGTTTACATTACTTATTTTACCAATAATTCTTACTGGTTGCGGGGGAGCAAAATTAGATGAGAAATTGGAAGCTGAACTGGTTGATGCGAATTCATTGCCATACCCTACTAAGTATCTGTATCCAACTAAAAAGAAATATGATGATGGATACGCTAAATATGGTCGAGATGCATATAAAGATCTGACTGATCTTGTTAATGAGATGCTTGATACACAACAAATTGCAAAGGCAAATGCATATTTGGAGCTTATGAAAGAGATGCGCTTAAGCTCTGGATTTACAAAAGTGGGTGAACAATACCCTCATGTTGTTCTTAAGAAAAAGGCAGATAGTTTAGCGCTAGGACTTGAATTAGAAACGGCATTTCAATTCGCGCTCCAGGGGGATATAGCAGCTGCTGAACAGATCGTAAACTGGTGTTGTGATTTTAGTGAATCAGAAGATCAAGCTCATCCACACCACGAACAAGTGGAAGAAATCCTTAAGGCATTGGCCCCGCATGTAGCAATGACGTTTCTTGATAATCCTCAGCAATGGAAGAGTGATGAAAGAATAAAGCATATTATAAAAAACTATGCACCATATTTTAACCCAAAAGATCTTAAGGCCGTTAAAGCCCGGTTTCTTGAATGGGCAACAAAAGATATTCTTCTTATAAAAGATTATATTTCAAATCAACAGTACTTATTGGCACAGGAAAAGGCAGAATACCTAAATGATGTTTATGCTGAAATGATCATTCTTGACAGTGAGATTAGTTTGCCCGTTATCAACGCACGTGCACGTAAATATCATGAATTACTGGCATCCCGCCCTGAAATTTCAGTATGGACTAAACTCGCACATGAAAGAATTGCCTGGTTTTTTTTCAAAGGCAATTATGTGTCAATGCCAGAATATAAAGTACATGGTGAAAACAAATTAAAAATTAAAACTGTATCTAAGCTCGATGACTATTGTTTCCCGTATAAAAATCGTGATTGGGAATTTTATTTACTGGATAACAAGGAAGCTGAAGTGACTATTGATCTGTATGATTGTAAATTTGCAGGGATAAAAAATAGCTACAGTTACCAAAAAAGAGGCATGGTCACAAAAACCCGATGGGAAACCTATGAAGAAAAAGTACCTGTTTATGAGTCAATAACAACTTATGAAGAGCATAAAACCACTAGTTACAAACTTGATATGGGCCAAACAACCAAGTGCTTGACGACTAAAAATAACCGATGTACCTCTACTTATCGAACGACCGCAGACCCTGTTGTTGTGCCTGAATCCACTTATTTAATACCAAAAACAGAAAATACTTTAGTGGGCTACAAAACAGTAACTCGTAGGCGGGCTATAAACTACCAGGAACCTGGATTAACAACAAGATCAGGAGGCGCTCATTGGTCAGCAATAACTGGGAAAGTTCATATGACATATCAAGGGGCTTATAGTTATAAAGCTATCTACGTAGATAAAGATTTTATAGTTGGAGAATTACACTCTGCTTTTAGAGATCTGGCCAACGAATTTGACTTGAAAGCATCGATAAATTTTGATCATCAAAATGCCTATCAGTATCGATACGATGAGTTGCTGGAAATTTTATTGGAAACAAAAGATTTACCTCTAAGGGAGTCATTAACTGCACAATTGTTTTATCTTTATTCACTAATCGATAGTAAACCGACTGTAAAGCCCAAATCAGAAAATATATTTAAAGATAAATATGGTATTGGTCTGGAAATGGCTGGTGCGCTCGATCCTAAGATGAAAGAACCAGAACCTTCTAAAATAAAGGGCACGCGACTTCTATATGATAAAAGTGCTGAGCAATATACACCTCATAAATTTGAAAAAGTAAAAGTGATAGCGCCTAAATCACATTATTTAATGAAAAGAATTTCAGAAAATAGAGTTTTCTGGAGTGTGTGTGACGGACCTTACTGGCCACCTGGAAAAGAAGTTGGTGAAGCAGAAGCTAAAATTTGTTACAACAAATCTCCAAATTACTGGGATAAAAGAGCTAAAGAGCTAAAGAGCGAAGAAATCAAGCAGTATTGAAATAATAATATTGTAAGATATTTATCTGATACTTATAAAGTTTACTGTATTACTTAATTACCAAATGCATAAGAATATAGGCTTATGACTCTAATCGCTAACTTAACATTCAATCCAAATTTTACATTGGATCAAAATAAGACTAAAAAAAGATATTAATGGGAATTTTCTTTATTGGATTGTTGATAGTTAGTACTTTTTTCTTGTGGTTTTTCTATGCCATAGTTAAGTGGAAAGGGATTTGGAAAAGGGTTGTATTTATTCCTTTTGTTATCTGGTTTTTGTTTTTAGCAGACTTATTAATTAACTTACAATCACGAAATTTTTGGCCATTTGATATCTTAACATGGAGTACGATCTGTTTATTAATAATGGGCGTAATTGGAGTAATTAAGGTGTTTAGAACAAAGACATAGACTAGATATAGAAAGTAGTAATGAGTGACCGGCCTAGTAGAAGTGTCTTGGCAAACCTGGTATTAGGATCACATATATGTCTTATTAGTTATTAATTTGTCTTATTGATTATTCATTCTCTCGAGGTTTTCATCTAATTTATGGATGTCTTGTTAATTTTCAAGTCTCTAAACGGCACAAAGAAGATATCTATTTGTATCTTTGGAAGCTGCAAGGAATGCTAATTTCATTCTGTCAACGCTACTGTCTAATGGAATAAACACATACTGGACGTGTTTAATCTCTAATGAAAAAGGGACAATCTCTTTGAAATTACTCAGTCAGATACTATAATTAAATTTTATTTAGATATCAATCTAGTTAGGCAACTATGAAATCAAATAGAAGGATTGTCATATCTCAATCCTTTCTATGCATGACTGATAGCTGTAGTTTTTTGACTCAATTACTCAACAGTCCCGGTCAAGAGTAGTTAAATATTAGGACTCTTATTTAGACTCATTTATGCTGTTATCAGTTGTGAGGTCTAATGATGAAAATGTCTATTGTATTTATACTCTTTTGATTGAAGCCGGTATATGCCGTTGACACCATGATCTATGCAGCCAATTACCACCCCGTACCAGATCAATGAGGGCCCACACCTCGGCTTTGCTATTGAGATTTTAAGGGAGTCGAGAGATGTATAGGGCACAACTCAGTTGACAAAATTCGGACCCTGGCTTCGGTCTCTGAAAAATGGCAACTACTCGTGATAATGCTATCATGCTAGCGCTTTATCGCACAGCCTCACGCGATAAAGATTTTAAGTGGGTAGTCAAATATTCAAAGTCTGAGACTGCGTTTCTTCGCATGGGTGATCCGATTAATAGTCTTGACCAGGCCCGCCGTCTCGATAGTATTGGTATGATGCATAAAAGTTTCATGGATGACTTGCTGAAAGCCGCTGGTTCAAGGGTGTATGCTGCTAAAAATGTTGGGCGCAACAGCATAAGGGTGGCAGAAAATGTGATTTGAAGCACGGCTAGAAAAATAAATTCCATATATTAAAATATTCACGTAAATGTAATTAATTATCAAAATCTAAAGATATATTAATAAAGGAACTTCCTATGAAAAATCAACAATTATTTACTCTAATAAATATTCTATTGATGGCTATGTTCTTAATGTGGGGTAGTGCATACGGGGCAGAAAAACGGCTCGCATATATAGTCTCCGATTTGCGAATTCCCTTTTGGGAGATAATGAAACGAGGTATTGATTCAAATGCCGAGACACTGGGTTACAAGGTGGATTTCTATAGTGCCGATAACAATGCGAAGCAGGAACTGGAGTTCACTGTCAAGGCTATCAGAGATAAGGTTAATGGCATCATCCTTTCACCGACCAACTCCTCTGCTGCCGTTACCATCCTCAAGTTAGCCAGGAAAGCTGGCATTCCGGTTGTAATTTCGGATATCGGTACAGACGGTGGGGATTACGTAAGCTTCATTTCCTCCGATAATCAGAAAGGCTCTTATCAGATCGGCAAGGTACTGGTCAGGGCATTGCTGGAGCATGGATGGGGTGAGGGTAGAGTGGGCATCATCGCTATTCCACAAAAACGTACTAATGGCCAGGCTCGTACCACTGGTTTTATGAAAGCGATGGGTGAGGCTGGTATCAGAGGGGCAGACATTCTCCAGCAGGTGGATTTTTCCTACCAGGAGACCTTTAATCTTGCAAGTGAGCTGATCAATAATTATCCTGATCTAAGGGCGCTTTGGCTACAGGGTTCGGACCGCTATCAGGGGGCGCTGGATGCCATAGCAGCAACTGGTAAAAAAGGGCAGATACTGCTCATCTGTTTTGATGCAGAACCAGAGTTCCTGCAAATGATTCCTGCTGGAACTCTTGTGGGCGCTGCTATGCAGCAACCTTTTCTCATGGGAGAAAAAGCTGTCGAGGCAATGGATAACCACCTCAAGGGCGAACAGGTACTTCATCACCAGATGCTCCCCATCTTGCCCATTTCAAAAAAAAATATCTCTGAGCAATTACCCATCATCCGCCGCAATGTACTGGGCATGATCGAGGAATAGGAGTTCGTATGACTAAAGTGGATAAAACCAAACGCTCACTCTACCTATTACTTGGAGTTCTCATCGTTGCAACTGTAGTATTAGTTTTGGGGCTGCAGGGAACCTATAGTTATCTAACAAAAAAGCAGCAAATTGTTGATAGGATGAAGCAGGACGCGACCATGAGTGCCGCAATCTTGCAGAAAAATATCGTAACACTCATAGAGGCCTATGCCATCAATGAGTACAGCAAATTGGTCACTACTGAAGTCAAGCTGCGAGAACACTTCGCCATTATCATCAAGGATAACAACATGGGTACGATTGTTGGTGAAGAAGTGTTCACCAGTGGAGCGATCCGTGATCCATCCGGAACCGTTATTGAATTTGACGCTAATAACCCAGTCCATCACCGTTGGCTCCAAAACAACTTATATCAGAATGAAGTACCAGTAATATCTACTTCTGGTACTCCTCTGGGCAGCATTACGATATATATGGACGATATTACGATAAAGCAAAAACTCAAAGATATTCTTCTTCAGAGCATCAGCGGTACCCTTTTTATTTCACTACTATTGATTGTCCTGCTCATTGTTGCTATCCAACGCATCATCGTTCGTCCCCTCGCAAAGATTGCCTTCATTATTGAACAGTCTGGTAGAGATGGTATTCCTACTACTAATATCCCCGACTCTCCTTATGGAGAAATTTCCATTCTGACAGATACCATGAACGATATGCGCCTGCGTCTAGGAAAATCCCGGAAAGAGTTGCAAAGTGCCAACAATCAACTTGAGGAACGGGTAAATACCAGAACCCAAGAGCTGCTTGAAGCAAACCAGCTTTTACAAAAAAGCGAAGAAAAATTCAGGTTTGTTTCTGAAAATCTTCAAGAAGGCTTGTGGACTACAGATAGCGAAGACAGGATGACATTTTGCAATAAAAGAATGGAAGAGATATCTGGTGTAACAAGAGAAGATGTTATTGGTTTAAGCATAATGGAGGATTTTCCAGAGGAAACCACACAGCATTTTTTACCTTTTTACCTGAAGGCAAAACAACAACTAAAACCCATTTCTTATGAGACTAATGTCGTAACCCCCGGTAAAGAGAAAACTGTTCAAGCCGGTTGGCTTATTCCAAAAATTAATAACGGAAAGTACGATGGAATAGTATGTACTATCGATGATATTTCCGAGCGCATAAAATCAGAACAGGAAATTCGCCTGCTTTCGAAAGCGGTAGAGCAAAGCCCAGTTTCAATTATAATAACGGATGCTGACGCAAAAATTGAGTATGTGAACTCTGCCTTTGAGAAAGTAACGGGGTATGGTTTAGAAGAGGTTGTTGGCAAAAATCCGCGGCTACTTAAGTCGGGCAACACCCCTAGCGGAATATACAAAGAATTATGGCAGACAATTACACAGGGTAAGACCAAGGATTGTGAGCTCCAAAACCGAAAAAAAAATGGAGAGATATTCTGGGAGAACGCACATTTTTCATCAGTTAAAAATAGCAAGGGTATTATCACTCACTATCTAGCACTAAAAGAAGATATTACTGACCGAAAAATTCAGGAGGAGAAAATATTACACCAGGCACATTTTGATGCTTTAACGGATTTACCAAATCGATTTCTTTCGCTGGATCGTTTGTCTCAATTACTCATTGAAACTGAGCGTAATAAAAAACATGTTGCGGTGTTATTTATAGACCTGGATGACTTCAAGAAAGTAAATGATTCGCTTGGTCATGATGTAGGAGATAATTTACTTATTAAAACAGCAGGTCGCCTTAGTAGTGTTATACGTAGTGGTGACACTGTAGGGCGTTTGGGTGGTGATGAGTTTATTGTGCTTCTTAGCGGCCTTGATAAAGCATCCGATGCACAGCCTATTGCTGAGAATTTGTTAGAAAAATTCAGGGAGCCATTTATTATCGACAACAGGGAGCTAATAATCACTGCCAGTATAGGTATCTCAATATTTCCTGAGGATGGTACAGATGCATCTGAATTATTGCGCAATGCAGACTCAGCTATGTACCACTCCAAGGATCTCGGCCGAAATGCCTATTCTTATTTCACCGATGCAATGAATCAAAATATCTCACGTCGACTGAGTTTAGAAGAGCAATTAATCGGTGCCTTAGATCGCAATGAATTCTCAGTTTTCTACCAGCCTAAAATTGATATGGCTACGAGTCAAATTATGGGCGCAGAAGCGTTGTTACGCTGGAGTAATCCTGCCCTTGGGGATATTCCTCCTGATGAATTTATTCCTATTGCAGAGCAATCCGAAGTAATTATTTCACTTGGGGAGTATGTGCTTAAAGAAGCACTGGAAAAAACGGCTCAGTGGCAAAAACAATATCTCCCTGAATTTCAAATTGCAGTAAATGTTTCACCACGACAATTCCGCGATCTAGGGTTCGTGTCTTTTATTGCAGCTGCTATTAGTGATGCTGGCATTAGGGGTGATCATTTAGAATTAGAAATAACAGAAGGTGTACTGATGGGTAGTTATTGCTATATAGATGATGCGCTTGATGAAATCAATAACTTGCATGTCAGTATTGCCATGGATGATTTTGGTACAGGTTATTCATCATTAAGTTATTTACGTAGCTATCCATTTAATGTTTTGAAAATTGATCGCAGTTTTGTAAATGATATTTCGGTTGATATTGCCGATCGAGAATTAACCAATGCGGCAATAGCAATGGCGCATGGATTAAATTTAAAAGTGGTTGCCGAAGGTATTGAAACAGAAGAGCAGCTAGCTATACTCCAAAATTTAAATTGTGATTACGGACAGGGGTATTTGTTTAGTAAACCAATATCAGCTGAGAAATTTACTGAGTTAATGAAAGTTAGAGAGTCAAACCCTTAATAGCGAATTAAATATATAAGACACATATGGACGTCTCTCTACTGTCAAGGCGCAATAATTCATATATGTCTTAATAATTTGCACGCTCACTTAGCCGGAGAAGATGTTTTGCAGCTATTACGATATTGCAAGGCTAGCTGACCAGGGTGTAGATTCCGTAGTTACCACGCGTAGAAAGCCGGTAATAGTATCAGAGGCTGACAAGATTCTGGGTGAAGATGATCTGCTATTCATTG
>JAAEMR010000178.1 GCA_024225395.1 Gammaproteobacteria bacterium
CCATTTGGGATATTAGTTCCGGATATATTTCCGATGTCGTATCCAAGACTCATTGAAATAATGTCAGGTTGGTGCATACGAGCTATATTGAATGCCTCAAGTATAGATGCTTGATTTTGTCCAGCTATCTTAACTCCGATGAAGGTAATATTAGGTGCGATCGCAAAAAGGTTGGCGGACATCGCTGTGCCATGACCATCTTCATCGGCTTTTTTATTAGTAGCCCCAGGAGCCAGCACTACAGTTGATTTATAACCCATTTTCAGAATACCTGACCTATAGGAAAATAATATGGGACTAAAAATGCATTCTAACCAGATTATTTGATCAAATAATACTGCATTTTAATATCAGTACCCGGAAATATGGTTTCCGTTTCATTTAATTTTTCCATTAACTTTTTGACAGCATCGTCATTTCGCAAAGTTGTCATTCGATGAACTCTTACATTTAATATTTTAGCTTTAATATCCGGAATTAGATCCGCTTCTGTATTAAACAATTCCCGAATAATTGGTTTAGCGTCCTGGCCTCTATCAAGAAATTCTTTAAGTATCTGACTCATGGCTGTTTCAGCCCGGTAATCAATCAGTTTTAAAGTATTGAGAAGTAATCTGCTTCCAGACTTGAGTTTTTCAAATTTCTCATTGTCTGGTAAATCCTGAAAATCAACGTGTTTTGAGACAGCAGAGCGCTTTTCTTTGAGTTTTTCAAGCTCATTCTCCATCAAACTGATTTCTTCTATGAGTTCCGTCTTTGCCCTGCTTTGCTTTTTCAATTTTTCCTGATCTACTTCCGGATGTAGTTCCATAGCTCCGAATTTCTTTAGACGTGTATTCAGTTTATTTTGACAGGAACGAATCTTGTAGTCATGATTTTTCCATATCGGATTAACTACCTGGATCGGATCAGAAATCACCTCAGTCATGAACTCTGCAACCTTATCAAAATCATAGTGCTGATGCATATATTTGAAAAAGTTTTCCTGAGCCCATCGGCTAAATATATACATAGCGGTATCAATTAAATTCAGTTTATAACCGGTTGTGATAATACTTGTCTGATGCCCGCTTTTAGTAAGTCTTCGAACCTCTCTCACCCATATCTGTTCACATTTTTTACTGCCGATCAGAGTCCCCCTTTCGGCTAACTCCATTTCGATAACTTCTCCCTGCGGCATTTTAGTCTCATATTTTTTAAACTCATCTTTTTCCCATTTTTCAACAGGAAATTTATGATACGAAATACAGGCAATTCTATGATTATTCCACATTTTTCTAAAAAAGCCGGGACTGTAGCCTTCACGATCAAAAACAAGAATAAAACGATGTAAAAGTGGATTTAAGTCAAGTTGCTCCGCACCAGGCTGCCCGGGAACTTGTTCTAGCAGTCTTGGAATAATATCATTTTTCAGCGTCTTCAGCATCCCCGGATCAACCGCTTTCTCAATGTAAAAAAACGGTTGACCAAGAATATCGTTAACATAATAAAAACTTGTGCCGCTCATACACAGCCGCAGCCTGGAAACATAGCGTCAGGGCAATTTTGTTTTATTCCCGAAATATAGGCTCACATGCCCGTCAATAAAAAGTACGCCTGCCAGCTCAGGCGTACCTTCCAGCCAGTCTTTACTGAGTTTTCCCGCCCACTCTTTTACAGCGTTTTCATCACTGAGCAGTTTCAGTTTTTTTCTCATTGTTTTTACTTCAGGAATTCGATCCAATCCGAGAAGTTTACCTAATTCTCCGGCAGGCTGAAAACGTAAACTGTCAATCGCCTTTATTCGGCACAAAAACATAAATGCAAA
>JAAEMR010000179.1 GCA_024225395.1 Gammaproteobacteria bacterium
CGGCTCCATTTTTAATAGCTTCATTCAACTCATCAATGATTTGTTGAGGTTCAACATTATGCATCATAGCTCCAAAAGCAACATCCTCAGTCTTTGACCCCGGGCAGGTAAAGCAACCGGAACCAAAATACTTTAGAAATACCGGTTCTGTTTCAGGATACTTCGAAAAAATCTCTCCAATAGTTGATTTCTTGGTAATTACAATGGGCTCATCACTCATAATTTTTTACCTCAAAAATTTAAATTAATCTTCCTTGGGTTTCCTGATGCTGACCAGAATATTAGTAACAAACATAATAATTCCTATTGCATTCATTACTGCAAATACCCTTTCAGGCACCTTGGTACAACCATATCTGCTAATCCCCCATGTACCTACAAATCCAACCAAGGCAATATTAGCAACCCAGAAGTGAATAAT
This sequence comes from Gammaproteobacteria bacterium, assembly GCA_024225395.1. Lineage (GTDB taxonomy): Bacteria > Pseudomonadota > Gammaproteobacteria > JACNJF01. The sequence continues at coordinate 422 of JAAEMR010000179.1, forward strand.
TGCCAGCTTTGGAAATGCTACAGGATTTCCATTAAACCTGGGCAGAATATGATATCCCACTCCGTAAATCATCATAGCCATCCACCCTAACATCATCAAATGAACATGGGCTTGAAATAATTGATGTTGGTTAATTTTACTAAACATAAAATGAACACCAATTAATGCAGCAATGGCAAAATATATTACGCTCATACGTATAAAATTCCTTGCTACAGGATCCAAAAGACATCCTCCTCCGTAAATCTTAAATGTAAATCAATGCTACAATGTATCTCAAATCAAGAATTTTGTCAATGAAAAAATGGTAAGCCCCGTTTGTGAACAGCGTTAAATATCGGTTTAAACACGCCCCGCTAAACGCTTGCGTTCAGCAGGATCTAGATTCCAAGGAAGCAATTCGTCCACAGGTTTTTCATCTCGTAAATAAACAGGCATTTCTTCAAAAATCTTCCTGAGGTACCAGTATGGCTCCAGTCCATTAGCCTTTGCAGTTTCAACCAATGAATACCAGAGCGCTGTTGCCTTAGCACCTGCCTCACTCTGTGCAAATAGCCATGCTTTTCGTCCCATTGCAATAGGACGAATATGGCGCTCTGCTTTATTGTTATCCAGCGCCAGACGGCCATCTTCTACAAAGACTATAAGCTTTGGCCATTGGTTATGAATATAGGTAAATGCAGTTGCCAGCAACCCTCCATAACTGAGTGCTCTATTCTGGTTTTCATCAATCCAAGTACGAATCTTATTCAAATGTGGCTTAACTACCTCTTGTCGATATAACAGTCGTTCGTCTGGTGGTTTTCCTTTACTTTTATTGTCAATGTGGTAGAGATCACGGATCAGCATTACCCCCTCATTGGCTATTTTGGCGGCTCCTGGAGAACCGGCTTTACTTGCTGCAATAAATTTACGGCGAACGTGAGCCCAGCATCCCAGCAGGATAACATATTGACGTAAAGCAGTGGAGTTGTAACCTGCATAACCATCTGCTTGCAAGTAACCACTAAAGCCATTCAAAAGCTCATTAGCAACAGCTCCTGCACGGCTAGGACTATAATGCATAAGAATAATCGGTGCTACAGCATCACCCGTAACACGACACCAGATGTAAGACTTTTGTTTAGCGGTTCTTCCTGCTTCATCTAAAACCTGAAGCGTTGTTTCATCAATATGGATATAGTCATGTCCTTCGAGCGCTATCTCCATGGCAGCTACCAGCGGTGAAATAATCCTCTCAGCTCCTTTGATCATCCAAGCGGATAATGTGGTGCTTGTAAATGGTACCCCAAAACGTTTTTCCGCAATGTTGGCTATTCTGTTTAATGGCAAGCCATCAACGAATTTGCTTGTACCGATCCACGCTAGAGTACCTGCTGATGCTTGAGTTCGTGGTAATGGTGGTGGTGGATCTTGTTGAGCAGTTTTTGGCGCCTGGCCACACTTTGAGTTTGAACAGGCATACTTGAATTTGACGTTCTCTATCACCTGGAACTTGGTGGGAATTACATCATATTGAAAGGAACTCTCTTCGCCAATGCGATCGAGACAATAACCACAGTCACACATCTTCTCTGCCTCTGATAAATCATGTTCTACCCTGACACGAGGAAGATCATTGGGAGGAAGACTACGACCTCCGGTCTTTCTTGTATGTGAAGATATTTTGATTTCAGCAACGGGTTCTGCTTCTTCATGGCCACTATTATTATCACCGAAAAGCAACATCTGCTGGTCATCAATACGTTCAGATTTTTGGCTAAAACGATGATAAAGAAGGTAGTTGACCTTTTCTTGAAGAAGCTGATTCTGATGAGTTAAAGATTCGATTTGGCACTCTTTGGTTTCGAGTATACAGTGAAGGTCCTTGATAATACCAAAGGGATCATTCTGAGTTGTTGGCTTGGTTTTTAGTACTGAATCCATGGAACGGATTGTATCAAATTTCTTGTTAAATTGCTATGTCATATTACACTTATTACAGGTTTTTTTAAGTTAACAACACTGTGGGAGTACTCGCTATTTGATAGTTTTAAAACCATGTGTTTTAGTACTGTCCTGGAAGCAGAGTTACAAGAATATAAAGGGCAAACAAAATCTGCATAATTTAAAAAATACGGCCGAGTCAGTTGTTCGGCATAAGGGGTTAACTTCCCGCTTACCTTTGCTGCATTTACCACAAAGTGAGCCCATGCTGTCCCAATTGCTTTAACAGAAGCGCATAGGATCACTGGTCCTCCTTGGTTTAACGCCTTTGAAGCTTCTTCAATAAAGCTTTCACCAATTAGAACTGACCCTCGATGTGCTACATCATAACCTGCAGCACATATTGGCTCAGCCAGTTCTTCAGCAAGGTGTTCTTCCCCTTCAGCATGAGCTATAACCGCTTTCCATTTCATTAAGTTTCCCCAATAACG
>JAAEMR010000180.1 GCA_024225395.1 Gammaproteobacteria bacterium
AACTGCCAACTGCCAACTGCCAACTGCCAACTGCCAACTGCCAACTGCCAACTGCCAACTGCCAACTGCCAACTGCCAACTGCCAACTGCCAACTGCCAACTGCCAACTGCCAACTGCCAACTGCCAACTGCCAACAGGCTAATAAAAAATGTATTGATTATAAAATAGCAAGCAGGTATTGTTTATTTACTATATGGATTTTAGTTATGCACAGGGAGTGTATTATGACCACCACAAAGTTTTTTCTATTCTTTTCGTTTCTCGTTACTTCTTCAGTTATTCATGCTGCTGCGATTCCGATTTTTAACCAGTCCGACTGGGAAAATGCTTTATCGGGCTCAGTGTTTTCGAAACATGAATTTCTGGGTTCCCCGACTAGTTATTTAGCAGATTCTACTGATAACCACATGGGGTTAGTTGCGGTAACTCTAAACGGAGGCAAGGGTGATCCAGGGGATACAGGTTTAAATGGCCATGGATTTTTTCAATCTGAAGTAGATTCTTCAGGAACAGATGCCCTGTCAGTTGAAATGTCTTTTGCTGCAACTTATGGATTTGCGCTGACAGGTTTGCAAAATGACTCTTTATCAAATAAAACAAATCTTGATCTGGATGAAATAGCAATATCTATCGGGTTGGATAATTGGGTGCTCAGTGATTTGTTAGGTCAGGTTACTTCTGATATTCCATTTCTGGGCTTTGTGTCCGATGAGTTGATTGACTCGTTTAGTTTTTTTCATGCCGGCCTGGTAAGTTCTGTCAGCAGAACAAGTGAAGAGTTTTTTCTGGATGGACTAATTGTTTCAAGCTCACCGGTAACGGTCACTGAGCCGTCGGGGATTCTTTTATTTTTGCCAGGAATATTTTTCCTGATGATGAGAGTGAAAAGATGGAAGTGGCAATCTTTACGGTATTTCAGTGCGGAACGATCTTAGGTTCCCGCACTGCGTTCGGAATGACAGTGGTTTGCTAATAGATTAGGCTTTTTTTAACAATCACAGGAGTTTCATACATAGCCACTTGAAAATTTTATTGTCAATTCTCATTAATATGTGACCCTAAACCCGGTGTAATAAAAAAACTCTGGGGTTGATCATTTGTTTGTTCCATAATGCAGCTTCCCTATTTATGAACTAAAAATATGAATATATTAGTTGTTGGCGGAGCCGGTTATATTGGTTCACATATGGTAAAAATGTTATCGCAGGCCGGGCATCATGTTGTTACTCTGGATAATCTGTCGACAGGTTATCGTGACGCGGTGAAGTATGGTGAATTTATCGAAGGTGATATTGCAGATTCTCTTATGCTGGATAAAGTGTTTACGGCTACAGCTTTTGATGGAGTGATGCATTTTGCTTCCTACATAGAAGTAGGGGAGTCGGTGATCGATCCCGGGAAGTATTTTCGTAATAATTTTTCTAATACGTTAAATCTTCTGGATGCCATGGTTCGTCATAATGTTAAGAATTTTATTTTTTCGTCAACCGCTGCCATTTTTGGTGAGCCTGAATATGTGCCTATCGATGAAAGCCATCCGAAGAACCCAATAAATCCTTACGGTAAAAGCAAATTGATGGTTGAGCAAGCTCTGGATGACTATGAAAAAGCTCATGGTCTCCAGTCAGTATGTTTGCGATATTTTAATGCAGCGGGTGCTGATCCGGATGGCGAATTAGGCGAAAGGCATAATCCGGAAACTCATCTGATCCCATTGATTCTGCAGGCTGCATCAGGCCGACGTGACGCAATATCAATTTTTGGTAGAGATTATTCAACGGCTGATGGCTCTTGCGTGCGGGATTATATCCATATAGTGGATTTATGTTCAGCTCATTTGATTGCTCTGACTAAACTGGTTAATGGGTCAGGAAGTAAACGTTATAACCTGGGTAACGGAAACGGTTTTTCAGTGGTTGAAGTGATAGAAGTGGTAAAGCAAGTTACTAGCAGGTCTTTTAAGGTTATCGAAGTAGAAAGGCGACTGGGTGATCCCGCGACCCTGGTGGCGGATTCTACGCTGGCTAA
>JAAEMR010000181.1 GCA_024225395.1 Gammaproteobacteria bacterium
AGGACGGCTCACCTCTGGGTAAAACAGCCATTCCATAATTTGATCGATGCGTTGTTGGTAGTCGGCATATTTAGAATAGTGGAAATGATAAGTAGGAAGCTGTCCGCCAATGCGCGCATCAGACTCAGGCCAGAAAAACGTGGCGGCTTTTAGTCCGTGTGTTTCCACCAGGTTCCACATGGGCATGGCCGTAATCCACGTGCTGTCTTCATACCCTTTGCCCATTTTGTAATAATCATGACGCGCTTTGTCGTAAAAGCGATTATTAATAATACCGTGATTCACGGGCAGCAAACCGGTTAACAGCGAAATATGATTGGGAAAAGTATTGGCCGGATATACCGGTTGCATCGACATTACACGAGTCCCCTGCCGGGCGATAGCCGCTATATGAGCAGCCTTATGCTTTTCAATGTAATCATGCCGAAAGCCATCTATTGAGATCAGTACCACATGCTGGTCAGAAGTGGCATAAACGCTGGATGTCATTATGGAAAAACACGTAATAACAAAAACAACTAAGCGCTGCATAACAATCACTACCTTTTTATTCTTTGTCCATTCGTCCAAACAGAATGGTTTCTTTTTAGGATCTGAGAGTGACAGTATTTATCGGGGAAGTGTGACAATCCAGTGAAAATCGCCGGGTAACCAGCGATTTTGCGATTACTGAACAAAAATCAAAGCGCAGAAAGCGTATCCAGTGGCCAGCGAGGTTTAACTGAATCGGACAGGGGC
>JAAEMR010000182.1 GCA_024225395.1 Gammaproteobacteria bacterium
ATAATGGCATCCCACCAATCCATCGGCTTTTGTTCATGCCATCCGGCCGCCGGATAAAAGGTCTCGTAAGGCTCGTAGGCTGCGGCCAGGCAATTACCGTCGATATCAAAAACGGATGCCTTATTTCCTCCGGTTCCCAAGTCATAAGCAATTATGTACGACCCCATAAAAATCCTCCCATCTCAAAGTTACAGACTGCTATTTTAAATCTCAATTTCACCATTGGGTAATGCTTCACATTCTTTTAGAATGTTAATGGCCGAACTGGTACTGATGCCGAATCGACTAACACCACACTTGTATAGCTCGATTAAAAAATCCAGTGTTCTAACACCGCCAGCCGCTTTCACTTCTAATTGATCACCCACGCACGATTTCATCAATTTAATATCTTCGATACTGGTCCCTCCAGGAGCCCAACCAGTTCCGGACTTGACAAAAGAAGCACCTGACTTGATACACAACTCACATCCTTTACGGATTTCTTCATCAGAGAGATATGCACATTCCAGTATCACCTTAACCATTTTGCCATTGGAGGCTTCCACTACTGCACGGATATCATCCTCTACAATCTTGTATTGTTTGGATCGAAGCATACCGATATTTATCACCATATCGATTTCATCACAACCTAGCTCATTCACTAACTCATTCGCCTCTTTAGCTTTGGTATTAGTAGTTTGACCACCGTCAGGAAAACCAACGACACCACCCAGGTATACGTTGGAATTTTTGGGCAGAAGAGCTCTGGTAAATGTCGCCTGATTGGGGAGTGTAAATACTGCAATGCAATCGTACTTTATTGCGCACTCAACCATCTCTTTAATATCATCCTGAGTGCTGTCTGCCTGCACCGCACTGATATCCATCATCCGAGTGATTTCTTTTTTTGTTAATTTCATAGTTTTATATTCAAATTATCTGTTTTTAATTTCAGCAGTTTTAAAGCACATTAAGGTTCTTAAAACCCTCACGAATACCCCATTGTTTTCCTAGGCTGTTATAAATACCTGCCTATGATGACGCTTTTTCAAAAATAGCTCTTATATCATTTTGATCCACCGGCGGTCGGCTGCTTAACTTTCCTTCTTCATTAAAACTGATTTTGACTACGGCAGCTGTTAGTTTATCAATATCTTCATGGGGAATATTGACATCTGATAGACGAGTAGGAACACCAATCTTTTTCAAAAAAGATTCAAACTGATCAATTCCTTCCAGCGCTAATTCGTCAGGTGATTTCGCTGCTTCATCAACACCAAATATCCGATTTGCAAATTGGCAATACGTATCAATTCGCCGGGTATGCAGGTGCTTCATCCAAGCCGGCATGATGATCGAAAGGCTGGCACCATGTGCAATATTATAGTGAGCTGAGAGCACATGACCCAGTTGATGCATTGGGGTCCAGGCATCACCGGGTTGCGACCAGCCGTTTAAAGCAACAATCGACGCCCATTGCAGTTGCGATCTGGCTTTAATATTATTGGGATCATCAAGTACCTTAAAGATATTTTCCATCACCGTCAGAATCACCCCTTCTTGAATGCGATTGTTTAAATCCGCATCATAAAAGCCATTGAGATAAAATTCCAAGACATGAGAAATTGTATCAGCCGCACCGCATACGGTTTGGTACTCGGGAAGACTGCAAGTTAAACTCGGGTCAACAATGGATACTTTGGGATATAGACAGGGTGACCACACATAAGACTTCTCAGCGGTTTCTTCGTTTGTTACAACCCCACAGCAATTCATCTCACTTCCGGTCGCAGGCAATGTTGGAATCATTATTAACGGTAATGCCTCTTCAGGAGGATTTGCCGTCACCTGATCATGTCGGTTCACCACCATGTTCCACGGATCTTCCGAGGTAAGCGCACCCGCTGCAATGATCTTGGCTGCATCCATGGCACTACCACCACCTACGCCAATCACCAGGTCAATTTTTTCGGCCACACATAGTTCAATACCATCTCGAACCTGGCTGATAAGAGGATTAGCCGTAACTTCATAAAATGACAGGTTCTGCACACCGCTTTTGGTTAGAGTGCCTTCTATGGTCTGTAAAAGGTCAGAAAAGAATGCATGATCTTTGTAAGATACGATCAATGCTTTTTTACCATATTGTGCAGCTTCTTCACCAATTCGTCCGACCTCACCCTCACCGAAAACAATGCGGACCGGGTTAAAAAATTCAAAATTTTCCATAGATCTATTACCTTTATTGTTTTTATTAGTTCGTTTTATAAGTCTTTTCAGGCAATAATCTTTAGATTACCTGTAATCGATCACCACTTCGACGGCGCTTAGCTACAGTTACAACGATAATCCCAAAGACCAGCAACACGCCCTTAACAATGGTTCCAACAAAAAATGGTATACCAAGCAACGTCAGTCCATTGCTCAGCACAGCGAGAATAATGACTCCGATCAGAGTGCCAATCACGTTTGGTTGACCGGCTTTAATAATCATGGCTCCTAAAAATACCACCGTCATCCCATCAATAAAAAACTTGCCGCCAATATTGGGATTACCCGAATTCAGCTGAGCCGTCAGTAACACGCCACCAAAGGCTGACAACATCGCTGATAAGATAAAAAAAGACATGAGAATCTTCTTTTCTTTTATACCGGATTCCAGAGTTGCCTGCCTGTTCTCACCTAATGCATATAAATGTTGCCCGGTGGTGGTTGAATCCTGCAGGTAGCGACAGATCAGATAAATCACGATGGTA
>JAAEMR010000183.1 GCA_024225395.1 Gammaproteobacteria bacterium
GAAGTTGTAGCAAGTAAAATTGCAGCTGCAGTTATGATTTTTTTCATGATATAAATCTCCAGAAAAGTTAAAAATTAAATAAGTTAAATTCGATGAAGCGAACTATATTAGTATTTTCTAATATAGTCAAGCTTTATTTGCTTTATTAGTTAAATTTATAACTTTGGTAATTGAGCGGTTCAAATTTGTAAATGATATTGATCTCTGCTTGCAGTATTTCTCTTCTCGTTTTATTCTCTAATCTTCATGAGAATAAAACGAGAATTATAAAATGTTAACGACTCAGGAACAAAATACCCTCCAGTTCATTCGTAACTATATTGCCCAGTTTGGTTATGCCCCAAAATTTAAGGAGATTGGTACAGCTATAGGGGTTAACTCACAGGGCACTATCCATAGATACGTTCAATCACTTGAAGACAAAGGCTATATTAATCGCGCAAAAGGTAATTCCCGGGGTATGTCACTGATCGATTTACCCCTGGTGAGTCCCCCCGTTATTCCATTGGTAGGAAAAATTGCAGCAGGCTTACCGATTGAAGCCATAGAAGATCAGCAGGAGCTAAATTTGTCGGATATGTTTATGGGCCCGGATTTATTTGCTTTACGTGTCTCGGGGGATTCCATGGTTGATGCGGGTATTCTTGATAACGATTATGTCATTATCAAAAAACAACCGATTGCACATGATGGAGATATAGTTGTCGCGATGATCGATAAGGTGGAAGCGACATTAAAACGTTTCAGGCGTCGTAGTATTTCTGAAGTCGCTCTTATTCCTGAAAACTCTGAAATGGAAACCATGGTATTTTCTGCTGACCGGGTGACTATTCACGGTATTCTGGTCGGCCAGATGAGAAACTACCGTTAAAACGGCCTTGTTCAATTTGTGTGAAACATAACAGTAGATATAGCAATGTCCTGGTCAGTAATAGCAATTAGTTTGTATGTTAAAGTAACAGGATTATTCCAGTGCTTATTTGGTTTTAAATGAATCGACTTCTATTATCCATCTTTCTATTTTTATCTGTTTCAACCTGTTGGTCTTATGACAGCCTGGAGATAGACCTCGAGTCAGGCACAACCATGAATATAACCCGGTTTCAGGGGGAGGGGAAAACGCTGTTACTGTGGTTGCCTTCCGAGCGTGGTTTTGGAAAGGGTTATGTTTCTGTGGCAATGAATTTAGCCATTTCAGATTATGATGTCTGGGCAGCTCAGTTACATGATAGTTATGTGATGCCCACCGGGCGTCGAAGCCTGAACGATGTCGATATTGATGACCTGGTTGAATTAATTAACTATGCAAAAAAGCAGGGCTTTGAAGAAGTTTATCTAATCAGTTCCAGCCGTGGTGTCCTGCTCAGTCTTAAAACATCCTACCAGTATCAAAAATTGCATGCAGGGACTGATCTGCTGAAAGGTCAGTTATTTTTTTCCCCCTATTTAATCAAAGGTAGGACTGAAATGGGGCAGGATGCTGAATATGAAGAGATAGCTTCTTTTAGTAATTTGCCTGTGTATATGCTGCAACCACAGTACGGAACAAAATTTGCACGTAGTGTTGAGATTTCGAATCGGTTGCAACAGGGCGGTAGCCCTGTCTACATGCATGTTTTAAGAGAGACTCAGGCAGGCTTTTATATGCGCCCAGATGATCACCTGACAGAACGGGATATAGCCATGCGAGGTCAGTTACCAGAGATCATTAATGGGGCTGTTAGCTTACTCAGGTCATCTGTGCCGGCTGAATTCAATGCGCTTTATTCTGCTAAAGACGATATTGAACAAAGCGACAGGCAAGTGAAAGCACCAAAATTACACCCATTTAAAGGAAATAAAATTGCCCCCGATCTAGTACTTAATAATTTACAAAACCAGATATCCACATTAAATGACTTGCAGGGTAATGTGGTACTGGTCAATTTCTGGGCTACCTGGTGCGGCCCCTGTGTGGAGGAAATTCCATCTTTATCTAGACTTGTGGATACTATGGAGGCTAAGCCATTTAAAGTAGTCGCGGTGAATATTGGAGAGTCTGTAGAAGATATCAAAACTTTTGTTAAGTCTATTCCAGTCAATTTTGATATTTATCAGGATACTGATGGTGTAGCTGTTCGAGACTGGAAAGTGTATGCCTATCCATCAAATTTCTTACTGGATAAAAATGGACAGATCCAGTATGCCTACCGGGGTGCCCTTAAATGGGATGCGCCTTCAATTATTGAGACAATTAATTCATTAGTAGAATGATTTTGTAATCTCTTGTTAAACTTAATATGATGTTCAAGATTATCTGGATAGCAAACCTGAGGCATTTTTTCTTGACAATAATCAAAAAGGGAATACATTCCCAAAATACCATCTTTTTTAAATTTGTTTATAACGTGTATATTAGAATGAAATTATCAGGTGTGGAATGGGCATAGTTTCAGAAGTTATTCAGACAACCATAATTCGAATTATAAAACCATTAATCAAGGTTTTGCTACGCAATGGGATTGCCTACGGTACGTTTGCCGATATTGCACGTAAAGTGTATGTCGATACAGGATTTGAAGAAGCCAGGCGTCAGGGGCAGAAGCAAACGGTTTCTAATGTATCCATTTTGACTGGTATCAACCGAAAAGAAGTTAAAAGGTTGAAAGAGGCTTTGGCATTTGATACCGATAACTCACTACGAAAATTCAACCGAATTGTTCGAGTGATTGCGGGCTGGCAGCATGATGAAGAGTTTCTGGGTAAAGACCATGAGCCCAGAGATTTATTGCTGGAAGGTAATAAAGGATCATTTGCGAGCCTGGTGAAAAAATATAGCGGTGATATGCCCGTTGTTGCGATGTTAAACGCGCTTATTGATAGTGGAAATATTAAAGTCATTGATAATGGAAACATTCAAATGATAAACCCTAATTATTTACCAACCACAGATTCTGATAAAAAGCTCAATATTCTGGGAATAGATACGGCTGAATTAATTCAGACAATTGATCACAATATCAATGTTAAAAAACCCGATGAAGCCTGGTTTCAACGTAAAGCATCTAACACGCAGGTAAGAATTGATGCTTTAGCAAAAATTAAACAACGTATAAACAAGAAAGCCCAGCTCTTGCTTGAAGATATTGATGCTGCATTTTCCGAGAATGAAGCTGACGATGAACAGGAAAGTGTTGCTGTCAGTTTAGGCATCTACTTTACGCAGAAAAAACAAAACTCAGAAAAGGAGTCATCCTGATGAAATTATTAACCGACCAGATCAGGCGAGTTTTATTAATCTCTGCCTTAAGCTTATCAGTACTATCCTGTGGAGTTGAAACTATTATTTCTGCAGGTATTAGTGGAACGGGCATAGTCGTGGGTGCAATCACCGGTTTTGGCAGTATCATCGTGAACGGTGTCCATTATGATATAGATGAAGCCAGTTTTGATGTTGATGGCACTGCTTTTTCGGGTCAGGAAGGGCAGAGTAATCTTGAGATCGGCATGATAGTTCAACTCAATGCCACGACTTATGACGATGGAACAGGTGTGGCGACATCGGTAGTTTATGATGATGCTGTTGAAGGACCGATTAGTGATATTCCATTGGAATCAAGCTCTGATAGCAATGTTAAAAGTTTTACTGTGCTGGGGTATTCCGTCAGCATAAATGCTTTAACTACACGTTTTAAAAGCGAACACAATGTAATCTTTGGATTTGATAATATTGACCAGAGTGATGTGGTGGAAGTGAGCGGGTATATCGACCTGAGCACTAACAGTATTATAGCAACGCATGTGGAAAAGAAAGGCATCTTGTCAGATGGCAATAACGAGGTTGAATTGCATGGTGAAATTGAAGACCTTGATGATACTTCTTTTGTCATGAATGGCATCATTATCGATATCACTGAAATAACAGCTGATGATCTGGAAGATATTGATGTTCTTACAAATGGCCTGTTTGTTGAAGTTCATGGTGTATATCAACAACCGGATGGAAGTGTACTCGCCACAGAAATTGAAGGTGAAGATGATGAACGCGATGAGATTGAAAATTCAGATGGGCACGTGAGCCTGGAAGGTGTTATTACATCCTTTATTTCGGTAGATAAAGTATTTTCAGTTAACGGTATACCTGTGTTTGTAGAGGCAGGAGTGGCTTCATCAGAAATCCTGGATCAACTTGGACAAGGCGTTCAGGTTGAAGTTGAAGGCGTTATGTTAGATGGTGTGTTACAGGTCGATGAAATTGAACTTGAAGATGACGATGAAGATGAAGATGACGATGAAGACGAAGATGAAGACGAAGATGAAGATGAAGAAGGTTAAAGCTGAATTTTTCAGCTTTAACACGGCTAGTTTAAGCAGCCGTTGCTGTTCTTAAGCCAAGGTTACTTTCTTCGAAACGGTAGCTATCAAGCTTCCATAAAGATTCGGTAGCCGTTAAAACAAGGCAGGATGCACCACCACGGGTTCGGGTTGCGCCGGCAGCACCGGGATTGACCACCCAGGGCCTTCTAAAATCATCGATGACTTTACGGTGCGTATGCCCATAAACCACCAGACGTGCTTCCGGATGGGCACTGCGCAAATCTTCATGTTCCGGACAATGCATGTCATGCACATGCCCGTGTTCAATCTTTACCAGACCACCGGGTAATTTCAGGCAAGCTACACGCGGAATACTGTTGACGATATCAGCCTCGTCGGCAGGCCATCCCCGCTCGTGATCATTGTTACCGGTTACTGCCACCACCTGACCCGATTTGGGTTTTATAGCCTGTAGTGTTTCAGCATTACAGATATCACCGGCATGAATGGCGATATCGCATTGCTGAATTAATGAGTCTATTTCAGGATGCAAAAAGGCATGCGTGTCTGAAATGATGGCAACGGTAACTGCTTTACTCATACTGATGGTTAGTTATCGGAACATTTATCAGGTTCACCCAGTACGGCAGCAGCAAGTTCTTCTTCCTTGCGTTTATCAAATTCCATGACTTCCATTTCTTTACGCATTTTAAGAATTTCTTCACGCTCTTCCATGCGATTTTCCCAGGCGCCTTCTACTTCAGGGATACTCAACTCACCGTAAAGTACCTGACGCATCAGCTTGAAACCAAATTGCATTAAAGCAAGGTCATCATTATCAACTACCTTAAAGAATTCATCACCCAGGTTATAAGTTTTACGGAAGCTGTCACTGGTGACAAAACGACGAAAACGGTCCATATCGTAACTGGCCATGAAGAATAGTTGCAGGCTCATTTCGGAAGGTTTACCGATAGCTGGACCGGTAGAACGCTTCTTTAAAACAATGACATACCATTCACGGTTGTAATCATCATAATCGACAACACCCTGTTTTTCACGATACTCCTGTACGGTTTGAGTCTGGTCTTCGTCGTGACCTTTGCAATGATCTTCTTTAATCAGCAGGAAAGAACGTTCATCAACATTTTTATCGATGGCACGCATGGATAACAGGCCAGAAGGGTAGTAACGACAGGCAGTGGGTCTGTTTTCATAAACAGAACATCCTTCATCAGTCATGAACAGGCAGGCACCTGAATCTGTCGTGCGTAACTTTATGCCGGGCATACCACCCTGATCAAGTTCAAAGGGTACGGTATGTTTTGCCAGTACATCAGTGGTGGAAGTACCAAGCTCCTGTTTCAGACGGATAATGTCATAAGGAGTAAGCGTTACGTTGGCCTGTGCACAGCAGGCATTCCAGCAGGAAACGCCCTTGTGGCAACGAAATTTTAGTGTGTCATTAGCTTCAAGTCGAATAGGTTCGACCGGGCTATCAAAGGGTAAATCAAACTTTTCAGTATCGTCGCTCATGCCGTGCTCATTAAGAAATCAAAAATAAGCGAATGATTATATAGTAATTATTATCATTCAGCTATCGAGTATATTTCTCTGGATATTAAAAGCTTTGATTTAGATTATAAAATGCCTAACCGAAGAGGGCGCAGAGTTATGCAGAGGAACAAAATTTAATGGAGAGTTTAGAGATGTATATTATTTTCTGAGCTTAGATGGCTAATCTGTGAGCAATCACTGACAGATATTTAAGTTAGCATTTAGTTTTAAAACTCTGCATCCTATGCGGTTAAATTTTCTTTTTCATTAGTCTGCTATTTTTATGAACACTGCTCCTGCTCATCCATGAGCTCGCAGCATAAGCACATCCCTGTGCAAAAAAAAAGCCCGAACATCTTGCGATGTCCGGGCTTTTGAACTCTAACTATTCGTTAGGTCTTACATAAGTAAAACTTACTTGAAAAGCTTAGACTTGTCTACCAGATCAACGTGTGCACGCTTGAAGCATGTCCACTTACCAGTTTCTTTGTCATAGATAGAGTTAACGAAGCAGTGCCAGTTCTCTTCGTCGACAAAGTTCTTGTCTGCACGATAGTAGAAACCAGGGTAACGAGATTCCTGACGGAATTCGATGTGCTTCATGTGAGCTTCAGCAGTTAAGATTCTGTGATAGTTTTCCCATGCACGAAGTAATTCGTGAAGGTCTTTAGCACGCATCTTCATAGCGTCTTCTTTCAGCATGTCCAGCTTCTCACCAGCAACTTTCAGCATTTCCGCGTTAGTTGTGTAGTAAGTTGCAACACCAGCTACATATTCATCCATGATCTTCTGTAAACGGAACTGAAGCATCTTAGGAGTGATGTAGTTAGGGTTAACATCGATTGCAGTTGTGTAATCTTTGAATTCCAGGAAAGTCTTAACTGGCTGGTAGATTGCATCAACCAACTCATCAACTGAAGTATCCAGCTCAGGAGTGTGATCGTTATCCAGGCAGTACTTAACCATAGACTTGGCACACATACGACCTTCAGCATGAGAACCTGAAGAGAATTTGTGTCCAGAAGCACCAACACCGTCACCCGCTGTAAACAGACCGTTAACAGTAGTCATACCACGGTAGCCCCAGTTCCAGCCAGAAGGCAGGTGATCAGGAACGCCAGCTTCAGTTTCTTCAGTTGGAGCACCAACGTCAGTAGGACCTGAAGTCCAGATACCACAACAACCAGAGTGAGAACCTAACAGGTATGGTTCAGTAGGCATCAATTCTGAGTTCTTCTTCTCAGGCTCGATGTTTTCACCAACCCAGATACCACATTGGCCAACACACATGTCAAGGAAATCTTCCCATGCTTCAGCTTCTAAATGCTTAACTTCACGTGGAGAAAGAGTTTCACGAAGATTTGCAAGAGCTGTAACAGTGTCCATGTAGATAGGACCGTTACCGTCTTTCATTTCTTTCAGCATTAAGTGGTTACGTAAGCAAGAAGCAGGAACCGCAGCCTGACCATATGGAGGATAGTCATTCAGCATTTCTTTGTTCTTGTCCATGTAAACTTCGCCGAAAGCGTTAGTTGCTTTAGCTTTGAACAGTAAGAACCATGCGCCAACAGGACCGTAACCGTCTTTAAAACGAGTAGGTACGAAGCGATTTTCCATCAGTGTTAACTCAGCGCCTGCTTCAGCAGCCATTGAGTATGTAGAACCTGCGTTCCATACTGGATACCATGCACGACCTGTTCCTTCACCCACTGAACGAGGACGGAAGATGTTTACACAACCACCAGCCGCTAACAGAATAGCTTTTGCAGTGTATACAACGATTTTATTTTCACGAGTTGAGAAACCTACCGCACCAGCGATACGTGAAGGATCGTTCTTGTCGTTAATCAGTTTAACGATGAAGATACGCTCTTCGATGTTCTCAATACCCAGTGATTTCTTTGCAGCTTCTGCAACGATCCACTTGTAAGACTCACCGTTGATCATGATCTGCCACTTACCAGAACGTACAGGCTTACCACCATCTTGTAATGGAGTCATACCTTTAGAACCGTCGAAACGCTCTCCGTTCTCGTCAGTTTTCCAAATAGGCAGTCCCCATTCTTCAAACAGATGTACAGATTCATCAACATGACGACCTAAGTCGTATGCCAGATCGTCACGTGTAATACCCATAAGGTCGTTAGAAACCATACGTGCATAATCAGCTGGATCTTGCTCATCACCGATATAAGTGTTGATTGCAGACAGACCCTGTGCAACAGCACCAGAACGATCCATAGCTGCTTTATCAACTAGTTTAATTTTAAGGTCTGTACCTTTTGCCCACTGCATAATTTCAAATGCAGCACCACAGTTGGCCATACCGCCACCAATCATCAGAATGTCGACAGTTTCTTCGACAACTACTGGATTTCCAAATTCACCTGCCATTATATTATTCCTCAGGTTATAGGTTAATTAGTTCACTAGGATCACCTTCACGGTAACCATTATTAGTGCAGAAGAAACGATTCTCTTCAATCTTCGACATATCTGCTTCTGGCTTGCCAGCATAAGGATCGATAGAACCTTCAGCAGTAGTACGGATTGGGAATTTGAAACGTTTCATTGTTCCGTTACGGAATTTGATAGTCCACATGATTGAGTCAGTACCACGTAATGGCTGAACAGATCCGCCAAGAGGTACAACGTCAGCATAGTGACGACATTCGATAGCATTCTGAGGACAGATTTTAACGCAGGAATAACATTCCCAGCACTGCTCAGGCTCCTGGTTGTAAGCTTTCATGGCATGACCGGTATCGGAACCGTCCATATCAAGCTTCATTAAATCGTGAGGGCAGATGTACATGCAAGCAGTCTTATCTTGACCCTTACAACCATCGCACTTTTCGGTACGTACAAATGTAGGCATTAATTTTCTCCTAAATAGTTTTTTACTGCAGTAAAAAATATCGATACTTGAAACAGGATTATTTCAACTTTCAATAATTGTTGCGTAATGCATTAATACGACCAAATCATATGTATGGCATTACTGAACGCGAAGTAGAATATTCCTTTTAACGGAGATTTCAACACGATTTATCTTGTGGCGTCATAAGTTAGATTTATTAATATTACTTAAGTAATAGAAGGATGCTGAAAGGTTTATACCAGTTGACTTGTACTGGTCTAAAATGGGCTAGAAAAGTGAAGAATTTTTGATATAAGTCAAGTCGCTCATAAAATATATTTGGGTTTGACCCAGATCAATTAAATGCCAGATCAGGCTTTAATTGACTCTGTAAGATGAGGTTGAAGTTTACGAGTTAAATCAGCGAATATTTTCGGGTTGCCAGCGACGATATTTCCGCTCTCAAGATAATTCTCATTACCGCTAAAATCGCCTACCAGACCACCGGCCTCACGAATGATTAAAGCACCTGCTGCCATATCCCAGGGTTGCAGCCCGATTTCCCAGAATGCATCGAGGCGACCCGCAGCCACGTAGGCCAGGTCAAGAGCTGCTGACCCGGCTCGCCTGATATCGCCAGCCTGTCCAAAGAAATCAGCAAACATGGATTGAAAAGCGGGTAAATGCTGTTTTTGCTTGAACGGGAAACCTGTACCCAGTAATGCGCCCTTAATGTTGACGGGTTTAGTCACTCGAATGCGTCGATTATTCAATGTAGCCCCATCCCCTCGACTGGCGCTGAATAACTCCTGTTTCATCGGATCGTAGATAACGCCCTGTTCCAGTCTTCCTTTATGAGCGAGAGCAATAGAGACGGCAAAGTGGGGAAAGCCGTGAAGAAAGTTAGTGGTTCCATCAAGTGGATCGATGATCCACTGGTATTCGCTGTCGCCCTGAGTTCCGGATTCTTCAGCGAGAATGCTGTGATCAGGATAAGCCTTCAATAATGTATCGATGATTTTCTGTTCGGCATTGCGATCAACCTGAGTCACAAAATCATTGGTATCTTTCGATTCAATTTCAAGATTAGGGATATTGTTAACCTGACGCGAAATGTAATCACCCGCTGAATGAGCAGCACGAATTGCAATATTTAGCATGGGTTGCATTAGACTAAACCTGGCGGGTAGATGAAAGAGGCGCGCAGTCTATCAAAACTGGTGTTTTAATAAAGGAAAAAATATTCACCACGAAGCCATGAAGGGCACGAATTATTTTTTGTAATTTGCTAGCCCTGATAATTAAACATTCATCGTGTAGTTCGTGGCTTCGTGGTAGATTAAAAAGATTATTTATTGAGCACGTTATATGAAACTAGAGAATATTAAAATCGTCATGGTCGAGACCACGCATCCGGGCAATATTGGTGCGGCGGCCAGGGCTTTGAAAAATATGGAGCTGTCTCAACTGGTGCTGGTAAACCCTAAATGTCCGATTGGTGAAAGGGCTTATTCGCGTGGATCGGGTGCTAACAATGTTCTCGATGAAAGAGTTATTGTGGATAGCTTACCGGAAGCTGTTACGGATTGTCAGTTAGTGGTTGGAACCAGTGCCCGGTTACGTTCACTGGCCTGGCCCGAACTCACTCCGGAAACTCTGGCTCAAAAAGTGTCTGGCTTATCTGATGATGAGAAAGTGGCCATTGTTTTTGGGCGGGAACATGCCGGGTTGACCAATGAAGAGCTCAAGCATTGTAATTACACGGTTACGATTCCTACTAACCCGAAATTTAGTTCCCTTAATGTGGCTTCTGCAATTCAGGTGGTTAGTTATGAGATCTATAAAAATATGCTCGAAGTTGACGACAGTGAGTCTATGAATATTTCAGAGCCTGTTGCCGATAGCGCTCAACTTGAAGGATATTTTTCTCATCTTGAACAGGTTTTAATCAGCACTGATTTTTTAAATAAGGATAACCCCAGGCAAATGATGAAGCGTTTACGTCGACTCTATCAACGTGCAGAACCTAGCAAGAATGAAGTGAATATATTAAGAGGTATTTTGAGTTCTGTAGAAAAATACAAAAAGTAGGGGGCATTCGTTCAATTAGCTCTCCCTTGTTTTTTAAAAAAGGCTATGCACAGCGTACTCTTTTACATGTTTTTAAGGTATCGATGGTCATCAAAGGTGGCTATCCACTCTGGTTTATAGATGACAAAAACAGATATAACTGCGCCAGTTATGAAAGCTTCCGGGTACATAACAGGAATCAGTATAAGTAGATACTGGTCTAATGTTTCCTGTCTCAATAAATTGGGTAAAAGGTTCAATAATCGATAACAAATAAAACCGGATGTCAGGATGGAAATACCAGCAGCAAGAAATGCAGCAAAGAAAATATAAATAAAATAATTAGCCGGTAAAAAACGTTCATTGATACGCCAGATGACATGGCTGATACCGATAGGAATAATACCCATGAGTATGCCGTTCATGGCAAATGCCTGAAAATCGGCCGTCGTGGTGAGAGTGATTCCAAGAACAATAATCGCGTTAGCCATCAGTGCTACCTGCCAGCGAAACATCAATGTCAAAATGGTGGATCCGAGTAAATGGATGCTGAGGCCATCATCGAGATTTACTTTTAAATGCCAGAATAAAAAAACTATTGCGCAGCTGGCAAATAGAATATTGCTGGAATCCTTTTGTATGAGTACCGACCAGGGTGCACGATAAATTGCCCAGAATAAAACCGGCCAGTAGAGCCAGTGTGCCCAAAGCCAGATATTTGCCAGATGTATTGAGTTGAGATCCAAGGGAAGAAGTTACGGCTTTTAAATCGTATTTAGTGTATCAGATCATGATTAAAATTTGTTTGTAATAAGAGGTATTAGAATGTAATTGAAAGAAATGATCCATACTCATTTTAATACCTCTATAAATTGAAAGGTTTATGCACCTTGTTGATAGTGTTATTACATTGAATGTTTCCAGTAAGTTATTGATAAATAATATATTGTTTGTGGGCATTTGGTTTTGGCCTGAATAATGCATTAGTACCGTTGCTTAAAACTAACTCTCTGTGTTTTTGCAGAGTTTACTAATTAACGGAGGTAAGCACTATGAGTCAAAAGCTCATCAAGCGTGGCCGATTGATGATGGCTGTAACCGGGCTGAGTCTTGCAATTGTTGCAACGACGGGTCTTGCTGCAGACGCAGATATTGGACCACTTCCCAAGCTTAAAACAGATTTGCTGAAAGCAGAACTGGGTAAGCGTTTATTTTTTGACAAGCGAATTTCAGGTGATGCGGGCATATCCTGTTCTACCTGTCATGATCCGGAGCATGGCTTCAGTCATCCCGATGCGTTATCTCCCGGTTATCCCGGAAACAAGCATTTCAGGAATTCACCATCACTAATCAATGTATCACATAAGAAAACCTGGATGCACGATGGTCGAATCGGTACACATTTAAATGATGCTACTCGTGAAATGATCACTGAAGATTACACCATGAACATGGATATGCGCATCATGCAGGAACGTGCCAAGCAGGATCCGGAGTATGTTCGTATGTTCAAGGACGCGGGTTACGGTGAGCCATCTAATGGCAGCATCCGTAAAGCGATTCCTGAATACATGAAAACACTGACTTCACGCGGTTCACCTTTTGATACGGGCAAAATGTCCCGTTCTGCTAAACGTGGTCAAAAATTATTTGAAGGAAAAGGTGGTTGTATCGCATGTCACAACGGTCCTAACTTTAATGATGACAAGGCACATAACACGGGAGTCCCTGAAAACTTCGATGTATTTCTTGACCCAATGCGTCATCAGGCATTCCTGGCCTGGGGCTTATTCCTGGGTATAGAAAACCTGTATGCGCAAAAACGTGATCCAGGTGCCCATGTTCAAACACACAAGGCTGATGGTTCTGACATGGGAAAATTCATGACACCCAGCTTACGTGAATTAAATTATACAGCGCCCTATATGCATAATGGAATGCTGACATCTCTTGAAGATGTTGTTGACTTCTATAATGAAGGCGGTGGTCAGGATTCTCATAAAAGCGAATTGATCAAGCCACTCAATTTAAACGCTAAAGAGCAGAGAGATCTGGTTGCATTTCTTGAAGCTTTGTCAGGTGACAGACTGGAAGGTAAAGAGTTTGTATGGGATCAGGCTTATCCAGCTGAATATTCGCCTATAGCCAACTGGCGTAAAGTTAGAAACTAAGTCGAGGAGATTTGAAATGAAAAATTCATTATTTAAAAAATCGGCATTAGCTTCTATTGCAGTTGCCGTCACTTTAGCCTGTGGTTCTGCTGCAGCTGAAATGAAAATTGTGTCCAAGGGCATGGGCGGAGAAGTTAATCCTCCGCTAGCACCTTTACCTCCAATTCCCGAGGTGATGGATAACAAAAATACCCCTGAGAAGATTGAGCTGGGAAAAATTCTGTTTTTCGATCCTCGTGTGGGTGGAGATGCATCTGTCTCTTGCGCAAGTTGTCATGATCCTGCACAGGGTTGGGCATGGGCTGAAGATTTCTCTCGTGGTTACCCGGGTACAGTTCACTGGCGTAACAGTCAAACCGTTGTTAATTCACAGTATATGAAGAAACAATTCTGGGCTGGTGGAGCATCTTCAGGTATGAACCAGGCACGTTCTGCTGCTAAAGGTGGTGTTGCCGGTAACGGTGAAGACGATTTGATGGAAGTACGTTTAGCGTTGATTCCTGAGTACAAGAAACGTTTTAAAGATGTATTCGGTGATGAATGGCCACTAATTCGTAACGTTTGGCGTGCAATGGCTTCTTTTGAAACAACTCTGATTTCTGATAACACACCTTTAGATGCTTATCTGAAAGGTGATAAGTCAGCATTAAGTGATCAGCAAAAGAAAGGCATGAAGTTATTCAATGGAAAAGCTAACTGTATCGAATGTCATAACGGGCCTCTGGCAACAGATGAGCGTTATTACAATATTGGAGTTCCTGCAGCAGCTCGTTGGGACGAAGATGGAATGGCACAGATTACTTTCCGCTTTGAGCAATATGCAAAAGGTGTGACAGAAGATATGTATCGCCATATCAAAGATGATGCAGGTTTCTATTATCGGAGTAAAAATAAATGGGATAAGGGTAAGTTCCGTACACCAGGTTTAAGGTATATCGCTTATACCGCTCCTTATATGCACAACGGTGCCTTCTATACACTTGAAGAAGTTATCGATTTTTATAATCGCGGCGGTGTTGATGAAGAAGGCAATACCACTTCATTCCCACAAAACAAGAGTAAGTTAATCAAACCTCTTGGCTTGAGTGATGAAGAGAAAGAAGATCTGTTGGCATTCCTCGAAGCATTCTCGGGTGATGAGATTGAAATTGAAAAGCCGAAATTACCTGATTATGCACCACTGTTCACAAAAGCTGAATTAATGGAGGCCAAAAAATGAGCAATCAAGTAACAGATAAAAAAGAGACGTCAGCAGCGCACGGTAAGTGCATGATGACTCGTCGCGGTTTCCTGATGAGTAGTGGAGCTGCAACAGCCGTTAGTACCGTTGGTGTATCTTTATTTCCCGGCGCAGCCAGTGCGTCAAAAGCTGAAGTAGTTGGTTATCCTCGTAAGAAAATAGCCAGGCTGAGTCAGTTAAAAGATAACCAGCCAGTTGACTTCAGCTACCCTGAAGGTATCAGTAATAATCAGTGTATGCTGGTTAAAGCGGGCGTTCAGTCAGGTGGTGGTGTAGGTAAGGCTAAAGATGTTGTTGCCTTCAGTTATCTGTGTACTCACCAGGGCGGCCCGATGCAGGGCAGCTATAAGGTAGTCGGTGATCAGCGTGTTCTGGGCCAATGTCCTTTCCACCTGTCAACATATGATGTACGTCGTCATGGCATTATCGTGTCCGGTCAGGCTTATGAAAGCTTGCCACAGGTGTTGCTTGAAGTAGATGGCGATGATGTCTACGCCGTTGGCATGTTAGGACTGGTTTTCGGTCGTACATCTAATTTCAAATCGTAGGAGGCAGAAGACATGTCTACAAAATATTATATTCCCGAAGATAATGCGCCTTTGCCACCAAAGCATGCTGAAGTTTTAACAACGGCCTGTGATTATTGCATCGTGGCTTGTGGCTATAAAGTTTATCGCTGGCCAATGGGCAGCGGTAACGGTGGTCAGAAAGCATCTCAAAATGCATTTGGCATTGATTTCCCATCAGCTCCTTTACAGGACTGGGTCGCACCGGCACAGCATAATATTGTTATGCATAATGGTATGCCACACAATGTTGTCATCACGCCAGATAAGGACACCACGGTGGTTAATACCAATGGTGACTCTTCAATGCGTGGTGGTTTGATTGCGCAAAAATGTTACAACCCTAAAACTCCAACAAGAGACCGCTTACAATCTCCATTGGTTAGAATTCACGGTACTTTACAACCTGTACCCTGGGATTTTGCTCTGGATATAGCAGCAGAAGTGGGCAACCACGTTATTAAAGATCATGGTGCCAATGCCTATTCGGTAAAAACTTACTCTTACCAGTATGTAGAAAACACCTATGCAATTTCCAAGTATGCACGTCGTCATATCAATACTGCGGCATTTACCTTTCATGATACGCCTTCTGATGTTACCTCTACACCAGGTTTTCGTGATGCAGGTTTTGA
>JAAEMR010000184.1 GCA_024225395.1 Gammaproteobacteria bacterium
AGGTGACACTCATGTCAACTGAATCAGCAGATATGGTAACAAGCCATATTAAATCACTTTTTGCCTTTATTGCATTGCTTGCGGTGCTGGTGTTCATTTTTTCTCAACTGCATGACCAGTTTTTCACTGTTAGAAATTTTAATATGATGTCCAAACATATGTCAATAAACGCGATCACAGCTCTGGGCCTGACATTTGTGATTATTGTGGGCCACTTTGATATGTCATTTCAATATGTTGGTTGCCTGGCCGCCATGACCACAGCTTACATTGTCAGTCTGGATGCTACTATGGCTAGCTTTATGATCGGTGGAATCCATTCCATGATCATTGTCAGTGTGCTGGTCGGAATTATTGTGGGCACACTCTGGGGAGCGCTTAGCGGTGTTGCCGTTGGTGTGTTTAAACTGGATGATATGGTCACCACTATCGGCACAGGGTCCATCGCATTTGGATTGGCTTATTTGTATAGTAACGGATCGTTTATTTATAAAAATTTTTTAATGTCAGGCATTCTGGAGATCAATGATGCAAAATGGTTTGATGTTCCCTTTCCTGCTCTTTTGATGCTGATAACTTACCTGTTGGCCTATATGGTTTTACATCGCTCCAGGTATGGAAGGAATTTTTATGCTACAGGAGCGAACAAAACAGCGGCTGTTTTCTCAGGTGTAGCGGTTAAAAAATATATTATTGTAGCCTTTGCAATCTGTGCAGGCTTGACCTCACTGGCGGCAATCATCTCAACAGCCTCAAGAGGACAGGGGTCAGTGACTGTCAGTATCAATTTTTTAATGCCGGCTTATGTGTCCTTATACATTGGCATTGCCATATTTAAAAAAGCGACGGTCATTGGAACGTTTCTCGGCACTCTGTTTACCACCATTCTGACTACAGGATTTGTCCTGATTAATGTCCCTTTTTATATTGCAGATCTTATCGTTGCAATCACTCTGGTCTTCGCCATTGTTCAGTCACGAATCGATTTGGGAAAATTTATCAAGAAGGTATTTAAAACCAAATCAGTCTCACCCGGCTCGATTGGGGGGGAGGCTGCATCATGATGCAAGTATTAAATAATTTTAAACT
>JAAEMR010000185.1 GCA_024225395.1 Gammaproteobacteria bacterium
GGCAACATATTCAGACGGTACAAAAAGCGATTGCCATTATAAAGACTATTTAACTTTTAATGGCTTGCCTTGGCGAGAGTGTCAGTCAATCGAAATAGATCCGAGAAGTTAAACATAAATGACTTTCAACAGGCACAAAAAAGGAGCGGTTAAGCTCCTTTTTTGTTAGCCGTTAAGCTTACACTTCAACGATAACTGATTCAATCTCAATGTTTGAGGTACAAGATACAATAGAATCCGCTGAACCCGGCGCGGTTTTAAAGCCGAACACTTTACATACGAAATACAACTTAGTACCGTCCTGCAATGTAACGCATACTGAGTGCTGCTTATTTTTATTCGCGCCGTTATCACCCGAAGCCAGTAACACCTGACCTGCATCAGATGAAGCCTTAGCAAAACTAATAGAGCTTGAACCCCAATCAGTGAAGCCTTTAAACTTCTCGACAACACCCGTTTTAAGTGGCTTATGCTCTACCTTTGCGGTTTCGCTGCCAATTTCTGCAATATCTGTTACTTCGCCTACTTCAACATAAGTTAAAGCTGCGTAGCCTGCCGCGTTAAAAGTTGCTGGCGATTCCGCAACGATTGCGAAAGTTGTACCTGTACTTGTTTGTGTCATAAGTCCACCTGTTACTGGTCCCCACGTACCGGGTGGTTCCCATTTGTTAATTGACATTTTTAATTACCTTCGGCTGATTGTGCCTTAGTGGATTATACCACCATTGATTAATTATACTAAATTTTAGCCAATTACAC
>JAAEMR010000186.1 GCA_024225395.1 Gammaproteobacteria bacterium
ATCAGCCGTTGTTCCATAATCATTGAACAACCCGTGATTAGAGAGTCCACCAGAATAATTCACAGTATTAGCCGAAGTAGAAGGCAAGTAGATACCATGATTACCCCAGTTTTCAAAATTACTGGTGATAGACAAATTTACAGAATCAGTCGTTAACAGTACAAAATTCAGCGCTGAATAATTATTGATATTGGCAATGGACAGAGTCGTGTTTGAAGTTACTGTCTGGGCATAAGAAAGATTATGCCATGAACCTGTTCCCGAAATGGTGCCATTGTCCAACAGACTCATATCATTATGATTTATAAAATCTCCAGAAACCTGAAGATTTCCTCCTGTCCCAATATGGAAATTAGCATCATTTTGGAAACCCGCCAGATTTTCGGTTATGGAATTCAAGGTGAGATCTGCGATTTCATAATTAGCCGTTGGGATTTCAACGATAACCAGATCATCAAATCCAGGTTCAGCTCCTCCACTCCAGTTTGATACATCTTGCCAATTAGTGGTTCCGGCTCCTCCAGTCCAGTAGGTTATAATAGCCAATGGATCAACACCTGTGACCTGATATTCTAGATCAACACCTGGCGTAGTAACAGTCGATGTAGTAACTGACAAAGGATCAACTACCGTATCAAATGTACCAGATAGTCCTGCACTGGTGGTAAAGAAAATAAAAGGGGTAATCTGCAAATCAGGATTTAGGTTATCACCATCAAAATATCCATCCCATAATGTAAAAAGGTTTCCGCCATTAATAGTTACACTACCCACTACATCTAAACTATCACTTTCCCAGGTTTCACCATTAAAGGAAATTTCAAAAATAGCTACAGAATCATTTTCAAAGGTTACATTACCATCAATATTTAAAGTCCCGGTACCCGTATCCCAACCCGGAGCTATCCCTCCACCGGATCCAACAGTCACATTACCTTCACCTGATAGTCCCAAAGTAAAAGTTCCAACACCACTAAGACGGGCACCATCTTTAAGTGTTAAGTTACCACCAGTAAAAGTTAAACCCGAAGTTGGATCAAAAACCTCAATTATTCCGCGAGTAGTCACGGGAACACCGATGATGGTATCTACTCCTGAAGAAAACTGGCTGAGATACGCATCAGCAGCCAGCACAATGTTTCCTGATCCCGATATTTCAGGAATACTATCAGCATTATTTATTTCAAATTCATCACGTATGGTGAGTGTTGAATTATCCAGAATAAAATCGTCACCGGAAGATCCATTCCAGGTCAGGATAGTACCACCCAGATCCAGATCCAGGTTGCTAATAGTAAAAGTAGTACTGGCACTATTAATATTCATAAAACCTTCAGACAAAATATCTGTAGCCAGTACGCCTGTTCCGGATAAGATACCACCGTAAATATTAAAGGTCTCGGGTAGAGTTAAATTTTGAGCATTGGAAATAGTTCCATCTAAAAGCTCCAGTGTCATCGTCAAATCAAAAGTTGTTGGAACCTGGGCATCTAGTGTTGAACCTAAAGATACGCTAACCGTTCCGTCTCCCTGAAAATTGCTATTGCCTGACAATGTCAAAGTTGTACCTGCACCCACTGTAAAACCAGCTCCTTCAGTCACCATAATTGAGCCGAGGTTGGTATTCGAATTAGCCAGGGTAAGCTTGCTTAACCCTGCGGAAATCAATAATCCAGTCAATTCATTATTAATTGTTCCATTCAGGATCAAATCCGTATCACCAACATTCGCCAGATTTCCTGCATTGAAGATACCATTGGTAAAAGAAACAGAGTTAATAGTTGAAGTATCTGTAGACTCAACGAAT
This sequence comes from Gammaproteobacteria bacterium, assembly GCA_024225395.1. Classification (GTDB taxonomy): domain Bacteria; phylum Pseudomonadota; class Gammaproteobacteria; genus JACNJF01. The sequence goes on from JAAEMR010000186.1 coordinate 1,808, forward strand.
AAACCACCATAGTTAATTACATTAGCACTGTTAATAGTGTAATTAACCGGTACAGCCTCTAGAATCGGAGAGAGCCCCCAGAAACCATTGTTTACAACATTGCTAATAGAGATATCTGCAGTGGATGAGTACATGCCAAGTGTTGAGCCATTATGTAATGTTCCTGCACCCGATACTGTAGAATTTAGAGCCATGTTTATGTCATAGGACAAAAGATCTCCATCAACTTTTAAATCACTGCTTACACCGCTGATAATAATACTATCCAGTTGTATATCATTCAGAGCTGGTGTGGCTGTTGTCAATGACACGCTGTTTCCGAAGGCTAGCTCCATAACCACATTATCATTTAAAGCAGGCAGAACATTATCACTCCAGTTGAGGGCGTCCTCCCAATTGAAAGTTCCTGCCCCACCATCCCAGAACACAACGGGTGAACCAAAACTGGCGGGACTGTACTGGTAAGTATTACCTCCAATAATGGTGCCTGTAGATGAAGCTATACCCGGAGCATCAAAAATGGAATCAAAATTACCGCTAACCGTTGCAGCCGAAATAACATCAAAAGTATTCGCGATCGAGATACCTAATGCACTATAGTCTTTCCAGACCGTGTACAAGCTTCCGCCATTGATAACAGCATTTCCTGACACGAGTAGCCGATCAAAATCAGCTCCATCATCTTCTATCTCAACAAGCAGGGTTGAACCACTTTCAAAGGTAAGATCACCATTAATGCTCAGTTGATCTGTCTCGGTATCAACAGTACCAAAAATACCGGGGGAGATTCCACCACCCGAATTGACCTGTACATCACCCGCGTAGCTTCCAATTCCAAATAGACGACCTCCATTCTCCAATACCAAACCTTTCGGGTCAGTAAAACTCAAGATGGAACCGGCATTATTTAAGCCAATTTTTCCATAGCTTGTAACGGGAACATTAACATTGGTTTGAATAGCTGAAGTATGGAAAAAATCACTATCATTTCCTAAAAGCAAGCTTCCGTTGGTACCATCAATCTGAGCGCCAGAATCAGTATTAGAAATTATCATGCTGCCAAACAGTAGTAGACTTGAATCATTCAAAACTATATCAGTGTTTGCAGTATTTCCTTGCCAGTTTAAGGCACCAGCAATATCCAGATCCACCCCACTCATCGTTAATGGAGATGAACCTGAAATAGTCAGAGTTGCCGAATCTGGCACTGAAAAATTACCCAGGCCAGTTAAGGTTCCACCATTAAAATTACCTGTATCGGGCATAGTTAAATTTTGAGCATTTTTTATCTGGCCATTATTTAACGTCAGAGTGACAGTATAGGGAGACATATCAACCGGATTAGCAAAGTCAACGATTGCACCACTTTCGATGGTGACATCAGAGTCCAGAAACAGGCCATAATCATTATTACTTTGAACGTTAAGATTATGGTTACCGGCAGAAAGAGTGATCAAGGAACCAGCAGCAGCGGTTACATCACCTTCCAGGTAAGAGCCACCCTCAAAAATCAGGTTATAGCCCGTTGGGTTGATATTAATATTACCATCTGAAAAAAAGAAACCATCATTGGTATTAGAGAATGGAATAGAGATATTCAAATCAGTAGAAGTCGCACCTGCATCGACTGTAAAAGCACCCAGGTTGACAAATGACCCCCCGGTTCCCGTGATATCAGCATTATTACTGGTAGTAGCAACATTGAAAGTTAGCTGTGCATCCGATGAGTTGGTAAAAGAAGCATTGTTAATGATGAAATCATCGGCTGAAACCCAGTCCACATGACCATCGTTTATCCAGTCCACACCATTTAAAGTGGTCGAACCCGACGCTCCCAGAGTGACCGTCGATAGTAAACCCGTGGTTAAAGTCGCTAACCCTGATTCAATCAACGAACCATCCGTCCAGATCAGATCACCATCAACTAGCATATCCCCAGAGAGCGTATTGGATCCGCTCAGGGTGACTGTTGAGGTAAATGGAACGGTAAAAGTACCCGTAGATACTATGTTGGCATCGGTGAAAGAAATCGTATCCGGAGTATTTAGATTTTGCGCAGCGACTAACACGGCATTATCGAAATTCATTGTTAGTGCAGGATCAACAGTGACCGTATTTGAGGTTATATTTAAAATGGAAGTTGAATTAACACTGATAGCTCCTTCACCGGTAAATGAACTTCCAGCAAGCATATCCAGATCATTACCAGATTGCAGGATTAAAGAAGTACCTACTGATAAATCAAACTGTCCTTCGTTTAGCAAACTGTTCAGCAGTGTTAGCGAACCTTCATCCAGACCAATGCCCCCCGTGTTGCTGGTAATATTCATATCAATATTAGCCAGAGCATCAACCAGTACTATTCCATAGTTATCGAATGCTTCATTGGGAGAAGCATCCTGGTCTTGCACAGATATTACTGCCGGATCAATATTAGCGATAATAAACTTACCGTCATTAGAAAATATTGAATCACGAATAACAAGGTCATTACCAGGAACTATCGGGAGATACAGAAATTCACTCAGGTTATTAAAGCTGGATATACTAATCGGACCACCTTCAAGAAAAGTAAAAGTCCCATCCAACTGGGTGAGAGATCCTGTACCCGTCAGCGTTGCACCCGCCCCGAACATAACAATATCACCGGAAGAGACACTATTACCATTCAGCGTTAACACACCACCATCAGCAATAACTAATGAATCATTATTCTGTAACCCGGCTACAGCAGGAATTGCAGCCGAAACAGTCACTTCAAAACCCGATTCAAGCACCACATAATGACCTGTGCCAGGAACAGTCCCCAGGCTCCAGTTAGTAGCCTGATTAACCACATCTTCCCAGGTACCATTTGTACCAGTCCACTGGTTGATATTGGCACTGTCGATTCCACCCGGTGGAATCACCACATTAATCCCGTCTTGTGAACCCGTCGCACCAGGGCCGGTAACACCCTGAAAAGTGGCACCTGTTGTCGCCAGTGGGTTATTGACAAAAACGGGAGTATTAATATTATCAACCTGTAAGGTCGTATTCGTCAGCAGACCAGAATAGTTTAAACACTGACTTCCCTGCGAATCACAGCTCATCAAATCTAGAGTGAAACCACCCGTCCCAAGATTATTGGCAATACCATTGTTAGAAGAATCATCTTCCCAATTGATAAAAATATCACCACCATTCACGTCAACATCAATTGCACCGCTGACATGCAGAAAGTTTTGTTCATCCGAAGGTAAAGCAACTGCAAAAACGACTGCTCCACCAGAAACAAGGAGGTCACCCCCAATAGTCAGAGTTGAATTGGAAGTGGGACGGACAACACCACCCGTTAACAGGTCCACGTTTGCGCTCAATGTACCGGCACCTGCCAGATGAGCACCATCCTGTAGAGTTAATGTACTGGAATTTCCTAGCAAAACTAGACTGGATGCTGAGCCTATTGAAATTGACCCCTCATTGAGAAAACCAGGTGTAGTATTAATAGTGGCAGCATTACTTCCATTAATTAAAATTTCCGCCTCAAGACCATTAATTAACCGACCGTTACCAGACAGCGTTGATGCAGTGCTGGATAAGTTGACAGCCATTAAACCATCATTTTCAAAAGTGGCATCGGTTAAAACAATGTCACCAAAGCTTGAGGTATTATTCCAGTTAAACGTACCTCTGTTTATCAAAGTTAAAGGATTGGCAGCAGAAACACCTGAAATGGATAAACTACCTGTAGAAAATGGACCTGATGATGTCACAGTAGCCGTTGAAGGAATAGTCATAATGCCATCACCGGTAATACTGCCACCACGAATAGTAAAGGTATCCGGAATAGTCAGGTTCTGGGCATTAGTAATCGCTCCTTCATTCAAAGAAAGCGTCAGGACATCAGGTAATACAGTAGGTGATGCGACATCTAATGTTCCCAGATTATCGATCAATAACTCAGTATCGGCCACCGCATTAATAACCGTACCCGGGTTTAACACCAATGTACCTGCAGTACCCGCCCCACCAATAAACAATCCGGGGTCATCAAAGAAACCATCGGTAAAGTTTATCGTTGCATTATTCTGTAGTGTCCCGTCAAAATTCAGATACACATGACCAATATCCATTGCCCCGTTATTAGTCAAAGAGCCTGATAAAGATAAAGTATGATTGATACAACCATCTCCGCACATCCCGGTAAATGTCATCATGCCATTATTTACGATATCCGAGCCGAAGAGGTTTACACTATTGGTAAACTCCAGTTCAGCTGCAGCATTTATGGTCATAGGTGCAGAAAAGCCAAAATCATTGATATTGTCAAACAGATTATAACCGTCAAGGCTGATACTTGAGGCTGTTACACTCACGTCACCCCACATCTGAATCATGGCATTATTCAAAGCCAGCAAGTTAACCGCATCCAGGAATATATTCAGGTTGCCACTTCCAGAATTGATCAAACTCGAATTCAGCAAAATATCACTGCCCGCATTGAATTCAAAATTGACTGTATTAAAAGAACCCGTATTGGCAGACAGAGGAGCATTAATAGCAATATCATTAGCCGCATTTAACTGAAGCATGCCGCCATAACCCGCCATTTCAATGGCTGCATTAACGATAATATCGTTATCCGCATTTAAAATTAAATCGGCGGACATAAAAGAAGGACTTGAGAGGATAGGGTCTGCAACGGTTATATCACCTAATTCACCATTAGTTCCTGATGAAGTCGTACTAATGGTCACTGTTATACCACTGTTTAAGGCTGATTCAATAGTGCCTGTTGTTAGTATTGCAGAATCATTGTTACTGGAAAACGGTGGTCCAACTTCTGGTACTTCATCAATATTAATATCAGGACCAGCATCCTGAATCGTAATATTATTAGGGTCAATCAGCCAGTCACCGCCCTGGCCATTTGTGGCAGATGCATCCGGAACGTGAGTAATATCCAGTTCCTGTAAACCGGAGGTTTCAATAAACCCACCATCACCCGCGACCTGCCCTCCTTTAGCAGTCAATTCGCCATGAATATGCACATCATTTTCAGCAAAGATAATAATTTTTCCGCCATCGCCTTCATCGATTGCATCGGCATGAACCTGTGCATTTTCAGCGATAGTCGTTGACGTGGCATTAACAATATCGGGATTTAACCCTTGCTGGTCACCACCAATCAGAATTTCACCGCCACCAGAAACACCGGAGGCATCAATATTTGCACCCTCATTAATGTCAATCACATCACCCAGTATTTCAACGTACCCGCCTTGTTCACCAGTTACATCAACAGAACCTGACACCTCGACGTTATCGGTTGCCACCAGGCTGATACTGCCATCTGCATTTTGCACCAGGCCAGACGCTCTAATGGAGCCAGAGTGCTTGAGGGTTCCTGCGAATAAATTGGCAGCACCATTTTTAGCAATGATTTTACCCAGGTTTGTCACCTGGTTTTCAGCGGAGGAAACTTCGAATTCAATGGAAGAGTTTTCAAGACTGGTTATGGTAATGGATTTTCCGGCAGCCAGAATAATATTGCCATTTTCAACTTCGATGACACCACCATTTTCGATATTTGGAGCGATAAGTACTACGTTGCCATTTTCACCGGCACGGATAAAACCCTGGTTGTTTAAATCACCCTGACCACCACCCTGAAACTTCAACTTGCCGTTAAGAAAATCAGCATCAGTAATATTCAGCGTCGAAGCAAAAAAACCACTGGTATTGATATTGGCTCCTTCACCCACCAGGATGCCATGCTGATTTATCAAAAATACCCGGCCATTAGAATTCAGGTTGCCCAGTATATTACTGGGATTATTGTTTATTACCCTGTTAAGAACTGAGCTTGAAGTAGAAGGTTGAATGAAGTTAGTTGTCTGTCCTTTACCAATATTAAACGATTGCCAGTTAATGATCGCATTTCGACTGTTGTTTATATTCAGAACATTGGTCGAGGGATTAGAAAAAGTAGCCGTCCCTTTGATAACATGGGCACCATTCGGGTTTGCATAGGCAATCTGAGTGCCCAGTATCAAACCAATCGTTATGGCTAAATTGTTATATTTCATTTTCATTACTCCCGATCCCTACACTATTGCAGTCGGCATTCTAATTTTTTCTTACCCAGACCCTGATCACCAAACGGATTCAGCATTTCTTTCATTTGAGGTGTTACCTGATTAGGTGCGGGTACTTTATCGAACTTCTGAAAAGGAGGTACAAAATTAAGCCTTACTGTCGCACCTACGAGTGAGGACAAAGAGGCTTCACCTTTACCAAGGTTAATCGTTTTCCCATCAAGCCCTCGAACAGCGACATCGCCTTCTCGAACATTAACATATAGCCCGGGATCCATATTCTGCTGGTCAGACCCGCTGAACAAATCATCTTTTATCTCTACATTGTCAGGCCGTGGAGCCCCACCCATATTTCTTAAATGAACTGGGAAACCGGGAATGATAAGCGGTTTGCTATATCCATTTTTAAGAAAGGCAGCCTTGCCATTTTCCAGTAATAACTTTCCACCCTGGAATTGAAATTCTATGGCTCCACTCCAGACCCGGGCATACATGCCACTGCCTGAAACGGCATAAACAGGTTTTAAGAAGTAGTTCAGTAACTTCGAAATTGTAGTCTCCCGTAAAGGATTTAACGCAGCCGTTTTGTCAACACACTCACCTTCGCAGGCCAGATCAAAACCAGTGCCTCTTATGCCGATAGTGGCAGTTGGTGTAGCCACACGGAATGATTTTTTATTAAGCCTGCCAATCGCACCCGTTACAAAGCGTAGACCACCTCTCAAAAATCGAAAAAACGCATTATTTTCATCCGGAACTTTAGGCTTATAGTGATGCTCCTGAATTTTAAAAGCCGTTCCCGGGCTCATCGTAACGCGACTTTTATCATTAAAGGCAATGACCGCAAAGGACTTGATACCTGTTTGCAATTGATCCTGTTCATAAATAGCCGCACCCGTTGTCAGGCGGCGAGATTTGTCACCGACACCTACTGCACTAGCCCTGCCACGTAACAGGGCTACACGACCAATGACTTTAGATTCTTTTTGCGCTTTCTTGCCGGTGGATTTATTTTCTTCATTACATTCAGTGCCTTCACACAAACGTGCATCAAAATCAGTACCTCGAATACCAATAGTTGCCACTGTCGTGCCCACCCTGAATGCATCCGGGCTTCGTTTGCTAATAAAACCGGTTATGGCCCTGAACCCCCCTCTAAACAGCCTCATAAAAGCATTCTCTTTACCTTTACGGGCATCAACATTAACAATTTTAAATGAAGTATTCGGGCGCAGTGTCATACGAGTTCCATCATCCAGGCCGATTACTGCAAAACCGGTTGAACCTGTATTTAGTGTTTCACCATTGTGTAGAGGCAACCCCTTACCTAATATCCGGGGAGAATCATTACCCACCTGACCAGTGAGAACACCTCTGGCAAAAGTTACCTTACCTACTTCTGTTGCTGCCACTACAGGGAAGCTAAGCGGTACTAAGCTGGCAAGTATCAGGCTTCGAATAAAAGGTTTTTTAATATCCATTGTTTGCCTCAAAAGCGGTAAACCAGATTAAAGTGCGCCTTACTATCTCCATCCTGATTGATTGTTGTATCAGGACCTCCCCCTTCATTGATCACACCATAATCCAGTGAAATGCTGAGATTCTGTTTCCACGACCAACGCATTCCAAATCCTGCAGAAGAAAGATCATAACTATCCCCTTCTGAAAGTTCTCCCGAATTAAAATCCAGACTGGCCTGATCAACAAACAGCAGGAATCGAATATCAAATATGGCCGGAAGCCATAATTCCAGAGAAGTTTGATAACCGGTATCACCTGTCACCGAGCGTTCCTCAAAACCACGTAATGAGCTGCTACCACCCACACCAAACTGCTCTCCGGGAATCAGCAAATCAGAGCTATTCTGACCGGACATTCCTGCATGGAATAACCAGTTTTGAGCAAAAACCAGATCATAAGACAGATGGTAACTAACGGCAGTCCAGTCATTTTGAGCCTCAGGACGAACAGCCGCATAATCTTCATCACTATTATTTTTACCGGCATCTAAATTCATCGCCAGTTTTAATCCACCGCTCACCACACCACTGCTCATGTTGTAACTAAAACCATAACCGAGTTCCAGCGGAGCGCTCAATACTTTAGAATTCACCAACGAACCGCCGCCCAGGTCTATTTCATTATCAAATGATTTAGCTTGAAATCCGGCTGACCACTGATGATTGAAATTGGTATCCGTCAGCAAGGGACGTGAATAGGTAAAACCCATCACAGAACCTTTACCGGTTATTGCGGCACCATCTGCCACATCGCCTGAATTCACTTCGGAATCAGAAAACAGGAAATCCATATTCGCCCCATGAGCATACAACGGAACATGGTAATTAAAACCAACCTGGGCCGTGGCTGCTGTATCCTGTGGAGCGACGGTGAAAGTAGCCGTAATAGAGTGATCCAGATTAAACAGGTTGCCATGCTGATAGCCTACCGTAGAGCGAAACTCTTCAGAATCTGCACTGCCAGTATTATCAAGTGTGATAAATACCAGCTGTGGATTTTGATCCTGAACCGTCAATTCCGCATCAATGGCATCTTCCGACTCACCTTCTTTAAACTTTAAAACGATATTTTTTGAGGCATGATTATTGGCCAGTTTTAAAGAGCGGGATAATTCTTTAGTATTTGGAGTCGAGCCCGTTTTCAGCAGTGGTAACGAGTTATTAATATTTTGCTCATCAAAATATTCATTACCCGAAATATTGATTGAACCAATAGAAAAGCTAACCACCTGAAATTCGACGGTACCGGAGGTCAGTTGCTGAGGAGGCAAGGAGACGCGATGAAAACTAAAACCGGCAGAAATGATGGCCCGCTCCAGAGCATCGGCAGCAGCAGACAAACCTTCCAGCCCTGATTGCTCACCGAGAAAGGGCTGCAAAACCTTGAAAGCCTTATCACCAATGGGGTTGTCCCCGGTGATTTCAAAGCTGGAAACATTGAAAATTACCGGTTCATAACTACCTTGCGAATAGACCGTAGTATGTACTAGAGATAATAATAACAACGTTAATATGAGCTTAACCCTAAACAACATATCTTTATTATTTTTAATTCTTCGGAAATAAATAATAATCATTGCCGATTATGATGTCCATTTAATTTTCAGCATAGAACGACGAATGAATCACCTGCAATCTCTAAATTCGGACTTCTGTCCTGCCCTTATCAGCTCATATTATGAACCGCACTTTGTAAAACCAGCCTTTTTATCACGGCATTTTTGTCTACTACAGACATGCCCGCATCACGTATCCCACAAAGCGCAGGCGATTGCTGGGCATAGAACAGTTTCAACGCTGAAAATAAATGCGTCGCGGTAACCGCTTCAGCTTTTCTCTGTCGTTCAAAAGCACGTAATAATCGATACTGATAGACAGGCTGACCCGGCTTTAACAAACCCTGCAATGCCGCGACATCAGCAAACCCGAGATTCACGCCCTGCCCGGCAAGAGGATGGACACCGTGCGCCGCATCACCCATTAATAACACGCGTCCATCCAGCCATTTATCGGCCGTGTGCCAGCTTAATGAGAAACCGGCCCTGGTACTCATCGCGGTAATAGAACCTAAGCGAAATTCAAAAGCTTCGCTCAGCTGCAACATGAAATCTTTATCCGGTAACTGCAACAATTCTTCGGCTCGAGCCGTATCTGCCGACCACACAATAGAGCTTTGCCCATTGGATAAAGGTAGAAATGCCAGGGGTCCTGTTACCAGAAAACGCTGCCATGCTGTACTCTCATGTGGTTTTTCAGTAGTGACGTTTGCCACTATGGCAGTTTGAGCATAGCTGCCAGAAGTCACTGGTAAGTTCAGCAATTTTCTCGCGGTGGATTCCCGACCATCAGCAGCTATCAACAGTTCAGCTTCCAGCATCGAGTTATTAGTTGTACTGATTTGAACCCGGTCATCCAGCTGCTGCAGTGAAATAACTTCCTGTTGCTTGAAAATTTTAACATTGGGCAAAGGTTTCAGGTGCTGCAACAAAACTGCTTGCAGCAGACGATTCTCAACAATAGACCCCAGGTGAGAGGTAGCAATTTGCTCACTGCTAAATTGCATCAATGCAGATCCGTTCTCATGCCACACTTTCATTTTTTGATAATCACAACAGCGCAGCTGAGTCACATCATTCCACACGCCAAGCTCATGCAATAACTGCTGCGAAGCAGGGCTGATCGCAGAAACACGCAAATCAAAGTCTGCGGGCAATGCTGTGTTCAACTGATCTACATCCTGACGTTCGACCAGTCCGACGGAATACCCATTGCTGGCCAGTGCTAATGCCGTGGTTGCTCCAACCATTCCGGCACCCAGCACGAGTACATCAAATTTATTTTTCATCGAACACCTCGCATCAAGCTGGAACAGCCCGGACCATAACCCATACCTTGCCAGCTGACTTCCTTTTTCATCATCGGGCAAAGATCAAGAACTGCCAGAGCTCCTGCTCGCAAGTGATTTAATACCGGTAAATTATTGGAGAAAAGCTGAACCAGTCGATCGCCATAGTTTACAGCCTGATGCTGATCTTCAACCCGCTGCAACTGATAAACGTCCAGTTGTGACTGAACAACATCAGTTTGAAGGTTTACCCCTGATAATAAATCAAATAACACGCCAATATCCCGCAACGCAAGGTTAAACCCCTGGCCTGCCACCGGGTGTAAGGTGTTGGCTGCATTCCCAATTAAAACGGCTCGACCGGCTGCCAGCTGGTTTGCCCGGGTGAGTTTTAAATCGAAGCGAACTCTTGTGCCCACGCTATCCAGCAGACCTAATCTGTAGCCAAACTGCCTGTAAACCTGCTGTATAAATTTTTCATCCGATAGTTGCGCCAGTGCTTCAGCCCTGGCGGGAGTATTCGTCCACACCATCGAATAACGCTGTTCGGGTAAAGGTAATAATGCCAGCGGACCATTATTGGTGAAGCGCTCAAAAGCAAAGTCACTGGAAGGCTGGTTAATCTTGATATTGGCAATAACAGCGGTCTGCTGATAGTCCCTGGTTTCAATACTAATACCCAGCTTCTCTCTCACTGAAGAATTGGCACCATCAGCCACAACCAGCAATAAAGTATTCAGCGTACTGGTTTCATTTGCAGACAGGTATTGAAGTTTGACAGCATCATCAGCCTGCTCAACGGTTTCAACTCGTGCAGGCGTAATAATCTGTATATTTTTTTCATTTTCAGCCACATTCAGTAATAGCTGAATCAGCAGATGATATTCGATCACATAACCCATCGCATCGAGCTGACAATCTTCAGCTTTCAGCCGGGTGACACCAAAGTGACCCGCACTCGACACATGAATATTAGTGATGGGAGCGACATTTTGCTGCAACTCAGGCCACAGTTCTAATGCTCTGAAAATTTGAATCGTAGAATACGAGAGTGCAATCGAGCGAGCATCCAGCTCAGCAGGTACTTCAGGTTTAAGATCCGAAGCTTCCAGTAATATCACCTCCCGCCCCTGGCGTGCAAAAGCGATTGCGGCTGACAGCCCCACGAGACCTCCACCGACGATACATACTTCAGTTTTCATCAAGCTAATAATCCTGATCTAGCCAGCCATCAGAGCTTCAACTTCATCAACAGAAGATGGCAAACCGGCACTCAATACCTCATGCCCTTTAACGGTGACCAGCACATCATCTTCAATTCGGATGCCAATACCCCACCACTTCCTGTTAACCCCTTTGCTATTAGCAGGAATATAAAGCCCGGGTTCAACGGTTAGCACCATGCCCGGCTCCAGAACACGCCACTGCTCTCCCAGCTTGTAATCACCGACATCATGAACATCCAGGCCTAGCCAGTGCCCGGTGCGGTGCATATAAAAACGTTTATAAGCCTGATCTTTAATCAATTTCGCCAAGGTACCTTTTAGCAGTTTAAGCTCAATCAAGCCTTTAGTAATGACTCGCACAGCCGCATTATGCGGATCATTCCAGTGATTACCCGGCTTAACCTTGTTAATAGCAGCTTTTTGAGCCTGCAATACTAATTCATATAGTTCCCGTTGAGCCGGGCTAAAATGGCCATTGACCGGAAATGTTCGAGTGATATCCGACGCATAACCTTGCACTTCGCATCCGGCATCTATCAACAGCAAATCACCGTCCTTTAACTGATCAGAATTTTCAGTGTAATGAAGGATACAGCCATTCTCACCACTACCGACGATTGGAGGGTAAGCGTGCTGAGCATTATTCAAACAAAACTCGTGATTGTATTCAGCTTCAATACTGTATTCGTATTTACCCGGCTTGCATTGCTGCATCGCCCTTTTATGAGCAGCGACTGAAATTTTGGCCGCTTTTTTCATCAAGCTTATTTCAGAGCGGCTTTTATACAAACGCATGTCGTGCAATAGATGATCCAGAGACACATACTCATAAGGCACGTGCGCACCAGAGCGGGACCTGGCTTTAATCTGGTTAACCCAGACCATTAACTGCTGATCAAAATCCGCATAACGCCCCATAAAGTGAAACACCTTTTGTCTACCTTCTAACATTCCGGGCAAAATATCATCGATATCGTCAATCGGAAACGAGTCATCTGCGGCAAAGTCCTCGATTGCTCCCTGTTGACCTGCGCGACGCCCGTGCCAGGTTTCCTGCTCCGGATCTTTTTCACGACAGAACAGAATATATTCACCATGCTTGCGGCCGGGAATCAGCACTAACACTGCATCCGGCTCATTAAAGCCCGTCAGATACAGGAAGTCACTATCCTGTCGAAAAATATAATCCACATCACGATTGCGAGTCTGTTCAGAAGCCGAAGACAGGATAGCAATATTGCCCTTCCCGACCATTTTCATTAATTGATTACGTCGACGTTTAAACTCTGTTGGAGTCATTCAAGTAGCCTCATGGTTGGTCTGTATTTTATCTGTATCAAAAAAAATAAGGGCATTTACTATGGAGAGCACGAAGTTTTAAACTTATTTGGCATAATAGATTCAGCTCTTATTTTTAAAATTTAGTACTTAACCTTTATTTAATGTCTTTCTTTGTGTGCTTCGTGATCTCGGCAACTGCTCCTGCGTTGCTCTACCTACGGGCGTCCTGCCCTAGTTCGTGGTGAACATGTTTTGACTTTATATTTACACTAATTAGTTTCCATTTATTGCAACGATGGTGAAGGCATTATCGGGTTAACTTCTTCATTCATATAAATGACTGATAGCCTCACATGCTCAACAATTTCGGCATAAACTGCTTCAGTTTCTTCGGTTTCTTCTTCGTCATGTCCAAGCTGACTGATTTCCAGCAAGTCCTCAAGACATTCTCGCCCCTGTTCAGATAAATGACTGACCAGAGCTTCACCATTAACCGCCAGACCATACAGGAAGCCCTGGCTCCAGCTAGCAAGCCCTAACAAACGAATTGCAAACTCTTCACTTTCATCCGGCAATAGCAATTCCAAACACATGTCTTCAGCATTAAGCTGCTCCTTACTCATATCAAATAACTGCTGTAACAACTGAAGACTCTCCTGCGCCAGTAAATCTCCCTGATCTGGAATATTATCCAGCGTAAATTTCAGCCATTTGGAGATATCCTGCTGCCCGAGCAATAGTCCACACAAGGTGCCATGTGCCTCGGAAGCATCGGTGACCGCCTGTAACTTTTCGAGGGCATTTTGGATGCTATCAAATTCAAGCATGGGGTAAATTCATCATCATTCAGTAAAAATTTATTTTATATTATTTTTCCAAAACTAAAAACAGAATCTCGATTAACTGATCCAAAGTATAAATTTACTGGTTTTTTTCTGAAAACTCTCTGATAATCAGGTAAATTTCGGGATCTATGATATAAATAAATTTAGCAAACAGAAAATCGCTGTTGACAGTTAATCATTGATCTTCAAAAATACCTTATGGATTCCAACGATAAAAACTTTTCCGAGTCAGACCTGCATAACCTTGAGCATCAGATTGATGAACTCATCAAGACAATAGGCGACCTTAAGAAGGAAAATACCAGCTTACGCCATCAACATGACCACCTGGTCACAGAGCGCTCACAGTTAATAGAAAAGACCGAACTGGCCCGTACCAGAGTTGAAGCTATGATAACACGATTAAGATCCCTGGAATTAGGTTCATGAGTAACGCTTTACCCATCAACATTACTATTCTCGATAAAGAGTATAAGATTGCCTGCCCTTCTGGAGAGCAGTCTGCTTTACTGGCTTCAGCAGAATATCTTGACAGCAAAATGCGCGAAGTTAGAGACAGTGGAAGCATTATTGGCTCGGAACGCATAGCCGTCATCACGGCACTGAATATCGCGCATGAGTTGCTCAACTCAAATCAACTACAGGATAATTTAAGCGAAATTCTTCCTCCTCGACTCAAGGATCTTGAACACAAAATCTCTGAAGCTTTACACAACGCTCGTCAAATGGACATTTAATGACCCGGGTCACATTATTAAAAAAATCATTAGTGATAGTCGTGCAAAATTTAAAAAACTGGGGTATAGTTTTAATTATCAACTGCGGTGTTCGTTAGCACCTTCATATATCCTTGAGCCTATTTATCAACTTCGGGATTTATAGTGTTATTCTGGTGTGCATGCCCGAGTTAAATCGGGAAGCCTGATGAACAACCGTTTATCCCCCCTGAACTGTCCGGTTCAAGGTTGATAGAGCGCGACGGCACCGTGGTTGGTAACCTTTAATCATCATGAACCCTACAAATATCCGTCAACAATATCGTCACATCAGGCGACAACTCCCTGAAAGTACCCAGTCTCTTCACGCTTCCCTGTTAAAACAGAACATAAACGACTTATTAGGTTCACCCAAAGCACTTAAAATTGCGGCTTATATTGCAACCCAGGGCGAAATCTCATTAAAACCGTGGATTGCAGAAAACAAACATCATCAAATTTTCTTACCCAAGTTGTACGAAGTTAATGCTCCAGAACTACGATTTGCAGAACTTACAAAGGATACCCAATGGGAAAAAAATCGGTTTAATATCCTTGAACCCGAAGCAAGCTGGGAAAACACCTTACTGCCTCAACAGCTGGATATTGTACTGATACCACTGGTCGCTTTTGACCGAGAAGGGCACAGGCTCGGCATGGGTGGTGGTTATTACGACCGAAGCTTTGCATTCAGGCTTACCCAGAAAAATAACTCACAACCTAAATTAATCGGAGTTGCTCATAGCTGTCAGGAATACCCGCAATTATCACAGCAAAGCTGGGATGTACCGCTGGATAGCATCATTACTGAAAAGGAAGTAATTACGTCAGAACCGGGTACCAACTAACTATTGAAGAAACAATCGATACGCCCGATTATCAGTCTCTTCCCAGTTTGGAAAATTCAGTTGCTTTAAAAATAGCTTAAAGTCTTTATGCTCTGGCTTATCTACCTGTATGCCCATCAAGATACGACCGTAATCAGCACCGTGGTTTCGATAATGAAACAGGCTGATATTCCATCGACGTCCAACCTCGGTCAAGAATTTTAGCAATGCACCCGGCTTTTCGGGAAATTGAAAACGATACAACAGCTCATTTTCCACACCCTTTCCCGGACAACCTCCAACCATATAACGAGTATGCAGCTTAGCCACTTCATTATCAGTCATATCATCGACAATATAATTTTTGCTTTGAAGATGTTTAATAATCTGCTCTTTTTCCTCAACCCCATTGGACAGCTGAATACCGGCAAAAACCCGTGCTTTTTTGGCATCAGAATAACGATAATTAAATTCAGTTATCTGTCGCTTACCGATCAAGTTGCAAAATTTCTTGAAGCTACCCGGCTTTTCGGGTATTTCAACGGCCAGCAAAGCTTCACGTTGCTCACCAATTTCAGCTCGTTCAGAGACATGGCGTAAGCGATCAAAATTCATATTCGCCCCGCTATTAATCGCCACCAGGGTCTGATCTTGAATATTGTGCAATTCAACATATTTTTTTAACCCTGCCAAAGACACGGCACCCGCCGGTTCACAGATTGCCCGTGTATCATCGTAAGTATCTTTAATAGCCGCACAAATCTGATCGGTAGAGACCGTGATGACATCATCAACCAGGTCACGGATCATTTTATAAGTATTTTGACCGATCTGACTCACCGCAACACCATCAGCAAAAATACCTACTTCTTTCAATTTCACCCGTCGATTAGCCTTCATAGCCGCTGCCAGGCAGGCCGCATCTTCAGGCTCAACGCCTATCACTTTAATTGAGGGCTTTACTGCTTTAAGAAATCCAGCGATACCTGCAAGTAAACCACCACCACCCACCGGGACGAAAATAGTTTCAATCCCATCGGGATATTGACGCATAATTTCATGCGCAATAGTTCCCTGCCCCGCCATCACATCGATATCATCATAGGGATGAACAAATGACAGCTTTTCCCGTTCAGCCAGGTGCAAAGAATGTTGATAGGCCCCGTCAAAATTATCTCCGTTTAAAACTACCTTGGCACCATAAGATTTAACCGCATTTATTTTAATAGACGGTGTGGTTAGCGGCATGACAATAATCGCCTGAATTTTTAGCTTTTGTGCAGCCAGTGCAACACCCTGTGCATGGTTACCTGCCGATGCCGTAATGACTCCTTTTAACTCTGGATGTTTTTTAACAACCTGAAACACTTTATTAAAAGCACCTCTCAGCTTGAATGAAAAAACCGCCTGCAGATCTTCTCTTTTCAGTAAAACCCGGTTACCCAGACGCTTAGACATCCCCGGCATATTATCCAGCGGAGACTCAATCGCCACATCATATACACGTGCAGTTAAAACTTTTTCCAGAAAATTTGGTACGACCATGCCTAACCCTCAAAATGTTCAGGCATTATCAGCAATGAAATCTCTACAGGCAATAGAAAATCCCCTGTTAGACTCAAACACATCAGCTTTTTCATACTCAACTTCAAATTCTAGGTTACAATCCTGTCAACATTTAATATGGAAAGATTATGACAGCAGACGAAAAGAAAAAATTAGCCGCTTATGCGGCACTCGAATATGTAGAAGCAGGCTCAGTTATCGGCGTAGGAACCGGATCGACGGTTAACCATTTTATCGATGCCATTGCTGAAAAAATGAAGGGCTCAGTTGAAGCAGCTGTTTCGAGCTCCGAAGCTTCATCAGAGAGAATGAAGCAACACGGCATCCCAGTGATAGACTTGAATGCCGCAGGAGAACTGTCCATTTATGTCGATGGCGCTGACGAGTCCAACCGACACCTACACCTTATCAAAGGTGGCGGCGGCGCATTGACACGGGAAAAAATTGTTGCAGCTGCCAGCAAAACATTTGTATGCATTGCAGATGACACCAAACTTGTCGATGTAATGGGTGAATTCCCGCTACCCGTAGAAGTCATCCCAATGGCCAGAAGTCTGGTTGCCAGAGAACTGGTTAAGCTGGGTGGCCAACCCGTCTGGCGTGAAGATTTTATTACCGATAATGGCAACATTATTCTGGACGTTCATAATCTGAAAATTATGGAACCTATGAAGCTGGAAACCCAGATCAATCAAATGGCTGGAGTCGTTACGGTTGGAATATTTGCTCACCGTTCAGCAGATGTCTTATTGCTTGGCGGAGAAGACGGCGTTCAGACTATCAAAGTCTAGCATTTAAAGGTGATCTGGTGCGCACGGACGGCGCACCGGTCGTTCTATTCAAGGCTTTACATATCATCAGGCACAATTACAGTCAAACCTAGCGATTGCCAAACCTGCATCCCACCACGATAATAAAGAATTTTTTTTGCAGGATAACCTAACTCTAACAAGCCCTTTATCGCTCTAGGGGACTGCCCACACCACATTCCGTTACACCAGATAATCAGCTTTTTAGCCGAAGTAAAATCCCACTCATCAGTTTTCAGCTCTCCCCCCATCATACCCATCTCTTCAATTGCTCTTGAGAAACCACCTACTTCCCCTCTTCTCTTGGCTCCCAGTATTTTCATCATATCGATCAACAGCGGATCATCAATATCCAGCGAAAAGACAGTAAATGGAATATTGATTGAGCCAGGTATTGTACCTCGATTCCACCACGCAGGCGTTCTGGCATCAATAATCAACCCGTCACCATCAAGCAGCTCTGTTTCCATAAAATCAAAAATTTCCAGTTGAGCAATCGTTTTAACACCCTCACCAGCATCCATCGGTTGAATACAAAATGGCGGACATTTCCTCGAGGTCTTGGCAAAACCTCCTTCAAGCCTATGATCCTGATCCTGAATTCTCTGGATTTTAATCAATTTATCTTTATGAATAACTTCAACGAACTCTCTATCAGAAGTCAGTTTCACATCAATAGCATTAGCACTGGAAATCCATACCAATGAACATAGAATAAATATATTTCTAAACATACGGTTCCCCATTAATTTTTGCCTACCTGTATTATTTTTTTCCTTATCATGGCCGGATCAGAATTTGATTGATAATACCGATAAACTTCTTCTTTCTTCGGTTGTGATAATCGCTTATAGAAAAGATAACTCCCTATGTAGTTATCTTTCAATACAAGTTCAAAATGTTGTTGTGACAGCCCGGGGAACAGCTCTGTAATACCTCCACCTTTACTGTCATTTAAACCTTGACTGAAAAGCTTAATATCCCTGGAAGGTGTTTTTTTCTGGCCATCTTTTGTCTGGTCATCCAGATTTAAATCAGAAGCTTCACCTTCCAGCAACTTAAGATAATCTGCATTTTCCTGCGAGTAGACGCTATTCGATAATAATAGGAGAAATAAAACCACTATCCATAGCATCGCTTTAATTTTCCTTTGTATATTCCAGATGAAATACATCAAAGTAATACCTGCTGAATGACAATAAAAATATCTCTTATGAATAAGAGCATAGACTACTGTACATTTTAAATAATAATTATTTACACTTATTTTTTTGTAAAAGAGTAAGCCTGACCACCCATATTGTCAAGAACTGCGCAAACTAAAACTCATTTAATTACATAAACTTACATCCTTTTATTAAAAACCAACATTAATAACGCACAAAAAAAAACCTGCCGAAGCAGGTTTTTTTGAAAACGTTGAATAGTCTAACGTTTTGAGAACTGAGTCGCTCTACGAGCTTTGCGTAAACCCACTTTCTTACGTTCAACTTCTCTTGCATCACGCGTGACATAACCTTCTTTCCTGAATGCAGGCCTGAAAGTTTCATCATATTGCATCAAGGCACGTGTGATACCGAGTCTAATTGCTCCAGCCTGACCACTTGGACCGCCACCTTCTACAGACACATTAACATCAAACTTTTCAGATAAGTCGACAGTTTCTAATGGCTGACGAACAACCATACGAGATGTTTCACGACCAAAATAATCTTCAATAGATTTTTTATTGATGGTGATACTTCCACTACCTGATTTCAAATAAACGCGAGCTGATGAGCTTTTGCGACGGCCAGTTCCATAATACTGTTCTGTAGACATAGTTTTCTCTTAAATATCTAATACTTGAGGTTGCTGAGCAGCATGCTGATGAGTTTCACCGGCATAAACCTTTAATTTTTTAAACATTGCTCGACCCAGGGAATTTTTAGGTAACATCCCCTTAACCGCTGTTTTAATAATACGATCAGGATGAGTTGCACGTAACTTGGACAGATTCACTGACTTAAGATGACCGACATAACCTGTATAGTGGTGATACATCTTATCCTGTTCTTTATTACCAGTCACTTTAACCTTTTCAGCATTGATGACAACGATGTAATCGCCTGTATCAACATGAGGTGTGTATTCTGGTTTATGTTTGCCACGTAATCTACGAGCTATCTCTGTAGACAAACGACCTAAAGTCTTGTCAGCAGCATCAACAATGAACCAGTCACGCTTTACAGATTCTGGTTTTGCACTAAAGGTTTTCATAAAATTTCCTAAACTCGCTTTTTTGCGATTGTCTTCATCAAAGAAAGGGCGCGAATACTAACGGATTTATACCATGTTGACAAGGCTGAAAGCCGCGATATTTTCTATATTTCAAAATTAATTGTTAAATAGCTTTATATGAGTAAAAAACTTGTATCGAACTAAAAAAATTGTTAAAAAAGGGCGTGGCAAAAAGCCACGCCAAAACCACCAAAGGAGGATGGAGGAGTTATGCTGGGAAGACGAGGGGCGCCTTCCGGTTCAGCATATAAGCATTATCTAATATAGATTTTGCTTTGTCAACATAACTCCTCCATATTTCCACCCCAAACTAATACACATTAATCACGCTTCTTTATAATCAGCCATGATTATAAAGAACTGCACTAAGCCTTTTCTATAATTTCATAATCGTGAGTTATGTCTGCCACCTTCCCCAGCATAATAGAGGCAGAGCATAGTTTTTCAGCGGATAGTGATATCGCCTTTTCAACTCTTAGCGGATCAACAGCCTTACCACTGATCACAAAATGCAAATGGATACGGGTAAACACCTTCGGTAACTCTTCTGCCCGATCATAATCAAGCTCAACTTCACAATTCTCTACCTGTTGCCTTGATTTCTTTAACAGCAACATCACGTCAAAAGCACTGCAACCTCCAAGACCCAGAATGAGCATTTCCATAGGTCTAATACCCAGATTTTGCCCACCAAATTCTTCAGGGCCATCCATCACGACAGCGTGGCCACTGGCTGACTCACCCACAAAGGTCATATTATCTAACCACTTTACTTTTGATTTCATCTCTATCTCTGCTTGTGAATTAACTTATTTATGTTATGTTGTCGCGAATTTTAAATTATAAAACAGGTACAACGTGAGTCTTCAACCCATACAAAAAGTGCACCCTCAAAGCAATCCTGCACTAGAGAACTTTTTGAAGCACTGCCATAAAAAAATCCTGCCTGGAAAGCAAACTATAATACATGCACGGGATGAATCACATACTCTTTATTACATAATCAACGGCTCTGTAAGCGTTGTTATCGAAGACGAAGATTGCAATGAAATTATACTTGCCTATCTCAATGCCGGCGATTTTTTCGGCGAAATGGGTTTATTTGAGAAAAACATGAAACGTAGCGCCTGGGTCACAACGCGTAGCGAATGTGAAATTGCTGAAATTCACTATAACCAGTTCATGATTCTTGCCAGAGAAAATCCGGAAATTCTATTCCAGCTATCAGCACAGCTAGCCGATCGCTTACGTGATACCAGTCGCAAGGTGAGCAACCTGGCATTTATGGATGTGACCGGACGCATTGCGAGAGCATTACTTGATCTGGCTAAACAACCTGATGCGCTGACTCACCCGGAAGGCATGCAAATCAAGGTAACCCGTCAGGAAATTGCTAAACTTGTAGGCTGTTCGCGAGAAATGGCTGGCAGAGTCATTAAACACCTGGAAGAAGACCGGTTAATTTCAGCTCACGGTAAAACAATCGTAGTTTTTGGAACGCGTTAACAATCAGTAAAAAACTGAAACACTTTAATCCCCGAAAATTTCACTTAGCGCCACTCCAGGGTTTTCTGCTCGCATAAAGGCTTCACCCACCAGAAAAGCATCAACCTGGTGATCGCGCATAAAAGTGACATCCATTTTGGTATGGATTCCACTTTCTGTCACCACAAAACAGCCTTCCGGCACCATGTGTAACATTTTCAACGTGGTCAGCAAGCTGGTCTCAAACGTTCTCAGGTTACGATTATTAATCCCTACCATGGGCAAATCCAGTTCAAGCGCTCGTTGCATTTCCTGCTCATCGTGCACTTCCACCAATACATCCAGGCCAAGTTCTGTCGCCTTCTGGTGCAGGCTTATCAATGCACTCTGCTCCAGAGCTGCCACGATCAGCAATACACAGTCTGCACCCATCACTCGTGCTTCTACCAGCTGGTAATCATCGATAATGAAATCTTTGCGGATAACAGGCAGGTCGCAGGCAGAACGTGCAGCCACCAGGTACTCATCGGCACCGTGGAAAAAATCCACATCGGTCAGCACTGACAGACAGGCTGCTCCACCCTGTTGATACTGCTGAGCAATTTCCGCCGGGTTAAACTTCTCACGGATAATGCCTTTACTCGGAGATGCTTTTTTTATTTCCGCAATGACGGCTGGCAACTGCTGCTTCAATTTATTCTGGAGTGAGCTTACAAAACCACGAACGGGTGAGGCATCTGCTAACAATTTCTCCAGCTCAACCTGAGATTTAAAAGCCTTTCTATCACTTATTTCCTGCGCTTTTCGAGCCAGGATTTTATTCAATATATCTGCTTTATCAGTCATAGCTTAAGCGTTTGATTTACTCACCAGGTTATTCAAAACATCTTTGGCAGAACCATTTGCTATGGCTTGCTGAGCCAATTCAATACCCTGCTGATGTGACTCGGCCAGTCCCGAAACATAAATGGCGGCACCTGCATTCAAACAAACGATATCAAGAGCTGCGCCCGGCTTATTCTCAAACACGGAGCTGATCATGGCCAGACTTTGCTCGACACCATCGACGCGGATAGTGGATATATCAGCGACCTGTAAGCCAAAATCTGCTGGATTAATTTGATAGCTATTAACTTCGCCATCTTTAAGTTCAGCCACGAAGGTGCTGGTTGAAATACTGATTTCATCCATGCCGTCTTCAGCATGAACCACCATCACATGGCGACTACCCAGTAGCTTTAACACATTGGCAACAGGTTCAACCAGTTCCCTGGCAAACACTCCAATCACCTGGTTTGGGGCTGACGCAGGATTGGTCAAAGGCCCCAATACATTAAAGATAGTTCGCACGGCCATTTCTTTTCTTGGCCCGATAGCATGACGCATCGCACTGTGATGATTTTGTGCAAATAGAAAACCTACACCGACATCATCGATACTCTGCCCAACTTGCTCAGGAGTCACGGCGAGGTTTACTCCTGCCGCTTCGAGTACGTCTGCACTTCCCGACTTACTGGAGACAGAGCGGTTACCATGTTTGGCCACATGCGCACCGGCTGCGGCTGCAACAATGGCAGAAGCTGTCGAGATATTAAAGCTACCCGATGAATCTCCACCGGTGCCGCAGGTATCTACCAGGTAATCAGAACGAGTCTCAACTTTAGTGGCCAGCTCACGCATAACACTGGCAGCAGCAGTTATTTCATCGACTGTTTCTGTCTTCATGCGCAGACCAACCAGAAAACCACCTATCTGAGAAGGGGTTGCCTCGCCAGTCATGATTTGCTGCATGACATCATTCATTTCGTCACGTGATAAGTCCTGCCGGCTTATCACCGCTTTAATTGCCTGCTGTATATTCATATGATTTCCTTCGATATTTTTGTATTCAGGAAGTTTTGCAATAATTCATGCCCGAACTCAGTGAGTATTGATTCCGGATGAAATTGCACGCCTTCGATAGCCAGCGTTTTATGTCGTATTCCCATAATTTCACCAATATTGCCATCTTCAGTTCTTGTCCATGCAGTCACTTCAAGGCAATCGGGTAAACTTTCTTTTTCAATAACCAGTGAATGGTATCGAGTTGCCTCATAGGGCATTTGCAAGTCAGCAAATACACCCTGCCCCCTGTGATAAATCATCGAGGTTTTACCGTGCATTATTTCACGGGCATGCACTATTTTACCGCCATATACCTGGCCGATACTTTGATGCCCGAGGCAAACACCCAGCAAAGGTTTTTTACCCGCCATGGCTTCAATCACCGCCATTGAAATTCCCGCTTCATTCGGTGTACAGGGACCGGGTGACAACATGATATGGCTGGCATCATTTTGTTTAACCTGTTCAACCGTGTACTGGTCGTTACGAACCACTTCGACTTCTACCTGTAACTCACCCAGGTATTGCACCAGATTGTAAGTAAAGGAGTCATAGTTATCGATCATCAATACTTTCATGATTCACTCTCCTGAGACAACTTACAGGGGTCATGCGGGGATAAACCCGATTCAGCCAAAGCCACCGCACGAAAAATAGCACGTGCTTTATTCATCGTTTCATCCCATTCATTTTCAGCAACAGAATCATACACAATACCTGCACCCGCCTGGATAAAGAGTTTTCTGTCTTTAATAACCGCGGTTCTTATGGCAATCGCGGTATCCATATTTCCACTCCAGGATAGATAACCCACGGCACCTGAATAAATACCCCGCTTGACCGGTTCCAGCTCATCGATTATTTCCATCGCCCTGATTTTTGGCGCACCTGAAACGGTTCCGGCAGGAAAAGTTGCTCTCAACACATCCATCGCGGACATGTCAGGCTTAAGTTCACCTTCAACATTAGACACGATATGCATTACATGCGAATAATGTTCAACGATCATTTTATCGGTTAACTGCACGGTTCCGGTTTTACTCACCCTGCCCGCATCGTTACGCCCGAGGTCAATCAACATCAGGTGCTCAGCCAGCTCTTTAGGATCATTCAGCAATTCCTGTTCCAGCGCTTTATCCTGCTCAGGCGTTTTACCTCTCGGACGGGTTCCAGCGATTGGCCTGACTGTTACCTCACCCTCTTCCAGGCGCACCAGAATTTCCGGTGAGGAACCCACCACATAATGATCACCCAAATTGAGGTAGTACATATAAGGAGACGGGTTTAACCCACGCAAAGCCCGGTAAAGATTGAGCGGTTCGGAATTAAATGGAATCGACAGTCGTTGCGACAATACGATCTGCATTGCATCACCATCGATAATATATTGACGGGCCTTATCCACCGCCGACATATAACCTTCACGAGTAAACTCAGACTCAAAATCATTTTCGTCTATCTGCCCATTATTCTGCTGTGCCGGTAAATCAAGCTGGCACTGCTGAATTTTTTCGACCAGTTTATCCAGCTGCTGCTGGCTCAGATTGTAAGCATCCGGCTGCTTAGGATCGGCATAAACGATGATATATAAACGGGATGCGAGATTATCAAAGACCACCAACTGCTCACTCAGCATCAACAGAATATCCGGCGTACCATGTTTGTCAGGATTGGGATTGTTTTTAAGCTTTGGTTCTATATAACGAATCGTGTCATAACCAAAATAGCCGACCAGACCACCATTAAAAAGGGGCAGACATTCAAGTTCTGCAACCTTATAGGATTCCAGGTAATCTTCGATATACTGCAGCGGATCATCAACGGTTTGTTGATCAATAATCAGGTCATCCGTTTCGATAATCACGTCGTGACCAAAAACCTTAAGGCGGGTACGACAGCCTAACCCGATAATAGAATAGCGCCCCCATTTTTCACCGCCCTGAACCGATTCAAACAGGTAACTGTAAGGATTATTGGCTAATTTCAGGTAAACACTTAACGGTGTATCCAGATCGGCAAAAACTTCTCTGGCTAGCGGGACAAGGTTGTAGGAGGATTTTAATTGTTCAAACTGTTGCTGATTCATAATGACCTGGCAAAAAATTAACGGGTAAAAAAGGTTTAAGACGAGATTACTTTCACCATCGCCAACTATTTTTTACTCTTGTGT
This sequence comes from Gammaproteobacteria bacterium, assembly GCA_024225395.1. Classification (GTDB taxonomy): domain Bacteria; phylum Pseudomonadota; class Gammaproteobacteria; genus JACNJF01. The sequence goes on from JAAEMR010000186.1 coordinate 27,381, forward strand.
TAACCAGTTGCATATCAGCCATTTGCCCAATCAGTTTAGATATATTGTTTAAGCTCTGTGAAAGAATCTATCACAGCATCTGGATCATAGCTATGGATATCTTCACCGTGATTATAACCATAACTCATGCAGATAATTTGAAATCCGGCAGCTCTGGCAGCCTTCACATCCGATTGCGAATCACCCAGCATCATCGAGTTTTCAGGTTTCATCGACATGCGCTCTGCTGCTGTTAATAAGGGCAAAGGATCGGGTTTTTTACGCGGCGTATCATCACCACAGATCGTCACTTCAAAATAATCCTGAATACCCAGATCACGTAAAATAGGCAAAGTGAATTCAGCTGCCTTATTCGTCACGCAACCCAGTCTATATCCACTTTCTTTCATGTAATCCAGACCTTCCTTCACTCCATCATATAAATGACTGCGCTTTGAGGTGTTTACGGCATACAGGTCACGAAAAATGGGCAATGCCTTATCATATAAAGCCTGATCAGGTTCACCATCCAGCTGATTGATCAAACCGCGTTTGACCAGACGCTCAACGCCATTACCCACCCAGTGACGCACCGCGGCTTCACCGCGTACAGGCATATCCAGCTGTTTAAGCATTTCATCGACGCAATATGCCAGGTCAGGCACACTATCAACCAATGTGCCATCCACATCGATCAGGATCATTTCAGGTTTTGAGACATTCATACTAAATCAAGTTATAACTATTCTGAAGAGTGAAAAAGCAAGGGATTCACCATGAAGGCACGAAATACACGAAAGATTTTAAAAGTATATAATTTAATATGACGAAAAAAGTCATCTTAATGCTTTTAAAACCAATATAACTTCGTGCTCTCGGCAACTGCTGCTGCGTTGATCTACCTACATCCGTGTAGGCGTACGTGCTGTTCGTGGTGCAAATGCTTTAAAAGTTAAACTTTGGCTAATTCGTCACGGAATTGCGCAACGATAGTGTCATAAGTATTCGCATCTGAATCATTGGCTCCACCAAAGATACCAGATCCAGCAACAAACATATCCGCACCGGCTGAAGCGATTTCAGCAATATTATCTACCTTTACGCCGCCATCAACCTCCAGGCGAATATCGTAACCAGAATCATCAATCATTTTTCTGGCCTGACGTAACTTATCAAGCGTAGCAGGAATAAAACTTTGACCACCGAAACCGGGGTTAACTGACATTAACAATACAACGTCAACCTTATCCATCACGTAGTTCAGGTAGTCTAAAGGCGTTGCAGGGTTAAATACGAGACCGGATTTACAGCCACTTTCACGAATCAGAGACAGGCTGCGATCGATATGCTCAGAAGCTTCAGGGTGAAAAGTAATGAAACTCGCACCGGCTTTTGCAAAATCAGGAATGATGCGATCAACAGGTTTAACCATCAGGTGAACATCGATAGGTGCTGTCACGCCATGACTACGTAAAGCATCACATACTAGCGGCCCAATGGTCAGGTTGGGTACGTAGTGATTATCCATCACATCGAAATGCACCACGTCACAACCGGATGCAATAACATTATCTACTTCTTCACCTAAACGTGCGAAATCTGCTGACAAAATCGAAGGTGCAATAAGAAAATCGGACATAACTAACTCCTAAGCTAAAAAAATGAAACTACTCATGTAGTAAAATCTACGGTAACCGCTCGGGTTGTTCCTGGAGCTTGCCAGTTCAAGGCGAAAAATGTGAGTTTACAAGTGTAAATGATCATTTTTTAACGCGGAAATAGCGAGTTCAAGGGGCAAGTTGAGTTGTTACAAAAAAAAATTAGACGCGAATGTACACGAAAAGGCGTTTCATTTCAGCCTGTATCGATCAATTACTGAAGTCTTTGCGCAAAAACTATAGAATACGCACCATTTTACCGAGGATTAAATTATGGGAATCAGCCTGGCCTTACATGTTGTGTCGATTATTTTATGGGTTGGAGGAATGTTTTTTGCTCATATGATTTTGCGTCCGGCAGCAGTCGCTGAACTAGAACCACCTTTCAGACTAAAACTGTGGAGACATGTTTTTAACCGCTTTTTCCCCTGGGTATGGGTCGCAATTATTGTCACTCCTCTGACGGGCACTCTTCTTGTTGCTCCTTTTGGCGGTTTTTCGCATGCCCCTCTATATGTCAACATCATGACAACGATTGGCAGCTTGATGATTGCAATCTTTCTGTACGTTTATTTTGTGCCGTTCAGCGGTCTTAAAAAATACCTTGATGAACAGGATATCCCTGCCGCAGCGGGACAGCTGAATAAAATCAGGACTCTGGTTGGGGTAAATATTGTTTTGGGAATTATTACGGTGGCGATCGCCACTATCGGGAAATATTATTTGATATAGCCGGCATGACTGATACTACTCAGCGTCATTAAAAATAAAGGTATTTAGCACGACGTCACGAAGTACTCGAAGGTAGATCTAAATGTGGTAACAAACTTATAAAATTTTTTGAAACTGACTGGTTTATTCAGTTTTGTTTAATAATATTTGCTTTCTTCGTGTGCTTCGTGACTTCGTGGTGAAAAATCTTTAAATAGATTGCTTATTGCATCTCTCAGAACTGTTCATGCTATCTCAAAGAACCTATATAAGCCGCAAGATTTTCAATATCGGCATCTTTCAAGCCAGCAGCCATCGCATTCATCGTTGGATTCTGGCGCTTTCCATTACGAAAGTTAGTTAAGCTTTCCTTAACAAACGCTTCAGTCTGCCCTTTAAGAGATGGATAAGCAGGAACCACACTAACTCCACCGGCACCGTGACAACCAATACAGCCTTTAGCTGCAAAAGCAGAACGCCCTGCACCTGCATCACCCGCCAAAGCCTGACCGGAAATAGCCAATACAGAAGTTAAAATAATTGCTTGTAATCTCATCTAAAATTGTCTCCTAGTTGGTATTGAATAAGCCGCATTTGAATTAATAGCTTGCTTATCAAGCGCCGCATTGTTACAAAGCCGCCAGATTTTGTAAAGTCCCGAATCCCTGCGTGGAATCATGAAAAATAGTTAAAAGATTGATTTCGCAGTGCTTTCATAAAATTCAAGTCGCACACACAGGTTCGATGAGTTTTTTTGGAAATGCTGCGGATCAGGGTCTTGTGCTAGATTCATGTTTCCATGTAGAGTTTAGGGAGAGTATACCCGTTTCATCTTAATATCAGCTTAACATCAAAAAATCACAACATGAAAGACCTCAAAACCTTTGATCACAGTATTCGGCAGGATCTAACATTACAGTCGATACAACGAGGAAAGCCCATAACTTTTAAAACAACCTGGGGTTTATTTTCACCCAAAGCAATCGATGCCGGCTCTCAGATGTTACTGGATTTTCTTGAAATCAAGGAAACCGACAACTGTCTGGACATGGGCTGTGGTTATGGAATTCTTGGCTTAAGCATGGCTTTATGGGCTCCTGAAGGAAAAACAGTACTCGTCGACAAAGATTTTGTAGCTGTCGAATACTCAGAGAAGAATCGACAGCTCAACAATATCCCTAATGCAGAATGTTTTCTCAGCAATGGTTTCGATCAAATCCCTGGGCAACAGTTTGATATCATCGTCTCGAATATCCCGGCAAAAGTAGGCAAGGAAATGCTTTATATCTATTTATTTGATGCTCTTAAATATTTAAAACCCGGTGGATCATTTTATATTGTCACCATTACCGGCTTAAGAATGTTTTTCAAACGCAGCTTTAATGAGGTTTTTGGGCACTATGAAAAGATTAAACAGGGAAAGGTTTATACTGTAGCAAGGGGGATAAAGCAGGGTTAGGGTTAGTATTTCCATGGCCTCGGCAACTGTTCCTGCGTCACCTAAAGCGCCAATTTTAGCGCTCTACCTGGTTGCATCCATGCATAAGTCGCAGCATAAGCACTATTATCCATGAGCAAAAAAAAGGGCAGCTAAAAAGCTGCCCTTCTATAACAAGTTAAATTAACTTATTGTGCTGGTGGTGCCGCTGGTGCCTGTTGAGGAGCATATCCCCATGGAGCTCCACCCCAGGGAGCGCCGCCCCATGGACCACCACCCCAACCGCGGTTTCCACCCCAGCCACGATTATTGTTATTGCCGTAGTAATTGCCTCTCCAGTCTCCACGACCATCATAGTTTCCGTAGTAGTTTCCACTACCGTAACCATTACCACGCCAGTCGGTATTTGCATCCATATCGGCATCAGCATCCATATTACCTTTAGCACGCCCTTTCATTGCGAAATCAAAAGATCCCTCTCCGTCACCGGTGCCACGTCCACGACCTGTACCACGACCCTGTCCACGACCAGAACCATCGTAGTTGCCGTAACCGCGACCATCGCCACGGCCATTCCAGTTACCGTAACCGGAACCGCTTCCATCACCCCAGCTATTGTTATTGTTGCCCCAGCCACTGTTATTACCCCATGGGTTTCCCCATTGGGCGCTGGCTGTGGACGCAATACCTACTGTTGCAGCTATTGCTGCTGCCAATATAAATTTTTTCATCTCTCAATCTCCAAGTTTGATGGCTACATACCATCTTTATTGTAATAAAAGCCATTTCATTAAAAAGAATGATAAAACAGCCAACTAACAGCAGATGTTATATATCAACCAATAAAAATATGCAAAATTTGCTCTAAAAATTATATCCTAATTAAAAAATCTTATAGGGCTCTGATTCACATTAAATCTTCTGATTATGCAAACTATTGCTGATTTTTATGAGGTTATTTTTTGCCTGATCTAAATTCTCAGCTAAAAAATTAATATGTCCCATTTTTCTACCCGGCCTGGCTTCTTTTTTTCCATACAGATGCAAAAAGGACTTATCCATTTCCAGCACGGCATTCCAGTCAGGAACACCCGAATCAGGCCACACATCTCCCAGCAAATTTAACATAGCAACTGGCGTGTGTAACTGACAGTTGCCCGATGGAAGACCACAAATCATTCTTACCTGTTGCTCGAACTGCGAGCTGTAACAAGCATCCAGTGTAAAGTGACCCGAGTTATGCGGCCTGGGAGCCATTTCATTGACCAGTAATTCTCCAGTGGTTGAGATAAAAAACTCAACTGCCAGCACGCCACAATAATCCAGACCCTGAGCAATCTGTCCAGCCACGCTTAGCGCTTTTTCAGCCAGGGAATCTGATATATCTGCCGGCACTAAACTGACATCTAAAATACCATTCACATGTTGATTTTCAGCCACTGGAAAGACAAAGGTTTTTCCATGCTGATCCCTCGACAACACCACCGACACTTCTTTTTCTAAATCAATTTTTTGCTCTAAAACGCAGGCAACCTTAATCTCCGTAAAAGCCTTTTTGACATCAGAGGCATTAAAACAGACGACCTGTCCTTTTCCGTCATAACCTAAGGTAGCAGTTTTTAGAATAGCGGGGAATTCAAAGCCATCCAGCTTAGCCAGATCATCGTCTGATGCAATGGCTATAAATGGTGAAGTTCTTAAGCCCAGGGACTTAATAAATGTTTTTTCCTTGATACGATTCTGCGCAACAGAAAGTGATTTAGCCGAGGGAAAAACAGGCCGTGAACGTGCTAAATACTCTAGCGACTGAACCGGAATATTTTCAAATTCGGTGGTGATAACAGCACAGTGTTGAATCATATAATCGAGTGCAGCAGTATCCGTAAATGCACTATTCAAGTGTTCTGTCGCCAGACTACCTGCCGGACTATGCTCATCAGGATCCAGTACAATAACTTCATAACCCATGGTTCTGGCAGCGGTAACAAACATGCGGCCTAATTGACCACCACCAAGAATACCCAGCGTAGAAGGAGGAAGAACAGACATATCAGTTAACCTTGTTCAGGAGGTAAAACCATATTTAAAGCCCCCTCGGTTTGAGTAGCTCTAAATTCATTCAGTTTTATTTCAATGTTAGAATTTTCTCGTGCCAGCATAGAAACAGCAAATAATGCCGCATTGATTGCGCCCGCTTCACCAATTGCAAATGTAGCCACCGGGATACCTTTAGGCATTTGTACAATTGACAACAGACTATCCTGACCTTTTAAATAACGCGAAGGAACCGGAACTCCCAATACAGGAATACTGGTATTTGCTGCCAGCATACCGGGTAAATGAGCTGCACCACCTGCCCCGGCTATAATACAGGCCAGACCATTCTCTCTGGCAGATTTTCCAAATTCAGCAAGCAAATCCGGAGTGCGGTGTGCCGACACTACTTTTGCAACATAAGGCACGTCAAACTGTTCCAGCTTTTCGACCGCTAGCTTCATGACTGGCCAGTCACTATCACTTCCCATAACAACAGCGACAACAGGTTTAGTCATGATTTTTCTCCAGTTCAAATAATAAAAAGCCGCATATTTTACTCTGTTTTGAACGCTAAAATAACCTCTTTCTTCAGGTGACAGCACTAATTACAGTGATAAACAGTTTTAATCACTTATAAAAAGAGTAAAATCCTGCCTCTTTATCCTACAATTTTGATCAAAATGAATCAGGCAGTCTATCAAACAAATTTACAACATTTACCTTTGCTTGCCAGGGGAAAGGTTCGCGATATATATCAAATAGATGATTCTCACTTACTGTTTGTGACCACCGACAGAATTTCCGCCTTCGATGTCATCATGCCCGAACCAGTACCGGGAAAAGGAGAAATTCTCACTCAAATCTCCAACTTCTGGTTTGATAAATCAAAGCATTTAATCAACAACCATTTAACCGATCTGAATCTGGCCGATTATTTATCTGAAGATGAGTTTCAGTTATTGAAAAACCGCTCTATCATCGTTAAAAAACTAAAACCACTTCCCGTTGAAGCTATCGTCAGAGGTTACATCACTGGCTCGGGGTGGAAAGATTACCAGACAAACAGTGCTATCTGTGGCATTCAATTACCTGAAGGATTACAGCTTGCAGAACAGTTACCCGAAGCTGTTTATACCCCGTCATCAAAAGCCGATGCAGGCGACCATGATATCAATATTTCGTATGATGAAACCGTTAAACTGATTGGACAGGAGCTGGCTGAACAGGTGCGTGACGTGAGTTTAGCATTATACAAAATGGCTGCAGAATATGCATTACAACGAGGCATCATCATCGCTGATACTAAATTCGAATTCGGGCTTGATGAAAATAACCAGCTGGTGTTATCGGATGAAGTTTTAACGCCCGATTCTTCCCGCTTCTGGCCACTCGATGAATACAAGGTAGGCCAGAGTCCAGTCAGTTTTGATAAACAGTTTATCCGCGATTATCTGGAAACCCTGGAGTGGAATAAAGCGGCTCCAGGCCCTGAAATTCCACATGACATTCTTCAAAAAACCTTACAAAAATACCAGGAAGCTTTTGACATTTTGACATCTGAATAACAGCACAGAGAATACTAAGGGTTCATTTACCGCCTTTAAGTGACTGAAATACCAAAGTTATTTTGATGCAGCTTAGACTCCAGCAGGTTGCTTTCAAGCCGTTCAATCGCACCCTTTCCGCTATCACTATTCAGCACTTCAGTAACAACTGCATTAATTTCTACTCTAGCCTTTGTTGTAATTTCAGCATTATCAATAGTCACTTTAATTTTTTCCGCCAGTTCAACGGCATCTGAAGACATGGTGCGGGGTAGTAGCATCATAAAACTGCAGGTCGCCCAACGCGCTAAAACATCCGCAGGTCGAATAATTTTCTGAATAGTTTCTGTTATTGATAAAACAATAGAATCATGCAAATCCACTGGAAGTTCATCATGCAGTGGCTTTATATCTATATCCAGTAATATCAACGATATCGACTCAGAAAAGTGTTTACTGCGCCTCTCTGCCTGATTGAGCATTTCACAAAGAAAAGGTTTGGTTAAAACACCCGTCAACTCATCATGAGGACTGTCTTTTTCTACTGTATTTATAGCAATACGCTGGCTTAATATTTTGGCCAGATTATGGTAAAGCCGCATAGCAATTCTTGGGTGAAAGCGCCCAAGACGCCTGATATTATCCCACTTCATTTCCAGCAGCTGAGTTCTCTCCTTAGCCGTAACCCGGGCCAGCCTGCCATGTTGAGACAACTGGGCAACTTCTCCAAATAAGTCACCTGCCTGCATGTAACCTACAGTATGAATAGAACCATCAGCATCGCGATGTGTAGCCGTCGCAGACCCTTTTAACAACACGTAAAACTCTTCTCCATCCAGTCCCTGATCGATAATCACTTCACCAGTTGAAACATTTTTGATCGTACCCGAAAGAATGGCCTGCTTAATCTCAAAGTTTTTCAGTCCATTAAATATCCGGCTATTGCTTAGTACATCCGATTTCAGATTGAGCGATAACATATCCCATACCGTCACCAGCCTGGTAAAGGAAAGTAGAATCGGGGTCAATATAAAAGTAGACAGCATCGCCAAAACCATCACCAGTGCACTCAACGCACCAAAATAAACAACCGGCTGAAAACTGGATAACATCAACGTAGAGAAACCTAATGCCAGCGCGAGTGAAGTGGTTATAATCGGGGTCGCTTCATGCTGAATAGTTTTACGCAGCGCTTCTTCCACGTTGTTATTGCCGCGGGTAAAGAAATGATAGCGACTGAGAAAATGGATCGTATCATCCACACTGATACCCAGAGCAATAACGGCCACCATGGTGGTACCCGAATCTAAAGGTATGTTGAAATAGCCCATCACGCCAAATAAAACAATAACCGGGAATACATTCGGCACCAGCGCAATCAAACCGGCTCTTATATCAACAAATAACAAAGAAACCAGAAACAGAATAACGCCAACCATCAGTATCAGGGATTGAATCTGGCCCATCGCCATCGCATCGGCTGCATTGTTATTTAATACCGACTCACCCGTTAGAACCAGTTTCAACGATGACCTAAGATCATACTCTACAAACTGTCTAATTTTTTCAAATTCCTGCTTTAACACATTCGAAGAACCAATATTATGCCTGACTAGAATCCTGGCACTGCTGTAGTCAGGATTAACATAACTGCTGACGGATTCAAATTGGACAAATTCCATATACACGCCGACCACTTCATCATCCAGCGGCAGTTCCGGTGCCGAAGTTCCTTCCATAACCTGATTGGTCAGTTTTATGAAATCTGCGAACGACGTGGTTTTATCAAATACACCCTGGTCAGCAATGAATTGCTGAATTTTTTCAATGTCAGTCAGGTAACGAACTTTCTGAAAAGTACCTTCTATTGATGAATCCAGGATAATTGAAAAGGTCTGCATGCCGGCAAGGCTTGAATGAATCTGATCCGCACGTAACCTAATTTCAGAATCTTCAGCAAAATAAGCCAGCGTATTATTATTCACCTGAAGATATTGTGAGCCCCAGGCAAAATATCCGGCAATGAGCAGCACAAAAAGCAGCGTTGTTTTCTTTAGCCGAATGACCACTGAAAACACCGCATTAGCCATAATCTGGAAGATGTTTTTACGATTTGTTAAACCAACACCGGTACCACCAAAAAGACGTAAATAGGCAGGCACAAACAGGATAGTCACCATAAAATTAATCAGTAGACCAAAAGCAACCAGCCAGCCGAACTCGCGTAATAATTCAAGCTTGTTAACCGTTATCGAGAGGAAACCTGTAAAGGTGGTAATAAATGCCAGTAATATTGCCATTCCCTGGTTTACAGGTAATCGCTGAACAGCTTCATCACGACTGAGACCTGAACGAATACCACTGTGATACTCAGCCATTAAGTGAACGTCTTCTGTGGATCCTATAATGATCAGTAATGCGGGGATGATAGACGTGAGTACATTAATCGGAATTTCCATAAAAGCCATATATGACAAGGTCATCACGATACTGATAGTGGCCGAAGTCAAAGGCACGATGGAACAGTTCAATCGTCCCATGCTTAACCCCAGTACCACCAGTAACACGACCAGGGCTGCAGGAAGAATATTCAGCAAATCCAGCTGAATCTGCTGCGAAATTTCCTCCCTCACAAAAGGCGCACTCATTTGATAGACAATCGCCAGTTCATTTTTCAACGGATTGAGGATCTCATTAATTGCCCTGATCATTTCACTATCCCGCCCCGGATAATGGGTTGTATCATCAATAAACAGGTTGATAGCCATGGTGTTACGATCATCAGAAACCAGGTTCCCGGCAACCATCTCATTCGCAAGAGCATCGTCTAATAATTGATTTTTCTGTTCTTCTGTTTGCGGAAACTCCAGCAAAAATGGTTTTGTTTCAATATAGCCTTCTATTTCTTTAACATTAGGAACATTGAATAAACTGCTAGTACCTTTGACAAATTCCAGCTGTTTTAATTTTCGCAGGGATTTTTTAATTAGCAGCAGCTTATCCGGACTAAAAAGCTGATCATCCGACATCACCACGATAATGGCCGAGTCAGAACCAAAATCTAACAACGACTTCTGGTAGGAAATCCAGTCAGGATCCGATTTCACCATCAGGCTTTGGGCTGAAATATCAAATTGCAGGCGCGGCAACATGGGCGCAACCGAAACGGTAAGCGCAATCAGTAACAATATGATTGTCTTTGGATAGCTGTAGGAAAGATTCAGCAGCTTTTTAACCATAAACCCAATAATCCGTTAAAAGATAAACTAGCATATATTAGTATAGCGATATAATTGACAACAATAGTATATTAGCCATCATTAATATAGCAATAATATCGGATGACTCAGCTGATCAACTCAAAACTTCCCTTTTGCATTGTAATTTGAAGATTATCAGTGGTTGTACCACTAACAGCAGACCAGAAACCACTAACCAGGAAAAATTAACCAGACTTCCCTATTCACCAACCGAATAAAGAAAATGATCAATATAACCGTCAACCATCTCTCTGAAGCCAATGAAGCTGGAATGGATGAAGCCTTGATGCTGAATACCCGTTAAGCTGATTAATCGGCATCATTTTTATCAAACCGGGAAAACCTTTATATCCAGTAACTGCTAAAGTCTTTAATCAAACCGTTATAAAAAATTGTCAGAATTGATCTTATATTAGTGCCTGTAGCTCATTCCAACCAACTCAACTGCAGGTTATAATTTCAGCTGATGTTTAACAGCATCTCAGGTCAGCAGTAGAACCTAAAAAACACAGTTGAATCAGGTTAGATAAAATGCGTCATATTAAATTAAAAATTTTGTTCATTTTTCTTGTTCAGTTTTTATCATTCTCTACACAGGCTACGGATGGTAAAAAAGGGGAGCTGATCTTTGGCGTACATCCATACCTGAATGCCAGTATATTAGTAGAAAGATTCACTCCTTTGATGGATTACCTGGGTTCTCAACTGGGGCAAAAAATCCTGATTCGGGTGGGCAGTGATTATAATGATCATGTCCAGGCCATAAAACACGGAAAAGTAGATTTTGCATTTTTAGGCCCTGCACTTTTAATTAAACTCACTCAGGAAAAAAATGATTTCCCCCCACTTGGCAGACTGAGTTTCTCTGGACAATCCTCATTTCACGGTGCCATTATTGCTCGTAAAGATAGCAGCATTAACTCTCTTAGCGACCTCAAAGGAAAGCAATTTGCTTTTGGTGACCCAAATTCTACCTTAAGCAGCCTTCTGCCATTGCGCTTGTTAAACGACGCGGGTATTCAACTGAACGACCTGAGTGATTATTCAAATTTGAAAAACCATCATAATGTCGCTCTTTCAGTATTGCTGGGAAAACATGATGCCGGTGGCGTTAAGGAAGAAGTGTTTAGAGAGCATGAATCACGCGGATTAAAAGCCATACGCTGGTCACCGGATATTCCGACCCATCTGTTCGTGGCCCGACAGGGACTGCCACAGGAAAAAGTTGATACATTAAGCCGATTGTTACATAACCTGCACAAACAGGCTGGCGCAACTTCGATTTTACAAAATATTAAAAAAGGTACGACTGCCATCATCCCTGCTCAGATTGAAGAATATGATGAATTGCGCACGCTCATTTCACCTTTGCTCATCAACCTCAAACAATAGAAAGGACGCAACCCGTGAATAAAACATTCCCACGACTAGCGCTTTTCAGCCTTGCCCTGTTATTTACAATATTTCTGGTTCTGGGCAATATTTTCATATACCAGAAACAACGCGCGAGCTATCTTGATGATTTTAAGAAAACACAACAAACGGATATCAAACTGCTTTCACAGTTGGCACGGGAGGCTCTAATTACACAAAATTACGCTTTGATTGAATGGTTCTTTAATACCTGGGGGCTGGACTACAAAAAAGCAGTGAGATTAACACTTGAAAACCAGAATGGATTTGCACTAAGCCAGTACCAGAGACGAAAGGCAGCCGAAGGGGACACCATTACAAGCACTAACACCCTGACCCTGCATGACGGCATTTACACCATAACTCTAACCAGTGACAGCATTGAGATAGATAATATGCTGGAAGAACTAAAGCTACAGTTTTTACTGGTTAACCTGGGGGCAACTATACTGGTTATTATCAACATCTGGTTTTTTTTCCAGCGCTTCGCTATCCGTCCCCTGGAACATGAAAAAAGGTTAAGGAAAATTGCTGAAGAAAAACTCAGGAAGTTTGAAAGCTAATTTGTTCACCACGAATACGAAGTTGATTTTTGAGTAGTACAATTTTCGCATGATTATTTGATACGTTGATTAAGCACTTAACCTCCGGTTAAACGGTTGTACCTTCTTCGTGTCCCTGGTGCCTTAGTGGAGAATATCGTTAAATATCGTAATTCTGTTGCATAGCCTGAAGCGTTTTAATCACTCTATTTTTTAGTGATGAAGGCTTCAGCACCAACACATCCGCACCGTGTTTCAAAATATCCATCAGTAATTCAGGCTCCTGACTGTAAGGAATAGACAGATAATAAAAACCCTGTTTATCAAAATGGGATTTCTGCTGTGGATGCCACTGCTCCTGTGCGACCCAACGTGCTCGCTCGGGACTAAAGCGCAACTCGGCCTGCTTTGTTTCTACCCCTGAAAATATTCCATAGCCACTGCCCAGCTCCTTATCCAGGTTTCTGTCGCTTACCGTTTTAGCTTTCAACGGTAATATTTCAACCTGTTCAAGGGCATCGACAGAAAAACTACGAATTGCTTTACGCGTGTGACACCAGCTATCCAGATACCAGTTATCACGATAAAAAGTCAGGCGCTGGGGTGAAATTTCACGAACCGTTTGCTGCGCTTTCTGCCGGTTAAAATGTTTGATAGATAATCGTTTACGCGTTAACAACGATTGCGAAATCAACTGAAAAAAATCATTAGCGCTAGACTGTCGAGATTGAGTGAGAATTCTAATTCGCCGGGTAATTTCTTCCACACTGTGATCACCGCGTTCCAGCAACCCGCGAATTCTTGATTGCAGGGGCTTAATATGATCTGACAAAATTCCCGGCTGTAAATTTTCCAGCCAGGCATTCATGGTGAGCAATGCCTGAATTTCACTCGTGTTAAACCACAGACCCGGTAACTGATACTGGCTTGCTGTCTGCTCGTAACAATAGCCACGCAAGTTATGATCCCACACTATAGGCGCTCCCAGCCGGTCACGTAAGTACTCCAGGTCACGCTTAAAGGTGGCGGCTGATATTTCAAGTGTCTCAAGAAACTGCTGCCGATTTACACTCCTCCTGGTGCTTAGCATTTGATCGATCAGGTGAAAACGTTCGGTACGATCCATAAAACTTAAATCTCAGAAAACATTAATTTATTTTTTAGAGGCTCACTCTATGAGCCACAAGGTCAGGATAATAGCACAGGATTGTTCAATACGAGATTACGACCATGAGTTTAATGAATCGCCTATTATTTAAATTGAGTGCCTACCTGCGCTGCAGAGTAATTCGTGGCCCGAAACAGGAACCTTACCTGGAGCGATACCATTTACTGCGCCTGCCTTTTGGCATTCATATTTATTTACACCGCTTTGTCGCCAGTGACCCGGGAAGGGCCTTACACAATCACCCCTGGCGTTCCGCTTTATCGCTGGTATTAAGCGGGCAATATGATGAAACAAGGCTGGGCGATAGTGAGCAGAAATACTGTTTAATAAAGAGACAGGTTCAGGCTGGCAATTTGAATTATATCAGTGGCAAAATATACCATCGCATCAATTTGCAACCAGGGCAGGAAGCCTGGACTTTATTCATCCACACGGCCAGTCATCGTAGCTGGGGATTCCTCAACACAGACCACCGGCAATTCAGTTACTCCGATCATAATCAAACGCTCAAGTCAGATAGCAACCCTTTATGGTGGAAAACGGCTCTCAGGCCCTGTAACAATCCGGAAATGAGATTTTAAAATAATTCGAAAGTAACAAAATATTACAGGGAAAAGTGAATTTGTTACAGCAGAAAAAACTCTTAAATAATCTTTATACATCAGTACGTTAATATCTATTTCTTTATCTTTCTCAGAACACAACAGGCCAAACATGATATATTTTATTACTACTATTTTACTTGCCAGCAGCATGTTTTTATCAACTCAGTTACTGGCTCATACTGGACATACTGATAATGTTGGCAATCAACAACAAAACATGGAGTTATCTCAAAAGCGAGCTCAGGCAGTAAAAACTTACCTGATTGAAAAAGGAATACATCCTTCCCGTTTAACCGCTAGAGGATTTGATCAAACTGAACCAGCTGCCATCAATGATACAGCTGAAGGTCGCGCCAAGATTCGTCGTGTAGAATTACGCATTCACTAAGCATCATTAAATTTATCATTTAAATCCGATAATTGATCTTTTTTTGCACAAGGATGTGCTTATACCCGATAGTAGGGATAGATTAATAAGGGTATTTTTGTCTGTTTAAAGCGATATAATCAGTTGATGATACAACATACAACTGATACCCCAAAAATGATTGGTTTTGCCGCTTACAGTGGCACCGGAAAAACCACTTTACTGAAACAGGTCATACCCTTACTTAAAAAACAGGGTCTGCATCTAGCTATCATTAAACACTCACATCATGACTTTGAAATCGACCAGCCGGGAAAAGATAGTTATGAGCTGCATCACGCCGGTTCCAGCCAGACATTACTGACTTCAAAATATCGAAGTGCCTTAATAACCGAAAACGAACCTCACCAGGAACCCGAATTATTTAATGAACTCAAAAAGCTGGATTTATCAACCATTGACCTGGTTCTGGTAGAAGGTTTCCGTCATGAGACAAAACTGACCCGCATTGAATTGCATCGGCCTTCACGCAAAAAACCTTTTTTACACCCTCAGGAAGAAAACATTATTGCCGTTGCCAGTGATGAAAAACTGGATATTCATCTACCCCTGTTAGACATAAATAACCCTGATGAAATTTGTCAGTTTATTATTAACTGGATGGCAAAATAGACACCTTCATCAAACCTTAATCACAACAACCTCTATAGCTGAGCATTGTTACCACCCATTTATGATGAACTTGTTGAATAACTATACTGTCTACTGTTCCATAAAAATAATAATACAACCACTGGAGAAATTACCTTGATCACTGAACTTGCTGTTTTTACCGGCCTGGTTGCACTGGCTTCCATCCTGTTATCTCCAGCCACAAAATCTGAATCCAGCTTTTTCCAGGGGACTTCTGTCAGCGGTTATCAACCGAGCTTAATTACCCTGATTTTCTCTCAGGTGACAACCTGGATATTTGCACGCTCTCTAATGAACGCCGCTATTCTGGGTTTTTATTATGGGTTGTGGGGTACACTGGCCTATGCCGCGTATTATCTTTCCTTTATTACCGGGGCAGCCATTATCGACAGCCTCAGGTTCACTCATGGGTTCAACAATGTACAGGGGTTTCTACACGATCGTTTTGGTCAAGCTGGCACAAGCTGTTATAACTTTGTAATAGGATTACGCCTGATCAGTGAAGTCTTCGCCAATCTACTGGTAATAGGCATCTTATTCGGTGCCGTCGGCAGTGATGTTTACAGCATCAGTATCATCGTATTTGCAGTGGTCACGCTGGTTTATTCCATGGCCGGCGGGTTAAGTGCTTCACTGCGAACCGATGTCATGCAAATGGTCATTTTTATGGTCACACTGGTCGTATTGATGGTATTTGTCATAGCCGGGGATAGTTTTTCTTTAGCCGACCTGGGCTTCAAACCTTTCAACTTCAATGAACCCGGCCCGGTTTTGTTAGCCGTCGCATTATTGCAGGTATGGAGTTATCCCATGCACGACCCTGTGATGATGGATCGGGGTTTTCTGGCAGACAGATCAACCACCAGGCGCAGTTTTTACCATGCCGCCTGGATCAGCATTATCTGTATTATCGGATTTGGCAGCCTGGGAATTTTTGCCGGTGCTAATGCCATCACCGGTGAAGGCATGAATGATACTTTGACCCGTTTACTCGGAGAAATACCAATGTTATTAATCAGTGCCACACTGATTATCTCAGCCATGTCAACCCTCGACAGCACACTATCCAGCTCTGCTAAATTAATGGTTGTTGATATGCAACTTGTTGACCCTGATATTCGCAAGGGACGCATCGTCATGTCCGTATTTATGCTGCTGGGATTGCTCATGGTATTCCTGGGTAATGAAGATTTATTCAGTGCTGTGGCAGTGAGTGGAACGGCTTCAATGTACCTGGCACCAGTGATTTTCTTTTCACTATGGGGTGGTCGTAACGACATCCCGGTATGGAGTTACCTCGGTAGTTTTATGCTGGCAATCGTAGGAGCAGCTTTGTACTTTACCGAGTCATCGGCTTATTCAACCCTGATGGGCGATTATCACAAATACACCAAGCTGCTGTTTATCTCAATGACAGTGCTGATCGGTGGATGCCTATTGTTCTGGATCGGCGGTAAAACCATGTCATCACCGGTAAAACTGGCACACAATACTGCCTGATGAAAGTGACCATCCCTGACCTCGGAGACATTAAATCCGACCTGCTGATTTTTGGTGGTCCTTACAGCAATCTTGCTGCCACCGAGTCTTTACTCGAACAAGCTAATTCTCTGGAGATCAAACCCTCTCACATCATATGCACTGGCGATATCGTCGCCTATTGCGCAGAACCCGAGCAAACCAGCCAGCTGATTTTGAATTCAGGAATGTCAGTAGTGATGGGAAACTGTGAAGAATCACTGGCTTCCGACAGCAATGATTGTGGATGCGGATTTGAACACAACATGCTGTGTTCCGTTTTATCTGAAAAATGGTACAGCTATGCCCAACAAAACATTAGTAACAACACCAGAGAATGGATGTCGACCTTACCTCCAGCTATTGAGTTCACCTGCGGAGGAAAAAAATTCCGCGTTATCCACGGAGGGGTTGACCAGGTTAATCAGTTCATTTTCGCTTCAACTGAGCCAACACTAAAACAGCAACAGTTTGATAAGTTGAATATTGACTGCATTATAGGCGGTCACTGCGGTTTACCTTTTGGTCAGCAGCTTGGCAACAAGCACTGGTTAAATGCAGGCGTCATCGGTTTACCCGCTAATGACGGGACTCAACAGGGCTGGTATTTATTGCTCCATCCAACTAAAAACACTGTAGAGATAAGCTGGCACAGACTGTCTTATCCGGTACAAAAATCTTATGATTCTATGTTACAGGCCGGGTTGAATGAATACGCTGAAAGTCTTGTTAGCGGATTGTGGCCAGGTACCGATATTTTACCGCTAACAGAGAAATCTGCTCAGGGTCTTCCACTCACGATTCCCGCAGTAATTTTATAGCGACAGTGCCTGGCTGATCTATCTTAAGGCAGCCATATCAGCAGTAATACCTGAAATATCTTTCCATTTTTTGAGTTACCTCATTTAACTTATGGTCCTTCCTATTAGAATAATTAAGAGCTTTACTATTCACTGCTAAAGGGCTAAATCATGAAACATTTTTACTCTTTTAATTCAGTCATTTTCATTTTCCTTCTCTGTGTTTTAACGGTGACTAACGCCCTCGCAGGAACAGGCTTAAAAATTCACGGTTTTGTTGGACAAAGCTCGACCATGCCGGCAAGTGGTGCCACTGTAAAATTGATACAGGGCTCCACTGGTCAGGTGGTTGATATCGTTCAAACGAATTTCTTTGGTAAGTACAAATTTAAAAATCTGAACCCCGGATACTACAGGCTAATCTCGGGCGAAATTACCCGGGAAGTCATGCTGAAGAAAAAAGATATCCGTCTGGACATTGATCTCTCTGCCAAAAGCGGAAATATGAATTATGCCAAAGATGGCATACAGGATTTGATGAATACAATATCCGGCAAGGGAACAGCAGGAAACGCAACAGCATCCGGACCCAATGATCCCAATTTACAAAGATATATGGCAGGCTCATATTTTAGCTTTTCAGGGGGTGGATACGGCTCACACGGTGGCTCTTCAAATAGCTTGACACTCTGCCCGGATGGACGATTCAACAGAAGCTCTGAATCAGGGTATTCTGGAGGCCTCTCTGGAGGTGGATCCTGGGGAACAGCAAACCAGAGCGGAAATAGTGGCAAATGGACAATTAATGGTGACAAAATGAATGGCCGTATCACCCTGTTCAATGCCGATGGAAGTCAACACAGTTTCAAATATCAGGATTGTAGCCAGGAAAGCAGCGGTTGCTTTTATTTTGATGGCGTTAAGTTTGGGTGGGGACAGGCGAAGTGTAGATAAAGCTCAATAATCTGGTTACCCTCTCTGAAAAATGGTGTGCAATGCGCACCATTTTAACAAACGAAGATCAACCCAACACCTTAACCAGATCATCCATATTTGACTTGGCATCGCCAAACAGCATGCGCGTATTGTCTTTATAAAATAACGGATTATCGACACCGGCATAACCGGTAGCCATGCTGCGTTTCAATACCACCGTCATTTTGCTTTTCCACACTTCAAGGACCGGCATACCGGAAATCGGACTACCCGGATCATCCAGTGCCGCAGGATTCACCGTGTCATTGGCACCGATCACCAGCGTCACATCAACGTTTGGAAAATCATCATTCACTTCATCCATTTCGAATACCACATCATAGGGCACCTTGGCTTCTGCCAGCAGTACATTCATATGCCCCGGCATACGACCGGCAACAGGGTGAATCCCAAAGATGACATTGACACCTTTTCCCATCAATATTCGGGAAACATCAGAAACTGCACGTTGAGCCTGAGCCATGGCCATACCATAACCGGGCACTATCATTACTTTTTTGGCACTGCTTAATAGTTGAGCAACTTCTTCAATCGACGTGGCAACAGCTTCACCCGCCACTGCTGTCGAACCACTGGAAGTCACATCGGGTTTACCGAATCCTCCTGCAATAACACTGAAAAAATTTCGATTCATCGCGGTACACATGATGTAACTGAGGATCGCGCCACTACTACCGACCAGCGCTCCAGTCACAATCAGCAGATCATTTGACAACATAAAACCGGTCGCTGCCGCAGCCCAGCCGGAATAACTGTTCAACATTGAAATAACCACCGGCATATCGGCTCCGCCAATTGCGATCACCATGTGTACGCCAAATACCAGCGCAATAACGGTCAATACTATTAATGGAATAGTGGCGTCACTCAAATTCTCAGCGTTAACAAATTCAAACCCGTAATACACCACCACAAAAAGCATAATCAGGTTGAGCAGATGCCTTGCCGGTAACAGTACAGGCCGGCTATTTATCATTGCACTGAGTTTACCGAATGCAATGACAGAACCTGAAAAGGTCATACCACCAATATAGATACCCAGGTAAACCTCAATATCATGAATGGTTTTTTCCGCACCCAGTAAATGTATTTCAGGGTCCAGGTAAGTGGCATAACCGACGCTCATCGCTGCCAGACCCACCAGACTGTGAAGTATAGCCACCAGTTGCGGCATTTGAGTCATTTTGACCCGGCGAGCCAGTATTAACCCCAGCACAGAACCCAGCGTCATACAGATCAGGATAACCCAGTAGTTTGTGACAGCGTCACTGAATACCGTGGCAATAATCGCCAGTCCCATACCCAGCATGCCATACAGGTTTCCACGCCGCGCATTTTCATTACTACTCAGGCCACTCAGTGCCAGAATAAACATAATAGCAGCACCCAGATAAATAGAATTAACCAAACCTTCTGACATCTCTACTCTCCAAACATTTTCAGCATACGTTGAGTAACCGCAAAGCCACCCACGATATTGATCGAAGCGATTAATATCGCAACCGCGGACAAAATAGTGATCAAACTACTCTGCGATGAAACCTGGATCAGCGCACCGATAATGATAATACTGCTGATCGCATTGGTGACACTCATTAAGGGGGTGTGCAACGACGGTGAAACATTCCAGATCACCATATAACCGATAAAACAGGACAGGATAAAAACGGTGAAATGCCCCATAAATGATGGCGGGGCAAAAGCGCCCATACCAAACAGCAATAAAGCACCAAACGCGACAGGTAACAACGTTGACAGTACTTTCTTCAGACCAGAAGTTGCTTCATCCTCATCGATGGTTACATGAACATCCGGCACAGATTGTTCACTATAAGCCGGTTGCCTTGCTGCAACGTCAATGACTGGAGGTGGCCAGGTTATTTCACCGGCATTAACGACAGTCGCACCACGAATCACTTCATCATTCATATCCAGCGCCAGTGGAGCCTTAACATCTTTGACCAGTTCATCCAGCATGTTCAACAGGTTGGATGAATATAACTGGCTTGCCTGAGCCGGTAAACGACTGGGCATATCGGTAAAACCAACAATCTTCACACCGTGTTGCTCTGCTATCCGGTGAGGTTTGGTCAGCTCACAGTTGCCACCCTGCTCCGCTGCCAGATCGACAATGACACTACCGTGTTTCATCGATTTAACCATCTCAGTGGTAATCAGTTTAGGCGCTGGCTTACCGGGAATAAGCGCGGTTGTAATAATGATATCGACATCCCTGGCCTGCTCAGCAAACAATGCCATTTCCGCATCGATAAAAGCCTGGCTCATCTGTTTAGCGTAGCCACCTTCGCCGCTACCATCTTCTTCAAAATCCATTTCCAGGAATTCCGCATCCATGCTGAGAATTTGATCTTTCACTTCGGGTCGGGTATCAAAAGCTCGCACGATAGCGCCCAGTGACTTCGCCGTTCCAATCGCCGCAAGCCCGGCAACACCCGCGCCAATAACCATTACCTTAGCGGGAGGCACCTTACCCGCAGCGGTTATCTGACCCGAGAAAAAACGACCAAAATGATTGGATGCTTCAACGACCGCTCTATATCCGGCAATATTCGCCATCGAACTTAAAGCATCGAGTTTCTGTGCGCGTGAAATTCGTGGCACAGAATCCATCGCCATCGCATCAATGCCTTTATCAGCCAAAGCCTGTAACAGTTCAGCATTTTGAGCTGGCCAGATAAAACAGATGAGCAAGCAGCCTTTAGGCATGAGATCCAGTTCATGGATATTAGTATCGCAATTGTCTTGCGGAGCACGTACCTTGAGAATAATATCTGCAAGTGCATAAAGCTCTTTGCTTTCACTGATAATTTCAGCACCCGCATCAACGTAGGCTTCATCAGAGAAACTGGCTTCCAGTCCTGCATCACGTTCAACTAAAACTCTAAAACCTTTTTTAACCAGTTTTTCAGTTATATCTGGAGTGGTAGCGACGCGCTTTTCACCCGTCTTAATTTCTTTAGGGATAACTATTTTCATTTTTTAATCCTCAACTGAAACCGGAAAATACAGATTAGATAACTCATGATCCTCTTTTTATCTGTAAAAAAACAGTGTTTATTGACAGAGAAAGCGACCAACGCGATATATTAACGTTCTCTTATGTTGATTTCCAGATATTAGAACCTAGAAATTTATCTAATATAGAAAAGTGATGAGTAGCAGGTAAGTGTAAATAAGACATATCCAGTTGATCCTGCCAGCTATTGATTAATTGCTGAGATTGTTTTTTATATTCACCGCTTTCCAGCTCTCCAACCATCAGGTTAAGCGATATAGATTTTGAAGGATTCCATAACTGGCTGAATAATGGACTGCACCACTTTGCAGTCATCTGGTCCAGTGACAACGCTTTGTTAACACTGGTTTGCAGCAACGGCTGCATATCATACAGACCACTGAGCGCATTCAAACGCTGAAAAGGATAACTGTCTAACCCTAATTCAGACCAGTCAGTCGTCAACAAGGTCGCCAGCAAATGTGCTCCGGCAGAATGACCGGTAATTTGTATTTGCCGGGGGTCACCACCATAGTCGGCTATATTGTCACAAATCCATAACATCGCCTGCTTCAGCTGTTGAATAATGTCGATCAGATTAACGGCCGGGCAAAGATCATAATTGATAATTACCGCGCACTCAGCCTGCTGGTTAAAGGCTTCAGCCATAAAACTGAATGAATCTTTATCTAGAGCCTGCCAGTATCCGCCGTGAATAAAAACATGTACCGGGCTTTTCCGCGAAGTTTCCAGTGGAAATATATCCAGTAGCTGACGCTTTGACTTTCCATACGGGATATTCAAAACACCCTTTGCAGCAGCCCTGAATGTGTCACTGCGTGATAACCAGCTATTTAGATAATCAGCAAAATCGGCAACGGCTGCGCGGTTATTGTATTGCTGTTCCAAATGATCGTTGATCAATCCGGTCACATTACACTCCCAGGTACCGGGCCTGAAGTTCAAAATCACCAGCCAGTTCATGAGCCGAACCAGATGCCACCACCTGGCCTTTTTCCATCATGTAATATCGATCTGCAATATTCAGCAAAGTGTGCAGGTTTTTATCCACGATCAATATCGACAAACCCTGTTGCTTTAATTGCCGTACCACACTCCAAATTTCATCGCAGATCAACGGCGCAAGACCTTCAGTTGCTTCATCCAGAATTAATAATTCTGGATTGATCATTAACGCGCGGCCTATCGCCAGCATCTGTTGCTCACCACCGGAGAGTTGATTACCGGCATGTCGACGTCGTTCCTGCAATCGCGGAAATAATTTGTAAATGCTTTGCAGAGTCCACGGAGAGGACGAAACCGAATAATTAGCCGCTGCAACCTGTAAATTTTCTGTCACCGTTAAATTGGAAAAAATATGCCGCTCTTCGGGAACCAGTCCAACCCCTAAACGAGCAACCTGATACGACTGTAGATCATTCAATCTAACCCCGTTAAACTCGATTGAGCCACTTCGAGTTTTCAGCAAACCCGTTATGCAATTGATAGTCGTGCTCTTTCCCATTCCATTGCGACCCAGTAAGGTAACCACTTCACCCTCATTCAACTGTAAAGAGATTCCACACAACACTTCACTGGAGTTATAACCGGCATGAATATTGGAGAGTGTTAACATCAGTTTTCCGAATGTCCCAGGTAGGCTTGCTGAACCTTTTCATTATTGCGAATTTCATCCACCGTGCCTGTTGCAATAATTTCACCGTACACCAGCACCGAAATGCGATCAGCCAGTGCAAACACCGCATCCATATCGTGCTCTACCAGCAATATGCTATATCGCCCCCGCAAACCATCCAGCAGTTGGGTTAATTCTTTAGAACCACCCGGCCCGATACCTGCCATCGGTTCATCCAGCAATAGAACCTGCGGATTGCCCGCCAGTGTCATGGCCACTTCAAGCTGCCGCTTTTCACCATGCGCCAATGCTCCTGCAAGCAATTTCTGATGCTGTTCCAGCCCAAACTGACTGGCCAGTTCACAGGCCTGTTGATTGAGTTTTCTATTTTTATTAATCGCTGCCCAGAAAAAATAACTGTGCCCCTGGTGTGCCTGAACCGCCAGAGCCAGATTTTCCAGCACGGTCATTTCATCAAACACCGACGTTACCTGGAACGACCTTGATATACCCATTGTTGCCCGGTCAAAAACAGGCTTATCGGTAACTTCAGCCCCATTAAAATAAACACTGCCGCTACTCGGGGAAAGCTCACCGGATAACTGCGCAATTGCAGTCGACTTACCCGCACCATTGGGGCCAATCAACGCGTGAATTTCACCTTTGATCAGCTGTAGATTTACATTGGTATTAGCAGCCAGCCCGGCATAATTTTTACACAGGTTTTCTGTGTGCAGAACAACTTCAGTCATTGCTCAACACCTTGTTTTGTAAAACCCCATAGATGCCATGACGCGCATAAATCACTACCAAAATTAAAAACGGTCCGAGGAAAAACATCCAGTGTTCGGTATATGCCGACAATACCTGCTCCAGCAACAGGTAAACAAACGCCCCGATGACAGCACCATAAATACTGCCCAGTCCACCCAGAATCACCATCACCAGCAACTCACCCGATAAGTGCCACGAAAATAATCCGGGATCGACAAATTCAGTTTTATTGGCGAGCAGAACTCCAGCAACCGCGGCACCGGTCGCAGCAATAATATAAGCCGTCAGACGATACCAGTAAGTATTAAAACCTAATGACTGCATACGTTTTTCATTCAGTTTACAGCCACGAATAACACGGCCGAACTGGGAGTTAACCAGGCGTCTGGATAGAAATATATACACCACCAGGATCAACAGGCACAGGTAATAGAATGTAAAATCATCCGCCGTATCGATAAAAGGAACCTGGTTCCTGCCCGGCATCAACAGACCATCTTCACCGCCGTAAGTATCCAGTGAAATAAACAGGTAATACAACATTTGTGCGAAAGCCAGCGTGATCATAATAAAATGAATTCCATGAGTACGCAGGCTGATCAAACCGGTTAAAGCCGCGACTATAGCTGCAACAAATATCGCCACGATCAAAATCAAGAATAAATTATTGCTACCATCAAAACTGAAAGGGAAATTAAAAACAGCACTACCGTCATTGATATGAAAACTTAAAATAGCAGCCACGTAAGCCCCCAGACCGACAAAGGCAGCATGCCCGAAACTGACCATGGCCCCATAACCCACAATTAAATCAAGACTGACTGCAGCCATCGCAAAAATCATGATTCGGGTCATACTTGAAATAACATAGCTTTCATCCACCGCTTCAGCCACAAAGGGCAGCAGTATCAAAACTATCATCGATGACAATAAAAAAATAAACTTTCGGTTCATATTCAAAATAAATTCAAAAACATTTTAACCACAGAGGACACAAAGGTTCGTAGAGGAAAACAAACAGCATTTAAAAAATGGCAACCAAAAAAGTATTTCATACTGTAGTATAAAAATACTTCAAAATACCTTTGCGTATCTCTGCATTGTCTACGGTAAATATTCTTTTAAGCAGGAAATAACCCTCGAGGTTTGAATGCCAGAATAACCGCCATTAGCAGGTAAATCCCCATCGATGACAGCGAGGCGGCAATGCTATTGGCACCGCTACTGATAAACATTTGCAACAGATCTGGCAGGAATGCACGCCCCAGAGTATCCACCAGGCCAACCAGTAATGCACCCAATAAGGCTCCCTTAACCGAGCCAATTCCGCCAATCACTATGACCACAAAAGTCAGGATTAAAATACTTTCACCCATGCCCGATTCCACTGCAAAAACCGGTGCAGCCATCACTCCAGCGAAACCGGCAAGCAGCGCACCTAAAGCAAAAACCAGGCTATACAACCAGCGAATATTGACCCCCAGCGCTGCAATCATGCTTCGATTACTGGCTCCGGCACGAATTCGCATGCCGAGCCGAGTGTGATTGATTAACAGATATAAACCTATAGCCACCGCTAACCCAATAGCAATAATGACGAGGCGATAAACAGGATAGGGAATACCCGGCAGGATCTCGACACTACCGCTTAATAATTCAGGCACCTGCATGAATAAAGGCTGACGACCCCAGATCATGCGGGTCCCTTCATTAAAAAACAGAATCAGTCCGAAGGTTGCCAGCACCTGATCCAGATGATCACGTTTATACAGATGACGCAACACGATGACTTCGACCAGAAAGCCACACAGACCAGCGGTAAACAGGGCTACCAGCAAGGCCAGTACAAAACTGTCACTGGCCTGCATGACCGTGGCTGCCACGTAAGCACCCACCATGTAAAAAGAGCCATGTGCCAGGTTGATCAGGTTCATCACGCCAAACACCAGCGTCAAACCCGCCGACAACAGAAACAGCATAAAACCCAGTTGCAGGCCGTTTAAAACCTGTTCAATGAATAACAGCATTATAAATAACAGGTTAAGTTGTAAGCACCATCAAAGTTGAAGCGCATTGCACCGTCTACAGATTGCAACTACCGGCATAAGCATCCTGATGATTTGAAAAGACTTTCTTCACGGTTTTATTGTGAATACCCGTTGAATCTTTCACCACTTCACGAACATAAAGATCTTGCACAGGATGATGGTTATTACCAAAACGGAAGTTACCACGCACCGAATCAAAATTAGCTTTTTCTAAAGCTTTGCGAAAATCAACCATATTCTGTGGCTCACCACCGGTGGCTTTTAACGCACTGCCAATGAGATTAGCCGTGTCGTAACCCTGACTGGCATAGAGTGTGGGCATACGTCCGTATTTTTCTTTGAAGGCTGACACAAATTGTTTATTGGTCGCATTGTCCAGATCAAAGTTCCACTGAGACCCGTTGTGAACACCAACCGCGGCATCACCTACCGCTTTCAGGATACGCGCATCAAAAGAGAATGCAGGACCAAAAACAGGCGTGGTTTTATTCAGCCCGGCCTGAGAGTATTGCTTCAGGAAGTTAATGCCCATGCCTCCGGGAAGGAAGAAAAATACCGCATCAGGTTTGGTCGATCTAAGATTCGCCAACTCAGCCGCATAATCGGACTGTCCCAGCTTGGTATAGACTTCACCCACAACCTTACCTTTATAAAAACGCTTGAAGCCTGCCAGCGCATCTTTACCGGCCGGGTAATTTGGAGCCAGAATATAAGCCGACTTAAAACCAGCATCGGTCACGTATTGCCCCATCACTTCATGCAGGTTATCGTTCTGCCAGGCTGCATTGAAATAATTTTCATGACAACCTTTTCCCGCTAACGCAGAAGGGCCGGCATTTGGACTGATATAAAAAACATTATCTTTAACAACTTTAGGCACTACCGCCATCGCCACATTTGAAAATACAATGCCGGTCATAATCTTGACTTTATCACTCTTGATATAACGCTCGGCAATCTGACGGCCTTTACCCGGTTTACGACCATCGTCTTCAACCATCAGCTCAACATCAACATTACCCAGCTTTCCACCGCCCTGCTCAATCGCCAGCTTAAAACCATCTCGAATATCTTCTCCCAGGTAACCCGCCTTCGTGGTTAACGTGGTGATCATGCCGATTTTGACTGCCGCTGAAACAGGTGCTGCCATCAGCACCGATAAAGCAACGACACTGCTGTAAAGTAGTTTTGATTTCATAGTTGTTCTCCCCTGGAGTAATTTGCTCTTGTTTTTCGATTCGAAATTAATATACGATTATAATTTTGACTAGGCATTCTAAAATCAAAACTGCCTGAAATCAAAGTTAAGAATAATTTGTATCACTTGTTTGACCTGTCAAAAGCTGCCACTATCCTTTTTTAAAATCAACGAGAGCTCTTTCCAGTAGCGTGACCACAGATACAAACCAACCACCGATAGACAGCATTAGCTGGCAGAATATTTTTTCGCTGGCAAAACAGCACAAGAACATTCTCATCCAGGCTCACCTTATCGCCATTTTAGCGGCAGTCATTCTGGTTCCGGTGCCCATATTGATGCCACTACTGGTTGATGAAGTTTTACTCGACAAACCTGGTTTCATGGTGGAAACCATCAATGTCATATTCCCGGCTAACTGGCACGGGCCCATGCTCACTATTATCAGTGTCATGATGGTCACCATGATTTTACGCTTCATCGGCACCCTGTTATCCGTCTGGCAAACACGTGAATTCACCCTGATTGCGAAAGATATTACCTTTAAATTACGCACCAATTTTCTACAATTGCTGCAAACCATTTCAATGGCCGAATATGAAACCATCGGTAGTGGCGCAGTGGCTTCGCACCTGGTCACCGATATTGACACTATCGATAATTTCATCGGTAGTGCATTGAGCAAATTTCTGGTCGCTATCCTGATCGTCATTGGCGTGGCAATCACTTTATTATTGATACACTGGCAGCTTGCACTGTTTATTCTGATCATGAACCCGATTGTTATCTACTTCACCACGGTGCTGGGTAAAAAGGTAAAAGAGCTCAAGAAACGTGAAAATTCTGCAGTCGAAATTTTCCAGCAATCACTCACCGAAACGCTGGATGCCATTCAGCAGATACGTGCCGGTAATCGCGAACGTCATTACCTTTTACGAGTCATCGATAAAGCCCGCGGGGTAAAACAAAGTTCGGCGAATTTCAGCTGGAAAAGCGATGCCGCTAATCGCCTGTCTTTCTTCATCTTCCTGATGGGTTTCGAAGTATTCAGGGCAGTCAGTATGCTGATGGTTATTTTTTCCAGCCTCAGTATCGGTCAGATGTTCGCAGTATATGCCTACCTGTGGTTTATGATGACGCCGGTACAGGAAATACTGTCTATTCAATACAGTTATTTTTCTGCCAATGCTGCGCTCACCCGCCTTAACCGTTTACTTAAGCTGCAAAAAGAACCTGTTTATGAACAGCAAATCAATCCATTTGAAAATCACACTACCGCATCTGTAAAAATTGAAGACATTCACTTTTCCTACAATAAAGGTGAGCCCATTCTTAATGGCGTTTCACTGACCATTCAGCCCGGTCAGAAAATAGCCCTGGTGGGTGCCAGTGGTGGTGGAAAATCAACCATGATCCAGGTTTTACTCGGACTCTATCCAGCATCCACAGGGCAGATTTATTTCAACGATGTACCCATCACCGAAATTGGTTTATCCACCGTCCGAGAAAATATTGCCACCGTTTTGCAACAACCGGCTTTGTTTAACGACACTATCCGCAACAACCTGACCATGGGACGGGAGATAGAAGAGCAAAAATTATGGCAGGCATTAGAAATAGCCCAGCTTAAAACAACCATTCTGGAACAGAAAAACAAACTGGATACCATCGTTGGTAGAAATGGCATTCGACTATCCGGAGGCCAACGTCAGCGCCTGGCCATAGCACGCATGATATTAACCAACCCTAAAGTGGTTATACTGGATGAAGCCACTTCAGCCCTGGACACCACCACCGAAGAAAAGTTACATAAGGCCCTCGAGACTTTTCTACAGGGTCGAACCACTCTCATCATTGCTCACCGCCTGAGTGCCATCAAGCAGGCTGATAGAGCTTATGTGTTTGACGGTGGAATTATTATCGATGAAGGACACCATGAGGAACTGGTGCAAAAAGAAGGTCTTTATCAACGACTATATGGTCAAAGTCAGCAATAGGCTAATTATTCAGCCACATCATCATTCTTCAAGCTGCTACACATGAATAAAAAACCGATCAGTTGTGCAACTCATGACTATATAGAAATCGCCTGTTTGTATCACTTCAGGTTAAACCTTGTTATGCAGAACAATAGCACTATTCAGGGAATAGCAAAAACGACCAAAACAACTAAAGACAAAAATGAATACTTAATACTTCAGCAAGATCAAAATTCCATATCAGTAGAAATGGGGAATATAAAAATAATGCAATCACTCACCAGTAACCCATATTTTGAGACTGTTAATTTTTGAGATACGGCTTAACTGTATTTTTATTATGAAACCCGATTACATGAAATAAAACAAAACCTGCTATAAGAAGCCAAAAGTATTCAAGTACTGAGGATACATATAAAACAAGGTTTAAGTTGAATTTTGCAATTTTTGTAAAATTCGGATGATGCAGTAACCACCAGGCAATTTCAGGAGAGACCCGATAATAAAGATCGATGGCTATTCTACCTGACATTGTTCTAGTTAACATATCATCACGAAACGCACGAAAAGCTTTTAGTTTTTGCCGGTCTGTTTCATTGTTGTATACAACAGAAGCAATAAAGCACCTATTGTCATCGGTATTTTGGGCTAATGCCTTTTCCTTGATACTTATCGCAACTTTTAGATGCACTTTATTTCGATCTACTTCATGATCAAAAAGCTCATTATCTTCTATCACCCAGTTAAAACCCACTGCTGTTTTTTGTACTCCATCCGCTGTCGTTAATTCAATCCAGTCATCAAAGCGATCCATAACCAATAGACTATAATCATCTTCACTTTCAAAGCTGTCATTATTTACTGTCAATAAAATAATACCTTCATTTCCATCAACATCAGGGGATAGCTCAATGGATAAATCGATCACTTCGTAATGATTTATCTGCGGTACTTCTTCCCATGAAAATAGATCTCTGGATTGTAACCGTGTTAACTCTCCACGATCTGTCTGCAAATTATATATACCGCCAAACTGGGAATTTAAATAACGAAAATCACTGTTCTCGGTCACTGAAATAGTGATGGTTTTTTGCTCGGGACAACCATTGTCGGTGGTTAATAATATGTCAAACTGGTAATCACCCGGCTCTTCTGGAATACCCGTCAGGTAACCCGTTGATGTTAAGTCAAATCCTGTAGGCATGGATTGTACTGTACTAATATTAAACCCACCCCCCAGGCTTCTGGCATATAACTGTTCGGAAAATAAAGCACCTTCAAGCACACTACCCACTGAGTGAGTTGACCAGTGCACTGCTTCTGAAGTGGCATAAATACTCGTGCTTGTAGAGTATTCAGATAACCTGGTTTTCACTTCCTGTGTATAGGGGTCAATGTAATCAAAACCGGATCTCATACGATAACAGGCTGTCAAGGTATCACCTTGCTCATCCTGGAACACGGATTGTGGCGCGTCGATAGTGGTTAATAGTTGATAGGAAGATTCACCATCTGCTCTCTCGATTTCTACAAAATCAGCATTACTTTGATTATTCCAGCTCAGTAGAGGCCGACCCAATTGACTTTCCTGAAGGTCTATATCCAAAGGGGCATCAATTGAAACTTTTAAAAACAAACTATTACTGACACCGGTTTGAATTAATCCGTTTTTTGCATCCGATGGCAAATAAACCACTAATTCCAGGGTATCAATAATATCGAAATCAAGAGATTGATTATCCAGTGTCATAGAAAGAGTATTTTCAAGTCCATAGCCATGAACTCGAATAGCTTCGCCACTTAAAATATTTTCTGATAAATCACCCTGGTAACGATAAAGAACCTGCGGTGTATCATCAATATTCTCAATTAGTTGTTGAATATCCAGAACACCGGGTACAACCAGTTTTCCCTTTAAGCCCTCAACTGTACGAGTGTTGGCCAGTAAAGAAGCTTTCAGGTGCTCTGCTGAGCGGTCAGGTCTTTGCTGTAGAACCAGTGCAGCTGAACCCGTTACTATCGGAGTAGCCATAGAAGTACCGGTTAAAGCCTTATAGCTATCACCCTTAAAGGTACTATAAATATCTGTACCCGGAGCAGCAATATCAACACTGGTCACTCCATAATTACTACTGCCCTTTGTGCCAATATAAAGGTCATCCTGTTGATCAACATTGGCGACGCTAACGATATTATCAAACAACTTTCTAAAGTACGTCGGAAAAACCATAACTTCATCGTTGTCGATACCGGTATTACCGGCTGCAGCCGTCACGAATATTCCTTCATCTTCTGCCTGCTTTAATACATCCTCCAATGTCTGACTAAACTGGCCTATAACCCAGGAATTATTGATAATCATGGGCGTATTCAGTGGTTTATTATCGATAGCATACTGAATGCCTTTGACTGCATCTGACACGGAGCCACCTCCAAAACGGTCAAGAAACTTGATCGCCATGATCTGGGCCGACCAGCATATCCCGGCTATACCTTCTGAGTTATTCGAACTTGCAGCAATAACACCTGATACATGACTACCGTGACCATTATCATCATCCGGATTACCATTATTTTTAAAGGCATTATATCCATGCACATCATCAACCAACCCGTTACCGTCATCGTCAAACCCGTTACCAGCCACTTCATCAGGGTTTACCCACAAATTAGTCTGTAAATCCACATGATCAAGATCGATACCCGTGTCAATAATAGCAACTATTACATCCGAACAATTTGTACTCATATCCCAGGCAGAAAAGGCATTGACGGTCGATAAATACCACTGCTCATCAATAAAACTGTCATCGGGTATTTGATTCATTCGAACTGGATAATCCGGTTCAGCATAAATCACACCCGGTAAGGCCCTGATAGATTTTAATAATGTAGTTAAAGGTTCACCGGAATCGATCACTACTTTTGTAACAAGAGTATTTTCCCCGTGAA
Source organism: Gammaproteobacteria bacterium (assembly GCA_024225395.1). GTDB lineage: Bacteria > Pseudomonadota > Gammaproteobacteria > JACNJF01. The sequence continues at coordinate 59,713 of JAAEMR010000186.1, forward strand.
TAACAATACTTTGATTCAATCGGGTTCCATCTGGAAGATAAATGAGTTCGGTGGGAGCTGTTTGATCGATCCAGCGTATAAGAATAGCTGAAGCAACTGATGACTCAGCTATTAAAGCGCTACTGTTACAGATGATCAGCAAAAAAAAACTTAAACGATAAAAAGACATGCAAAAAAAAGGGTGGAACAAGTCCACCCTTTATATCAGTTTATGAAAACTAGATCATTAATTGATTACAACTTCTGTTTCAGCAGGAGTAATTGCAATATCAAGTTGACGACCTTTTAAAGTAAAGTCATGCATACAGGCATGTGTTAGACCGGTTTCATTTTCCTGGACAATTGCATTTTCATATTCCTCAATAATACCATCACCATCAAGATCAGCAATAGCCTGGTTATCAGGGTCGATATACCTCTCACCTTCAGTGATTGCAACACCAGTATCAGTACATACCCAGTTACCATCTATATCATCTACACAGTCATGCACAGTGAGAGCAATGAAATTAGTTTCTACATCATTAACCGCATCATACTCTGAATATGCCTCTGCATTACCTGTATTGACTTCATTAACATCATCATACTCTGCCCATTCTACAAGGTTGTTGTAAAAAACATTTTCAAAGGGCTCTATAACACCATCACCATCAAGATCACTTCCGCGAATTTCAGGGTTATACTGAGTGCCATTCCATCCAGCCCACTGATCATAATAGTACGAATAGTTCCAGATACCCGGTATCCATTCACTCAAGTTTTCATCCCAGGCAAATTCGGTGTAATACCCGGATTCATCTTCTTCTAAAATAACACAGTTATCAGCTATTCCACTGGCAGCTGAAGAAGCCTTCAACCCTGCGCTGATTGCAGCCTTATTTAACTGATACGCAGTAAATGCATTGTTTGCAGCATTTTTCAATCGTGCATTTGAGCGCATTGCCTGAGCAGGTGGAGCAACAGGACCTTCACCCGAATAGGATGGATCACTAACAACTGTTGGCGCTAATTCTTCCCAGGCACCCACAATTTCAATTAAGGTTCCTGTTATTGTCGTTCCATTTGTAGTTTGCGCATCAGCAATATCGGTCAAGTTTGGATCGGTATTAGGGTGTGTCAGTGTTCCACTTTCCTGGTTAACATTAGCAACCAAAATAGTATCAGTTGATCCATCCGGCAAAGTATATGTCTTTCTTTCAGTATCTACATACTCGTCACCATTATCATAGACCCAGTTTGTCTCATCATCAGTAGGTGGTGACAAAAACTCAAAACTGGTTTTCACCAAAATTCCTGAATCAAAACTGGTTCCAGCCACTCTGTCATCAGATTCAACCCAGTAATCTCCAAACATGATTTGATTGGTATTCTGAGAACCATCATATTGTTGCAGATGAAAACCCGGCGCCATTGCCACATCAAATTCCATGGTTGGCTCTACCCAGTTTTCACTCATTTCATCATAACCGCCATCTTTATAATATTCATTTCTTGGTATGACATCAGATTCAACACCTTGAGCATCGACAATACGAGGAATAGTGACTATCCACGGTAGAAGGTTTGCAAGACCATAATCGTCATAATCGTCATAATCGTCATGACCGTTCTCACCATCAGAATCTATATCGCCAAACATCCTTTCAAAATAGCGGTTATCAGCCAGGTGAAATCCGGATAGAGCACCGGTCAGCCCTAAAACTTCAGCCGGTGTCTGATCACCATCCGTTAGCGGGTCTGCGTCGGTAATTCCAAGTTCTCCCAGCACCGTGGCATTATTCAACAATTGAAAATCAATCGTTGTATCAGCGCCAGAATTATCTACCAGATCCCAGGTTCCATGTGTCATGGTCAGCATCACAGAATGCTGGCCTTCAGTCAACTCAGCAAATGATTTAGCACCCGAAATGCGTCGACCATCTTTCATGTCAATGTCATTGGCGTATTGTGCGGCATAAATTTCATACTTGCCAACAGGAACCTCGACAGTAGCCGAGTTGTTCAATGGATCGAGCTGCACCGTTGTTAACGTTCTTTCACTTTTTTCCATCCGAGAAAGATCACAGACAGCCTCTTCTTCATCAGTCAGGTTTGAACCGACAAAATTACCATAATAGTCATAGTCTCCATCACCGGTATAGTTTCCAAACTCATCATAACCACCAGCATAGGGGTTATAATTACTGCATAGACGGTATACCTCATCAAATTCATCAGGTGTTACAGCGGCTATCCGGCGAATATACACCCCCATAAGCCCGGTATTTTCATCAATTAATGCCGCTTGTGCCCGGTCATCAACTGGAAATTTAACCGTTAAACGAAGTTCGGCCTTTTTTTCAGCCACTGTCGAACTTTCACTGCTGAGCTGATCTGAAACAACTTCTTCAGGTTGCTGACTACAAGCTGACAAGCCTAATACACTGGCAACAGCTACACTTAATAACGTACGTTTCATTTTTCTCATCTCCTTAATACGGTTATATCCCCTGAATAACTCAGGAATTAACAAAAATTATATGGTTTAACTCAAACCGATTAATCAATTATTATTTCAAGATTTCCATCCTGAACTTCTGTCACTTCAATAGTAAAACTAACTGAAGTCGATGCGCCATCTCCATCAGTTACGGTCAAGCTGGCATCATAGCTACCGACTGCCAGGGTACCGCTGGTTAAGCTTAATAACGAACCAGTATGTGTCTGACCATTAACAACCCACTCATAAGTCAATACCTCAGTAAACTCATCACTGGCTATAGCCTGTATGGATATATCCTTATCTTCTGCAACACTCAATGAAGCGCCTTGAGTTGGTGAAGAAATAACCGGAGCAATATTGACGCGAGCCGTAATAACAATAGTCAGACTTACTGTAGAAGCCAACCCACCATCATCAGTTACAGTCAGAGTCACATTATGACTACCAACAGAAAGTGATCCACTGGCTACCGTTAATGTCGCACTACTACTTTGCTGACCATCAACATCCCATGCATAGGTTAATTGCTGACTAAAATCATCAGTTGCAATAGCGGTGATATTAAAATCATCAATTTCAGATTTAGTGACGGTTGATGCATCTAAGGGTGATGTAATCACAGGCGGTTCATTGACCTTAAAGCCAACACTGTCCGTATCCTGGCCAGAACCATCACTAACAACCAGTGAAGCTTGATAAACACCGGAAGACAGAGTGCCTGCTGAAACAGTCACGATTTCACCAGAATATGCCTGTCCATTCACCATCCAGCTATAAGTCAGCGTATCTCCTTCTGCATCCGTAGCTACAGCCGTTAACACAACATCCTCATCATTGGTACCAGAAGTCGCATCAAAAACAGGTGCCGAAACCGTCACAGAAGTAATTTCTGGAGGTGCATTACTAAACACTCTAATGGTTCTAGATGCAGACAAGGATGTAGCCCCTTCATTATCCAGTGCCGTAAAAGTGGCTGTATATTCACCTTCAGGTAAAGTATCTGCCGGTATCGTAGCGGAAGCATTATTACTCTGAAAAACAGCATCAGCCGTTGCAGGTTCCGAAGCATCCATCACAACCCATAATACCGATGCAACTTCGACATCATCAATGGCAGACGCTTCCAGATTAACGGCTTCAGGGTTACTTCCACCTTCTTCAACCAGGATATTGGCAGGTAAAGCAAAGGCATAAATTACTTCAGGAGGCTCATTAGCAACGACATCCATATTGATTTCTATAAGATCACTCTTGCCAGCATCGCTCAGAGTGGCTTTTAGTACGCCAGTTGTAGCGGCGGTAAAATCACAACTATCACCATCAGGGCATGCAAAGCCATCCCAGCTTACAGTCACAGTGTCACCATCTGCATCAAAATAAACAGCTTCATAAGTTCCAGTATCATTTGCTCTTAAGTCATCACTACAGCTCAGTGCAGTTGATGTTCTTAAACAGTTAAGCAGCGTTGTATCAGTACCCACTATTTTTCTTACAGCCAGTGCTCGAGGTGCCCGGTTACCCTGCTCTACAGTAACAACACTTTCGTTACTGACACTACCACCATTATTATCAGTTGCGGTTACTGATATCGTATAGTCTCCGCCAACAGTAGCTGTAAATGTCTGAACATTACTATCAAATGCGCTGGCAGTAGTCGCTGCAGAGCTTAAGCTACAACTTGCAGATGGCTCACAACTCCAGTCAAAACTTATACTATCGCTATCAGCATCAAATGCCGCTGCAACAACAGAAGCCGTCACCTGACTTTCACTGGCTGGAATAATCAGTCGACGTGGCACAAAGAAGTTGGTTAATTGTGGCGCAAGATTTTGTAACATCAAATCAAGGCGTACAGCATTTCCATCATCACTATCTTCGTCAAGGTCAGTAGTACCGTTGACATGAACCGAACCAGTATCAGCACCAAACTCAAAATCAAGCTCCGTGCCGGGAACACTCATTGAGTATTCACCATTTACATTGGTGATGCCCCAGTCCCAGAATCGTTGTCCGGTAACACGAATACTGACACCTGCCACAGGATCGCCATTTTTAGTCGCTTTACCTAACAGTTTATATTGCCTTGGATTGGTGAGCTCCATTTTCCCAAGGTCATTATCTACACAGTCAGTAGTCGATGTTGTAAAAGAAGCAATGGCTGACAAATCCATATACTCATACTTATAGGCTCTCTGATTCCAGACATAAAATGACCAGTTATCAGGGTCAGTTGGATCTCCACCAAAAACCAGCCTTTCAAAATTAATCACTCCATCCTGAATATAAGGCCAGTCATAGCCACCATCCGGCATGTTGATATTCAGGTTTCCGGTGAATTTTTCCTGATCATCTCCGGCATACACAATTTCACCAGTGAAACAGATTTTCAGTACATCAGTCACTGCCTTGATGGGCCAGTCAAGATTGATCCAGCGAATCCATTCATTACCACCTGTAATTTCAATACGAACATACAGACCCAGATTTGACGAATCATCCAGAGGCAATGTCAGGTTTGCCACATCATAAGCTGATGTTGTGGTATTAAAGTCAACCAGGGTTCCATTGCCTACATACTGCCAACCGCCTCTATAGACATAAATAGGAACTTGAATACCTGCCGCCGTATCATCCTGATCTGCAGTAATGGTTTCGTAGCTAGCCAAAGGTAAAGACATATACATGGCAGGATCATCGCCATCTGCAGCTGCCCGTGCACCCGTTGGTTCGACAAGAGCCAGCGCATCCCCGTTTTGATCGACAAGATCAACCTGGGAAAAAACGGAAGAGATTAAACGATATTCTTCTTCACCAGCCGCAATTCTAGCTGCAGGTGTTGGTTCAGATGTATCAATACCTTCACCACTGCCGACATCACCTGAGCCTGTAAAATCACCCGGAAATGATTGAACCTGATTAGGATCATTTGGATCAAAGTGTGCAATTTTGGCCGTTACGGCAGAGACATCATCAGAAACACGGTCAGCAGGTATAGACATATCCAGTAAAGTTTCAGTACCGGCAGCAGTTCTCGCCCTGGAATAATCATTACCTGCAACAGCAGCGACAGAACCGTCAGCTTGCTTGATAATGGCAAAACGGAAAGCAGGTGAACCACTCGCAGTAAAGGCGAGTTCGTCACGTGTTTGAGTAACGACATTGACCGGACCCAGCCGAGTGATAACAATGGTTCGTTCTTTAGGAACGACAGTCTTCTGACCAACCGTATAACCATCCTTTTCGAAAGTCAGCTCAACACGATCAACTAACTGGTCATCCTGTTCAGCTATCGCAAGCCTGAAAGCACCATTTTCATCAGTTGTGGTGGATAAGGAACCAACTTCAACATCACCAGAAAATAAAACGGCAGTCACCTGGACATCAACAAGAGACTGGGGATTTATATCCGGTGAAGTACCACCGCTTACTGTAGCATCACCGCTTGCCCCTGC
>JAAEMR010000187.1 GCA_024225395.1 Gammaproteobacteria bacterium
CGGTTGTTGCAAAACTGTAATTTATAGGGATGTTTACACGTGGTTATTCCTCTGGAAGCTTTATTCCAATCGACAAATAAAGCGCAGGTATTGGGCGGTAGTCAATTCAAGCAAAGAATGGAGCATGAGTTAGATAGACCTGTGGAGTCGATGGGGCATGGTGGTGATCGAAAATCTGATATTTTCAAGAAGTTAAATCAACGAGTCTGACCCCTTGAACTTTTTGAAAAGATTTGGGTGAGTAATTTTATGAATAATACTCAGCACGTAACTAAAAGACTTCTGGTAACAGGGGGTGCAGGTTTTATTGGCAGCAATTTTGTTCATTATTGGCTTGAGCAATACCCCAATGAATTAGTAGTGGTTCTCGATGCATTAACTTATGCTGGAAATAGAGCCAACCTGGCTTCAGTAGAGAGCAACCCAAACTTCAAGTTTGTGCATGGGGATATTCTTGATACAGGGCTAGTAGAAAAACTTCTTGCTAAAGAAGAAATAGACACCATTGTCCACTTTGCAGCAGAGTCACACGTCGATCGGTCGATTCATGGTCCGGATGCTTTCCTTAAAACCAATATTGAAGGGACGCATAACCTGCTTAAAGCGGCTAAAAAAATCTGGCTGGATGATGGGATTAAGCCTCACCGCTTTCACCATGTCTCAACAGACGAAGTGTATGGAACCCTGGAGCCAGGGGCTGCTGCATTTAATGAAGAGCATCAGTATTTGCCTAACTCTCCTTATGCTGCTAGTAAAGCATCGTCAGATCATATCGTCAGGAGCTATCACCACACCTACGGGCTTAATACAACTGTCAGCAATTGCTCCAATAACTATGGCCCTTATCAGTTCCCGGAAAAATTAATCCCGCTGTTGATAGCCAATTGCCTTGATGGAAATCCCCTGCCTATTTATGGAGATGGTAAGCAGATTCGTGACTGGTTATATGTAGATGACCATAACCGGGGTATAGACCTGATTGTTCGAAATGGCCTGGACGATAATACCTATAACATCGGTGGCAATAACGAATGGAGTAATATTGATATTGTCATGTTGGTCTGCGAATTGATGGATGAGCAACACCCTGAAGGAGCACCACATAAAAACCTGATAACCTATGTAAAAGATCGTTTGGGGCATGACCGGCGCTATGCGATAAATGCATCTAAAATCATAGAGCAACTCGGCTATAAACCGCATGAAATTTTTGAAACGGGGATTCGAAAGGCCATCAAGTGGTATCTGGATAATGAATCATGGTGGCGGAGTAATCAATCAAGGGGTCAGACTCGTTGATAGGCATGGTGGTGATCGAATATCTGATGTTTTCAAGAAGTTAAATCAACGAGTCTGACCCCTTGAATCTAGACCCCTTGAATCTACAGGGCTTTGATCTAAGTCATGCAAGTGAGGGTATAGGAATTTTCCTACAGATTTTATCAATACTTTCCTACATACGGCTCAGTGTTTCTATGTAAAAGTTACTTAACAACAAAAAGAAGGGGGCGCGCAGCTGCAATTTAAATACCTATTAAAAGTAATTAATAAGATATCCATAAATTGAATGCTTATCATTCAAAATGGTTCGACTTTTACTGTATCTGAATTTGCAATATAGCTTTTATACTTCCTATACTTTTTTCTTGTGAGCTTGATAGTTTATGGTTTGATTTGTATTTTGAATTCAATATGAAAGACTTTGAACACATATATGTGATTTTATGAAAGTGACAGTATGAAAATAATTAGGGGATCGTTATGGAAAAGATATTAGTACTCGTTCTATGTGCAATGCTATCAGCATGTGATGGGTCTGACGATTCCAGTTCTCAACCAGTAGA
>JAAEMR010000188.1 GCA_024225395.1 Gammaproteobacteria bacterium
CCATAACAATTTTATTTATAAGTACTTCTTCTCAGGCGGCTTTAATAGACTTTACTTTTAACTTAAATCCCAATGACTGGGGAAATCAATTGAATTTAACTTCAGGTGACACGTTGACTTTCAGTTTTGAAGATGACACAGACTGGAGCGCCATCACAGTAGATGATATTTCTTCTTTCAAATATAATTTAACCGCAGGTACAACGGGTACTGTTTTTCGAGGTTCAAATTGGAGTTCTACAGAAGTTCTAGGTGATTTTGGAAAGCAGTTCAGTGTGAATGGTTCATCTTTGGCGTTGACATTCAATTGGGGTATTAGTTATCCAATAGTGAATGCTTCAAGTTTTACATACGACAACCAACTTCAATCTATTGATAATGTTGGTGGGTTGGCAAATTTGAACGGTGTAACCTATAACCCTTCTTTAAAAGCTGGAATAAACGGTAATACTGGAACAATGTTTGCGACATTGAAAAACAATGCAGATTTGACACTGATTTCTACATCTGGAGTCATACCTCAGGGAAATTCAGGAGGAGGCAGTTCAACTATTCCTGAACCATCCATACTTGCTCTCATGGGTCTAGGTTTGGCAGGATTAGGATTCTCTCGCCGTAAAATTAAAAAGTAGTTCTTTTACCAACGTTGCCACCAATTTACATACTGTTGCAAACAAATAAGCCATCTCATTTGGGGTGGCTTTTTTCTTCCCTGAATGACAGCAATGGGTCCAGAGTATGTGAAAACTATTTCCCAAAAACAAGAGTGGCAGATAACACCTGATAGTAGATGAGATTTTATCTGTTAGTGCAGTTAAGTAAACTGAACCCGTAATTTCGCGGGATTTTCAGGACTTCCTGAACTGAAGCTTAAAGGCGAAAGAATCAGCCCGTTGCCCGGTTTATTAGGCGCCGCAATGAAAATTGCCGGAATGACCTGTATCAACGGATCATTCATTGATGTCGATTTCACCTTGATGATCCAGGGGTAATTAGTCTATCCTCCCTGTAATTAGTGGTTCTGAGTGAGGGGCTTGTTTCGAATCAGCAGGTTCGACACGATGATCGTGACCGCAAGCGAGATGCACGACGAACTGCCGCTACACGACTCGTCAACTCAAAGGTGATGAACAGTGGCTCATACAACGCTTAAGACAAGCTATACTGAACTGGCCGACAGGCTGAACCGCTTCCCGCAGGGTGCGCCGACATCGGATTTGCTGTTCAATATTCTCTCCATGCTATTCAGCAAGGAGGAGGCCGGACTGGTATCGCTGATACCGATCAAGCCGTTCACGGCAACAAAGGCTGCCCGAATCTGGAAGAAGAGCCTCGTCGAAACTCAGAAAATTCTGGATGAACTGGCCGGCCGGTCGATTCTACTCGACATCGTACAGAACGGCCAAACGACTTACGTCTTGCCGCCGCCGATGGCGGGGTTCTTCGAGTTCTCACTGATGCGCGTGCGCCACGACATCGACCAGAAAGTGCTGAGCGAACTCTTCTACCAGTACCTGAACGTGGAGGAAGATTTCATCCGGGAATTGTTCACCCGGGGGGAAACACAGTTAGGACGAACCTTCATAAACGAACCTGCACTTTCCGAAGAAAACGCGCTGCACGTGCTGGATTACGAGCGGGCCAGCGAAGTCATCGAAACTGCGAGCCACATCGGCGTCGGGCTCTGTTACTGCCGGCACAAGATGGAGCACCTCGGCAAGGCCTGCAACGCGCCACAGGACATATGCATGACCTTCAACACAACGGCCGCTTCGCTGACGAGACACGGCGCGGCACGCGCGATCGACAAGTATGAATGCCACGACCTGCTACAGCAGGCCTACGACCATAATCTGGTGCAGTTCGGCGAAAACGTGCGTGAGCAAGTCAACTTCATCTGCAACTGCTGCGGCTGCTGCTGCGAGGCAATGATCGCCGCGCGCCGCTTCGCCATAATGAACCCGGTGCACACAACCAATTTCATCCCGGTCATTGATGAAGAGACCTGCAACGGCTGTGGCAAGTGCGTCAACGTCTGTCCGGTGGAAGCCATGACCCTGGTTTCAGCCAACGATCCGTACAAAACGAAGAAGAAAACAGCCCGCTTGAACGAGGAAATCTGCCTGGGTTGCGGCGTGTGTATAGGCAGCTGCAGCAAGACGCTCAGCTTGTCACTGGAATCACGGCCCAAGCGGATTATCACACCCCTGAACGGTACACACCGGACGGTGGTGATGGCCATTGAACGCGGTAAACTGCAGGACCTGATTTTCGACAACCACGTTCTGTGGAGTCACCGCGCCATGGCCGGGGTCCTGGGCGCAATCCTGAAGCTTCCACCGATCAAACAGATACTGGCGAGTAAGCAACTGAAATCACGCTACCTGGAAAACCTGATTAGTCGCGTGGAGCACTGAATCAAAAGGCTCCATATGAAAGGGATTCAGAATCGATTGACATGCCCTTACCGATGATAAGTGGTGGTCAAGTGACTATCCACCATTTAGAAACTTTGAGAAGATGGCGATATATCTGGCCAAAAAAATCCTGCCTATCGGGCAGTTTTCAAGCCAAACTTCAACCTGCCCTCCCAGCATGTAGTTGAGACTGAAAACAGTGAAGATCGTGTTTTTATAACCGTCACACATACCAATCAGACTCCAGATGGAAAATTGACAGGCTGTGGTCAAACCACCATCAATCTTCTGCGTGTGGCGGGTCGCATTGGATTTGGCAAACCCAGGACAATCGACGGCCGGGGCCAGGCGAATTGTTGGCTCTCAGCGGGTGCAAGCATGAAGACTAAAGCCTTATATTTGAACGAGAGGTAGAATGTAGTTACAGAAACGAACAATACATTGTGTATCGTATAAGTAGCAATAAAGCCATTTTCAGGATAAATAACGGCCTGGAGCTGTCAGATATGTTTTGCCGTTTATTATGGTCTGATACCGATATTGTGTTTATTCTCTACTATACTTGTGTGAAATAAGTAGAGTAGCAATTTATTTTAATTTGAGCAGGTAACTCATTCCTGTTAAGGATTATTATACTTTTTAAACAGACACATTTTTATTGGCCAGCACAACCATGTTACACCAGGAAACAGATAAGAAACTGAAACAGGATATCGTATGCATTGATGAGAAGCGTAAGGTCCTTGAGCAGATCGTAGAGATCACCCGTGCAATTGAATACATGCAAGACAGCCTCAATGCGGTCCTAATTCTGGGAGAACCCTCATCAGACCTGCCTCCAGAGGCTGCCAACCTCTACAAATCACTCAACGAAAGCCTGCTAATCCAGTCGACCAATAAGATCAAGGTCTATCTGGATAACCTTGAAAGGTTGATTAACAAACAGCTTGAACAAATCCTTCACTATTCTGGCTTTGATTTTGACTCAGATGAGGCTATCGAAATTCTTACCCTGTCCGGCGACTCTGTTAATACCGAAAACAGCCCGATTGACATGCTTAATGATTTTAAGCGTACTGCCCAGACTGCAGTTTCATTACGAGTTTTACTAAAAAAGCGTGGAATCTGTACTGATGGCGCTTTCATTGCTGTACCCAAAGAAGTTATAAAAAAACAGTACTCTCTACTGGAAGAACAGGAAAAGCAGCAGCGTAGGAAAGTGAAGGAAAAAGTTATCGATATGAAGCAGGATATCAAATCCATGATCGACAATCCCGGCTACCCAGACTCCATGAAGACCATGCTTTCCAGCGTACTCGACAATCTTGAAAATGATCTTAAACAAATTGATTCAGGTATCAGTCTTGATCAACTCAGTTTTGTCGCCGATGCCTACGAATTGTCCGATGTGCCTGTTGCAGAAGAGGAAACCAGAACGGAAGCACCTCAGCAGACTAAAGAGCAAAAGAAAAAGGCAGGTCTGGCGGATAAAGCTAGTCGCTGGCTCAATAGCCCGTGGAAAGTTTCCTGGGATAATCTGGAAGATTAATCACGGAATTGATTTAACCTCTTCCCGGTGTAAAGAGGGGTATTCCTTCTCTATCAGAGGATAATCAATTATCGGGGAGCTACAAAGACAGCAACGAGTCGATTCCTGTTACTATTGAGCTTGCATTAATCTCTACTTACCGCCACCTTCGCATGGCGGAGATGCCACAACTTTTCCTGCTTTTTCGAACCATTCATCACTTGTCATTGTGTGTAGAGCAAGTGCATGGATTTGTTTAATCTCATTATCCAGCACTTTATTGACTAACCGGTGCCGTTTAATCAGAATTAAATCTTTAAATTCATTGGTTACAACGGTCACTTTAAAATGAGACTCGGCATCAGGCGGCACATTATGCATATGCGTTTCATTTTCTACTGCAAGAAATTCCGGGGTAAATGCCGCTTCTAACTTCTGCTCTATAGTTTGCTGTATACTCATTTTCACATTATCTCTTTAATCGCATCGCGTACTTCTTTCATGGTTTGAAAACGTTTATCGATATCAACATGCATCAACTTCTGAACCAGAAGACTAATATCCTTCGAGATGCCTTTGTCCAGTTCATCTAGAGGGGTAGCATTACCTTCGATATGCTGAAATAGCAGTGACATGGGCTCCCCCTTATAAGGAAGCCCACCATTAAACATATTGTAAGCGATTATACCCAGAGCATAGATATCAGACCGATGATCAGCTTCCAGGCCTTTTGCTCGTTCAGGTGAAAGATAAGCCGGTGTTCCAATAATCATGCCTGTTTGAGTCAGTGTTGCATCAGTTTCTGAGTTAACTGCAGCAATACCGAAATCAACAACTTTGGCATGGTTTTCAGTATCAACCAGGATGTTACTCGGTTTCAAGTCTCGATGAATAACACCCTGTTCATGCGCCGCCCACATACCATTACTCACCTGGTATAAAATATCCAGAGACATTTCTGTCGAGGTCAGTAAATTTTTCTTGATGACATAATCCAGCCCCTGACTCCGGAAATATTCCATAGAAATTGCTGAAATTCCATCTTTCGCTAAAAAGTCATGTATTCGAATCACATTTTTATGGCTTATCTTTCGAGCATACTTCAATTCTCGTATAAAGCGCTCCCTGGCTTTTTCATCAGCCGTTAATTCCGGGTGCATGAATTTTAGAATTAAATTTTCACCTACAGTTTCATCCTTAACCAGTAGAACCCGGCCCATAGCACCTCGGCCAATTTCTCTTTTAACCAGGTAACGATCCATCCAGTAGTCACCTTTTTTTAATTCGTCAATTTGCTGATAATTAGCGACTTCTGTTTTACCTTCCTCTACCACTTGGGCTTGATCAGAAATATCTGGAGTTGTTTGCGTTTGTTTATCTTTATTTTGTTCAATTTTAATCAGGCGTGTTTCGAATAACTCTTCTTCATCAAGATCCAAACTGGCTAAATTGAAATTTTCGGTTATCTCATTGACCACTTCTAGTGCAGTGTCTCGAACAGTTGCCTGTAATTTAGGTACCATTTTTACAATCGCATCACGTACCTTCTCTGCATGTTGCTGGTTCACAATTTTACTGGTGGTTATTAACGCTTCCCGTTGAATAGCTGCCTCTTTTTTAGCCAGACATTTTGAGGTTATTACCAGGCCTTTAGTAAACCCCAGAGTGCCCACCGCTTTCAATACAGCGACTGAAGATTCAGGCTTGATAGCAATCACTTTTTTTAACAACGGTAAAGCTAACTTATTCCCGGAAAGACCTATCTTGTTAATTGCTCTTTCACGTACCTGCCAGTCATCATGAAAAAGTGATTTGGAAAGACTCTCTATGTCACCGCTGGAATCTGGTGAATTCGATGATAATTGTTCAGCCGTATTTTTGACAAATTCATTGGGGTGTTTAACTAATTTGGCAGCTGCTGAAAAAAGATGTTGATTGCCTTTATCCAGCAACCCGTTAATGGCTTGCTCCTTGCCCCACCACTCGTGCTTGTCGAGGGATAAAAGTAACTGCTCAAGGCTTTGAACATCAACATGATGAAGCACTACCTGAATTGCCTGTTGGCGGAGCTTTTCATTTTTACCTGTCATCAGGATAGTCAAAGCGGGTAAAGATGCAGCTGAAGATTTCTGCTGCAAAATTTCAAAAGCTAACACCACATCTTCATTTCGTAACTGGGAAATTATTCGGATGATGGGAGAAGGGTCGTATTCAACGCTCATCTGTTTCAATTTTAAAAGTGCTTCCATAACAATGAGTTTTGATTTATCGGTGAGAAACTGCATGATTATTGTTGCAGCCTTAGGCTGGTTCACCTCTGCTAAAAAGTTAATTAGCATTATTTTAATATTCGGATTATCCAGGCTTTTAACATCGATATTCAACACAGACATATCCGTCCGTTCGACGTTGGCATGAGCTATTGAAAACAACCTTTCTGCATAGCTTGTTTCCATTTTCAGGGCATTTTTCACATACAGCTCAGGTTGCAGGTTTTTTTGCTGCAGTTCCAGAATATCGATAATTTCAGTCCTGGATCTATCTTCAGCATCATGTAAACGCTTAAATAGTTTAGTGGGGTTTATTTGCAGGGACTGCCCTAGAAGATTCTTGGTGGTGGTACGTATATTGGTATGATCATTTTGCAAATTATCCAGAAACAGGTCTTCTTTCCCATCGTTCATGACATTACTGCAAATATCTTTCAGAACATCACTATGAGGTTTCTTAGTTGACGGAATAACTTCCAGTATTCTATCTAAGGAATCTTTTGCAGACGCACGTAATTTCTCAATCAAAGCCTTGCCGGAAGTACTCTCCAGATCTTTACAAGCTAAAAACTGTTTTAAAGTGCGATTAAAAAAAAGATTACCAAATACTGCCATATTTCATTATCAAAATACTATCATGACTGGATTATAGTCATGATAGTTTTATTTAACCTGCCTTTTTTTCCAATTATGACTCAAAAATAAATTCCCTTTTATTATTCACATCAATATTGATTGTATCACCCGGTATAAAGTGGCCGGAAAGAATCGCTTGAGCCAGCGGATTCTCAATAGATTGTTGAATCTCCCGCTTCAACGGTCTGGCACCATAAACTGCATCAAAGCCCACCTGGCCTAGCTCATCCAGCGCTGCATCAGAAATGTTCATCATCAAATCACGCTCTCTAAGGCGTTGCACCAGTTGCTCAAGCTGAATATCGGCAATCATACGAATCTCTGCCTTACCCAGAGGATGAAACACCACCGTTTCATCAATTCGATTGATAAATTCAGGGCGGAAATAATTACCCACCGTTTGCATTACTGCCTTTTTCATCGCCGCATAGTTTTCTTCACCGGCCATGGTTTGGATCTGATCCGATCCCATGTTCGAGGTCATTACTATCACTGTATTACGAAAATCAACTGTTCGTCCCTGCCCATCGGTCAGGCGACCATCATCCAGCACCTGCAACAACACATTGAACACATCAGGGTGTGCTTTTTCCACTTCGTCCAGCAGAATGACAGAGTATGGGCGACGACGAATAGCCTCGGTCAAATACCCCCCTTCTTCATAACCCACATATCCCGGCGGTGCTCCAACCAGCCTGGCCACGCTATGTTTTTCCATAAATTCAGACATATCAATACGCACAATCGCATCTTCCGTATCAAACAGAAACTCGGTCAATGCTTTAGTGAGTTCAGTTTTACCCACACCGGTAGGCCCTAAAAATAGAAAACTGCCATTCGGACGATTTGGGTCTGACAGACCGGAGCGTGAACGACGGATCGCATTGGAAACAGCATTCACCGCTTCTTTTTGCCCCACCACACGCTTCGCCAGTTGGTCCTCCATATGCAATAGCTTTTCGCGCTCAGATTCCAGCATTTTTGATATCGGAATGCCTGTCCAGCGTGCAACAACTTCTGCAACTTCCTCTTCACCGACCTTGTTTTTAAGCAGTTTCATTTCCTGCATTTCTACATTTGCAGCCATGTCTAACTGCTTTTCCAGCTCGGGAATACGACCATATTGCAACTCGGACATACGACCCAGGTCGCCAGCGCGTTGAGCCGTTTCCAGGTCCAGGCGGGCTCTCTCAAGTTCTTCCTTGATAGTGGTAGAACCTTGCAAAGCCGCCTTTTCAGAAACCCAGATTTCTTCCAGATCGGCAAATTCACGCTCCAGATCAATAATTTCCTGCTGCAGAATATCCAGCCTCTTTAGCGAAGCATCATCACTCTCTTTTTTCAACGCTTCACGTTCAATTTTGAGTTGAATTAAGCGACGTTCAAGTCGATCCATGTCCTCTGGCTTGGAATCTATTTCCATACGTATACGGCTAGCCGCTTCATCGATCAGGTCAATCGCCTTATCCGGTAACTGTCTGTCGGTAATGTATCGATGGGAAAGTGTAGCCGCAGCAACAATAGCCGGATCAGTGATATCCACACCATGATGCACTTCATAACGTTCTTTCAAGCCACGCAGAATAGCAACGGTATCTTCAACCGAAGGTTCCAGCACCATAACTTTTTGAAATCGACGCTCCAGTGCTGCATCTTTTTCGACATATTGACGATATTCATTCAGCGTCGTTGCACCGATACAGTGTAATTCACCACGTGCCAGCGCTGGTTTCAGCATATTACCGGCATCCATTGAACCTTCAGCTTTACCAGCACCTACCATGGTATGTAATTCATCGATAAACAGAATAATCTGGCCTTCCTGTTTAGATAAATCATTCAGCACCGCTTTTAAACGTTCTTCGAATTCTCCGCGGAATTTGGCACCGGCAATTAACGCACCCATATCCAGTGACAATAAACGTTTATGGCGCATTCCTTCAGGCACTTCACCGTTTATAATCCGCTGTGCCAACCCTTCTGCGATGGCCGTTTTACCCACACCGGGTTCACCAATAAGCACAGGGTTATTTTTAGTTCGGCGCTGTAAAACCTGAATCGCACGACGAATCTCTTCATCACGACCAATGACCGGGTCAAGTTTTCCCTGCTCAGCCTGTTCGGTTAAATCTACGGTATATTTCTCCAGAGCCTGACGTTGATCTTCAGCATTGGCATCCATCACGACCTGCCCGCCGCGAATATCATCGATTGTTTTTTCCAGAGATTTTTTATCTGCACCGGATGATTTCAGAACATCACCGAGAACGCCTTTGTCTTCAATGGCTGCTAACAGGAATAATTCTGATGAAATGAACTGGTCACCTCTACCCTGAGCCAGTTTATCGGTCATGTTAAAAAGCTTACCGAGTGCATTTGAAATATGCAGATCACCGGCAGCACCTTCGACCTGGGATTGTTTTTCCAGCAGTTCACTGAGCTGAGAACGAAGCACATTGACGTTGACCCCAGCCTTCATTAATAACGGCCGAATGGTTCCCCCACGTTGCTCCAGCATGGCTACCAGAACATGTACGGGTTCAATAAACTGATGATCTCGTCCTACAGCCAAAGATTGTGCATCGGACAGGGCATCCTGAAATTTACTGGTTAATCGATCCATTTTCATGAGTTTTCCTCTAATAAATTTAATCTATCGATAAGATAGGTTTGATTTATTTTATTTCAACCATGGTTTAATGTTATTTGTTGATATAAATCAAACAGGCCTGCCTTCCTGTCATTTTTTCTCTTCTATAAGAAAAGAAACGATGATCGGTAAAAGTACAGAAATCCCCCCCTGAAATATGTTGTAAACCGAGGTTTTTCAAGCGCAACCGGGCAATCGAATATAAGTCTGCAAGGAAATGACCAGGGCGATTCTGCTGAAAGAAGTTTTCATTTTGCTGGTCATGAAGAACAAATGCCTGTCGAACTTCTTCTCCCACTTCAAATTTCAATGGTCCTATGGCCGGCCCCATCCATGCCAGAATATCCTTTGCATCCGATTTCATCTGCGAAGCCGTTTGTTCCAGAACCCCGTTCAGCAATCCTCTCCAGCCGGCATGAGCTGCTGCAACCTCAGTACCCTGTCGATTACAAAATAAAACCGGTAGACAATCGGCTGTTAACACCACTGCAACATTCCCGGGACTACGGGTTATAGCAGCATCAGCCTGGCGATCACCAGTTTCATCCAGCTCGGCCACATTGACGCTATGAGTCTGATCTAGCCACTGCGGCTCTGCGGGTAAATTCAAAACCTGAGACAGGTGTAGACGATTTGTAGCCACATCTTCGGCATCGTCTTCAACATGGGTCGCTAAATTAAAACTATCATAGCCATGCTTGCTGACACCGCCCAATCTTGTCGTACAAAAAGCATTAACGGATGACCGAGCTTCCCAGTCAGGAAGAATAATTTCTATGTTTTCATTTTGCATCTTGTCTTAAAGCATCAATTAACTGAGTCATATCTTCCGGCAGTCCAGCTTCAAAAGATAATGGCTCTGCAGATATCGGGTGCGCAAAACTGAGGCGAAAAGCATGCAGTGCCTGACGTTTAAAATTTCGTATTAACTGTTCCAGTTCAGCAGAAACACCTTTAGGAATAGCCAGACGCCCGCCATAAACCGGATCACCTAGCAGTGGATAGCGCAAATGAGCCAGGTGAACCCTGATCTGGTGAGTGCGCCCCGTTTCAAGACGAACATCAATCAGACTATGGGAGCGGTATTTCTCACGAACCGTAAAGTGCGTCACCGCATCTTTACCGTTTTCCTGAACCGCCATTCGTTTACGATCAACCGGATGACGCCCGATCGGTTCATCAACAGTGCGCCCGGCTGTCACGACGCCCTGGGTAATCGCAATATATTCCCGTTTTATATCCCTGAGCTGTAAGGCATCCACCAGGGATGTGTGCGCTTCCAGGGTTCGTGCAACGACCATCACACCGGTCGTATCTTTATCCAGACGATGAACAATACCGGCACGTGGAAGCTGCTCTAATGCGGGATCAATGTATAACAAACCGTTCAACAGGGTACCTGATGCATGACCGGCCGCGGGATGTACCACCAGACCGGCAGGTTTATTCACCACAAAAAGGTGTTCATCCTGAAATACTATGTCGAACTCTACCTGCTCCGGCTTGTCATAGGTTTTCGTCGTAGGCGGGATATCCAGTTGCAACACATCACCTACATACACTTTTACTTTTGGCTTTGGAATGGTTTCATTAAGCTGGATAAAACCCTGTTTTATCCAGTCCTGAATTTTGCTACGGGAGTACTCCGGTAAAAAAGCACACAGAGCCTGATCCAGTCTTAGTCCACTGGTTTGTTCATTAATAGTAAGCTGCTGCTGAATTAATTTCATAAGATGATATACTGCGTGACCAATTTTTTTAGAACCATTATGGCTAATCGAGTGAAAAAAACAGCACTTATTCTATCATTTCTATTAATGATTGGCTGCTCAGCTGAATCCGTTGATCCGACTCTGGGTTTATCTGCTGCAGAAATTTATACAAAAGCAAAAGTTAGTATGAATTCCCAGAATTTTACCCGCGCAATAGAGCTTTACGAAACACTCGAATCTCGCTATCCATTTGGTATATATGCAACCCAGGCTCAGCTGGATGTAATCTACGCCTATTTTCTGTTTGAAGAACCGGAATCAGCGACGGCTGCAGCTGACCGTTTTATTAAATTACACCCCAGACACAATGCTGTTGATTATGCCTATTTCATGAAGGGGCGTATCAATTTTGGCTTGCAAAAATCTATTGTTGATAATTTTTATACCCGTGATCTGGCCGATTATGACGATTCTATTATGCTTCAGTCTTACCAGGACTTTGCCATTCTGGTAAACCGTTTCCCGGATAGTAAGTATTCAAAAGATGCCATTAAGCGGATGGTTTACCTGCGTAACCAGCTGGCACGTTCCGAATTAAAAATGGCTGAATTTTACCTGATGCGTAAAGCCTGGGTCGCCACCGCAAACCGTACCAAACACCTACTTGAAACTTACCAGGGAAGCACTTCGATTAAACGTGCATTACAGATTCAAATTTACGCTTATCAGAAACTGGAATTAAATGACCTGGTAGAAGACACCCGAAGAATTTTGATTCTCAATTACGGTGAAGAAGCAGCAGAGTTTTCGATTTAAAAAGTCGGCAGTCGGCAGTCGGCAGTCGGCAGTCGGCAGTCGGCAGTCGGCAGTCGGCAGTCGGCAGTCGGCAGTCGGCAGTCGGCAAAATATTTTAATCTCTCGTTATGACTGTCAAATGGTTTTAACTTACGACTGATATCTTAACTTCGCTTAAAGCCTGAAGTAATCGGGTATCGACGCTCCTTGCCAAAAGCCCGCTGAGTCACCCTGACGCCCGGCGGAGACTGACGTCGCTTATATTCACTCATATCGACCAGCCAGGTAACCCGTTGTACCGCCTCTTCATCGAACCCCCGTGCAATAATATCTGCTACCGATAAATCCTGTTCTATATACATTTCCAGTATCGGGTCGAGGATTTCATAGGGTGGTAATGAGTCTTCATCTTTTTGATCAGGTGCCAGTTCAGCCGAAGGTGGCCGGTCTATGACACGCTGAGGAATGGCCGGACTTATCGAGTTTCTGTAATTAGCCAATGCAAACACATTCAACTTGGAGACATCTTTAATCGGTGCGAAACCACCCGCCATATCACCATACAGGGTGGCGTAACCCACCGACATTTCACTTTTATTACCGGTGGTGAGCAACATCGCCCCTTTTTTATTCGAGATAGCCATCAAAATAACCCCACGGCTACGGGCCTGTAAGTTTTCTTCAGTCACGTCCTGCCCTAAACCGGAAAACTCATCCTGCAAAACATTCATAAATGCCTGTACAGGCTCACTAATAGCAATCTCTGAATAACTCACATTTAACAGTTTTGCCTGTTCTGCTGCGTCAGACACGCTGATATCAGAGGTATAATGATAAGGCATCATGATCGCGTGGACGGCATCGGCTCCTAAAGCATCTACCGCAATTGCCAGCACCAGTGCAGAATCAATCCCACCTGATAAACCTAGCACAACTTTTTTGAAACCATTCTTTATCACGTAATCATGAGTAGCCAGAACCAGCGCATCATATAATTGCGATAAATCATCAGGCTCTGACACTGAGTTTGAACCAGCTTCAACCTTTCCCTGATTATTAATATTGACTACAGACAGGCATTCTTTAAACCCCTCAACTTCCAGAGCCAGGTTTTGCTCAGCATCTACGACAAAACTATGTCCATCAAATACCAGCTCATCCTGTCCACCCACCATATTGACATAACACACTGGCACCTTATTTTCAGAAACACGTTGTTTCACCTGATCGATACGGTCGGCAGTTTTACTGGCATGAAAAGGAGATGCATTGAGATTTAAAATAACCTGAGCCCCTGATTCCACCGATTTGGCAGCAGGCAGAGGAAACCAGATATCTTCACACACGGTAATACCCAGCTTCAGTCCATTCACATCAGTCACACAGGCTTCATCACCAGCCTCAAAATAGCGCTGTTCATCGAATACTCCATAATTGGGTAAATAATGTTTGGCATAGTGCTGAACGGGTTGACCGGCCTGTAAAATTATTGCGCTGTTATATAGCTTTTCATGTTCCCGGGTAACCGCTCCAAAAATAATACACATGCCGGGATTTTGGAGATTTATACTGTCAATAGCAGATTCGAGCTGTTGCAGAAACTGATCGCGAAATAACAAATCTTCCGGAGGATAACCGGTTAAAGCCAGCTCGGGGAAAACGACCACATCGGCCTGAAAATCCTGTTTTGCCTTAATCGACCAGGAAATAATTTTTTCGGTATTGCCCGCAATATCACCCACTACAGGGTTAATTTGAGCCATTGCGATAGTAAGGATTGTCATTTCAAATTTCTGTTAAGTGCAGGAGCAATAGATTGTAACCCGAATTTATAATTTCAATGACCATCAAATTGAAATCAGCGGTTAAAGATTTTATAATTTTTTATTCAGCCAGGTATGATTAGTAATATGGGACAACGACTTTCGAAAATAGTCACCAAAACAGGTGACAATGGAACCACCGGTCTGGCAGATGGTAGCCGCCGAAAAAAAAATGATATTCGTATTCACTGCCTGGGTGAAGTGGATGAACTAAATGCCATTATCGGTATCTGTTCCAGCTTGATAGAACATCAGCAAGTTCAAACGACTTTACTGCAGATTCAACACGACCTGTTCGAC
>JAAEMR010000189.1 GCA_024225395.1 Gammaproteobacteria bacterium
CTTTTTCTTAAATACGACAATAGTAATGAAGAAGCCACCATCGTTAAAATAAACCCTGCCAATGCTTCTGTTAAAACTTTTGGTGAAAATGATTTTTCAGGTCTAAAAATTAGAGCCAATACCGAAGATTCATATAACTCGGTTACTTATGAAAACAAGACTGCAAGTAAATCGAATGGTACAAAAAAATATTTAAAAAGTTTAAACACTAATAGTATTGTTACAAATCCTGAAAATCTAAACGCAACTAATCGGGATATAAAAATTGAAATACTTACCGAAAATAATTCTAGAGCCCAAGAAATAGCAGAATTAAATTTTGATACTAAATACATATATTCTTGGTCGGCACCTTCAGTTCAAGATAATATAAACTTAGATCTCGGCGACTGGGTTGATATTGAGACAAACCAAATACCAGAGCCGAGCGGCACAGCTAAAGTATTAATCACAAGAAAATCAATAAGTGAGACATCAATATCATTTGAGGCTATAAAGTTTGCTAGCATTAACTAAAAATTTTATAATAGAAATAAAAAAACGCGAGGGAAAGCATGACTAAACTGATTAAAGTTAAATATGATGATTTGACCGAAGTGGCACAGTCGGCCCCTCAAGCGGTTGAATTTGAAGAGATAGCAAGCGGGTCAGTAAGCTTGCCGGTGAATCCTAATAAAAGTATTTTTCTTGATTCATTAGATCAAGAATTTAAGGCCATTGATAGCTCTGGGGTTGTTACTGCTTTTGGAGGTGGCTCTGGCGGGTTAGGTCTATCTATAATCGATCACACTAGTATACCTGCCGAGTTAATAAGAAACACCGAATACGTTTGTGACTTTTCTGCTGCCACAACCGATCTGACTTTAACACTGCCGGTTGGTACTGGGTCTGAAACATTTAGAATTTTGGTAAATATCATTCAGCCTATTTCAGATACTCAATATTCTGTGAGCGTTTTGACTCAATCTGGCCAACTTGTAAAACTCGATAAATTTCCATCGGGCATTGATGGGGTAACTGATATTCAGGAGCCAGCAGCTTTATACTTTACTTGGGATCAAAGTGACTATCAATATTCTGACACTTGGTTTCCTAATTTTCAAAATTTGACTGGCAATGTGCCATTTGATGACATCACTGTTAGTGGTGTTATTAATGGTGGGGAAGCAACAGCAACTCAAGCTGGGACTGTTAGCACTGCTGGCCAAACCTTTGCTGGAGATAAAACTTTTGAAGGAAAAGTAACGGTTGAATCTATGCTCTCTACACCTAGATTTGATTCAGATATATCTTCTGGTGGAATAAATGCCGTTTCTTCTTATATGAGAATTGACACTGAGGGTTCGGCCGCTACTGATGATTTAACTACTATAAATAACGGTAACGATGGAGAAATAGTTATTCTTGCTGCTACCTCGGCTTCTAGAAACATAGTAATAAAACACAACGTTGGGAATATAATTACTGGGAACTCTTCTGACTTTACTTTGACAAACGGATCTATGCGTATAGGTTTTATGTACGCCAGCAATGACACTAAATGGGTCGAAATATTTAGGTCTGTTCCATAAGGATAATATGACTTTGATAATTATTGATATAAAAAGGATCGGATAAAAAATGGCTACTGAAAAATTTGAAAATTTGCGTGATTCGATAGTCACATTAAACAAACCTTTGACTATAATTTCAGCCGCTGATTTGTCTAGAACAAAACAAGATGTTTCAGGTTGGGTTACAAAAGGTGGTTTAATTTACAATAAGGGTTGGGCTGTTTGCGATGGCTCTACTTATGATCCCTTAGAATTTCCAGATTTGCATGAGGCTTTAGGTAGCCCAGCACTTCCCGCTGATCAGGTTGTGCCTAATGGTATTTTCAGAACAAATGAAATAGATTTAACTTTCAGTTCTACACCAACGGGATGGTCTTTAATATCTGCTAAAGGAATTGCATACACAGATTCAGATGGAAATTATAGATTAAAGTTCAATATACAAGCAACAAAAACAGCGTCTACTTCAGCCGCCGCAACAATTTCAGGGGTTACCTTTGTTGGTACTGAAGCTTGTTCAATGACTTCGGGCGTTAATACAGAAATGAGAGCTTTTGTTAGTGGAGGAGCTGTTAATGTTAGGACTACCGCAAGTGATGCCAATTTTTATGTTTCTGGAGATGTGCAATTAGCTTCAAAGCCTGGTTTTTTTGATGCAAACTTAGAAGACAATCCAATCATAGCAACTTCTAATAACATAACTTCAACATCTATTGGTCTTCCAGATCCAACCGCAACTCAAAAAGGTCTTTTAACGTTAGATCAAAATGCTGAGGGTAATAGGAATTATATTATTAATGGTGGGATGGACTTCTGGCAAAGAAATACTAGTCAAACCACTGATGGTTATGGAAGCGTTGATAGATTTAACCTTTTATCTAGCGGATCAAGTCACTCAGTAACTAGAGAAAATTTCGCAATTGACCAAACTGATGTTGAAGGGAATCCAGATTATTATTTTAGAAATGTCGTAACATCGGTTGCTGGTGCATCTAACTTTTCAGTCTTTAGGCAAGACGTTGAATTTTTAAAAACTACAGCTGGCAAAACTATGACACTGAGTTTTTATGCAAAAGCTGATGCCAGTAAAGATATATCTGTTACTTTTTATCAAGGGTTCGGAACTGGCGGTTCTCCAAGCTCACAAAATAAAGTCGGACAATCAAAAATTGCTATTACAACTTCATGGGAAAAATATACTTTCACAATTGATATAGACGATTTGACTGGCAAGACAATTGGAACAAACAATGACGATTATTTGAGAGTACAATGGTGGTTAGATGCGGGTAGCGATTTTGATTCTGACACAGATACCTTAGGTCAACAATCAGGCACTTTTGACATTTACGGTCTTAAACTTGAGCAGGGAAGTCAAGCTTCCAAATTCACGCGAGCGGGCTCAACCTATGCTGGGGAATTGGCGCTTTGTCAATATTATTTAAAAAGATTCAATTCTGTTTCTTCTGGCAATCAGCCTTCTTTTGTGGATGTAATTGCAATTTCTGGAACTAGGGCTATAGGTACAATGTTTATAGGCAATACGATGAGAGATATTCCTACTTTTGAAAGAGCAGATTTATCTTTATTTTCTGTTAATGGTTCATCCCCAACAAGTTTAGGCGTTAGGCAAATAACAAAAGATTTAGCTCAAATAGATATTGAGGGATCTGGTTTTGTTGTAGGCCAAAGCTACAGAGTTGAGTTTAATGGGTCATCGTCATACGTGCAAATGGATGCAGAATTGTAGACATAAAAAAAGGAAAACAAAATAATGGAAATTACAAAAGTAAAATTTGCAGGCGATGGCTACCTGATAAACGACAGACTTAGGGTTCCAAACGCTCCAGGTAATAGACACTATCAAATGATTCAAGAATGGCTTGCAATCGATGGAAACAACATAGAGCCAGAATATACTCCCGAAGAATTAGTAATTAAAGAAGCTAAAGACGAACGCCGGGTGAAAGAAGATCTTGCAGAAAAAATGCAGAGAGCTGGTAAAGAAGTTATAAAAGAATTTCACATACTGAATCAGGGTAGACAAATAACATTTGAACAAGCTCAAAAAAATGGCGAAGTTTTTGTTGCAATCAAGTTATTTCTCGACAGCGGGTCTAAATTTTCTCGAGATTTAATTGAAGGTGTAGACCTTACAGGAACATCTTTGACTGAAGACGATAGAACTAATCTATTAAATGTTTGGGATAGTGCTATAGCATAAGGTTTGAAATGAAAAATTACTCATCCGAAGGCATACAGCTAGCCATAGAAACTGGCAATAAATATTACTCAAGCGATTTGGTCCTTGAAGAAAATATTGCTGGTGTAGCTGTTGTAAATTCGGTTGATGAGAAAACCACTACTCGGTTTGGTGGTATATTTAAATTAGAAAAAGATTCATCAACTTTTGTTTTAGGCCAAGCCGTTTACTATAATACAACATCTAATTTAGCAACTGATGATCCAACAGATTCTTTTCAGATTGGTTTTTGTATTGAAGATTTTGATAACGTTGTAAGTTTCTATCTTCAAACAGGCCTAACTACAAAGACAGCTTCAGAGTTAATAAACGTTGCCGACATCAACTCTAGCCAAGTCGTAAACCCTGAACAACCTACTACATATATTTCGGAAAGATTGAATGTAATCTTAGATAATCTGGATTCAAGAACGTCGAACCGAGAATATTACGAGGTAATTACGAGAACAGCTGGCCTGATTTCAAAAATAGAATATTTTTCTGATGCAGCAAAAACAGTTAAAGCAAAAGAGAGAAATTTTACTTATACTTCTGAGAAAATTAGCTCAATCACGGACATATATTTTAATCTTAATGGCACAGAAGATAGTCGAGTCACTCAGTCATTTACAAGAGACACCAGCAATCTGATAACAGAGATTTCAAGTCCGTTCACCACAAGCGAGGTTTAAATGTTAAGCGGATCGGACATAGCTTTAATTGAACAGCTTGCAGGGGATGTACAGGATACAGGAGTCGTAGTAAACACCGATGCTACTGGTGTAAATAAAGGAGATCTTCTTTTCTTTAGTGCCGACGATACAGTCTCAACATATTCTAATATAAGCTTAAACGAATACGGTATAGGCCTAGCGTCAACAACTGAAGCTGGCTCTTCAACAGTAAAAATTGCAAATGATCAAACTGTTTTAACAGGTGTTTTATCGGGAGCAACTGCAGGAACTAAATATTTCTGGGATGGTTCTTCTATTATCAATGTTATACCTTCAGGCGGCGGTGCTTATGTGTGGCAGGTTGGCTATGCAAAAAATACTACTGACTTATATGTCGATGTCTTATTAATTAAAAAGAATAGTCCATAGGTAATTAAAAGCTAGAAGAGAGTGGCAGATTATGACTAAAAAATTTATTTACAACAATGCTGATGGCGATAATGAAGAGTCACCCGGTGCTTATGAGGTTTCTGATTTTATCAACTCTTCAAGCGGGGCTACTGATGCAGGAAAACCAATTGTCCTAGATGCAAATGGCAAATTGGATACCAGCTTAATAAGTTTTGATTCAATAAGTTGGAAAAATCCTGTGAGAGTTGGATCGACCGCTAATGTTAATATTTCAAGTCCTGGAATTTCGATTGACAGTGTGACTTTAGCCGCAGGCAATAGAGTTCTTCTTAAAGACCAAACTATCCCTACTGAAAACGGTATTTATGTTTTTGATACAAGCACAACTCCTTTAATACGAGCTTCTGATTTTGATGAGGATGCAGAGGTTGTTGCTGGTTCGGCGGTAATAGTCACTGAAGGTATGGTTAATTCTGATACTTGTTGGATTGTGGCCACTAATGACCCTATTACGATAGGGGTAACAGATATCGTTTTTGGACCTTTACCACTTGTTGCGGGTAATAATTACGGGATTTTCCCGATATGGGCAGAGGAAAATGGATCTATCGCAAACAATCAACTCGAATGGTCTTTCGGTAACGGTGCAACGGGCGATATTGGAATAACATTGCCGATCGATGCTCAAATATTTGCTGTTACCTACCAAGCTGATAATGCCGGTACAAATTCTGAAATTTCAGTTGAAGTTAATGGTGTTTTTGCAACTACTACTGGGCCCCAATCAACCAACTCAGGAATAAATGTTTTAACTACTAGTATCCCAGTTTCTGCAGGCGATGTTATAGGTTTTAGAACAATTACGGGCGGGGGAGCTAGTGATGTTCGAGTTTGCGCATGGTTAAAAATTCCATTATCGGCTTTGACCGATATGTCATTAGACAACCTAACCGATGTTTTTTTAACAGCACCTTCAAATGGCCAAGTTTTATATTATAACGGAAATAGCTGGGTAAATCAGCTGCTTGATAAAAATGATGTCGGCTTAGTAAATGTTGATAATACTTCTGACTTAGATAAGCCAATTTCTACCGCTACCCAAACAGCTTTAGATGCAAAAATCGATAAAGGAGGCGTTTGTAGAATCGTCAATACTGGTGAAACTTATGCAAGTATCTCAACTGCCGTATCGGCTCTAACGGATTATCAAACTCTACATATCTTTTCGCAAAATTCGACACAAGATATCGACTTAACTGGAAGTAATCTCAGTAACGTTACTTTTTTCGGGATGGGTTCAAGTGGCACTAAAAATACTGTTGTTGGTAGAGTTTTTCTCGATAGCACATGTGATAGCATTGAATTTCATAATATTGATATGGTCACGGCTGGAAATGACACTGTTGTTGATACTGGCTCAACATCTACTCGGTTCAATGAATGTAATATTTCGAGGACTTCTGGAAGTGTTTCGGTGAGAATTTCGGGAAATTCTGGAGCTGGCCCAGCTTTTTCTGGCTGTGTTATCACTGAAGATATTTCTTTGAATGGCACAAATATTTTAGGATTCATTTATATAAAAGATTCTACAATTTCTGACGTATTAAGTAATTCAGCTCAAGGAATGATAATTGACAGAACCGTAGTAAATTCGAGTTTGCAATTTTCTGGGGCGTCTTACGTAGAAATCAGAGATACAATCACGCCTACAATAATTTCCTCTCAGCCTAGCCTTGGCTTTACAAGTCTAGTGATTAGCAACACGCACATAAGAAGTCCTTTTACGCCGGGGGCTGTTGGGATTATAAATAAAACCGGCACAGCATTATATAGTTTGCTAAATGTTGATTTTAATGTTGCGGGCTCAACTCTCAGTGGTACAGATAATAGTTCAGGCGTACCAGTAAGCTTTGCAATTAACTGCAGAGGAAAAAATCTCGCAGATATAAACGCTCTTTCACGAGTTGCTGGTACTTTACATAATGCACAAGATCAATCAAACAAACCTTATTGGGATGATGGATCTACAGTAAATGAAATAGCATATGCCTCTAGCATAATCCCGGCTCCTGTTGACTCTGTTAATGGTCAAACCGGAACTGTCGTTTTAGATGCAGATGATATTGATGATTCTACTACAACAAATAAATACGCAACTCAAAGTCAATTAGATAAGGTCGATTTTTTGACAGTAACTCAGGCTGTTGATCTTGATACTTTAGAAAGTGATGTTGCGCTTAACAATGCTAAAGTTAGTGCCGATGGATCTATTGATACTCATTCAGATGTTGACTTAACAGGCCTAGCAGATAATGACATTCTGGTTTACGATTCAATAACATCAACATTCAAACCTGAACCTGCCCCATCCGGTGCTGTCGATTCAGTAAACGGACAGACGGGAGTTGTAGTATTAGACGCCGATGATATTGACGATTCTGCTACTACGAACAAATATGCTACACAGGCTCAACTCGATAAAGTTGATTTTCTGACGGTAACCCAAGCCGTTGATTTGGATACATTAGAGAGTGACGTTGCCACAAATAACGCAAAAGTAAGTGCCGATGGCTCTATCGATACACACTCTGACGTTGATCTAACAGGTTTATCTAATGATGATATTTTAAGGTACGATTCAGTAACTTCCACATTTAAGCCAGAACCAGTACCACCAGCGCCGGTAAGCTCAGTAAACCTTAAAATAGGTGTTGTTGTTTTAGATGCTGATGACATAAGTGATTCTACTACTACGAACAAATATGCTACACAGGCTCAGCTCGACAAAGTTGATTTTCTTACTGTTACCCAGGCCGTTGACCTAGACACTTTAGAAAGTGATGTAGCAGTTAACAACGCAAAGGTAAGCGCTGACGGATCTATCGACACCCATTCAGATGTTGACCTTACTGGTTTAGCAGATAATGACATTCTGGTTTACGACTCAGGTACTTCTACATTCAAACCAGAGCCTGCCCCATCTGGTGCGGTCGATTCTGTTAACGGTCAAACTGGTGTCGTAGTTTTAGATGCTGACGATATTGACGACTCTACTACAACCAATAAATATGCAACTCAAAGTCAATTAGATAAGGTTGACTTTCTGACAGTTACCCAAGCTGTTGACCTAGACACTTTAGAAAGCGATGTTGCTACAAACAATGC
>JAAEMR010000190.1 GCA_024225395.1 Gammaproteobacteria bacterium
CGGGTGAGTGGGTAGGTACTGTTACAGTTGATGACAGATGGCTGGTCGCTGTATCTGAAAGTAGTGGGACAGATGCAGCTGAAGCGAAGGAAAAACTGATCAACGTGTTATCAGAGAAAAGATCTGCCCAGCTGGCAACTGTTATTAAAGCCGAGGCCAGTGATGCAGTCAGAGATAATAGTGCTTTTGAAAATGCAACAAATTTTATCAGGAACACAATCGCTACACCTGCTATTGATTCAGCTTCAATGTCAGCTGAATATAGAGAAGTCATCGCCCAGTTGATGAAGGCTATTAAATCAGCAACAGCAGAAGATCAACCGGTATACCGTGATTTAATAAAAAGTGCCAGCCTGGGATACATGGATAGGGTTTATTTTAGTTCTGAAGACATACCTGCTGCTGACACAGATAAAGCGCTGACAGAAATAGGCAAGGCAGTGAAAAAATCGGGACTTGATATGGATGTTATGAAAGAAGACTGGAGCGGTCAATTACGGGATAATTTAAACCTGTCATCAGCTGAAACTATGATGGATAAACTGAAATAACTCGAGGTTATTTTGACGCAGTCACAACATATTGTAAAGCGACAGGTAGTTGAACTGTTTGTCAACAGTACTGAGCAAAGCCCTGCTCTGCAGGAAAGATTTCGTGTATTGCATCAGTCATCTTTAAAACAGAAAATGAATACACTTTTTGACGCTTACTGTAAACAGGACGAAGTAATCCGGCTGGATAAAATTGAAATTGATCTGGGGGTTCTGCCATCGGGGGATGTATTTGAACCCCATTTTGAACAGCAAATGATCGAACAACTCGAACGAGCTTTGCATGATCAACTTACTGAAGTAAATTCGTTAAGCTTAAAACTGGACACAAAGCTGGTAGCCGTTAATGAGAAAAAATCAGCTACTGTTATTCAGAGTGTAGATGATTCCACAGTGGAGCAGCTCTGTTACTATTTAATAACTGGAGAATTACCCTGGTGGAGTTCCACTGAAGAATGGAGCCTGGAAAAGGCACTGAAAAAACTGCTTAAAAATCAGCCCCTTCAAACCATTCAGGGCCTGCGAAAATCTGTAACACCAATGTTGATAAAAAGGCTGGTTCTGCAACTGAGTAGTAAAACCCGTCTGAGTTTGCTCGCTGAATTTAATCGCGCTGACAACAAGGGGGCGGAAGTTCTGGTTACGCAATGGTTCAAACTGGTAATTCGGTTAACGTCTCTGGATATGTTGAGTATTCCCATATCATTAATTGAACCGTTAAAAAAGATACAGCAGGTGATAAACAGTCAGCAACACTATTCACAGCTATTCTGGTTTAATATATTAAGCAATTTGTTAAAGCAGGATGTTGCAGTCGCCACACAGGACTTAGTCGATAAATCCATTCGACATTTAGCGGAATTATCTCAACTGGAATATGTCCAGGTAGTGGAATTATTCAGCTTACTGTTACAGCATTCGGATGTTCAGCAGAATGAACTGGAATCCGGGTTGCGAAAGATTTTAATTCGTTTAACTGATGAACAAAAAAATAATTTCAATAGTGCTATTTACCAAATTACTTCAGTTCAGAGTGGATCGCACGAACTGACCATTGATGAAAAAAATCGCTCAGCTGATGAAATTAAAACAGAGTCACTTAATCGATTAAGCGGCAACGAAACTATTGATGAGTTCTTTTTATCGGCAACAATTCTGGAAACAGAAAACCTGTTAACACGTCAGCAGGACCTGGATAGTGTAACCGGGTTGGAGCAGGAAGAAGCCGGTTTAAAAAGTGAGAAAAACCGGTATGTGAGTAATGCCGGCATTATTCTGTTGTGGCCATTTTTAACGCAGTTTTTCAGTCAGTTGGGTTTAATCAGCGAAAAAAAATTTTACAGTGTGCAGGCCCGTCAGAAAGCAATCCTGCTTTTACAATACCTGGGGACGGGGCAGCAACAATTTTCCGAGCATCAATTACTGTTAAATAAAATTCTTTGCGGCTGGCCGATAATACAACCGTTAAATCTCGGACTGATAATTTCAAAGCAGGAAGAATCGGCGGTGAATGAATTACTGGAAAGCCTGATCAGTTACTGGACATCGTTAAAAGCGACGTCAGTTTCCGGGCTAAGGACAGCGTTTATCCAGCGTGAAGGAATTTTGCAACGGCAGCATGGAGGGTGGTCATTAAAGATTGAGCGAACCGGTTACGACGTGCTAATTGATAAACTACCCTGGGGAATTGGCCTGGTCAAATTACCCTGGATGAATGAACCGCTACATACAGACTGGTGATCATAATCAATAGAGAGCATGTATGATGGATGTGCAAACACGAACAGCCGGCAATGCCGAAGAACTGGAGAAAGAACTGCTGTGGTTCACTGATGTCATCAAGCAGCGCATGCTTCAGAAGGACTCGTCAATAGATGTACCGGGCCTGCCTCAGCCACCCGAGCTTGATGCTAGCGTGTCGATCTATGCTAATTTTACTCATCATTATCAAATGACAGCTGAAGAGCGTCTGGTGGTTCTGCTGGCCCTGCTCCCGTATATCCGCCCGCAATTACTGGATGTTTTTTTTAGTATTGATGAGAAACTCAATAGAGGCAGGACGGAGGTGGGTGGTATACAGGGCAAGATGCATGGTGGTTTTTTACCCACCGGTGAAACGGCGTTATTTCTAATAGCCGGTAATGATTTTTTTGCCCGCTTTGAATGCCAGCGACTGTTTGAACGTGACCACTATTTTGCTAGTCACAATTTACTTAAGCTGGAAGTGGCTCCTGCAGGTGAGCCACCGTTAAGTGGTGCTTTAACTATATCGGATGAACTGGTTGATTACCTGACACGTGGCGAATTACGTAAACCGGATTACAGTCGTGATTTTCCTGCAAAACTGGTTACCACTGAAATGGAGTGGAGTGACCTGGTGCTAACCGCAGCTACCGGTGAGCAGATCCAGGAGCTTATGATGTGGATGAAACATGAAAAGACACTGATGCAGGACTGGGGTTTACAGAAACGTTTAAAACCGGGCTATAAAACGTTATTTTACGGACCACCGGGAACCGGAAAAACCCTCACCGCGACTCTGCTTGGAAAAAAGCTGGATCGTGATGTGTATCGAATTGCTCTGTCTTCGGTCGTTTCCAAGTACATAGGAGAAACTGAAAAAAACCTCGACAAAATATTTGCCACAGCTGAGAACATGAACTGTATTCTTTTTTTCGATGAGGCGGATTCACTGTTTGGTAAACGTACCAATGTTAGTGATGCGCATGATCGATATGCGAACCAGGAAGTGTCCTACCTGCTACAGCGAATAGAAGAGTTTCCCGGCGTTGTCGTGCTGGCATCAAATTTTAGTAACAATATTGATGATGCTTTTATGCGTCGTTTCCAGGCAGTGGTGTACTTTCCACTACCGGCGGCGGAAGAACGTCTGGCAATCTGGCAGGGGGCTTTAGCCGATTTTCCTGCACAAACAGACTGGGAAATAAACGAAGTAGCTAGTCGGTTCGAACTATCGGGTGGCTCCATCATGAATGTGATTCGTTATGCCTCTTTAATGGCATTGATCAGGGAAGTGATAGTATTTTTTACCAGGATATTATTAATGGAGTGCGCCGGGAATTACAGAAGGAGGGGAAAACTCTTTAACGATTATGAGTACACCAGCCCAGGTTCTTCAGTCAAAGCAGGGCGCAACTGGTTCAAGAGCTGCAGCCAGCCGGGTGCAGGCCCGGTTGAAAGTAGGGCGTAGTAATGATACTCATGAACAGGAAGCTGACCGGGTTGCGGAGTCCGTCGTCGGTAATGATTCCGGGATAGCAGGGCCAGCCTCACAGGGTACTGGTAAACCAGTGGTGGGTGCAGCATCGGTTCAACGTGCACCAAATATTTCACGTCTGGCTGAATCATCAATACAAAATAAATTACAACGACGCGAAACTGAAGAGAAAGAAGAGCAGAAAGCGGAAAAGGTCCAGCGCCAGGAAGAGGAAGAGGAGGAAGTACAGCCCAAACTTCAACGCCAGGAAGAAGAGGAGGAAGCACAGCCCAAACTTCAACGCCAGGAAGAAGAGGAGGAAGCACAGCCCAAACTTCAACGCCAGGAAGAAGAGGAGGAAGCACAGCCCAAACTTCAACGCCAGGAAGAAGAGGAGGAA
>JAAEMR010000191.1 GCA_024225395.1 Gammaproteobacteria bacterium
CCTTATCATATCGCCTTCCCTGGAAAAGAATATTATTGTCAATTACAGAATTGGTTACAACAACCGGATTCTGCGAATCACGGTAATCTGTGATGGTTGCCATCCCGTAAACGTCATAGGTTACTCTTTCGAGAACCTTCCCATCAACATCATTAATCGCAGTCACCGAACCGACATCATTGGTATGGACATAATAAGAAACCATGGAACCGTTATCATAAACATCGATTCTTAAGAGCTCATCTATTCCGTTTCCGTAAACGAACTGCTTCAACAATTGGTCGTTACCATCCCGCTCCTCTATTACCCTGAAGCCCTCATAATAATAACGTCTGGACTTTAAGGGATCACCATTAACGATTTTCTCAATCCGTCTACCCCCGGCATCGTAGTTATACTGGATGGTAGTACCACTCTCAGTAACCCTTATCAACTGGTTCCGGTAATCGTAATAGAAACGCTGACCACCCTTCTGGGACATATTCCCGTTTAGATCATAGGTAATTCCCCAGCCGTCAAACCTGGTGGTCTGGTTGAGATTATTATATTCCGGTATGATTTCCGTGGCTTGTTCATTCTCTGTGGTGGTTATCTTTTTTGTATTATCGACACCATCGAAAGTCGTACTCCAGGATTTATCAAATTGCGTTGTTTCAGGATTCGAGGGCTCTGTGCTGTCAAATTTCACACTGGTTAAGCGGGAGATTTCATCATTTCCGTACTGATCACCGAGTCCACCCTGGTGGTCGCGCTTCTCAAAGGTCTTCAGATGAATCTTATTGTAACCGTAGACGTATTTATTTACGATTGCTTGGTTCTTGTTCATCGTGTCCTTTGTGGTTAAACGACGGCCCTGGTCATAGAGATATTGGATGGCATCGCCATTGTTGTACTGTTTCGACAGGTATCGGTATCCCCTTCCTATGTATTCATATGATGCAATTTCATCGGTTCCTTGCTTGATAGTTGAGAGCCTGTTTAAAACATCAAAGGACCGCTCGATAATTCTACCGTTTCCAAATTGATGGGATACCCGGTTATTCAACTTATCGTAGGTATAATTCATCAATTTGTTGAATTGGGTTTCGCCGGTCAATAAGCTGCGGTGATCATACTGGTAGAGTACCTCGGAATCATCATCAGTTGCTTTGGTTACGCGGGATAATCCGTCATATTCATAGGTCTCGCGGGTAGTGCCCTCCGGGTCGCCGATATGCTGAATGGTACGGTTGTACAACCGGTTCAACAGGTCGTAATTGTTGGTCACCACTACGCCGTTTCTCTGCTTGATGGTTTTGATATTTGAATTACCGTCGTAAGTGTACTCGATAAAGGTATTGTCGGGATAGGTTATCTTTTTTGTTCGGCCCTGGTTATCGTACTCGTAAGAGGTCTTGCTGCCATTATCATCAGTAATGGATTTCAAATTGTTGTTTTTGAAATATTCGAAATGGGTCTCGTACTTTTGACCGTTCTTCAAATGCCGTGTTGTCTTGATTTTCCTCCCGAATACATCATATTCGAAGG
>JAAEMR010000192.1 GCA_024225395.1 Gammaproteobacteria bacterium
AATTCAGGTTATTTAGTCATCGAAAATAACTCATCTTCAGTACCTGAAAAGGTACGAGTTTTTCTTTCTAATTTATGGATGTCTTGTTAATTCAGCTTGATATTTTTTGCTGCTGCAAGGCCGATGGCCTGTAATTCTTCTTTATTCATCATCATCTGTCTATCCTACCCAGTTGGTTTAATAATAGACAGTTACACAGTTTTATTTACAGCCTCAATTTTGAGGTTTTGTTAGATGACGCGGTTCGTGTCTCACCGCACCCTACTGTGCTGCACTTTGCCTGAGTTCTTCAACATCTAATCGACCACGTTTTATTGGTATGGTTAAAACTTTACCTGCTCTCTTTATTTTTAGATCAACAATACTACCAGCAGGACCTTTAATATGCCGGACGACTTCTCTATCACTCAATCCATTTAAAGAATTACCGTTTGCAGAAATCAAAATATCTCCTACTTTCACACCTGCAACTTTCGCTGGCATTTTATTTCCCAGGCCGCTTATAAAATGCTGTTTTGATTCATGATCAAGTTTAATAGCAATACCTATACCATGCATTTTTGCTAACTTTTTACTTACAATTTTTCCCTTCTTATAGATGAGTTCAATTACTCGGAGGTCTGTAGTCGTTACAATTGATTGACCATCAATAACTCCTTTAACCCAGTTTGCCACTTGCTTATCTCCATTCTTATTTGTCAAAACTCCAGGCCCTTGCCGATAGGAAGATTTATATCCCCCTTCATATATTGAGCCATCGGCGAAGCTCCGGAACATTCCTTTTCCTTCGATTTGAGCCGATTTGAAACTCCCGATATACATATCACCATTTGAAAACGTATAAATTCCAGTACCATTAGGTTGGCCGTTCTTCCAGTCCCCATCATAGCTATCTCCATTTTCATAAACATGCACGAACCTTTTGTTTTTTGACCGGTTCTTTATCTTTGGATATCTAAGTTCCGGATAGTCTTCAAAGCCTGGCTGTAGATTATTATTGGTTTGTTTCGCTAAAGACTTTGCAGTTGCTATCGATTTTTCATAAGCCTTCATCATTGAATCACGTCTTAAAGCCGGTGCCCTGGCTAATGCTTTGGTGGGCAACAGTGCTTTACCTGCATACTTTGCAGCTGAATTACAAGTTGAAGTAGACAATGAAAGCCGACAAGAGCGGAAAAACCATACAAATTTTTCATAACTATCTTCCTTTTTTCCAGCAACTCTATTCATTGCATCGGCTTTTACATTTTTTATTTTGGATTGTGGAATAGCTGAATGAATAAAGTCTCCTAATCCGCCCAACAGATAAGTTTCTTCGAGCGCATATTTACAATTTAAAAGTCTTCTACGTGCTTGTTTGTCCGTTTCATTGGGTGATGTTTTCAGGCATTTGATTAAGTATTTTCTTTCGCTCGAATATTTATCAATCAAATATTTATAAGTATCAGAGTCATTTTTATTGCAAAAATCGCCTTCTGGCCATTTCTCACAGCCGATACTTCGCCAAAATTTTCTTTCCGTAGTGGTTGGCGCATACCTCGCTCTTGAATAGGCGACTTTTGAATAAATGAAATGCTGAGTTCCAATGTTCGTATAAGTAAGTACTTGATCAGAAAGGGTATAGAAAAATTTGGCCGACAGGTTTTTTTTCAGCGCCTTATCCAATGCTTGTTCGCAAACCTTTGAATCTTTACTGTTACTATCACCATTACTCATGCTAGCAACACAATGCATCTGTTCTATATCATCAGAGAGTGCAACTAAATCCTCCATTATTGGACAAAAACCCTGTGCTTTACTGTTTTGATTTTTCTTGTAAAGATTACAAAGTTCTACAATAACGATTGGGTGCTTAGTTCTTTTTACCGCCCGAGCACAAACATTTTCTCTGAACGCTTTATTTCGATCAACACAATTTTTAATGAGGGCGTAGGAAGCTTTTTTTATGGCTTCCTGATTTTTTACAGTATCAAAAATATTTGAGCAATGCTGGCGTCTAATTTTTGGAAAAATCATTGAAGAAGCGCCACTACAATATTCTATATCGAGTGAAAGAGCTGAAATACAGGCAGGGTGTTTTGCGCGAGATTCAGTTTTAACTAAGTCGCAAGCTTGCTTAAACATAAATAATGCTTCTCTCGACTCATCACCTCCATAACTTTTCGCTAATTTTCCAGCGGCTTGGCAGCTATTAATCTCTGGTTTTGATTTACATTCGTCAACAGCAATTATTTTTTTGATCCGTAATTTTCGTTTTTCACTTGAAAACGATTGTCCAAACTTTAATTCTAAATTTTTGGTTGCCTGGCAATGAACTGAAGAACGATAGCAAGCGTATTGCATAGCAAGAATTGCTGACTCTGCTGAAGCAGCAGGTTCAAAAAGTCTAATTTTAGTTGTGATTGTAGGTACGATTAAGCAAGATTTTGTGTCACCCGAAATGCATTTAGCAAGACTTTTCTTTTCAGAATTCTGAATTGTGAAATTACTACAGCTTTGTTTAATATCAACCCAGGTTTTTTCACTTCCATAGTTCTTTTTAAGTTCGCCACAAAAAGGAGCATCGCTGTTTATACTGCACTCATCTTTTATTTGTCCTATCGTCTGTTGACATACACATGAGTAAGAAATTCCTTTTTCACAGCTTCTTGTAATATTTTTAAATTTTTTT
Organism: Gammaproteobacteria bacterium; assembly: GCA_024225395.1. Classification (GTDB taxonomy): domain Bacteria; phylum Pseudomonadota; class Gammaproteobacteria; genus JACNJF01. The sequence goes on from JAAEMR010000192.1 coordinate 2,672, forward strand.
TCTAGTTTATGAGCTTTGGTAATTGCTTCTTGTTGTCTTTTTTTCTCTTCAGCTCGTCTACGGTTTTCTCGCAACCTTCGCTCGGTTTCCTCTCGATTTTGTTTAACTGATCTAGCATATTCTGCTTTTTGCTCCCATTCATCAATAAAAGCCCTGGCCTTTTGTCTGGCTGACGGCAAACTACTTTCTAGTTTCCCATGAATTGTTCGATTGTTCTTGTTCCGTTCAATCGCGTCTCGCTGTTCACGTGCAACACGTTCTGCATTCGTTTCTGCGGCAATTAGGTTGCAAGAAAAACAAATTAATAAGCATGCTAAAACAGTTTTAAGTGGTAATGTCATAATGTTGCTCAAGCATATATATAAAGCGCATATAGGACATGCATTTAAACAAATTGAAACTATGCCGTCACCTGTCTGTTGATGAACGGTCAAACAAAAAAGTTCTGGAGACACAATATTTATCTCTTTTTAACTTTTGGCTCAGGCTATTTCTTCTTTAATTCTCTATTCAGTAATTTCTCTGCTATCTCTATAAACTTATCCTCCCCAAATGGTCGGCCTGTCTTTTCATGATGTTCAAACTCTGTATTCGAATGACTCATCTCTTCTTTTAAATAATCTTTCCAGTTTCCACCTGCCAGATCCAGCATGTCCTTGGTTTTAATGATGCCATCCGCGTCAGAAAAGTTAACCCCCCCCCCAACTTAAAGCCTGGATTTTGCGAGTATTGAAAAAAATTCCACTCAAGTTATCCACATAAGCAGACATCCCTGATTAAAGTTACGAGTCTTTTTATAGTGCATAAAATGGATTAGGCACTCTAAACACTCCCTTATTGATGATGTGTGTATAAATCATGGTCGTTTCCAGAGTTACACAAATTTGAAGAAGTCTAATTTGAACTGCCAGAGGCTGGCCTGTAGGGTGAAATACAGGGAGATATTTAATAGTACTGTGCCTTAGAGTATCGCTGGCTGCTGCTTTCCTTTCGGGTAATTACTAAAGATAATTTGCACAATTAATGATCAAAATTCAATATTTTTGATGACGGTTTAGTAAAAAAACTTTCGAATACATGATAAATTACTGGACAAAATATCTTTTCGAAAGATATGATGTTTCTAACGAAGTATAATTTATCACCTGATTGGGGATCTTTTAGTTATAGATCTGCCGATCGAGAGAAAATTGAAAGTACCAGATCAAATGGCTTTATCGTATCGACAACAGCGGATTATCAGAAAACTCCACGAAACAAATGGCGTACTTTCCAGTGCGGAAATTACGGCACTATTCAATGTCTCTGTACAAACTATCAGAAAAGACCTCAATGAATTGAGTGAACAAGGCTTCGTGCGCCGGGTGCATGGTGGTATTAGTCTACCGAGCAATAATCATAATCTGTCGTTTAGTAATCGTACGGTCATGAATCTCGCGGAAAAACATAACATTGCGCGCAAGGTGGTCGAATTACTACCCAAAAATAGCAGTATCTTCCTGGGTATCGGTACCACGCCTCAACAGGTCGCACATGCCTTACTGGATCACCCTGGGTTAACCGTCGTGACCAACAATATCAACGTCTCATTGACACTTAGTAACAACCCTGAAATTCAAACTTATCTGGCCGGGGGGCTGGTACGATCCAGTGATCAGGACACAATGGGGCCGGACACAATAGCATTTTTTAATCAATTCAATATTCAATACGGCGTATTTGGCGTCGGAGGGTTGAACCAGAAAGGACAGCTACTCGACTTCTCTCCTGAAGAATCAAGTGTGTCTCGTGCGATTATGCAAAACAGCGAGACACGCATACTAGTCGCTGACCATAGCAAGATCGATCGCTATGCACCTGTGGTTACTGGAACTCTGGACGATATCGATATTCTGGTAATGGATTTCATCTCGGAAACAATAAAGCAATCCTGTGTGACGTTCGAAACTGAAACAATTGAAGCGGGATCTACCTCGGAATTTTTATCATGTTAAAAGTTGAAGAAATATCGCGCAAATATGGCGAGTTAACGGTTGTAGACAAGCTTAGTTTTAGCGTAAACCAGGGTGAGTTTGTCGCTTTGCTGGGCCCTTCTGGTTGCGGGAAATCGACTTCCCTTAAAATGATCGCGGGCCTGGAAACGCCTGATGCAGGGTCAATCGAGCTGGAAGGCAGGAATATAACCCGTCTCTCACCCGGTGAGCGCAAACTGGCGATGGTATTTCAATCTTATGCGCTCTTCCCTCATTTGAAAGTAGAAGATAATATTCTGTTTGGTCTGCAGGCAAGGAAAGTGCCAAAAGGGGAGCAAAAAAAGCGTCTGGACTCAGTCGTCGATCTGGTTGGGTTGGGTGATCATCTGCAAAAAAAGCCAGGACAACTTTCCGGCGGTCAGTGCCAACGAGTCGCTTTAGCGAGAGCAATTGTTGCAGAAGCGAAGCTATGCCTGATGGATGAGCCCCTGTCTAACCTTGATGCCAAACTGCGCAACGAAATGCGAACCGAAATCAGGGCGTTACAACAGCGCCTGGGTATGTCGGTCATATATGTCACCCACGATCAGGTCGAAGCAATGAGTATGGCCGACCGAATTGTGTTGATGAATAACGGAAAAGTCGAGCAGATTGACGTGCCCGAAGCGCTTTACAACAATCCGAAAACAATTTTTACAGCTCAGTTCATCGGCAGTCCACCGATGAATATTATTAAGTCCGGGAGTGAAAACCTGGGTATCCGGCCTGAACATATCGAGATTTCAGAACAGGGTATGCCGGCCACTATTTTGAGCTGTGACTACCACGGCGCCGATACAATCGTGCTCGCCGATATTAGTGGACAGGGAGAAGATCAAAAGCTGGTCAAAATACGCTATCCAGGGCATGCCCTGTTTGCATCTGATCAGAATATATCAATTAGCTGGGCACCCCAAAACGAACACAGATTTCCACTCTGATCTCTGAGTTCTATCGAAGTTAAATAACCTATAAACATGAAGAGGAATAGTATTAATGAAAACACTAACTAAATGCCTGACGACTGTTGGAGTTGTTTCAATCCTGGGATTCAGTAGCGCTGCCAGTGCAGGCACTGACCTGACAATGTACTACCCGGTCGCCGTCGGCGGTTCGCTTACGAAAATTGTTGATGGAATTGTAGATAAATTCGAAGCACAAAATCCGGATATCAACGTCAATGCGATCTATGCCGGTAATTACAACGATGCTCGTGTCAAGGCGCTTGCCGCGCTTAAAAGTGGAGAACCTGCCCAGTTGTCGGTGTTGTTCTCGATCGATATCCACGAACTTCGTAACCTCGAAGCGATCGTGGCTTTTGATGATATTGTGAGTACTGATGCAGAGCGTGAGTGGTTAAACAGTTTCTACCCGGCATTGATGGAAAATGGCAAAGCTGACGGAAAAACCTGGGGTGTGCCTTTTCAACGTTCAACCATCGTCATGTACTACAACAAGGACATGTTTCGAGCCGCGGGTTTAGACCCTGAAAAGCCACCAACCACCTGGGAAGAATTCACCAGTATGGGTAAGAAGCTGGTTAAAAAAGATAACAACGGAAATGTCCAGCAATGGGGTGCGATGATACCATCCACGGGTTATCCTTACTGGATGTTTGGCGCCCTGACCAAGCAAAATAGTGAAGTGTTGATGAATCAGGCAGGCACCGAAACCTACTTTGATAAACCTGGTGTTATCGACGCATTAGAATACTGGCAAGACCTGGGTAACAAACACGGTGTCATGCCCAAAGGTATGATCGAATGGGGTACTTTGCGTCAAAACTTCCTTGACCAGAAAACTGCAATTATGTGGCATTCAACGGGTAACCTGACCACGGTTAAAAACAAGGCCAGTTTTGACTTTGGCGTCGCCAAGTTACCCGGAAACAAAGAACTGGGTTCACCTACCGGTGGTGGAAACTTTTACATCTTCAAAAAGTCATCTCCCGAAGAAAAGCAAGCTGCGCTCAAACTGGTGAAGTTCATGACTTCTCCCGAACAGGCCGCTCATTGGTCAAAATCAACCGGGTATATGGGTGTGGGACCAGGCGCTTATGAAACAGAAACACTCAAAGCCTACTTAAAAACCTTCCCACCTGCTGCGGTAGCGCGTGACCAGCTAACCCATGCAACTGCAGAGTTGTCTACACACGATGCAGGGCGTGTGCGGAAGTTTCTCGACGATGCAATTCAATCTGCTTTAACTAGTCAGGAGACAGCAAAAAAAGCCTTAACTGATGCTCAAAAGCAAGCTAAATCCATTCTGCGTCGTTATAAATAGAAAGTTGCGGGGCCGGTATAGTCGGCCCCGTTTTCAACTTTGATACTCTAAGGTTGGTTCAATATATGATTAATCGACTCAATTTAAAAGCCTGGCTGTTGTTGCTACCGGCGCTATCGCTGCTTATTGCATTCACACATTGGCCCACGCTCAAATCATTTTGGCGAAGTTTTACCTGGGCCAGATCAGATGTCGCACCAAGCCAGTTTGTTGGTCTCGACAACTATCGGATAATGCTGGATGACCCTGTATTCTGGAAGGTCATTGAAAATAACTTCTGGTATGCACTGGGCACCGTTCCAACTTCGATTGGACTGGCGATCATGATGGCCCTTTGGGTCAATAGTAAAATTCGTTGCACCAGCCTTTTACGGCTTGCGTTCTTTACACCAACTATCTTGCCGATGATTACTGTGGCGAATATTTGGCTGTTTTTCTATAGCCCAAATATTGGCCTATTCAATCAACTGCTAGGCCTCGTCGGAATCGCAGGCCCAAACTGGCTTGGCGACCCCGACCTGGCTTTGTCCAGCTTAATGGTGATGACGATCTGGAAAGAAGCTGGCTTTTTTATGATTTTCTATCTCGCTGCCCTGCAAACATTAAGTCCCGAGTTATTTGATGCGGCCAAACTAGAAGGTGCTAACGCATGGCGTATTTTCAGGAAAATTACATTCCCGTTGCTGATGCCAACCACACTTTTTGTTTTAATCAATGCACTACTGAATGCATTTAAACTGGTTGATCATCTCTTTATTTTGACCAAGGGTGGCCCAAACAACGCGAGTAATTTGCTGTTATATTATATCTATGAAACTGCTTTCAGCTTCCTCGATAGTTATTATGCAGCAACTCTAACCGTCGTTATGCTGTTGACTCTGGCCTTGATTGCCCTGGTGCAAATACTTGTCATCGATCGAAGAATCCACTACAGGTAAAAAGTTATGTCATCCTGGTTTCAAAAATTCTCAACAATTTCGGCCTATCTGTTAGGCATAGTCTGGGTATTGCCTTTGCTGTACGCATTTTGGGCCGCCTTTCATCCTCCCGAGTTTGCCACTCAATTTTCCCTGACGGCGCCATTGACGCTGCAAAATTTTGAATCGGCCTGGGATCAGGCACCATTTTTTCGCTACATGTTAAACACAGTTGTTATTACGACTCTGATTCTGGTATCACAATTGTTCCTCTGCACTTTAGCCGGCTATGCGCTGGCTAGAGAAAAGTTTGCCGGACGTGGTTTTGCTTTTGCCCTGGTTTTAACTCAATTGATGGTAATGCCCGAAGTCCTGATTGTCGAAAACTACCAAACCCTGGCAGGGCTCGACCTGGTTGATACTTACCTTGGCGTCGGGTTGCCTTATCTGGCCAGCGCCTTCGGTATATTTCTGTTGCGGCAGACATTTAAAACCGTGCCCCAGGAACTTGAAGATGCGGCGCGTGTTGAAGGTTTATCCGGTCTTGGCATCATCTGGAAGGTCTTTGTGCCACTCGCGGCCCCCACCTACCTGGCTTTTAGCCTGGTCTCGGTCAGTTATCACTGGAACAATTTTTTATGGCCTCTGGTGGTCACCAATACCGAAGCGAGTCGGCCTTTAACGGTTGGCATGGCTATATTTGGCGCGCCGGAATCGGGCGTTGACTGGTCGGTTATCTCAGCGGGTACCCTGATTGCAATCGGTCCGTTATTGATTCTGTTTTTGATCTTCCAGCGCCGTTTTATCCAGTCATTTATGCATGCGGGTATCAAGTAAATGCGGGTATTGTCCTGGAATGTTCAGTACGGTAAATCTGCGGGTAATAATATTGATTTTATTCGGACGCTGAATCACATCAGTTCACTCGGCGAATTCGACATCATCTGTTTGCAGGAGATAACGCGTCACATGGCGGATTATTGTTTGCCCGGTCAGGAAGATCAGCTACAGCTCGTGCAACAGCATTTCAAAAAATACTATCCAGTCTGGGGTGCTAGTTTCAGCTGGGCGAGTGCCGGTAGTAATCGGCTTAAGCGGCAGGAATTTGGAAACCTGACCATGGTTAAGGCTGACCCGCTGGACTATAGAGTGCATCGGTTACCTCAGCCCGCGGTGCCAGGAAAACTGCAAATGCCAAGGGTTGCGATTGAAGTCTATATAGCCTCGAAGATTGGACCCTTGAGTATCGTCAATACTCACCTGGCTTTTCACGATAATAGTGAATCGCAAATACAGCTTGAACATCTTACCCTGCTGGAGCAGGAACGTATCGCACATCATCAATTTCCTAAAGATATCGGATCAGGGTGTTATCAACAGGGTTTTCTGGCATCGGCACGAATTTTATGCGGTGACTTCAATTTTGATCCCGAATCCTCGCAGTACCAGTTTCAAATAGATAGCGACTGGATCGATGCATGGAAACATTGTTGTCCCGATGAACCTCATCTGCCAACCTGCGGCATCTTCGACCGGTTGCAGTGGCCGCAGGGTTCCCATTGCAGAGACTATTTTTGGCTTAGCAACGAGCTTGCCCCATACAAAGTCGATGTCAACACAGACAGCGCGAGCGACCTGTCGGATCATCAGCCCATTATTCTTGAGATAGACGTTTGAAACCCCAGCCCTTACCAAAAATATTTCCGCATAAACCCAGGATTGTTTTCACCGATGTTGATGACACCCTGACCTGGAAAGGACGCCTGCCACTTGAAACTTTTACAGCTCTGGTCAAATTGCAACAATCGGGTATAAAGGTTATTCCTGTTACCGGCGCTAGTGCAGGTTGGTGCGACTGTATGATACGTACCTGGCCTATCGAATCTATTATTGGAGAAAATGGTGCATACTTTGTCGATTGTAACAGCGAAGACCGTTTTACCTATCACTATGCTGTCGAAGAGTCTGAGCGCAGGGCCAGTTGGCAGCGTCTCCTGCAACTTAAAGAAGAGGTAGTCAACAAGTTCGCTAACGCACATTCAACAGCGGACCAACCGTTTCGACTCACCAATATCGCTTTTGATATCAATCAGGATCGTAAGGTAGAAAGATCAGACGCCTTCGAAATTGCTAAATATTGTGAAGCTTCCGGCATGAATGTAAAAGTCAGCTCGACACATATTAACGTTTGGTGTGGAGAATATAATAAAGCATCGATGGCGAATGAATGGCTGGCACAACATGCAATAGAGAGTAGTGAAGCCATGTTTATTGGTGATTCCCCGAACGACGATTCAATGTTTTCAAATTTCGCTCATACCGTAGGCGTAGCCAATATCCAGCCGTTTATCGCTGAGCTTGATTCTCCGCCAGACTATATGACTCACCATCCTGGCGGTTATGGATTCGTTGAAATGGCGGCGTCTCTGATAGAAGGGCGCCATACAGACAGGAGTAGCTAAAAGTTAACAATGCCTGAGATCTCTTTCATATGCCAGTTCGTTGAAGCGGGAGGAAATTCGCACGAATAAATGGTCAGGCATTACGTTTGAGGCCAGATTACAGAATGCGAGAAGAAACAAACTATGTCGAAACTGACGACTGATTTTGCTGTAAAACCCGGCTCGAATGTGGCCAGTAAATTATTATTAAACTACTGTCTAAAAATATATAAGGTTAAATATAACCGTAAGTCTGTGATAACACCATGAAACTAAGAAACAAGAATATAGAGAAACTTAAGGACAATTTGTACGATGTCCTGATCATCGGTGGCGGCATCAACGGTGCAGTTTCTGCAGCTGCTCTTGCTGCACGAGGTGTCAAAGTAGCCTTGATTGATTCGAGAGATTTTGCGGGTCACACCAGTCAGCAATCTTCAAATCTGGTGTGGGGCGGCATTAAATACATGGAAAGTTATGAGTATGGGCTGGTTAATAATTTATGTAAATCACGTAATGAATTAGTACGTAGTTTTCCATCTACTGTACAGGAGATTCGGTTTCTTACTACAGTATCGAAAGGGTTTCGCTTTCCTCCCAGGGTGATGATTTTTGGTACCTGGTTATATTGGCTACTGGGCCGTGCGAAAACACGTATTCCTCGCTTATTATCGGTTTCACAAATCAAATCCAGGGAACCATTGATAAATATTAAAAACAGTACAGGAGGAATAGAATATTCCGATGCATACTTACATGATAACGATGCCCGCTTTGTTTTCAATTTTGTAAAAAGTGCTATGAACAGAGGCTGCATTGCAGCTAATTATGTTGAATCATTGAAAACAAGACAGGATGACAATGGCAACTGGATTACGCATGTCTGTGATAAAAACACTGGAGATGAGTTCGATATTCGGGCCAGAGTACAGGTAAATGCGACCGGTGCATTTGTCGATCAATACAACCAACTGACCGGTATAGATTCGACATACAACCATGTATTCTCCAAAGGAATTCACCTGATTGTACCCAGAATTTCACGTGAAAAAAGAGTGCTGGCTTTTTTTGCGGATGATGGTCGTCTTTTTTTTGCGATACCCATGGCCAACCGAACCTGTATAGGAACCACTGATACCATCGTTGAAAGTCCATTTGCCGAGGTGACTGATGAAGATCGAAAGTTTGTCCTTTCCAATATCAATGATCAACTTGATCTGGATACGCCGCTTACGGAAAGCGATATCATTGCCGAACGTTGCGGAGTTCGTCCATTGGTGGTCAATAAAGGACAAAAATCAGCTGACGATACTATGCAGATGTCACGTAAACATGCTGTAGAAACATCTATTAAAAACAAATATATCAGCATTTTTGGCGGTAAACTCACAGATTGCCTGAATGTGGGTGAAGAGGTTTGTCAGGAAGTCCAAAAACTTGGGATTAATCTTAAACCTTCACACGGAAAATGGTATGGAGAACCCTCTGAAGAAATACGCGTTAAATACTTTAAACTGGCCTATCGTCTGAAAATTGATCAAAATTTAGCAAGCGATACCGGAGAGTTGTTAAGTGAGCGCCTATGGCGACGCTATGGCGAAAATGCATTGGTAATGCTGGAATCGATTGAGCAAAATCCACTAATGGGAGAAACGTTAATTGAAGGTTCCGGTATTCGTCGATGCGAAATTGATTATCTGGTGGAAAATGAAATGATCGTAAAGCTTGAAGATTATCTTCGCCGACGTAGCAAGTTAGATTTGATCGTATCAAGGGCTGAACTTAAACAGTCGAAAGGATTGATGGCAGTCTGTGAAAAACTTTTTGGCAAAGATGCTGAAGCAAAATATGAGGAATATTTTCAGCCAAGCCGCATTAGTTAGCATACAAAAGTTGGAAATTATTAACCGGGGTGCGTGATGTTTTTATTAGCCATTTTTGTGGTTGTAATTCTGGCCGATACATCTAAACGGTCGATAAAAGTACTGATATTAGCGCCCCCTATAGAGTGCGGGAAGAGTTCAAACATAGGGGCATCGTTGGGAGAATCACCCACAAAGACACAGCTTTCTTTTTCTGATTCCAGGTTCATATTAAAAATATCCCGGGCAAAAACTCTTGTCATCGATAATATGTCATAAACTCCAAGCCAGCCATTTACATGTATGGAACTGATTTTTGCTGTGGCCCCAATCTTGTTCAAACATGCTGACAATTCGTGTCACATCGTCATTATTAAGGGGTGGTGTAGGTCGTATCGATAACAACAGCCTTTGCACAGGTTCAATCTGGACTTAGTATAAGTGAGCGTTGGCACTACTGAATTCAATTGTTTTTACTGTAAATTGATATGAATTTCTACGTTTAGACATATTTGGGTTTTCCATGAAGAAAGTAGCTCTGGTCATTAATGCAGGTTCATCCAGTATCAAGTTTGCACTTTATCAGCTTGATGTGGCCAGGCTGCTTGCGCGTGGGCAGGTGTCCGGGCTCGGTGGTTCGCAACAGCCATCCTGGGAAATCACCATATTCAATGAGGCAAAGCAAAGCTGCAATATAGATGGTGTTAAAACCCACTTGGCGGCGATTGAGTTTATTCTGGATTGGGTCAGTAACAATTCCAAAAAATGGCAATTGGTCGCAGCGGGTCACCGGGTTGTGCATGGAGGGACAGAGTATTCAAGTCCGGTCCGGGTGACTTCCGATATCCTGGCTGAGTTGCGTCAATTACAAGATCTGGCTCCGCAGCACCAGCCACATAACCTGTCGGCCATAGATGCTGTTACGAAATTTATGCCTGAACTGATGCAAGTTGCCTGTTTTGATACGGCTTTCCATACGACTCAGCCTGAGGCTCAACAACTGCTTCCCTTGCCTAAACGACTTCGTGATAAAGGGTTGATGAAGTACGGTTTTCATGGGCTTTCGTATGAGTACCTGGTTGATGAAATACCTTCTATTAATTCGGGGCAGTTACCTGAAAAACTGATTATTGCCCATTTGGGAAATGGAGCCAGTGCATGCGCGATCTACAAAGGTAAAAGTATGGCGACTACCATGGGCTTTTCGACACTGGATGGAATAGTCATGGGGACACGTTGTGGTGCAATGGACCCCGGTGTATTGCTGCATTTATTGCAGAAAGAAAACCTGACTGTCGAACAATTATCGGATTGTCTGTATGAGCAGTCCGGTTTACTCGGACTTTCCGGAATATCTTCTGATATCAGACAGCTTGAAGCCAGTTCAAGTCCGCAGGCTGAATTAGCTCTTGAAGTATATGTCAGTACACTGGCAAAACATATTGCCGGTTTGGCGGCAGTATTGCAGGGGTTTGATGCGATCGTTTTCAGTGGAGGTGTTGGAGAAAATTCCGTTTTCATCAGGGAAAAGTTGCTTTCTCAGCTGGCCTGGTTAGGGTGTGAGCTGGATACTGATGCCAACCATAAGGGGTTGAGTTGTATTACAACCCCCGATAGTCAAATTCAGGCTTTTGTGGTGCCAACCAATGAAGAGTTAGTCATTCTCAGGTATGTCATCGATTTATATACGCACTCAACAACTGCTACGAATTAACTTTTACCCTTCCAGGGCACCAGGTATTTTTCTGCTAGTCTCATCAGGATATCAATGCCGTAACCAATGATACCAATCAGGATAATTCCCATGATGACGATATCGGTCTGCTGAAATTTAGATGCAGCAATAATCATCTTACCAGCACCTTTTTCCGCTGCGACCAGTTCGGCGGCTACTACCGTACCCCAGCAAACACCCATGGCGACTCTGGCACCGGTAAATATCTCCGGTAATGAGTTGGGTATGATGACGTGTATCATCAGTTGAAGTTTGGATGCTCCGAGTGAATAGGCAGCATGCACCTTGGTGATATTGACTCCAGAAACCCCGGCTCTGGCAGCGATGGTCATAATCCATAGTGCAGCAAGAAACAGCAGGCTGATCTTGCCAGTCTCCCAGATACCAAACCAGATAATCACCAGTGGAATCAAAGCCAATGGTGGGATAGGGCGCATAAACTCAACTATCGGATCGAACCAGCCGCGAAACCAGTTGTTCAGTCCCATCGCATATCCTAGAGGGATGCCGACCAGGCTGCCAAGCAGAAAACCAATCAAAACCCGATACAAAGACCAGCCAATATTATCAGCCAGGGTTACATTCTGGTAACCCTGGCTGGCAATTTCAATCAGGCGTTCCATCACAGCCTCCGGTGCCGGCAACCAGATAGGTTCCATCTGCAAACCTTTGCTCGGAGTGAATGACAGACTGCCCTTTGGAGTCATGGACACTACTCCATCCGCTACTTCGACCTTCTTTTTGGGTGAGATCACTTGACCATCAACCATAATGACCCGGTAACTTTTATCTTTACCACCTTCGTCGTTGCGCTGGGGTTTGATCAACACGCTACGCCAGGCACCAACCTTGGCACTGTCATCACGGACAAAACCTACATCAGTCTGCTCAGGAAGCTCGGGTTTATCGGCCTCAGTACCTACCTTGAACACGCGAACATAGACACGACCTTCATCGGTTTGTTTTTGTGCATTTTCTGCCGTGTAGGTAAATGATGTATCACCGATGAATGGACCGGGCATGTGTATCGGTGTCAGCTTTGAACCGGTAAAAGCACCCCAGATCAGGAATAGGGAGACCACCGAGATTACAGAGGCTGAACGATTGGGGGTAACGGTTGACTCATCACCAAAAGTCACTGTTTTGCGTTCGGTAAAGCCATGAATCTGATGATGTCTGTGTTTACCGATCATAGTAACCAGTACATATGCCGAGATAAAAATTACAATATAGATAGTTAAAATCAGCATACGACTACTCCTTTCTACCCATGATTTCCTCTTCCATTTCCCAGATCATGGCGAGGATTTCATCTCGTTTTTGACAAAACTCAGGGGTTTTCCTGACTACGCGCAAGTCTGCGTCTACACCCATATCTGCAAAAGGTAATTGGTACTCCTTATGGATTCTGCCAGGTCGAGGAGCCAGAACCAGCAGTCTTTCGCCAAGTAGCAGGGCTTCTTCGACCGAGTGAGTAATCAGAATGACGGTTTTACCGGTTTCTTTCCACAGTTCGAGTACGAGCCCCTGCATTTTTTCCCGGGTCAGGGCGTCGAGAGCACCCAGCGGTTCATCCATCAGGATGACATCCGGGTCATTGGCCAGGCAACGAGCCAGGGCGACACGTTGTTGCATGCCCCCGGATAGCTCGTAAACGGCTTTTTCACCGAAGTCCTGCAGACCAACGGTTTCCAACAGGTGATCGACACGTTCGTTAATCTGGTGACGGGGTGTATTCTTCATCGCCGGCCCAAAGCCGATATTCTTGCGTACAGACATCCATTCAAACAGGGCGCCTCTCTGGAATACCATGCCGCGTTCCGGTCCGGGTTCGGTGACGTGTTCGCCGTTGAGTACTACGCTTCCTTCAGTCGGAGCGAGAAAACCGGCAATAATGTTCAGTAGTGTCGTTTTACCACAGCCTGATGGGCCGAGCACCGACATGATTTCACCTTCTTTAATTTCAATGGATACATTTTTCAGGGCTTCAACCGTCTGCCCATCAGGCAGGTCGAAGTTCATGGAAATATTATCGATGAGCAGGCTGGAAGGTTGTGAAGCCAGGTGTATTGTCATGATGTAATTTTCTCCTCAGTATTAAGGGGCCAGTGCGACCCGATGAATATCATCGGACCGCATGGCTTGAGAAGTAAATTACATCTTTGATGCGGCAAGCAGGTAGCTGGCATCAACAGCATTTTCGTAGCTTGGTCGTGCCTTTGGAATAGTCCCCTGTTCAACAAAGAAATCGGCAACTTCCTTGAGGAACTTCTGTGTACCGCCACCCAGCCATTTGCTGCTCAGCTGTTCTTTGGCGCTCGGGAAAATGAATCCTGCCAGTGTTTCTCTGGTTGCTTTTGCATCCATACCGGCAGCCTTTGATATCGTTGCCATCATGCTGGAAGCACTGCCAGCGGCATACTTGGCATTCATATCAGCAGTCACCTTGAGGAATTTGGCCAGCAAGTCTGGATTTTCCTGTGCCCATTGGGTTGAAACAGTGGTGGCGTCAAATACCTGAATACCCAGACCTTCTTTTTCTGCGCCTGTCAGGAGAACATTGCCATGTTCTTTCATGCGACGTAGTGCTCCACCCCAGCCACAGACCATATCAAGGTTGCCACTGGCGAATGCAGCCGCGCCGTCAGGTGGAGCCATATCAACAATTTTCATGGTGGAAGTGTTAACACCAAAATGATCCATCTGTTTCAGGAAACCATAGTGCGCAGCAGTTCCGATCGGCACACCAACCTGCTTGCCTTCCAGTTCCTTTGCATTGGATTGATCGATTTCCAGGCTGGAACGAACGACGCAGTTGTCATTTTCTGAATAGGAAACGGCAACATCGACAACCTGAATGTCCTGACCGGCAGAGGCAGCCACAACAAAGGGTGGGATACCCTGGGAAAATGAGATTTGCACGTCACCGGAGGCCATCGCGGCAGACATTGCGGTACCGGCATCAAATGAGACCCATTTGACATCTACACCGAGTTCCTTGTCATAAATTTTCTTGGCCTGGGCATATTGATTGGGTGTCGGCCATTCAAGAAAGTAGGCAACCGTCAATTCTTCGGCGACGGCCGTACCTGACATTAGTGTACTTGATCCAAGCAAAGCACAGGCACAAACACTGTTTAGTAATGTTTTCATAAGTTAACTCCTCATGGTTTTCAACGGCATTTTTGTAAATTTAACCCTGGTCCGCTGTTCTACCGAAGGCTAATTATTTTCTGAATTATATTATTCAGTTCAAACAAGCTGGAATTCTCCTCATTGCCTTAACTCCCTGCAGCTAGCGGTTTATTCAGCCAGACTGTGAGGTATCCATGTTTCGCCTGATCAACACGATTCCAAGCTAACATGACTGGGGCATTGGTTTCATCAGCCAGAAACATGGAATCGGTTGGTCCAGTAAACATGTTACAGTAACCTGTTGATATTTCATCTCAGTTGATCTGAACCCGGAAATAATGATTTTCAACACAAGCTGGTGCAACTGATTCTCATTATCCATGTTCTATGTTGATAATTCTAACGCCTTGTCTATAGCACTGATGATTTCGTCAATTTCATCTTTTCCGCAAATCAGTGCAGGGCTCAGGACGATGGTATTGTTGTAAAGAGGAAAACTACGGTTAGTACGACTAATCATAACACCCTGGTTGAGGCATTCGGCTGCAATTTTTATTGGTACTGCTTCTTCCACCGGGGTTTTGCTTTCCCTGTCTTTAACCAGTTCAAAGCCTGCAAACAATCCCTTGCCACGTACATCACCAATTATCTGATGCTTTTCTTTAAGATCAAGCAACTGGTCCATCAGGTAATCACCTGTATCTTTAGCATTCTGCAGCAGGTTTTCCTCCTTGATGATGCGTAGGTTTTCTAAAGCTGCAGCCGGTCCTGCGGTGCAGCCAGCATAAGTGCTGATATCACGAAAATAATGCATGCGGTCTGAGGGATCAGCCTTGAATTGCGTAAACATGTCTTCGGTAGTCACGGTACAGGATATGGCGGCATATCCGCTGGCAATTCCTTTAGCCATAGTGATGGCATCCGGCTTTACATCATAGTGCTGGTAACCGAACCATTTGCCAGTGCGACCCAGACCGCAGACAACTTCATCGAGATGCAGGATTACATCGTATTTTCGGCATATTTCCTGAATGATTGGAAAATATTCTGCTACTGGCGGTATGACACCACCACCAGCGGTGATGGGTTCGAGGATGAGTGCCCCCACGGTATCAGGACCTTCTTCCAGGATCTTGCTTTCCAGTGCCTGTGCACAATCGATATCGCAGGAGCCGTATTCTTTGCCAAAAGCACAGCGGTAACAGCAACAATGTGGGAATTCAACGAAGCCTTCTACGAATGGTCCGTACTGATTTTTGCGTTCAAACTGACCGGTTGCACTTAGAGCGCCGAGGGTGGTACCGTGGTAATCGCGCTCACGGAAGATGATTTTGTTCTTTTTACCGCCATGTTTAAGGTGAGCCAGCTGGCGAACCATTTTGAATACTTTTTCGTTGGCCTCGGAACCCGAGTTGGAAAAGTAAACACGGCCCATACCTGGCATTTTTTCCAGTAGCTTCTCTGCAAAGTCTGCAGCTGGAATATTACCTGCCGTGTTGGCGAAATAACACATCTTGACGAGTTGTTCATAAACTGCCCTGGCAATTGATTCACGACCATAACCAACATTCACGGTCCATACTCCACCAGAGACGGCGTCAAGGTATTCTTTGCCAGTAGCATCCTTAAGACGCATTCCTTTACCTTCGACTATAACCATTGGATCCTTCTGTTCGAAAGGCTGGTGTTGAAGCATGTGATGCCAAACGTAATCCCGGTCTTTCTGGCCCGCCTGATCATATTGATCTTCATTTATTTGATTGACTAACATCATTCTCTCCACTGGGACGACTCCAGAAGCTATCTGAAGATATAAAAACCATTTTATGCGCTTGACCGGGGAACGGTGGTCATGGCATCGCTTATTTGACGTGGTTAAAAGTAAATTGATTTATTTGCCAAGAATAGAGCCAGAGAGGATTAAACAATGATGCCAGCATAAGGCCAGAACCGGTTTTTTAAGACTACAGGCTAGAGCGGGTGTAACATGGAGAGAAATTGAAGCATAATCCCAAACCTAATTGAGGGGTCTAGCGAGCCATATAATTATTATGTCATCACGTCAGGAATTAATGTGGAGCAGTCTGATACAGCTTTCCAGTGAAAGAAAGATGAGTTATCAGCGCCAGCTGATCGAAGCGATTGTATCGGCCATACTGGATTCTAAAATTTCACCGCATAACCCCTTGCCTTCATCGCGCGAACTGGCGAAACAACTGGGAATTGCCCGTAATACGGTAGTGCATGCCTATCAACAGTTGATCGATGATGGTTATTTGATTTCACGTGAACGCAGCGGTTATTTCGTGAATGAGAAAATTCTCAGTGGTCGGGTCAAGCAGGATGTTACCGGGACCGGTGATGATGGTCAGGATAAAATTAGCTGGTCGGATAAAATCAAAATCCATCCTTCACACCAGCGCAATATCGTTAAAGCTGCGGACTGGAATAAATATCCTTACCCATTCCTTTATGGTCAACTTGACCCGGAGATGTTTCCATTACAGGGGTGGCGTGATTGTTGTCGACAGGCTCTGAGTGTACAGAGTATCCAGCATTCAACTCCTGACCGTTTTGATCTTGATGACAACCTGCTAATAGAACAAATACAGGCACGCATTTTATCCCGGCGAGGGGTGTGGACATCCCCAGAGCAAATTCTGGTAACCATGGGGGCGCAAAATGCCATTTACATACTGGCCGAGTTGCTGGTGGGCAGGCAAACCCACGTTGGTATTGAAGACCCGGGGTATGTCGATGCAAGAAATATTTTTGCCATGAAAACCGCGCAGCTGCAAGCGCTGGAAGTTGACCAGGGAGGTCTGGTGCCCGGGGCGGCGGTGAATAATTGTGACATTGTTTATGTAACCCCGAGCCATCAGTTTCCAACGACGGTGACCATGGATATCCAGCGACGTTCACAATTGCTGCAAGATGCAGAAGAGCATGACTTCCTCTTGATTGAGGATGATTATGAAAGCGAAGTCAATTTTGTCGGTGGGCCGACACCGGCATTGAAAAGCCTGGATAAACTTAATCGTGTTATCTATGTGGGTAGTTTATCAAAAACTCTGGCACCCGGATTACGCCTTGGGTTTATGGTCGCCCCGGCAGAACTGATTCGGGAAGCCCGGGCCATCAGACGTTTGATGATCCGCCATCCTCCTATCAATAACCAGCACCTGGTAGGACTGTTTCTGTCGATGGGGCATCATGATTCATTGCTGCAACGGCTGCAT
Source organism: Gammaproteobacteria bacterium (assembly GCA_024225395.1). Classification (GTDB taxonomy): domain Bacteria; phylum Pseudomonadota; class Gammaproteobacteria; genus JACNJF01. The sequence goes on from JAAEMR010000192.1 coordinate 20,296, forward strand.
GAAACCTATCGTAAGCGCTGGCAGGTAATGGGGGAATCCCTGGCCCGCTACCTGCCGGATTCGGCTCGTATCCCGACATTTGGTGGAACCGCTTATTGGGTTCAAGGCCCCGATGCACTGGATTCAACGCTGTTGCAAAAAGAAGCCAAACAGCATGGGATTCTGATTGAATCGGGTGATATTTTTTTCATGCAACCGGACCAGCATAAAAACTATTTCCGTCTTGGTTATTCCTCTATTTCAGAGAGTAAAATTGATGAAGGCTTGATGAAACTTTCAGAGTTGATTCACAGCATGATTTAAAAACTATCAGTCTGGCACCGCGAATAGTGCCGGACTGGTACTACCGTCAATTTATTTCTGCTCCTAATTTACACACATTCATTCAGCCTTATTCGATCATAGAACAGGCTATCCCTGTTGTTGTGTTTTTAGGAGAAATTAATGTTAATCGGTGTACCTAAAGAAATTAAAAATAACGAGTTCAGAATTGGTTTGACGCCCACCAGTGTGCGCGAAGCGGTTGCTCATGGTCATCAGGTTCTTGTTGAAACCAATGGTGGTGTGGGTATTGGAAAATCCGATGAAGACTATATGACTGCAGGAGCTACCATTGCTGCAGATGCCAAAGAGGTATTTGATAAAGCTGAAATGATTGTAAAGGTCAAAGAGCCTCAGGCAGTTGAGCGAGCTATGCTTCGAGAGAATCAGATCTTATTTACCTATCTTCATTTAGCACCAGATCCGGATCAGACCAATGACCTGATTAGTAGTGGAGCTGTCTGCATTGCTTATGAAACGGTTACTTCAAATAGCGGCAGCCTGCCTTTACTGGCACCCATGTCCGAGGTTGCGGGACGCATGTCTATTCAGGCAGCTGCACACAGCCTGGAAAAAGCACATGGTGGAAAAGGTATGCTGCTGGGTGGGGTACCGGGTGTAGACCCCGCCAAGGTTGCCATCATCGGCGGTGGTGTTGTTGGACGGCATGCTGCCCACATGGCAGTTGGTTTGGGTGCTGATGTCTGGGTTCTGGATCGAAATAATGAGGTGTTGAAAAGCCTGTGGATGCAGTTTGGCCGCTCGATTAATACAGTCTATTCAACCAGGGATGCTTTAGAGCAGCATGTGATTGCAGCCGATGTAGTCATTGGAGGCGTATTAATCCCTGGAGCAGCGGCACCGAAGCTGGTAACGGCCGAAATGATTTCACAAATGAAACCGGGCTCCGTTCTGGTGGATGTGGCGATTGATCAGGGTGGCTGCTTTGAGACATCCAGAGCAACAACCCATGCGGAACCCACCTATGTGGTTGATGATGTCATTCATTATTGTGTGGCCAATATGCCGGGTGCCGTACCACAAACATCCACCTTTGCATTAAATAATGCCACCTTGCCTTATGTCCTGGATTTGGCGGATAAAGGGTACCATCAGGCATTAGCCGATGACCCTCATTTGTTAAATGGCTTGAACGTCTTCAAGGGAGACCTGACCATCAAAGAAGTCGCTGATGTGCAGGGACTGAGTTTCAAGAGTGCCGAACAGGCTTTGGGTTTATAAAAATGTGAAACTTGTTTTCAGGACGCATTAGAAAATGAAGTCGCAACTTTTTATTACCCTGAATAATCAGGCAGGTTTTCTTACAGAACGGGTCTGTGTTGATTTACAACACCGTTTATACCAAAAAATAGAACTATTAAATTATAAAAAAACTGATTTACAAGGCTTAAAGGCTCAATTATGATACACGAGGTCTCAAAAATAAGCATTGAATGTGTTTTTCTTCAATAACACAGATAGCTTATCAATCACCTGTAACAAATTTGGAATACGTCTATCTTTGTTGGCGCCCATATCAGGAATGGAGCCTGGAAATTCTGGAAGTTGATGAAGTGCAGGGCCTGAATTACAAAAGCCCACAGCAGGTCCCTGGGCTAAGTACCGATTAATTAATTTAGAGAAGTATTAGGAGAAAAGTTATGAAAATGACAACAGAAGAAGCCTTTATCAAGGTGCTGCAAATGCATGGTATAGAACATGCATTTGGAATTATCGGTTCTGCGATGATGCCCATATCGGATTTGTTTCCAACTGCAGGTATTACATTCTGGGACTGTGCCCATGAGACCAATGCGGGAATGACTGCAGATGGCTATACCCGTGCCACCGGGAAAATGAGCATGGCTATTGCCCAGAATGGTCCGGGTATCACAAATTTTGTCACACCGATTAAAACAGCCTACTGGAACCATACGCCGTTACTTTTGGTGACGCCCCAGGCGGCCAATAAAACCATCGAGCAGGGTGGATTCCAGGAAATCAAACAGATGGCTGTTTTTGAAGAAATGGTCTGCTACCAGGAAGAAGTCCGTGATCCTTCACGGGTTGCCGAGGTGTTGAACCGGGTTATCGAAAATGCCTGGCGCGGATCAGCGCCCGCCCAAATCAACATACCCAGAGATTACTGGACCCAGGTCATCGATATTGAGTTACCACAAACCGTCGAGCTTGAGCGTTCGCCTGGTGGTGCAAACTCTATAACAGCCGCCGCAAAACTGCTTTCAGAAGCAGAGTTTCCCGTCATACTCAATGGCGCGGGTGTGGTGCTCGGTGGAGCTATCGAGGCTTCAAAAAATCTGGCTGAACGACTGGATGCTCCGGTATGTTGTAATTATCAGCATAATGATGCCTTTCCCGGTTCGCATCCGCTTGCTGTAGGACCGCTGGGATACAATGGTTCCAAAGCAGCCATGGAGCTGATCAACAAAGCAGATGTCGTGTTGGCACTGGGAACCCGACTGAACCCATTTTCAACCCTGCCGGGTTATGGCATCGATTACTGGCCAAAAGATGCCAGAATTGTCCAGGTGGATATCAATGGCAGTCGTATTGGCTTAACCAAGAAGGTCGATGTGGGCATCCAGGGTGATGCGCGCCTGGTCGCAGAGCAAATCCTCAACAAGCTGGGTGAAAAGGCGGGCGATGCCGGCCGGGAAGCGCGTCGGGAACTGATCAGGAAAAGCAAAGCCAGCTGGGAGGTCGAGCTTGCCGGTATGGACCATGAGGAGGATGACCCGGGTACGACCTGGAATGAACGTAGTCGTGACCGCCACCCCGACCATCCATCTCCAAGGCAAGCCTGGCGGGCCATCATGGAAGCCATGCCGGACAATGCCATTGTTTCATCCGATATCGGTAACAACTGTGCGATCGGCAATGCCTACCCCAGTTTTGATGAAGGGCGTAAATACCTGGCTCCAGGGTTGTATGGCCCTTGTGGCTATGGCTTTCCGGCGATCATCGGTGCCAAGATCGGTTGCCCTGATGTGCCTGTTGTCGGTTTCGCCGGGGATGGTGCATTCGGCATCTCGATGAATGAGATGACCTCCTGTGGTCGTGACGAATACCCGCCCATCACCATGGTAATTTTTCATAACTACCAGTGGGGCGCGGAAAAACGCAATACCACGCTTTGGTTTAAAGATAATTTTGTTGGCACCGAGCTGGACCCAAAAGTGAATTACGCGGGCATCGCCGAAGCCTGTGGTGTTAAAGGGGTTAGAGTGAAATCCATGTCTGAATTGACCTCAGCACTAGATACAGCTGTCAAGGAACAGATGAATGATGGAGTGACAACTTTTATCGAAGTTTTACTCAATCAGGAACTGGGTGAACCATTCCGTCGTGATGCAATGAAGACCCCGGTCCAGGTTGCAGGTATCGATGCTGCGGATATGAAGCCTCAATGAATTTGCTTTCAGCTTCAACGTGATCTTTTTAAGCGGAGCTGAACCCCATTTATTGATCTATTTAATAGCGGTCACTTTTGTGGCCGCTATTGTCCGTGGCTATTCTGGTTTCGGGTTTTCTGCGCTGGTTGTGATGCTGGGCGGATGGGTACTGCCGCCGGTACAGATTGTGCCCATCGTTTTATTGATGGAAATTATCGCCAGTATTCATCTCTTGCCTTCTGCCTGGAATGCTATCAACTGGCCAAGGTTGCGCAGGCTATTGATGGGATCAGCATTCAGTATTCCGGTTGGGGTCTATGCTTTAGCCTATTTTGATGAAAACTGGATGCGTTTTGTTATTTCCTTGCTGGTTTTAGTCAGCAGTCTGTTGATTCTCAAGGGGGTATCCTTTGCACGCCATGACCGGCCCTCGCTGGATTTTTCATTAGGGATTGTATCCGGTGCAATGACCGGGGCTGCCGCCGTGGGTGGTCTGGCCGTGGCGGTGGTGTTCCTATCCATTCAGGTTGAAGTGGCGGTTATTCGTTCAACCTTGATATCGCTGTTCCTGGTGACGGATGTATATTCTACCCTGCTGGGGACTCAACACGGGTTTCTGAATTCCCAGCTACTTATGATTTCCCTTTATCTACTGCCGGCTCTGTTTGTCGGTGTTTCATTGGGGAAACGCTATTTTAATGAAACCAATACGGCATCATTTCGAAAGTATGTGTTGTTGTTGTTAACTGGATTGTCATTCGGCGGTATAGTGAGGTCTCTTTTCACTTTGAATCTTTGATGGATTAATAGTTATCGAAACTTGTCATAGTGCTTATAGTATGAATAAAGAAGGTGTTGACCAAGGCGCCGGAACGGCTGTAACGCGTGTTTTGGTAGTGGGCTGGTAAATATCGGCAAGTCATTTTTCTGTCCAGGTTTGCCTGCAATGAGCTCAGCCAGTTTGAATGAGGCATATGCGGAGAATGATACGCCATTACCACTGTAACCCTGTGAGTAAAAAATCTGTTGTGAAGGGTCTGGCTGAATAATCCTGGGCATCATGTCATGGCTGATATCCATCCAGCCATGCCAGAACCAGGGGGTTTCTATGCCCTTAAGAATAGGGAATTTTCTGGCAATGGCATCCTGTACCACCTTCAAGTTTTTCGGGTTCTGAGCATCTTTTCCGCTAATCGCACTTCGTGTTCCAATCTGTAGGCGTTTATCGGGTAAAAAACGATAATAATGCCGTAGTTTTCGAGTATCTGTAATCAGCAGGTGGGTATTTAATTTACAGGCTGCAATTTCTTCATCGGTTAATATTCGGGTGACCACTGAGTTGGCCATGATCGGCATATTTCGAAATGCCGTCAGGGGATGCAGGTTTGCACTGGTGTAGCCAGCTGTAGCTATAGCGACAGACCTGGCTCGAACAATTCCTCCAGGGGTGTGAAGATAATGGATGTTATTTTTTTGTTTCCATTCCAAAACCGGGCTGGAAGGGTGGACTTTGGCCCCTGAACTTCTTGCGATATTAGAGTATCCATATGCCAGCTTTAAGGGGTGTATTGCAATACCCACTGGCTCAAGCATTGCACCCTTGCACTCCCTGTCATCCAGGTAATCACTCTTGACCTCTGCATGATTAAGAACCCGAGTCTTATAACTCAGTATCTCATTACATAAGCGGGACTCGGTTTTCAATCCCCGGAGAGCGGCTTTACTGTGAGCAATCAGTAAATTGCCGTGACCATAGGGTTCGCAATCGATTAAAGGATGTTCGGTCAGTTGCTGGAAAATTTCAAAGCCTTGCAGCGTATTATCATGTAGTTGACGTGCCATCTCCACACCCCAGCGTTTAACCCATTGGCTACGGCTCAATCGACCCCAGACTAAATGACCTTGCCCACCATTTCGGCTGGTACATCCCCAGCCTACCTGGTTGGCTTCCAGCACGGTAGCGTTGATACCATGTTCCTGTGCCAGAAACATGGCTGTTGCAAGTCCAGTGAAACCACCACCAATAATGGCAACGTCAACATCTAAATCGCTGGTTACTGGGCCATCATTTTCCGGTGGTTCCCCAGCTGTATCACACCAATAGCTAGGGGCATAATTTATGCCCGTGCCAGGATTATCATCAAGCAATGGGTCATAAAATGGATTATAGGGCGAGAGACTGTTTATTGTTTGCATTGGCTTTATCTCCAGGGCAAAAATACTCAATAGATCAGGAGCAAATTCACTTCACAGGACTTTTATATTGCAAACCTTTCAAGCCGCAAAGAGCCAAAGTTAAAAAAACTTAGGTCCACTTTAACTGAGGAGATATGATTTCAGCTGATATTGCAATGATGGCAAAAAGCCTAATCTATTCTACAGTAAGGTGTTTTGATAATAATGCTTAGTGGTGCTGCAATAACTGGTACGTAATTCTACCGGTCTTCTATCCAGCGTCAGGGCCACACGCTCTATCATCAGTAACGGGGAACCTTCATCAATATCTAGAATTTTAGCCTGCTGCTTTTGTGCACGAACAGCACGTATTTGTTCTTCGGCGCTATGGATAGTGATACCAAACTGTTTTTCATACAGCTCATACAGCATGTTGGGCAAATCACATCCATCTTCCTTGCCTAATCTAGTGAATGGTACTTCGGGTAAAATAATGGTTTCGACAATGGTCGGTTTTGAAGAAAGATTTCTGACCCTGTCTATTTTAATAACTTCATCACCGGGTTTCAGCTTCAGCTTATGAGCTTCAGATTTAGTCGCCTTCTTCCTCCGGCAATTTAACACCTGGCTATCGGGTAATACCTTGTGCCCATCATTATCAGTGATATGAAAAAAATGGAAAAGCGCTCTATCGATATTGTGGTTTGAAACAAATGTACCAAGACCTTGTTTACGGGTAAGTACATTGTTTTCTACCAGTTCGGTAATGGCTTTACGAACTGTTCCCTGGCTAACATCAAGCTCTTTAGCCAGATTGATTTCACTGGGAATAATATCGCCAGGTAACCACTCAGCTTTGCTGATCTTTGAGATGAGAAGTTCAATAATTTGCAGGTACAATGGAATAGAACCTTTTCCAGTTGTAAGCATTTTGGCCTCTTGGTTTTAAGTGAAAATTATAAGTTAGTCAACAATGCAATTGCTTTTAATGCAATATTCTTAATGTGTTCAAATTATTTGTCTTATACAAGACTATAGCAAAAAACTATAAGTCAATCCCAGTGCTTTAACTACAAAATAGTTGCCTCAAGCTGGAACAATTAACAAATTCAATCAGTTATCGGGCCTATTTCACAGGCTATTTCCTGTTGACCATACTGCTACTGTTTGGCCTGTTGCTACGTAGCCCTTTTTGAGCTGCTGCGCCAGGGCCACAGGCCCTAAAAGCATCAGTGACTGATTGCATGGAAGTACAGCAGACACTGGTATAACACGAAGCTGCCTAATAGCAGAAACCCCTTGGTACGGGTGATCTGACAATAACTTTTACCCGGGAACTGGGCAAAAATAAACATTAACATTGTAAACGCGAGCATGATCGGAAGATCGCGGGTGACCGCATCTGATGACACCGGGAAATTTACCATGATTGAAGGTAGTCCGATTACTGCCAGCGTATTGAAAAGATTGGAACCAATGACGTTGCCCATGATCATTTCGAGTTCGCCCTTACGTGCGGCGGCGATGGCGGCTGCAAGTTCGGGTAGCGACGTGCCCAGCGCGACGATGGTGAGGCCGATGATTAACTCGCTGACACCAAGAAAAGTGGCGATATTAACCGCTCCCCAGACCAGAAGCTTGGAACTGCCGACTAGTACCAGCAATCCTGTCAGAGTCCAGACCAGCGCTTTTGAGGTGGAGACATCATGAGGAATTTCATCATCCAGTTCTTCGGACATCGGGTCATCGAGGTCGCTTTTACTGAAATGGATCAGGTAACCCATGGCAGCAATAAGCGCAATGAGTAGAGCCAGACCTTCGATGAATTCCAGTTTGGCATCCCAGAGTACCCACACGAGGAGGCCTGAGGCGATCAAAAGTATCGGGAATTCCCGGCGGATGAGTTTTGATGTAAAGATTATCGGGGTAAACACTGCTGTGGCACCGAGTATCAGGCCAATATTGGCAATATTCGATCCCAGTGCATTGCCGATAGCCAGGTCCGGGGTGCCGTCAAAGACGGAAAACAGTGATATCAGAATTTCCGGGGCCGATGTTCCAAAGCCAATGATGGTGATTCCGATGATGAGGGTGGATACGCCCAGGTTGAGTGCGACAACGGAAGCGCCCTCGACAAAATGGTCTGCGCTCCAGACCAGAAGGGCCAGTCCCGCAATAACTGCGATGATAGATATCAACATAAGGTAAAAGTAAAAGCCATAATTAATTAGTGGTGAATAATGTAAAGCGCTTTGCTGATTGAGTTCATTTTTTTAATGAAATATTTTTTATATATCACTGATCTGCGGTCTCAATCTATCCAAATCTGTGAATCATTAAATCAATAAAAACGATCCTGATCAACTAAAAAAATGCAAAAACGATACAAAAGGGATCATTTATTGTGATATAGTGATTTTTAAAGTGTCATCTAGTTTATTGAGATTAACCATGAAGAATTCTGAAGAGCCTTATGATTACATCATTATTGGAGCAGGTTCAGCTGGATGCGTTATAGCAAACCGCTTATCAGAGGACAGTGATAAAAAAGTATTGCTCATTGAAGCGGGCGGGTCGGATATTAATCCGTGGATTCATATACCCGTTGGTTATTTCAAAACCATGCATCATCCTTCAACTGACTGGTGCTATAAAACAGAACCTGACGAAGGGATCGCCGGGAGACGACTGCAATGGCCTCGCGGTAAAGTGCTGGGTGGTTCAAGCTCTCTAAACGGATTGCTTTATGTTCGTGGTCAGGCTAAAGACTATGATCACTGGGCAGATCTGGGGAACAAGGGTTGGTCTTTTGATGAGGTTTTGCCCTATTTTAAAAAATCAGAAGATCAGGAAAGAGGGGAAAGCAAGTACCATGGAGTGGGAGGTCCTCAAAAGGTCTCCGATCTTCGCTTGCGACGCCCCATTGCTGAATATTTCATCAAGGCGGCAATCCAGTCGGGAATTCTGTTTAATGAGGATTATAACGCTGAGAACCAGGAGGGTGTTGCCTATTTTCAGCAAACAGCCCACAAGGGATTTCGCTGGAGTACTGCAAAAGGTTTTCTTAAGCCTGCTCGTAAGCGCGCTAACCTGGAAGTGGTTTCCAGAGCCCAGGTCACCAGGCTTGTCCTTGAGGGTAACAAAGCTGTTGCTGTAGAGTATTTAAAGAGGGGAAAGCGAGTCATCGTCGGAGCAAGCCGGGAAATCATTCTTTCGGCCGGAGCCATCGGATCGCCTCAACTACTGCAGCTTTCTGGTATTGGTCCGGCAGAATTACTCAAAATGGTTAGCGTTCCACTGGTTAAGGATTTGCCTGGCGTTGGAAAAAATTTACAGGATCATTTACAAATTCGACTGGTTTTTAAAACCCGGCTGCGTACTTTAAACGATGAGGTTAACAGCTTATTAAAGCAGGGCTGGGTAGGATTGAAGTACATTCTTACCCGTACCGGTCCCTTGACACTTGCGGCGAGTCAGGTCGCGGTTTTTACAAAATCCAATCCTTCTGTTAGCAGGCCGGATATTCAATTCCATATGCAGCCATTGAGTGCAGATAAACCCGGCGATGGGGCGCACAAGTTTTCAGCATTTACATCATCGGTGTGTCAATTGCGTCCATACAGTCGTGGTTACCTGGAAATTAAATCAAACAACCCCTTGCAATATCCGGCCATTCATCCGAATTACTTATCCGATGAGCGTGACCAAAAAGTGGCTGTTGATGCGATAAAGGTAGCGAGAAAGATATCTGAGGCTGATGCATTAGCTCCTCATATTACTGATGAATATGTCCCTGGGCGACAATATCAGACGGATGAAGAGTTGCTTAAGGCGGCTCGGCTTTATAGTCAGACCATCTATCATCCCGCAGGTACCTGCAAAATGGGACAAGACGAGATGGCAGTTGTTGATGAGCGTTTGCGCGTCCACGGTATTCAGGGATTAAGGGTTGTTGATGCCTCAATTATGCCTGAAATTATATCGGGTAATACGAACGCGCCGACAATTATGATTGCTGAAAAAGGCGCGGATATGATTAAAGAGGATCACCGGTCATCATAAGCTGTTGTTGAAATATACTTTGTTAGCCTGCGATGAAAATGAAATAGCAGGAAAAACCCAAAACCTTAGTTTAAGAGGATAAATGTTATGCACAAGACAGTACTGGTGCCTATTGATATAGCGCACCTTAGAGAAGGGAAGGCTACTATTGATATTGCTCTGGCTAATGCAGGAGAAGATAGTTCGATTATTTTACTGAATGTTATTGAGGATATACCAAAATGGGCAGCTGCCCAGTTACCTCGGGGTACCCTCGACAAATCAAAGCAGGCAGCCTACCAGGAGCTGAATGCAATTGCTCAATCCTTTAGCGTGCCAATAGAAGTTGATATTCGTATGGGTCATACCTACAAGGTAATTCTTGATGTGGCGGAAGAAAAGAAGGCTGATTTGATTGTTATTGCATCACATCGCCCGGGTTTTCAGGATTACTACCTGGGTTCGACGGCCGCAAAAGTTGTCCGGCATGCAAACTGTTCGGTGCATGTGGTTCGTTAACAGAGCATCCAAAAGTCTGTTTAAAGGGCGGATTTTATAATTTTGATTTTTTGGATCAGTTATATTTTTTTTGCTCTTATACGAGACTATATGGCTTATACGAATAATTATGAGTCATATATCATGGAGAATAAAGATAATATTGTTGTTGACCTTAAAAAATGATCCTTGTAGACTCAAAAAATGGCTTTTAAGCCTGTAAGTTAAGTTGTTACAAATAAATAGAATTATAAAGTAACAAAATATTTTGTATAAATTTGGTTTTTGATTAGAAACCAACAAGCTCCGGGGAACTGCCTTCAACCTCGCGATGCATAACATAGCGAAGGTTTTTTTAAATCAGAGGAGAGGATAATGATCAAACTAAAAACTATTGCTGCCACTGCAGCAGCCTTGACCCTCATGGCATCGTCTGCCATGGCGGCTAACAAGGTTTTGCGTATCCAGTCGGTATTACCCAATTCAGCAGACGAAGTCGTTATGTTGAAGGCGTTCGGTAAAGATGTCGCAGAGCTGACAAACGGGTCGCTCACAATCGAAGTTCTGCCAGCGGGAGCTGTTGTTGGACCTCGAGACATTATTGATGCCGTTGACGCGGGGCTCGTTGAAGGTGGTTTTGCCTGGACACACTATTGGGGTGGCAAGCACGTTGCGGCAAACCTGTTCGGCGCGCCTGTTGCGGGTGCCGGTGTAGGCCTCGATAACATCGCGTTCCTGAGCTGGTTCCAGTTCGGTGGTGGCAAGGAGTTATATGACCGCCTGTGGGATGAAATGGGCGTGAACGTCAAAGGTTTCATGCTCCAGCCAGTGGGCCCTGAAGCACTCGGCTGGTTCCCCAAACCGATCAAGTCGATGGATGACTTCCGTAAATTGCGCTTCCGTGCACCTCCGGGCATGGTTGGTGCCGCATACGCTGAAATCGGTGTTCCAGCGGTTGCTATGGGCGGCGGCGACATCCTGCCAGCGCTTGAGAAAGGCACGATCGACGCAGCCGAGTGGTGCTGCCCCAAGCCAGACTCCGTGTTTGGTTTCCAGAAAGTGCTAAAGCACTACTACCTCCAGGGTCTGCACCAGGTCGTAGTGAACGCGGACATGTATGTGAATGGCGATTTCTACAAATCGTTGAGTGCTCTTGAGAAGAAAGCACTGGAAGTGGCTGCAAACGCGTCTCTGTCAAAATCTATGTCCTACCGAATCTATGAGAACGGTAAGGCGCTGAAAGATCTGACGGATAATCAAGGTGTTATCCTGGAAGATACTCCTGCGGATTACTTCACAGAGTACATGGCGGCCGCTAAAAAGTCGCTCGAAGCCGCCGCGGCAAAAAACAAGTTCTTCGCAGAAGTATGGCAGTCACAAAAGGATTTCGCCGACACCGTAGTACCATTCTGGGCGGGTGCACAGGCATCGAACGCAGGTTTGGGTCGCGCACACGCAGAAACACTGAAGTAAAAAGAAACACTGAAGTAAAAAATAGAATTCGAAGCGTGGCCCGACAGGGCCTCGCTTCGAAGTTTCTGTAAGGGCCTTAGCCCTGTTTAAATAATAAGAGCCCAAAATGGGCACAAACATGATAGGGGAGAATGGGCATGATAGGGGAGAATGGGTATGGCTGAAGATGAGGAGAATCCAGAAGATCTCGAGATTGCGGACGAACTGATTGCGGAGCGTCGTGCGCAGGCCCCTGGTGAAACGCCAGAGGATATGACATCCTGGCAACGCCCGATAACCGCAGCCATTGACGTCATTAATTACCGGGTGGGCCAGATTATTGCCCTGCTCATGGTGCCGCTTATTGTTGTAGTGGTGCTAGAAGTCATTTCACGAAACTCGTTTGCGATCTTGCAGGATGCCGGGTTCGAAGATCTCGCCAGAACCCTTGGGCTTGGCCCCACACTCTGGGTGTATGACACCAGTCGTATGATAGCCGGGGTGCTCTTCATGGCGGCCGCGGGCTATGGTCTGATGCGCGGGGTTCATATCCGCGCCGACTTCCTCTACCGGAATTGGTCGGCAAAAACACAAGCGACAGTGGATGCAACACTGTACCTCCTGTTCTTTATGCCTTCGATGATCTTCTTTACCGTTATCGCCTCGGAGTTCTGGTGGCTCGCCTTTTCAAGAGGTGAAACCATGCAGATCGACAGTGCCTGGGGACCAGTTTTGTGGCCCGCGCGCCTGGCGATGCCAGTCGGTGCCTTCCTCTTGATGCTGCAAGGTCTCCCTGAGATTTTCCGCGCATTTCACAAGATGGGTAAACAGCGAGAGCGCTGGTTCGTACGGGCCTTGCCTGTCTATATAATCGCACTGACCTGGCTCGTTCTGTCAGTGTTCCAACCGAGTATGGTCCCCGGTGGAGAAGCGTTTTCCGAACTCATGTCCGCCCGACCGAACATGGATAAAGCTACCATCGGATTGATCATGCTGGGAGCCATGCTGTTCGTGATCTTTATCGGTTTTCCAATTGCATTCACGTTGGTCTTCCTTGCCTTTATCTTCGGCATTTGGGGCGCCAACTTCAAGTTGACCACACTGTTGATGACGCTGAACACAAACTCCACCATGTTGAACGATCAGCTGATGGCGGTCCCGCTCTTTGTGCTGATGGGGATAGTCATGGAAGCGGCGGGTTTGATGGACCGGCTGTTTTCGTCGGTCCAGATGATCATGTCGCGCGTCCGCGGCGCGTTGTTTATCGCCGTGCTGATCGTATCCACGATTTTTGCAGCAGCTACTGGCATTGTAGGCGCTTCTGTGACCCTGCTTGGGATCATGGCTGGCGCGACCATGACCAAATCCGGCTATGACGTCAAGCTTGCGGCCGGAACTATCACCGCAGGTGGCACATTGGGCATTCTTATACCGCCCTCAATTATGCTGATCGTTATGGGACCTGTTCTGGAAGTTTCAACCCTTGATCTCTTTCGTGGGGCTTTTATTCCCGGCGCTCTGCTGGCTACCCTTTACCTGCTCTACACGCTTGGACGCTGCTGGCTGAATCCCGACCTGGGGCCAATTTTGTCAGAAGAGGATCAACCTCAAACATCCGCATTTTATGGTGCTGAGGTTGCGCTGATCTGCCTGGGCGTTTTGACCGTTTGCCGAGTCTTTGGCCTTGCCCTGGGTGGTACTTTTGGCGGTGTGATTCCATTTGGCGGCTTGATCGTTTTGGCCATTACCTGTGCCGTAGCCTATGCCGCATACCGTCATTTGAATCTACTCAAGATCGTTGTTCCGATCACGGTGATCTTCCACCTTTATATGATTGTTGCGAATATGGGCGAGGACGGTAGTCTGCCGGTCTGGTCGATGACTTTCGCTGCATTCACCGTGCTTCTGGCGTATCTGGGACGGACGATTTATAGCGCTTCAGCTGACAGGGAATTCTACTTCTCGGATCTCTGGGATGAATTTTTTGCGGGGCTCATGCCGCCCACGATCCTGATTTCTTTTGCTTTAGGGTCGATTCTTCTTGGCCTGGCAACACCTGCTGAAGCCGCCGCTATGGGCGCCTTTGGTGCCATATTGTTATGTGTCGGTTACGGCAAGTTCAACATTGCTAGTTTCTTTGACAGTCTGATTAAAGCCCTGGAGATCACGGTTTTGATTATGTTCCTGGTTGCAGCATCTAACTTCTTTGGCGCCGAATTCAGTGCCCTGGGCACGCCAAAGATGATGACTGAGTTGCTACTTGGCCTCGATATGTCACCTTACTTGATACTGTTATTGGTCATGGCATTGATATTCCTGCTCGGATGGCCACTGGAGTGGGTACCCATCGTTCTGATCGTTGTGCCAATTTTGCTGCCGACGGTTGTGGCGTTGGATGTCCACGGACTGGATCGCTACGACCTGATGGTCTGGTTTGGCATTCTGGTCGCGGTGAACCTGCAGACCGCATGGCTATCCCCACCTGTGGCTTTGTCAGCCTACTTTCTGAAGGGGGTCGTGCCGGAATGGGATCTCAAGGACATCTATCTGGGCATGATGCAGTTTATGGTGATTCAACTCATCGGTCTCATCCTGCTGTTTGTGTTCCCGCAACTGGTGCTTTGGCTACCCAAAGTCATGTCTGGTGGATAAATCATGATGCATCTCCTTCGATCTATCTTGTCATTGGTCTTATACTGATCATAGCTTTTCCACTGACTGCACTTTGGTTACCAGGGTATATTTACGACAAGTGAGTGTAGATGGATTTTTGAAGATGCTTATTGAGGAAATTCAGAAAATCGGTAGAATACCGGCTGGCTATTTTGGTGAAGCTGTTTTCTGTAAACCGATAGGATCCTGGTGAGCGTCTGCTTAGGGCATTGCGGCTGGATACAATTGATGGTCACTTCGAAGAACTATAATAATTCGCTTAATTTTTATTAATTGTATTAGCAATGATGTATTAGCAAATGAACGGAGTTAACTGAATATCTCATGGCAGGCGATCAAGAAGGTGTACCAACAATTCTCAGAGGGCTGATTATGCTAGAGCAGGTTGCTCGGGCACAACGTCCGATTTCAGCAACTGAAATCACCGAGCAGATGAACCTGCCTAAACCAAGCGTTAACCGCATCCTTTCACAGTTAGAGGAGGAAGGTTTTCTTCAGCGCGAACCGGTCAAAAAACGCTACTTACCCGGTCCCCGGTCATCTGAATTTGTGTTATCTATCATGTCAAATGATGCGCTAGGCGCACCACGGCATTCCATTTTACAAGAACTTTCCGATGAGATTGGTGAAACCTGCAATTGTACTATGCTGGACGGGAGTCAAACTGTCTATTTTGATCGCGTTGAAGCCAATTGGCCTTTCCGAATTCAACTTCCCATAGGCTCACGATTACCCCTTCATTGTACAGCCAGCGGTAAGTTATTTTTGGCTTATATGGAGACTCGAAAACGTCAGCGCCTGATTACTGCTACCTCGTTAAAACGTTATACCGAGCGAAGTATTACTGCTCCTGAGCTGCTTAATGTCGAGCTTGAAAAGATTAAACTGGATGGTGTCGGCATTGATAACGAAGAATTTATGGATGGGATGGTAGCGGTTTCTGTTCCGGTCTTTAATCGGGACAATGAAATTTGTTTCACCTTAGCGGTACATGCCCCCAAAATCCGCAAATCTCTGGATGAATTACGGCAATATTTACCCTCATTACGTAAGGCAGCAGCTTCGATGGCATCTTCCTACTGTGGTAAAGATCAGGTCGAGTAAAACAAATAAACCTTCCCTTGATCTCTTTGCGAGACGTATTCCTGTGCAGGAAACAATGACTGTATTAGCAGTTTAAGCGCATTAAAATATGATGTTTGTCAGAGCATTGATACAAAATGATGAAGGAGAGGGAGAAGGTCAGGCAGATGGTTGCGATTGGTCTGTTCCATTAACTCGACCTGTAAATTATTCTGTGTAACTGCTCTTGATTAGTTGTTTAAAAGATATATTTTTAAATATTAATAAAATGTCTGCCGGAGAAGGTATTACTGTTTTTCAAAGATTGTAAAAACCTTACTTTTTATGCCTGAATATATAAGCATAAAATCGAATCTCTATGAAATATCTATATCAGCTTAGGTTGTTTTACAACTGCATCAAATCCATGCAATATATTCCATAAATCCATATAGAAGTTAAATCTGCAACTAAACAATATCCCCTATGAATTTTATTATTAAAATTTTAGCCCCGATAATTATGATTGCTGCGGGTACAGCTGTTGCGGTAATGCTGGATATGAATAAACCGGAGGCTGAGAAAAAGGACGTCGTTAGTCATGCGCCCAGCATCCTGGTGGATAAGGTCAAACGACAGGATATGAGACTGATGATATCCACGCAGGCAGAAGTTAAAGCTAATATCGAAGTTGAATTGATATCGCAGCTAAGTGGCATGGTGAAAGCCATATCTCCGGAATTTATTGAAGGAGGGAGATTTAACTCGGGTGAAACTCTGCTGTGGATTGATGATGCTGATTATAAATTAGCGTTAAAACGAGTACAGGCGCGGTTGGCTGAAGCGGATGTCAGGGTTAAACAGGCGAAGGCAGATGCCCAGGTTGCGCGCCACCAGTTGAAAAATGCAAAAAATCCGTCAGCACTTGCCCTTAAAGAACCACAACTTGCAGAGGCAATTGCCAACTTGAAAGCCGTTCAGGCAGATATAGCTCTGGCTCAATTAAACTTGAGTCGCACTAAAGTATCCCTTCCTTTTAAGGGCAGAATGAAGTCTATTCGGGCCAATGTAGGGCAATATGTATCGACTGGAAGTTCATTAGGGCGAGGATTTGCAACGGATAAAGTAAAGTTACGTTTAGCCATAACAGATCAGCAACTTGCCCATTTAAACTTGCCTATAGGTTTTGTAGCAAACTCTAAAAATGCTCCCAGAGTAGATTTTAAAGCGGTCGTTGCCGGTAAGGAGAGAACCTGGAAAGGCAAGCTAAAACGCATAGATGCTTCATTTGAGCAGGACAGTCGCCTGCTCTATGTTACTGCCGAAGTCGATGATCCTTATGCCACTGAAAACAGTAAAATGCCGATGGCTGTCGGGCTGTTTGTGACCGCTCAAATTTATGGACAAAACATAAAACAGGCGTTGGTTATTCCACGTTCTGCACTCAGGGCAGCAGATAAAATTTATGTAGTGAATGATGAGCAGCGGCTTGAAATGAGAACCGTTCAGGTGAAATATAAATCACCCGAAGCCGTAGTTATTTCGGGGGATGTGAAATTTGGAGAGTCGGTGGTAATTTCGCCTATTCGTAACCCGGTACAGGGAATGGAAGTTGTCACCATGGAAAAGGCTGACAATAACAATGGATAGATTGATAAGCTGGTTCGCACACAACCCGGTTGCAGCCAATTTATTAATGGTTGGCATTTTGCTGGTGGGTGTTCTCGGTTATGCCAATATTGAACGTGAAGCTTTTCCACAAACAAAATCTAACACGGTGACAGTTTCGGTTGCGTGGCCCGGCGCAGCACCACAGGAACTGGAAGAGCAGGTCGTTGTTCGGCTGGAGGAATCGTTCAGTGATCTGGATAATATTGAACATATCCGTTCTACAGTCAGAGAGGGTTCTGCCAGTATTCGAGTTGAAGCTAATGCCAAAATCGATATCGCTGAGTTTTTGAATGATATTAAATTAAGAGTTGACGGGGTGAACTCTCTACCCCGGGAAATTGAATCCCCCCGGGTTCGACTGAGTGACCGTCGACAGGAAATGATGCGGCTGGCGGTGCATGGTGATTTATCTGAAAGAGAATTGACCCGACTGGCTGAACGGATCCGTGATGAAGTCGCTCAGCTTAGCAATATTTCAGTCGTTGAATTATTTGGCGACAGGCAGGAAGAAGTTTCTATCGAGTTGTCAGAGCAGGCAATGCGACGATACAGCTTAACCTTTGAAGATGTTGCAAATGCGATTCGTGCAAGCTCAATCAATTTATCATCGGGTAGTGTAAAGACTTCAACCGGCGATGTGCTGCTGCGTGCCAGAAATATGGCTGATAATCAGCAGGAATTTGAAGATATAATTATCAGTCAGAGTCAAGAAGGTGGCGTGGTACGAGTCGGGGATGTAGCTCGCGTCGTGGATGGTTATATAGATGATGAAATCCTGGCTACCATAAATGGCCAAAGCGCTGTACTGGTTCAAGTCAAAACATCGGACAAAATGGATGTAGTAAAGGCCAGTGAATCGATGAAAGAATGGCTTAAAGAAGCTCGAAAGCGTATGCCTGATGGAGTCAGTTTAACGTTGTGGAGGGACTCTTCTGAAGTTTATTCAAACCGTATGGCCACGATATCGAGAGCTGCAATCTCAGGATTGTTACTGGTATTCCTGATATTGATTTTGACCTTGCGACCCGTTGTAGCACTGTGGGTCACCGTGGGTATAGGTGTTGCTTTTCTCGGTACTTTATCCATGCTTCCGGTTAATGATGTCTCTTTAAATGTCATTTCTACCTTTGCATTTTTACTGGTCATCGGCATCGTGGTGGATGATGCAATTGTGGTGGGGGAAAGCATTCATCATCACAGTACGCTGCATGGTGGTGGCGTTGAGTCCTCTATTGAAGGGACTATAATGGTGGCAAAGCCGGTTGTTTTTGCAGTATTAACCACGATTGTTGCTTTTCTTCCGTGGTTATTTTTAACCGGTGAAGTGGTTCAGATTACACGCCAGCTTTCGATTGTTATCAGTGTTGCGTTAATTTTATCCCTGGTCGAAGCATTTCTGATTCTGCCTGCACACCTGAGAAAATTGAAACACAGGACAAAGGTGACCGGGCTTGCCAGGTTACAGCAAAAAGTTGAACAGTCTGTAGTGACTTTTGCAAAGGGGAGATACCGGAAAATTTTATCTTCTGCACTGAATCAACGTTATTTTACAGCGGCAACTTTCATCTCTTTTTTTGTTATTAGCGTGAGTGTTTTTACATCGGGCTGGGTTAAGTTTTCTTTCATGCCAGAGATAGAAAGTGATCAGGTGAATATCAATGTAGAGATGCCGACTGGTTCACCCTATAGCCGTGCACTGGAAGTATTGCAACAATTGCAGCAGGCTGAAAAAAAGCTTGAAGAAGAAATTAATGCAAATTCTGCCGAGGGTGGTGGGCAACTGGTGGTAAACTGGTACACCCGTGCTCGCAAGGACAGTGTGTTGGCGCTTGTCAAACTTGCGCCAGCGGAAATTCGTCAACTGTCGGCTAAGGAAACTGCACACCGCTTAAGAGAACTGATCGGTGATATTCCTGATGCTCAATCTGTGACGGTTGATTACACCTTGAATAATGCGACCCAGCGTATTAACTATTCGGTAGAGCATCCTGATCTGGATACTTTGCGCCAGGGGGTCGCTGATCTCGAAGCCAAATTAAGGACTTTTGAAAATGTATTCTATGTGCGTAATGACTTACAGGGCACGGCTGATGAATTGCATTTTTCATTATTACCCGGGGCGAAGAAACTGGGTATAGATCTGGCTGCTGTTTCCAGGCAGGTTAGACAGGCTTACTACGGTGAAGAAGTTCAACGCTTACCCAGGGCTTATGGCGATGTCAAAGTGATGGTTCGTTATCCGAAAAATACCCGGCGTAACCTGGATAGTCTGGATGACTTCAGGTTTCGTACTAACGATGGAAGAGAGTTACCATTGCTTTCAGTGGTTAGTGTCGAATTTGCTCCGGGAATCAAAAAAATTAGCCGCAGAGATGGTCGAAGAAGTGCCTATATTGATGCCGAGTTAAGCGGTGATGTTAGAAAAGAAATTTCAGATGAAATGGAAAAGGATTTCATCCCTGGCTGGAAAGCAAAATACCCGGGATTACAGCTGCAGAAAGAAGGTCAGGCTGAAGGCGAGGAAGAATTTTTCAGAGAAGTCATGAGCCTTTATGCCGTCGCACTGTTTATGATGTATGCGTTGATAGCCATCGCATTTAAATCATACTGGCAACCGATCATCATTATGACGGCGATTCCATTCGGATTTATGGGCGCGGTTTATGGTCATTTAATATTTAATACCTCGATGGCTTTATATTCTTATTTTGGAATAGGGGCCGCAGTCGGCGTGGTGGTCAATGATAACCTGGTGTTGATGGATTATATTGGACGCTTGAGAACCAAAGGAGCAAATGCCTTTGATGCCGTAGTCGAAGCGGGTATCAAACGTTTCAGACCTATTCTGCTTACCTCATTAACGACTTTTGTTGGTTTGCTACCCATGTTGGCTGAACGTTCTACACAGGCACAGTTTTTACATCCCGCTGTCATTTCGCTAGCCTTTGGCGTGTTATTCGCTCTTTTTGTGACCTTATTATTCGTGCCAGCAGTTTACTGTATCAGTGAAGATATTGATCATTTACTCGGCAGGTTAAAAAGTAGCTTTAGCGGCGAGAAAATAGACGCTAAAAATATCGTTGAGCAGAAAGTAGACTAATTCATGCGCTAATTTATTCTGCTTGAATTTAGCGCTGATGGCTCTTATTCTTATCCGATGTTAGTCACACTTTTTTTGCTTCAATGAGTTCACTTTCTCCTGTTCGGTTACTCACGTTACTGGTTGTAGCGGTATTACTGCTATTACTGTTAATGGTGGGCGTGTTACTGACGGATACCTTGCTGAATATCCGCGAGAACCTGGAGCAGGCACCCTCCTGGGTATTTTATCTGGTGTTATCGGCTTTTGGGCTGTTTTCACTGCTTTCCGGCTGGCTCATCATGCGCCTGCTACGTCCTAAAAAAATATCTGCAGCTAAACTTCCTGTTTCTCATCCCGTCGATGAGCAAAGTTTGCACGAAAAATTGCAGCACAGTAAGTCCACTGGTATTGATACTACTGAAGCCGAAGCGGAACTGGAAAAACTCAGGCAAAGACGTCAGGCAGGCACTATTCATATTGCCCTGTTTGGTGAAATTAGCAGTGGAAAGTCCAGCCTTATAAAGTCGCTGTTACCCGAATCAGACATTGAGATTTCAGTGACCGGTGGCACCACACAAAAATTAACGGAATTTTGCTGGACGAGTCCGGCGGGTGATCAGTTGATTTTAACCGATATGCCCGGCTTGAATGAAATCGGTGGCGAGAAAAAAATATTATCGCAGCAGGAGGCTTTACGCTCGCATCTGGTTATCTATGTTTGTGATGGAGATCTGACACACAGCCAGCTTGAAGAGTTAAAAAAACTAAGCGAACTACGAAAACCAATAATCCTGGTGTTAAATAAAACGGATAGATTGAGTCCGCAGGAATTGGAACTGTTAAAAAATCAGTTAGAAAATAGAGCCAGAGAGCTGGGGAATAGTGAACTGGTCAGCATAACTTCCGGTGGGGAACAGCAGGCGATTCGTATCAATGCGGATGGAAGTGAAGAAGCTTTTCTAAGGCCTTTTCCTGCTCAACTGGATGACTTGAAATTAGCTATTCAGAGAACCATCGATAACAACAGTAAAACCCTGGAACAACTCAGGGATAGCGCGGTGTTTACGCTTATTTTTTCTCAGCTAGATGCAGCACAGTCACTTCAACGAGACCAGCAGGCACTGGAACTGACTCGCTCCTATTCAAAAAAAGCTGTAGTGGCCGCAATTGCGGCTATTACACCGGGTACCGATATTTTAATTCAGGGATACCTGGCGACCCAGATGGTGAAAGAATTATCAGAACTGTATCAGGTTCCGGTACGCAAAATGGATGTTGATTTACTGCTAAAATTAGTCCAGCAGCACGTTAGAACACATATTACCCTGCTGCTTGCCGTTGCGGGCAATGCGCTCAAGGCCTTTCCCGGGGCAGGTACTTTAGCCGGTGGGGTTTTGCATGCCATAGCCTATGGGTTTTTATTTGAAACGCTGGGCAAGAGCCTGGCTAAGTCATTACAGAGTCGGGGTGAGTTACACCCTTTACAGGTCGCCGGTCAATTCGAGGATAATCTGGGTGAAAATATTAAAGCGTCTGCAGGGTTTTATACCCGGATGGCGCTCAAAGAATTCAGCAACAAAAGCTGACGATAAACCTGCGTTGAACGCTGATGAGGGCCAGCTAAATCTGGATCTGGCATTAGAAAGTTTGCAGGATTTACTGAATGACAAACGTGTGCCAGAGCAGGTTCGTCAGTCATTGGCAGTGGATTATGCTGAGGTTGAAGAAATGTTGGCTCGTATGCAACAGGGGCAATTGCATATTGCTGTATTTGGCCGGGTCAGTGTTGGAAAATCTGCATTACTAAATGCCTTGCTGGGAGAGAAAAAATTTTCCACAAGCCCGCTTCACGGTGAAACCAAAACGACTCAACAGGGACAGTGGCAGGAGTATGAATCCGGCAATATCTTTCTGATCGATACGCCGGGCATCAATGAAATTGATGGTGAAAAACGTGAGCAGCTGGCGAAAGATGTAGCTGTACGGGCAGAGCTGGTTTTGTTTGTGGTTGATGGTGACCTGACTGATACCGAGGTTCAGGCATTGAAAACTATCTCGGCACAGCATCGCCCGATCATCCTGGTGCTGAATAAAATAGACCGTTATCAAACTCATGAAAAAGAAGCGTTATTTAACTCGCTTGAGTTGCACAGTTCCGGTCTGGTCGATAAACGTAATATTGTTGGTGCCGCAGCTGATCCGGCTGAGCAGTTCATAATCCAGCTTGATGAAGCGGGTAATGAAACTGAAAGCAGTAGAAAACCAGCTGCCGATGTTGTGCAGGTGCGGACACGATTATGGGAAATCCTACAAACTGAAGGAAAAACATTATCGGCACTTAATGCCTCGTTATTTGCCGGGCAGTTAAGTGACCAGGTAGGGCAGAGAATGATACAGGCCCGGTCTGAAATCGGGCAGAAAATCATTCACAGCTACTGTGCAGCAAAAGGGGTGGCCGTTGCATTCAATCCTGTACCCGTTGCCGACCTGGTAGCCGCTGCGGTGGTAGATGTGTCGATGGTAGTGCATCTATCAAAAATATTTGGTTTGCCTTTATCCAAAAGCGAGGCGGGTAGTCTGATTAAAACGATTGGAGCACAGATGATTTTATTGATGGGAACGGTGTGGGCAGTACACTTTGTTTCTTCTGCTCTCAAACTGGGAACCACGGGATTATCGGCCATGGCAACCGGTGGTGCTCAGGCAGCTGTGGCTTATTACAGTACTTATATCGTTGGCCAGGCCACAGAGCAATATCTGGCGCAGGGCAAGTCCTGGGGTGAGGGCGGTCCTAAATACGTGGTTAGAGAAATACTCGATAATCTGGATAGAGATTCCATTATGGAACAGGCAAAACTGGATATTAAGAGCCGATTGAGTAAAGCCTGACAATGCTATGTTTATTCATCAATACCCCCTGGACTCGAGTTGAGTTAAAATACCGTTATTTTATTGTTTAACTAGAGAGTTACCTGAATGTTTGGTCTGTTTGAAAGTAAGCCTGTGCTGGAACAAAGTCAGTCGCAATGGTTGTTTGATGTATATGCCTGGTCACTGGATAATTTCGATGCGAATGTTTTCTATAACAATACGGTGCTGGTATTACCCACCAATGAATTTTTTCCCGGGAGGGTTGATAGCCAACAGGGTATGGCTGAGTTGGTTTTTGAAAAAGTGAAAAGTTATGCCTGCATTTCTCACTGGCCGACTTCTGTTGTAGATCAAAGTGTTTGTGCAATTCCCAATGCTCCACAAATAGAAGTAGATGGCGCATTGCGAAATCCCAATGCGCTGGTCGATAATTCGGTGGCTGATGAACTTCGTTTACAGATTCCTTATAACCCTGAGCAGGTGAGTAACCCTGAAGGCATGATTGCAAGCTTCGCGCATATTTCTGCTCATTATCTGGGGCAGATGGCTAAACAGCCACCCCCCGGTGGCCCCGAGTTCTGGCCGCATGTCACCGAAGTACTGGCGTCTTACCTGGGTTTTGGATTGATGTTTGCTAACAGTGCTTATACTTTTAAAGGTAGTTGTGCGAGTTGTTATAACCCCCATGCCAATCGGAATGCATACCTGTCTGAGCAACAATCTGTGTACTCACTGGCTATTTTTGCAGTGTTGAAAAATATTCCCAATAAAGAGGTAGCACCTCATCTAAAAGGTCATTTACGGGGCTTTTACAAAAGGGCGGTTAAAGAAGTAAAAGCTCGTGAGCAAGATCTTGCAATGTTAAACCAGCAGCAGTTTTTAAAGGCTTAAGTGCGTGAGTTCGAATATGTAATGTAGAGCAGAATCCTGTTTCTTGCGCACAACAGACATTAGAAAAAATTTCCGACACAACTGGAGTTTGCCGGGTAACAATCTGGAAATTTATATGAAAACCATTATCAGCAATTAAGACCGGTTCAAATAACTAATAATTTTATGCAAAGAGTTTCAATTCTTTTAATCCATAAATTAGTTTCGCTAAAGATACCTATGCAAGAATCTATAGACTATTTATACTTGCAGCGCTGAAAAAGATTAGTGAAAACTGGATTGACTTCATTCAAGGTCAGACGAAATTTCAGTTAATCCTCTCATTACAACAGATGCCGTAGTGATGATGCGCGAACTTCGAGAATCATTTGCATTCCTTTTAAGCATCACAATATTG
The DNA here is from genome assembly GCA_024225395.1 of Gammaproteobacteria bacterium. Classification (GTDB taxonomy): domain Bacteria; phylum Pseudomonadota; class Gammaproteobacteria; genus JACNJF01. Next base: position 44,843 of record JAAEMR010000192.1, read on the forward strand.
AGAGATTGATGTGGCGTAAGTTTGCACGCGATTCGATAGCATATTGAATTTATTATTTAACCGGCGGTAATTGATGGCGAAAATTTTTCAAAAAGGTCCTGCGATGAAGCAGGCAGAGCGAAGTAAATCAAACTTTACACTAAATAAAAAACTGCGTCTGGGTAGCAGAAAGGCGCCTGCACAAATCAGTGTTCAAACCGAAGAGCGTAAACAGGAACTGACAGCGGTTTTTACTGAAAATAATTGGGCCTGTGTTATAGAGGTGAATTCTGAGCAGGATGAAAATACCCGGGATCTGGATATCCTTCAAAACAAACAAGTCGTGGCCGTGAGCACCAAAAAGGCCAGTCGAAATGATCCCTGTCCCTGTCAGAGTGGCAGGAAATACAAAAAATGTTGCGGGGCGTAATGTGTTGTTTATTTTGTTCTTGTCGTGGTTATCTTCAGAGTTTAATGCCGGTTTGACCGTATTGATTTGATCCAGCAGGAGCTGTGTTCAGTATCGATTAAGGTGTTTCCAACGCTCATTGGTTCGCGCCATACGGGTGCCATTTATGTTCTCAAGATGTATTTTACTGTGTATAGCGTTGTACAAATCGTTTCAGAATTTTTCGTGCATAGGGCGTGTCTTCTTTACTGACCGCATCGATAAGGTCTTCGGCTTCGTGAGGTTTGAAATAACCGTGGTGTTTATACGCATGAATTCTCAATATGAATCCTTCACTATCGCCCTCAGGGTGAAACTGGGTGGCATAAACATTGTTACCCAGGCGAAACATTTGTACCGGGCAGGCTGAGCCGGTCATCAGCAAGGTTGCTCCCTCAGGCGTTGTATCGCAGGCTTCTTTGTGCCCGAGTAATACGGATATTTGATCCGGGAAACCAGCGAGTAACGGGTCATCTTTTCCATCACTGGTCAGAGTTAATTGAGCGCTGCCAACCGGCTCAGAGAATTGACTGGAGATTGAAGTTCCAAGATAAGACCCTAACAGGCCATTTCCTGAACAGGCCCCCAGAAAGGGGAAATCCTGGTTAACAATTTGATCAAATAAATAATTGAAGTCAGACTCTATTTTTTTCTGAATTGCAGGTTTTTCTTCTTCGGGAGTACTGATATCAAATGGGCTACCACCCACGATAATGGCTGAGTAGCTGGATAACGACAGAGCAGGTATTCCAGCTTTTTCTATACGTATGCGCCTGACATCATCTGTCTTCAGGCCACCGTATTTCATAATCGCAGCAAATTCGTTGTCCGAAGTATCATCTTCGGGGCGTAACTGTAGTATCAGGAATGGTTTTATTTTTTTCATAGGAGGCTAATTTTATTTATATTTCTGGGTTTTTCAATGATCTCGGTTGTTGGCTTAATAGATAGTTGGCATTGGGTCTGTAGTCGGTCTCGTGTAGAATAACCGTCCTTTTTAACCGTTTCGAGTAGTGAGTACACCCCGTGAGTGACCCTAAGGCAGATTTATTCCAGCAAGCTTTAACCCAGCGTATCCTGTTTCTGGATGGCGCGATGGGCACTATGATTCAATCTTATGAACTGGAAGAGGCGGATTATAGGGGTGAGCGTTTTGCCGACTGGTCTTCTTCACTGAAGGGTAACAATGACCTGCTATCGCTGACTCAACCCAAAATCATTCGTGATATCCATAAAGCCTACCTGGATGTAGGTGCTGATATTATTGAAACCAATACCTTTAATGCAAACCGTATTTCCATGGCTGATTATGCGATGGAAGATTTATCCTACGAAATCAATAAGGCATCGGCTGAAATAGCGCGTTCTATCTGCGATGAAGTGAGTTTACGAACTCCTGATAAACAGCGATTTGTGGCAGGCGTGTTAGGCCCGACCAACCGAACTGCTTCCCTGTCGCCTGATGTGAATGACCCCGGGTTTAGAAATATTAGTTTTAATGACCTGGTGGATATCTATGCTGAAGCGACCAGAGGTTTGATGGATGGTGGTGCAAACCTGATTCTGATTGAAACCATTTTTGACACGTTGAATGCAAAAGCTGCGGCGTTTGCTGTGCAGAAAGTGTTTGATGAACGCGGTGAAGCTTTACCGATTATGATTTCCGGTACCATTACCGATGCGTCGGGAAGAACTTTATCGGGGCAGACCACTGACGCTTTCTGGAATAGTTTGAAACATGTTGAACCTGTATCCATCGGGCTTAACTGTGCTCTCGGTCCTAAAGAATTACGCCAGTACGTGGAAACCTTATCGACTATTGCAGACACCCACGTATCTGCTCATCCAAATGCCGGTTTGCCGAATGAGTTTGGCGAATACGATGAAACACCTGATGATGTTGCAGCAGAGATCGAAGAGTGGGCAAAAAGTGGTTTCCTGAATATCGTCGGTGGTTGCTGTGGTACATCACCAGCCCATATAAAGGCAATTGTCGATGCTGTTTCCAAATATGCTCCACGGAAAATACCAGATTTACCCAGGCAGTGTCAGCTGTCCGGCCTTGAACCATTCAATATCTCTGCCGATAGCTTATTCGTCAATGTCGGTGAGCGAACCAACGTCACCGGTTCAGCAATATTCAAACGTCTGATTATGGCGGGTGATTTTGATGCTGCACTGGACGTGGCCAGGCAGCAGGTTGAAAACGGTGCGCAGATTATAGATATCAACATGGATGAGGGCTTGCTGGAATCGGAAGAAGCGATGGTTCGTTTTTTGCATTTGATCGCCAGTGAGCCGGATATTGCGCGCGTGCCGATTATGCTCGATTCTTCCAAATGGGAAATCATCGAAGCCGGTTTGCAATGTATTCAGGGCAAAGGCGTGGTGAACTCCATCAGCCTCAAGGAAGGCGAAGAGATTTTTATTGAACACGCCAGAAAAGTCCGCCGTTATGGTGCTGCAACTATTGTCATGGCTTTTGATGAAGAGGGGCAGGCAGATACTGCTGAACGCAAGAAAGAAATTTGTAAACGGGCGTATGATATTTTAACTCAGCAGGCAGGGTTTCCTCCTGAAGATATTATCTTTGACCCCAATATTTTTGCGATTGCGACTGGTATCGAAGAGCACAATAATTACGCGGCTGATTTTATCGAAGCGATTCGCTTTATTAAAGCTGAATTGCCTCATGCGATGATTAGCGGTGGTGTGTCTAACGTGTCGTTTTCTTTCCGCGGGAATAACCCGGTGCGTGAAGCGATTCATGCAGTTTTTCTGTATCACGCGGTTAAAGCTGGCATGGACATGGGTATAGTGAATGCCGGTCAGCTGGCAATTTATTCTGATATTCCAGCAGAGTTAAAACAGGTTGTTGAAGATGTCGTGCTCAATCGTAATGACAATGCGACCGAAGCTTTACTCGATATAGCCGATAAATATCGCGGGGATGGTAAAGCCATTGAAAATAAACAGGATCAGGAGTGGCGTAGTCACGAAGTCAATAAACGTCTTGAACATGCTCTGGTCAAAGGTATTACCGAATTTATCGAACAGGATACCGAAGAAGCCCGACTGAATTATCCTACCTCACTGGAAGTGATTGAAGGGCCGTTGATGGATGGTATGAATGTTGTTGGTGACCTGTTTGGTGATGGCAAAATGTTCCTGCCTCAGGTAGTTAAATCTGCCCGTGTTATGAAACAGGCGGTTGCTTACCTGATGCCTTATCTCGAAGCAGAAAAAAGTGGCGAGATGAGCTCAAACGGTAAAATTCTGATGGCTACCGTTAAAGGTGATGTGCATGATATCGGCAAGAATATTGTCGGTGTTGTACTGCAATGTAATAACTATGAAATCATTGACCTGGGGGTCATGGTGCCGGCAGAAACTATTCTTAGAAAAGCACGTGAGGAAAATGTTGATCTTATTGGATTATCTGGACTGATTACGCCTTCTCTGGATGAAATGGTGCATGTCGCTAAAGAAATGCAACGACAGGATTTTAATATCCCATTGATGATTGGTGGTGCGACGACCTCCCGGGTTCATACAGCCGTGAAAATCGAACCGAATTACCAGAACGAAACTGTTATCTACGTGAAAGATGCCTCAAGGGCCGTGGGTGTTGCAACATCCTTATTAAGTGAAGCTCAGGGTAAAGAGTTTCGTCAGGACATTAGCGATGAATATATCAATGTTCGAAAATTACATGCGGGCAAACAATCACGAAAAAAATTCGTTAGTCTGGAACAGGCCAGGGCTAACCGGACGGCGATAGACTGGGCAGATTATGTACCGCCAAAACCGGAAAAACCGGGGCTGACTGTGATGGATGATATTCCTTTAAACGAGCTGGTAGGATTTATCGACTGGACACCTTTTTTCCAGGCCTGGGAACTGGCCGGTCGATACCCGAGAATTCTCAGTGATGAGATTGTCGGTGAAGAAGCAACAAAATTGTTTGAAGATGCGCAACAGCTGTTAACTGAAATTATTGATGGGAAGCAGTTACAGGCGAAAGCTGTCTACGGCTTTTATCCGGCCAGAAGCCGCGATGAGGATATCGTGCTGTTCACTGATGATTCTTATGCAAATGAACACATGGTGCTGCATCATTTACGTCAGCAAAATGAAAAGCCGCCGGGCAAGCCGAATCAATGTCTGTCTGACTATATTGCGCCAGAGTCGAGTGGTTTAGATGATTACCTGGGCGCTTTTGCCGTAACCGCTGGAATAGGGTTGGATAAAATTGTTGAAAACCACGAAACGGCTCTTGATGATTATTCGGCGATAATGGCGAAAGCATTGGCTGATCGTCTGGCAGAAGCTGCCGCAGAATGGTTGCATGCAAAAATTCGCAAAAATGACTGGGGTTATGCAGCCGCTGAGCAAATAGATAATGAAGGTTTAATTAAAGAAAATTATCAGGGAATTAGACCGGCTCCCGGATACCCTGCCTGTCCTGATCACACTCAGAAGGCGCTGTTGTGGCAACTCATTGAACCAGAGAAACATATAGGTGTTAGCATTACCGATTCTTTTGCGATGCTACCAATGGCATCTGTTTCTGGATTTTATTACTCTCATCCGCAAGCACGTTATTTTGGTCTTGGAAAAATAGAGCAAGATCAGGTGCAGGATTATGCTAAACGCCTGGATCAATCTCAATCCTATGTAGAACGCTGGTTAGCACCTGTGCTAAATTACGACTACTGATATCCAGTGAAAGCAATGAAACCAGTTGCATGGACGCTGGTTATCATAGGATGTTGCTTCGTAGTGAGCTGGCTTCTCAGCTTCACGACGACTATCGGTTTAATAGAAACCGGGTATTATCTGCAATTAATTGAACTGGCACCTGTGTTAACTATTTCAGCTCAGGCACCTGTTGCTCCTCCCTACGAGTTGCAAAACCTGGTTCTGTTAATGGCCTTTGTCTTGCTGGCCGCTTATTCGTTGTTGTTTAAAACATCGAAACCTTCTGTTGTTTTTATCATTCTGATCGTTTTTACCTTATTTATGCTGCAAATATTATTTGCGGTGATACTGCAATTCTGGCTACCGACAATCTGGGTTATTGTTTCATTTACTGCAACCGCTTTGCTCATACTGGCACGGACAAAGTTTATTGCTTTAAAAAAATCCAGACCCCTGTCGCGTAAGCAACAATTGCAGGTAATTCAGCAAAAAATAGATGAAAAAAACTATGAATCAGCGGTTTTTTTGCTAAAAAACGGTGAGTTTTCCGACGAAATGTTTGAGATAGCCTATGATCTGGGTAGTAAGCTTGAGCAACAGGAGCGCTGGATACTGGCAAAGTATCTATACGTTTGGCTGGTTCAGTTTGATCCAGGGATCGAAGATTTTGTAACGAGTATGGACTTAAAAATAAACCCTGATTCGGATGAAAACTTGGCAACCAGTGAAATAACTCAGCATAAAGAGCAATTTGGTCATTATCAATTGCTTGGTAAAAAAGCCTTAGGCGCTACAGCTACAGTGTATGAAGCGTTTGACTTGTTTACCCACAATAGAATTGCACTAAAAATTCTTAATCAGCAAATTGATCATACAACGAGGGATCAGGATGTGCTGTCTTTTTTGCATGAAGCGAAGACGGTATCGGCACTGGATCATCCCAATATCGTTAAAATTCATGATGCTGACATAAACGATGACCGTGCTTATATTGCGATGGATTATATTGCCGGTTACCCGATGTCCGAGCGATTACGTCGTAAAAAGTATCTCACTGCAGCTGAAAGTCTGCGCATTATGCAATCGGTGCTCAATGCTCTGATTGTTGCTCACAGTAAAGACATTGTGCATGGGGATATTAAACCAGCCAATATCATGTTTGATCAAAACAGGAGGATATATATATTGACAGATTTTGGTGCGGCTAATAATGGTGGTCAGTTAGATGATATTGAAAAGAAAATTGTCGGAACACCTGCCTATATGCCTCCAGAACAATTATCTGGTGCTAAAATGGATGGTCGCAGTGATATTTTTTCTTTAGCAGTGACCATTTATCATTTGTTAACAGGGGTACAGCCATTTCGCGGTGAAAATTTATCACAGTTGAAAAAAAATGTGCTCACTAAGGAAGTCGATATTAACCTGTTGAGTGTGCCACAAATCATAAAGCAGGTGCTGGAGAAAGCATTACAGAAAAAAAACTACCAGCGTTTTGCTGATGCCAGCCAAATGTTGCAGGCGGTTAATTATTGTGAAGAGAAACTAAAAGAGTCAACTAACGCGAAGTCATAAGTCCAAAGTTATAATAAAACAGCATAAAAATGTTAACCCGGTGCGCATGGGTCTCAGATGATCCACTTTATATTGAATATCATGATCATGAATGGGGGAAACCTCAGTATGATGATCAGAAGCTGTTTGAAATGCTTTGTCTGGAAGGTGCCCAGGCCGGGTTGAGCTGGATTACCGTGCTGAAAAAAAGAGCGCATTACCAGAAAGTCTTCGATAATTTTGATGCTAAAAAAATGGCACGCTATGATGAAGTCAAACGCTTAGAGTTATTGCAGGATCCCGGTATTATTCGTAATAAATTAAAAGTGAATGCTTTTATTGTCAATGCGGGTGTTTTTTTAGAAATCACAAAAAAACAATCATTTAAAGATTACCTGTGGCAATTTGTCGATGGGAAACCGTTGCAAAATGAATGGCGAACTTTACAGGATGTACCGGTTACAACGGTTCAGTCGGATGCAATGTCAAAGCAGTTAAAAAAAGATGGTTTCAAGTTTATCGGCAGCACGATCTGTTATGCTTTTATGCAGGCAACCGGTATGGTGAATGATCATACAACGGATTGTTTTTGCTATAAAAACTGAGCTTAAGCGGTTGAAATTTACAGAAAAATCAATACCTGAAAAAGTGCTACACTGTGTCTAACTGGCTTTTAATCGAGCCAATAAAAAATTAATAAAGGGAGAAATCATATGAACGAAATCATTGAGCTGCTATTCAATTTCTGGGTCGGACTGGCCATACTGGTTTTAATTATCGTAAAGCTTTCGGTGAAATTTGTACCGCAAAACCGGGCTTATGTGGTAGAACGATTTGGTAAATACAATAAGACGATGGAAGCGGGTTTGAATTTTCTGATTCCGTTTATGGATAAAGTGGGTCATGACCGGAATTTAAAAGAGCAGGCTGTTGATGTACCCAGCCAGTCTTCCATCACACGTGATAATATTTCACTGATCGTCGATGGGGTTTTATATCTTAAAGTTCTTGATCCATTTAAAGCTTCTTATGGTGTTGATAACTATACCTATGCGGTCACTCAACTCGCTCAGACAACAATGCGTAGTGAAATAGGTAAAATAGAGCTGGATAAAACTTTTGAAGAACGCGAAGCATTAAATACCAATATTGTCGCACAAATTAATGAAGCTTCTGCTCCATGGGGCGTACAGGTTTTACGCTACGAAATAAAAGATATTGAACCACCACGTACCGTGCTTGAAGCGATGGAACGACAAATGAAAGCGGAACGCGAAAAACGTGCCGTTATTCTTGAATCAGAAGGTGAACGTCAGTCGGCGATCAATGTGGCAGAAGGTAATAAAAAATCTATTGTACTGGCAGCTGAAGCTGACAGGGCGGAGCAAATTCTAAAAGCACAGGGTGAAGCTCAGGCGATAATTGCGGTGGCCGATGCTAAAGCGAAGGCTTTGGAAGTTATCGGTGCTGCTGCCATCGAAGAGACCGGACAAAAAGCGATCCAGCTGGATTTGGCGGCACAGGCCATTGAAGCTAAACAGGCGATAGCCAAAGAGTCTTCGGTGATTTTACTCAGCGATGAAAAAACCGGTGCAGCAAATGTAGTCGCTGAAGCCATGACTATTATTAATATGATTAATAAAAAAAAATCTGAAGAATTTAGCCTGGACGAATAATTATGCTGGAATATATCAATAACAATTTATCAGGGTTCTGGATTGCGACAGGTTTTCTGTTGCTGGCCATTGAAGTTCTACTGTTAGGGTTTAGTACGATTATATTTTTATTTGCCGGGTTGGCTGCCATTTGTACCGGTTTGCTGATGATGACGGGTTTGTTGCCCGAAAGCTGGACTGCCGGCATTGCCTGTTTTGGCATTACAACCGGTGTTATCAGTGCATTACTATGGAGATTTTTAAAGAAAATGCAGGATAAATCCGAGGCTGATCAAAAACCGCAAAGTGATTTTGTCGGTCTTGAGTTTGTGTTAGCCGGTGATGTCAGTACCACCGAACCCGGAAATTACCGCTATTCGGGCATAGACTGGAAAGTAGAGGTTGATCGGGACAGTGATTCTAACGCTTTTGAAAAAGGGCAGCGGGTGAAAGTCGTGTCTGTCGATGTGGGTTTACTTAGGGTCAAAAAATCAGATTGAAATTTTTTTACTGAGGCCTTTCTGTTGTGATCAGGTTCAGGTCCAGAGGTTCACCATTACGCAGTAAACTGATTGTTATATGATCTCCCGGTTTATGGCCGGCAATATTTTCCAGCACGTTTCTAACTTTATAAACTTCCTGATTATTTATCGCTGTGATGATATCACCCGTTTGAACGCCTGCTAAATCGGCTGGACTATCGATAAAAACACCCACCACCAACACGCCTCTAATATTCGGGTTGCCCGAAGCCATCGCTGCTTTGGCGGTGATTTCTGTACCTTCGACACCTAACCAGCCTCGACTGACTTTGCCTGTTTCGATAATTTCCTGCATGATAGATACGGCAAGTGTTGCAGGGATTGCAAAACCTATGCCCTGTGAGCCACCGGATTGACTGAAAATGGCCGTGTTAATGCCGATTAGATCACCTTTTGCATTAATTAATGCGCCTCCAGAATTTCCAGGGTTTATAGCGGCATCGGTTTGAATAAAATTTTCAAAAGTATTTAAACCGACACGATTGCGACCGGTAGCACTGATAATGCCCATGGTGACGGTTTGACCTACATTCAGCGGGTTACCGATTGCTAGCGCGATATCACCAACCTGTACCTTGTCTTTATCGTTGGCTATCTGAATGTTTTGTAGCGAATTTAGAGGAGTATGCAAAACAGCGATGTCAGACTCTCTATCCTGACCGATTAACTCAGCTTCACTGCTACGTCCATCAGGCAGGGAGATCAGTATTTCATCGGCCCCATCGATGACATGTTGATTGGTTATTATGTACCCGGAATGAGTCATGATGACACCTGAACCCAGGTTGGTTTCTGTTTTCTCTCGCTTTAATTTTTTAATTTGATCGCCGAAAAGCTGGCTAAAAACCGGGTCTTCCAGCAACGGGTGAATTTTCTGTTTTATTTTTTTGCTGGTGTAAATAGTGACCACGGATGCAGATGATGATTTAACTGCGTCGGCATAAGAGTAAGGACCATGGGTTAAGGCTCGGATCGGGGCTGTTTTAACTTTATCCTGAACTTTGGGCATGTAGCTGGCTATTTTTTGAGGATCAAAGTCTGCCTGCCATAATATATAGCCAGCAGCAACCAGTAGCCCTAAAAAAATAGACTGAAGTAGAAAAAGGAATAGTTTTAATGTTTTCATGGCTTTACTTTATCATGTACAACATGAATCCTGACATACTAATCATCAGCATGATTTTTTATGTCATATTCGGGTACAAATTAATCTGGCGCGGGAGATGATAATGCAATTAGATGAATTATGTCATTTTTGTGATGACTATCTTTCTATCAATGAGTATAGCGATTTTTGTCCAAATGGTTTACAGATAGAAGGCAAGGGGATTATTAATCATTTAGTGACCGGGGTAACAGCCAGTTTAGAGCTGATTGATGCCGCAATTGAGCAAAATGCGGATGCTATTCTGGTGCATCATGGTTATTTCTGGAAAGGGGAAGAGCAGCCTTTGACCGGTTATAAAGGTAAACGGATTAAAGCTTTAATGCAGAATGATATCAGTTTGCTTGCTTACCATTTGCCATTAGATTTTCATCCTACGGTGGGCAACAATGCCCAGTTGGGTTTGCGCATGGGGTGGTTATTAACTGAACAACAGGAACAGCTGTGGATAGGTGAAGTCGCTGAACCCTGTAGCGTTGATAATGTGCTGGAAGAGCTGGGGGAGAAGATTGATACTAACCCGTTATTGATAGTGGGTGGAGACCGGCCCGTACACCGAATAGCCTGGTGCACCGGTGCTGCTCAGTCTTATCTTGAGCAGGCTGCAGAGCAGGGTGTGGACTTATATATATCGGGTGAAATTTCTGAACAAACCGTGCATGTGGCACGTGAAATGGGTATTCATTATATTGCAGCCGGTCATCATGCGACGGAACGATATGGTGTACAGGCACTGGGAGAGTTATTAGCTAATCGATTCAGTATTTATCATGAATATATTGAAATAGAAAATCCCGTGTAAACGAATAAAAGATATTTTTGAATACCCTCTTTGGCAGGGGTATCAGGCAAACCACTAGTGAACTTGATTCATGTCCTGTTAAGGACGATTAAACCTCGACTAAATAAGTTAATTAGGATACTCTTGCCGCCGTTTTTTTGTCGGTTTGCCCTATTTTTTGAATTTGGCAAGCTATCTTACTTTATTTTCAAGTTGGAGAGTGATTCAGATGTCATCTGATGTAGATAATTCTCGTCGACGTTTTCTCACAGCCGCGACAACTGTTGTGGGTGGAGCTGGCGTTGTAGCCGTCGCAGTCCCCTTTCTTGCTAGTTGGAATCCTAGTGCCCGAGCAAAATCAGCCGGAGCACCTGTGGAAGCTAATATAAGCAAGCTCGAAGCGGGTCAGCAAATTATTGTTAAATGGCAGGGTAAGCCGGTCTGGATTGTTCGTCGTGATGATGAGGCTTTAGCCACATTATCGAAGATTGAGCCGGAATTACGTGATGTCATGTCGGATGAGAGTATCCAGCCTGCATATGCAAAAAATGAGCACCGTTCAATCAAACCTGAATATCTGGTTGTAGTAGGTATTTGTACTCACCTGGGTTGTTCACCAACCTATCGCCCTGAAATTACGGCTGACTGGATGGGTGGTTTTTTCTGTCCCTGTCATGGCTCCAAGTTTGATTTTGCAGGTCGTGTATTTAAAGGTGTACCTGCTCCGACTAACCTGGTCATTCCTCCGCACAAGTTTGCAGCTGAGAATGTGGTTCTAATTGGTGAGGATGGGGAAGCATAATGAGCAAAGAAAATAACTTAATGGGCTGGATTGATGCCCGGTTCCCACTGACTAAAATGTGGGAAGATCATCTTTCAAAATACTACGCGCCAAAGAACTTTAACTTCTGGTATTTTTTTGGTTCTTTAGCTTTACTGGTACTGGTCTTACAGATTGTTACCGGTATTTTCCTGACAATGCATTACAAGCCTGATGGAGCTATGGCATTTGCTTCAGTAGAGTACATCATGCGTGATGTGGACTGGGGCTGGTTGCTGCGATATATGCATTCCACAGGTGCTTCGGCATTTTTTGTTGTGGTTTATCTGCACATGTTCCGTGGTTTGATGTACGGTTCATATCAACGTCCACGTGAATTACTGTGGCTATTCGGCATGTTAATCTTCCTTGCTCTGATGGCAGAAGCTTTTATGGGTTACCTGCTACCATGGGGACAAATGTCTTACTGGGGTGCCCAGGTAATCATTTCGCTGTTTGGTGCAATCCCGGTTATAGGTGACGATATCACCCTGTGGATTCGTGGTGACTTCGTTATCTCTGACGCGACCTTGAATCGTTTCTTTGCGTTACACGTTATCGCTGTTCCATTAATACTGGTTATGCTGGTTGTTATGCACGTGCTTGCTTTGCACGAAGTAGGTTCTAATAACCCTGACGGTGTTGAAATCAAGAAGAATAAAGATGAAAACGGTATTCCTGTAGACGGTATTCCTTTCCACCCTTATTACTCGGTTAAAGATATTGTGGGTGTGGTGGTATTTCTAATCCTGTTCAGTGTAGTGGTGTTCTTCATGCCAGAAATGAATGGTTATTTCCTCGAGTATGCGAACTTTGAACCGGCTAATCCTTTTAAGACGCCTGAGCACATTGCTCCAGTCTGGTACTTCACGCCGTTTTACGCAATTTTACGTGCGGTTCCTGATAAATTAATGGGTGTTATCGGCATGTTTAGTGCCATCATCGTGTTATTCCTGTTGCCGTGGTTTGATCGTGGCAAGGTGCATTCAATCCGTTACCGTTCAAATGCATTCAAATATCTGTTAATTATGTTTTGCATTAGCTTTGTTGCACTGGGTTACCTTGGAGCAATACCGGCGACTGAAGGCCGTACCTGGGCTGCAAGATTGTTTACACTTGGTTATTTTGGTTATTTCTTCGGTTTATGGTTTATCAGTAAAAATGAAAATACCAAGCCTGTTCCAGAGAGGGTTACATCATGAAAAAGTCTTTAATATTATTAGCAGGATTACTAATACCTGCAATGAGCTGGGCCGCTGGCGGAGTCATTTTTCCAGATGATGATATCTCTGTTGACTGGAATGACAAGCAGTCCATGCAACGTGGTGCAGCACTGTTTACTAATTACTGTCTGAGTTGTCATTCAGCCGGTTATTCTCGTTATAACCGGGTTGGAGCTGATCTGGGGATTTCTGATGAGTTAATGAAGGAAAACCTGATTTTTACCACCGATAAATACGGTGAGCAAACCAAGGTTGGATCATTAATGAAGACAACCATGACTGTAGAGTATGCCGAGGCGGCTTTTGGTACGGCTCCTCCGGATTTATCTCTGGTTGCGCGCTCTCGTGGTACGCACTGGTTATATAATTATCTACGTGGTTTCTACGTCGATGAAACACGTCCAATGGGTGTGAATAATGGTGTTTTCCCTGCTGTGGGTATGCCTCATGTTATGGCTGATATGGAAGGTCTGAAGACGGCCAAAAGAGAGATGCAGGATGACGGGCATGGTGGTAAACATGAAGTGATCGTTGGTTTCGAAAAGATCTCTGAAGGTAGTATGACAACAGCAGAGTATGACCAGGCTGTTAAAGATCTGGTGGCATTCCTCGATTATCTGGCCGAGCCTTATAAGCAGACTCGTCAAAATGTAGGGACTGGTGTGTTAATATTCCTGTTTTTCTTCCTGATACTGACTTATCTGTTGAAGAAGGAATACTGGAAAGATATCCACTAACCACCAATTTTAGGAATAAACAATTATGTCAGCTGTTGCAAACAGACGTTCGGTGATGACCTGCTTTTCATCACCGGTTGATCCTCAATGCCACCGAAGTCGCATTGTATTAGCCGAAAAGGACATCACGGTAGAAATATATAATGTTGATATGGATGACCTGCCGGAGGATCTTCTGGATTTAAATCCTTATGCCACTGTTCCTACCATGGTGGATCGTGATCTGGTTTTATACGATGCGCGTGTATTGATCGAGTATCTGGATGAACGTTTTCCACATCCACCATTAATGCCGGTTGACCCTGTGTCTCGTGCAAAAAGCCGTCTTGGCCTGTTCCGTATTGAAAGTGACTGGTATAGCCTGTTACCTGATATTGAACACGGATCAGAAACCAAGAAAGCTCAGGCCAAAAAAGCATTAACGGAAAGTCTGGTCAATTCAGTTGAAGTATTTGAAGCGATGCCTTATTTTCTTTCTGATGATTTTAGTTTGCTGGATTGCAGTATCGCACCTATTTTATGGCGTCTTCCTTATTATGATATCGAACTGCCATCTTCGGCCAAGCCTATTACTGATTACATGAAGCGAGTATTTTCACGACCTTCATTTCAGAATAGTCTGTCCGAGCAGGAAAGGGACATGGTTGAATAGTACCTCCTAAGCTATTGGTCAAGATCACAAAAGCCGGTATCATTTGATATCGGCTTTTTTTGTACATGAATGTACTTATGCAGGGAGGCCATGGACCGATATGTCGCTCCTGCAATATCTGCATATACGCCATCCATGGCAAAAACGGCAACGAGCAGTATTTTAAAAGAAAATTTACCGCAGTGCGGTAAAAAGTATTTTTAATTAATTTTTTAAATTTATGACTTCAAACAAACCCTATTTGATAAGAGCGCTGTATGAATGGCTGGTTGATAATGATGCAACCCCGCATATTATGGTGAATACCACGATTACTGATGTGATGATTCCTGATGGAATTGATAAGGACGGGCAGGTGGTACTCAATATTGCAGGCCGCTCTGTTCAGGAACTCGAAATGGAAAACACGCACATCGCCTTCACTGCACGATTTGGCGGTATCCCGCATAATATCTATATTCCTATTAAGGCGATTATGGCTATTTATAGCATGGAAGATGGAGAGGGTATGATGTTTGCGGAAGATATCTCTGCTAAAGAAGCTCCAGTTGAAGAGGTAAAAACAGGCAATAAAAAACTAGAGAAAAAGGATGCTGTGAAAAAACCTGAAAAGAAAAAACCAGGCTTAAAAATAGTTAAATAATACAGGGTAGAGCATATTTATGACTAAACAGAGTCAAGTCACTGGTTTGATAGGCCTCGGGCAAATGGGTCATGGCATTGCTGCTAATATCCAAAAAAGTGGACGCCAGATTGCATTACTGGAGCATACTGGAAACCTGCCTCTGAATGATCTACTGGAAAATGGTGCTCAATCATATACTTCCCTGAATAAGCTGGCTGCAGACTGTGATGTAATAATCATCTGTGTCACTGGTACGCCTGAAGTTGAACAGGTGGTTTTCTCTGAAGGTGGTATCCTAAGTGGAATAAAATCAGGTACGGTGGTCATAGACTGTTCAACATCGATTCCTGCTTCCAGCATTAAAATTCAACAGGCCATCACCCAGGCTGGCGCATTGTTTATGGATGCTCCAATGACTCGGACACCCAAAGAAGCTGCTGAAGGGCGTCTTAATTTGATCGTAGGTGCTGATGTTGAATTATTCGAAGCACAGCTTCCGCTGCTGCAAAGCTTTGCAGAAAATATAACCCTGGCGGGTCCTGTGGGTTCCGGCCATGCCATGAAATTACTGCATAATTTTGTATCACTCGGGTTTTCAGCTGTGTTGTCTGAAGCGGCAGCTAGTGCTGAAAGCTGTGGAATAAAATCTGATGTATTTCTTGAAGTGCTGGCTAAAGGCGGTGGAGCAGGCGTAATTCTCGATCGTTTAACACCGTTTATTCAAAGTGCCGATGACAGTAGTTTTCGCTTTACTCTGGAAAATGCATCAAAGGACATGAATTATTATGTAGATATGGCTCAACACAGCGGGGCCCAGACTCAGACCGCTCACTCGATTAGAGAGCTCTATTCATTGGCTAAAGGTAAAACTGAGGTTAATACCTCGGTTCCTCATCTAGTGAGTTTTTTGTCTAAAGTTGATTAATAATAATCTGACTGTTCACTGCTGAAGGCATTCTGTATCCATTCGAATGCGTTATCCTTTATATTATCCTCGGGACTGATAAATAACGCATCAAATCGATAATTGTGCTGTTGAAATTTGTTGTAGCTGGCGATGAAAGTTAAAGCAGTCTGGATTATTTTGCGTTGTTTGGACAGTGGAATGCTGTAAGCAGTTCCACCAAAAGCACTGCTTTTACGGTATTTGACTTCAATAAAGCACAGTGTGTCCCGGTGCAGCATGATGAGATCTATTTCACCCGATCGGCAATGAAAATTTTGCTGCACCGGCTTAAGGCCGTTCTGTTGCAGCCAGTTCAAAGCCTGCTGCTCAAAATACAGTCCCTTGTCTTTTTTCGAGCCCCACATGATATTTATTGCTGTTGTTCGATGTCTCCAGTGTTTTCAAGACTGTCAACTTCTTCAGCACTATCCTTTAAGACTTCTGCACGGCCCCTTTTGTAGGTGGCGAGTATCAGTTCACGATGTACACGACCTTTTTTATCGATGGAAACAGTACCACTATTCAGCTCTATTTTTTCTTCTGGAGTGATCAGCAAACGCCTTAAAGAAGGAATCAATGTGTAGGCATCAATTCCCATTGCAAAAAAACGGGCGTAACGAGCACTCTGTTTTGGCCATAATTTTTTAATAGCTGCAAAATCCGGGTTGGTGGTATTAGTCAAAGCCCAGGGGGTATCCACAAATAAAATATCATCGAGGTCTCGATCAGCATCCGGGTTGCTGATGCTGGAAGATATACTGGATGTGGCGTAAATCCTTAATCCCCTGGCATGATGAAATTTAAGCTGAGGTTTGATTAGTCGTGCCTGGCGCGGATTACCTGCAATAAAAATCATATCCACATCCTGCCTTCTGCGTGGAATAAATTCTGATTTTTCACCGGTTACCCGGTCTAAAAGTGAGTGTCTTCGGTTACTGCTATTAATGTTGAGTAACTGCTTGATGGAAGGAGAGTAATCGTTTTTCCTGGACGGGTATCTGGCGCTTTCAATAACCTGACCTCCAAGAGCTTCAAAACGTTTGGTGAATGCCTTGTTTAAACGATCTCCTAACTTGCTGTCAGGGGTTAAAGTGACAGCATGGTACTGATTGCTGACCAGCGCATAGTCGGCAATTTGTTCAGCTTCATCTTCCGGTCTGAGGCCGAACTGGTACAGGTTGTTTATGCCATAGCTCTCATCATCAGCATAATTCAGCGTCAGTGTAGGGACTTTTAAAGACGGGTTGAGTTGAAGTTCATTGACCAGTTTTTTATCTAACGGGCCTACAATAAAATCGGCACCATTTTGAATGGCCTGATTGTACTGTAGAGTAAACTCCTGCGGATCACTGCTGACATTGATGATTTCCAGCTCTGGTTTTTCTTCATTGTCGTTATCAATGTCATTGTAGTAGGCGTATAAAAAACCATTTTGAATGGCTTCAGCAACATTCTTCAGCTTATCGGATAGCGGTAGCAATACAGCTATACGCGTGGGGTTGATGTAGATGAGTTTACTTTCTTCCACCAGTTGATCAGCAAAAAGAAGTGATGCTTCATGCTCAAAATATATTTCATGCCACTGCTTAATCCAGGGTTCAATTTTTGCTGGCAACATGTCGGAACGCCTGGCTATTAAATTTAACTCTAACCAGCCCCTTAGATCGAGTGTTTGTTGTTGAGACAATGCCTTGATGATATTCGGTTCGGTTATCCGGTTTAATGCATCCCAGATAAATTTATGATTTTCCTGTATTTCAAAATCAGATTCCAGGTATTGACCAATCTGAATACGTAATTCTGCAGTTTCCAGTGGCTTTCCTATGGCCAGTACACCTTTTGAACGGATATTTAAAGCCAGTGCCTTGTAAACGGGATTAGTAATGTTTTCTATGTCGGGTAAATTTCCCAGGCTCTGGTAGGTTTTACCATTCTCAAAATATAGCCCGGCTAATAGAACATTTTTATTAATGGCTTCTTTTTTTAAAATATCTCCTTCTTCTAATGAGTCATACAGTGCTTCCATCTCATCATAAAGTCCGTTTTTATACATCATCAGAGCGGTTTTCTGTAGATAGGCTGAACGGTCTGGTTGTGATGAATTATCAGCCAGGTGCTGGTACATGCTGGCGGCCAGTTCCCATTCAAAATCCTGTTCGTAATTAAATGCGATAAATTTTGATTCTGCAGTGGCCTGTTCGCTGATTTTTGGCTCTAAAGTAGTAACGGTAGTTGTTTGACAGCCGAAAACAAATAATGAAGTCAGTAAAACGAGGTTGAATTTTACCAGCTCTAGTGTGTGAAGTTTGCGCATAGATAATGAATGTAATGTTGATTTAATGCTGTTGATGTAAAGATGGCTTGTTAGAATAAGCTGATTAGTTTACATGGTTAAAGATGAAAATGTCAGGCGTACTTTATATTGTAGCAACACCCATTGGAAATTTAGATGATATAACGCTCAGGGCGATTGAAGTGTTGCGCTCGGTTGATCTGGTGGCGGCCGAGGATACTCGTCATAGTCAGCATTTACTGGCACATCTTGGCATCAGTAAAAAAATGCTTTCCCTGCATGAACACAATGAACGAGAACGGATACAACAAATTTTGCATGACCTGGAAAAGGGCTTGCAGATTGCACTGGTTTCAGATGCTGGAACGCCGCTGATATCCGATCCGGGTTTTCCTTTGGTTAGAGCCGTTGTTGAAGCAGGGTACAGGGTTATGCCTGTACCAGGGGTCAGCAGTGTTATCACCGCTTTGAGTGCTGCGGGTTTGCCTACAGACAAGTTTAGCTTTCATGGTTTCCTGCCGCATAAAAATTCAGAAAGAATAAGCAGGCTCGAAAGCTTGAAAAATGTGGATGGAACTCATGTGCTGCTGGAATCAACACATCGAATTGAACGGCTATTGCAGCAGGTCAATCAAACTATGCCTGAATCTCAGTTAGTTATAGCCAAGGAACTGACTAAGCGTCATGAAAATTTTATACGTGGAAGTGCAGAGCAGTGTCTACAGGTATTTGATCAGGATCCCCTGTTAAAGAAAGGAGAGTTTGTTGTTTTGCTTTATCAGTCTAAGGCTGATGAAATGGACTCGATGAACCCGGAGATACGAAGGATACTGGAGTTATTGCTTGCCGAAATGCCATTAAAAAAGGCTGTTAAGTTGGCTGTCAATATCACCGGACTGAAGAAAAATGACCTTTATAAGATGGCACTGGCGCTTTCCTCGGAGTAGCAAGCTTTAGACGTGAGATGCCGGACAGTATCTCATGCTACAACTGCTGTCTTTTTTACGCTATCATGCGTGGCAAGTCAGCCAGGTAATCGCTGGTATCCATCAGGGTGCTGGAGGAAAGTCCGGGCTCCACAGGGCAGAGTGCCAGCTAACGGCTGGGAGGCGCGAGTCTACGGAAAGTGCCACAGAAAATATACCGCCTGGTACTTGTACTTGTATTGGGGAAGGGTGAAATGGTGCGGTAAGAGCGCACCGCGCTGCTGGTAACAGCAGTGGCAGGGAAAACCCCACTCGGAGCAAGACCAAATAGGAAAACGATGGTGCTGCCCGCACTGTTTTCGGGTTGGTTGCTTGAGAGCCTTTGGCGACAGAGGTTCCAGATGAATGATTATCCACGACAGAACCCGGCTTACAGGCTGACTTATTTTTTATCTGCTCCCTTACTATTTAAGCTAAGGGAGCTCGTAAAATGCCTCAATTGGCTAGAAATTCTGCTGAAAATATCTCACAAATCCTATGTCTCTTAAGATTTTACTTTAACTATGTCTGGTTAGTTTCTGTTTTTAAATGACATTAACCGTTCGTCGTGAAGAATCTTCGCTAAGTCATTGTTGTAATTAAAGAAACTCTATTCTCGAAGCCCGTTTTTTACTTGACTTGTGTCACTTTTAAACCATACTGTGTCAAATAGTGGACAATTGTGTCATATAGTGACAAGTTAAAGGCGGGTTGAGTGCTTAAATTTAGAGGGGCTTCAAATTTATCATTAGATGCGAAAGGCAGAATAGTTTTGCCTGCACGCTATCGTGAGCGCCTGGCTGAAATTTGTGGCAGCAAGTTGGTCGTCACTATTGATACTGATGAGCCCTGCCTGTTGATTTACCCATTGAATGAGTGGGAGATCGTCGAAGAAAAAATTAATGCATTACCCGGCCTGAATAAAAGAGTGAAGCTTATCAAGCGCAAGCTGGTGGGTTATGCGACGGATATCGAAGTCAATGACAGTGGTAGATTGCTGTTGTCCTCCCCGTTAAGAAATTATGCAAAATTAGATAAAAAAGTTGTACTGATTGGTCAGGGCAACAAGTTTGAGCTGTGGGATGAGCAGTTGTGGGAGCAGCACTGCATGGAAGAGATTGAAGACAGTGAGGAAGTTCCTGAAGCATTGGCTGAGTTGTCGATATGAGCCAGCAACAATTTTCCCATAAACCCGTATTGTTTCAACAAGTCATCGATTTGATGAAAATTAAACCCGATGGTATTTATATTGACGGGACTTTTGGTCGAGGCGGTCATTCGACTGCGATACTTGCTCAGTTAAGTGAAAAGGGTAGATTGCTGGTTATGGATAAAGATCCTGAAGCCATTGCTTATGCTAAACAATTACTGGCTGAAGATACACGAGTCACCATTATTCATGATGATTACGGGCAGATGGCTGAACGCATTGAGCAATTGGGTCTGAAGCAGTTAGTGGATGGAGTATTGCTGGATCTGGGTGTGTCATCACCTCAGCTGGACGATGCTCAGAGAGGCTTTAGTTTTCAAAATAACGGCCCCCTGGATATGCGAATGAATCCTGATCAGGGAATGTCCGCGGCTGAATGGATTATGACGGCTAGAGAAAAGGAAATATCCGATGTATTGTGGCAGTTAGGTGAAGAGCGTTTTTCTCGCCGCATTGCGAAAAAAATCATCGAAGTTCGTCAGCAGCAGGCTATTACCGATACGGCTACTTTAGTCAATATTATCAGTGACTGTGTTCCTGCTTATAAAGAAAAGAAACACCCCGCAACCCGTAGCTTTCAGGCTATCCGCATGAAGGTGAATCAGGAACTTGATCATATTCATCAGGTGCTCGATGGAATCTTTGATGTTTTGAAAATTGGCGGGCAGGTACTGGTGATCAGTTTTCATTCACTGGAAGATCGACTGGTGAAGAAATTTATTAAAAAGCATTCCACACCGCCTGCAATACCAAAAGGTTTGCCGGTTCGTGAAAGTGACTTACAGGTAACGGTTCGGTTACGCAATATTGGCAAAGCAGTTAAGGCGACTGCTGAAGAGATAAAACAAAATACGCGCTCTCGAAGTGCGATTTTAAGAATCGCTGAGCGCCTTTCCTGATGCGCCGCATATACTGGTTGATGCTGCTGATTGTTCTGGTAACTGGCAGCTCGATGGCTGTTATTTATGTAAAGCATGAAAGTAGAGTTTTGTTCTCCGAGTTAAGATTGCAGCAAAAGAATCAGGATGGACAGTTGATACACTGGAGTCGTTTACAGATACAGAAAAGCACATTAATTACTCAGGCTAATGTTGAATCCATAGCGCGAAAGAGACTCGATATGGTGATACCCGATAATGTTCAAATAGTGATGCTGGTGGATTATGAAAAATAATTCGCCTGTTTTTTATGCTGGAAGACATTATTTCGTGCTGGTGGTTCTGGTATTACTATTTGCTTCACTAGTTGGCAGGTCGGCATGGTTGCAAATCTATAATCAGGAGTTCTTGCTGGATGAAGGAAGTCAACGCCAGTTAAGAACGATACAAACTCCCGCCTATCGGGGCACGATCACAGATCGTTTTGGAACGCCTCTAGCGATTAGTACACCGGTTGATTCGGTCTGGGTTAACCCCCAGCTAGTTCTGCTGGATCAGGATGGTTTAAAAAAGGTAACAAAGTCATTAGGGGTTAATTATAAAAATACTCTTAACAGGTTAAAGCAGCGTGCGAATAAGGAATTTGTGTTTATTAAACGCCGTGTTGAACCTGAACTGGCCCAAAAAGCTGTGCAAGGTGTCGACGGTGTATATTTACAAAGAGAATACAATCGCTTTTACCCTGCAGGTGAAGTTGTTTCGCATGTATTGGGTTTTACCGATATTGATAATGTGGGTAGAGAAGGTCTGGAATTAATCTATCAGGACTGGTTAAAAGCCAAAGCGGGTAAACGCCAGATACTACGAAACCGAAAGGGTGACGTGGTAGAAAATATTTCACAGGTAGTGGCTGCACGTTCGGGCAAAGATTTACAGACCAGTATAGATATGAGGTTGCAATATATAACCTATCGAAGCCTGGCTAAAGCGATCAGGCATCATGATGCTACCTCTGGAAGTGCAGTTATACTGGATGCTCTCTCCGGTGAAATTCTGGCAATTGCCAATCTGCCTTCATACAACCCGAATCAACGTAAAAATAAATCAGCGGCGGCTCGTCGTAACCGGGCGGTTACCGATGTTTTTGAGCCGGGTTCAACGATTAAACCTTTTACTATTGCCGCAGCTCTGGATAGAAAAACATTTAGTAAAAAAAGTGTGATTAATACTGCACCGGGTTACATGAAAGTGAGCGGTTACCCAATTAGAGACTTTCGAAATTATGGATCTCTTGATCTTGCCGGTATTTTACGTAAGTCGAGTAATGTGGGGGCATCTAAAGTTGCTCTATCCATGAAGCCTGAGCAACTATGGCAGGCGTTTAAAGATTACGGTTTTGGTGAGCCATCCGGCATCAGTTTTCCAGCCTCATCTTCGGGATATTTTAGTCATTACAGTGACTGGCAACCACTGGATCATGCCACCATGGCATTTGGTTATGGCGTGTCAGCTTCAACATTACAACTTGCCCGTTCTTACTCTGTTTTTGCTAATAACGGTGAAATTCAACCAGTCAGTTTGCTGAAACTTGATGAGCCTCAGCAAACTACACGAGTGATGAAACCAGCTACGGCTAAAATGGTGTTGAATATGATGGAGCAGGTGGTTGGCCCGAAAGGAACAGCCCAACAGGCTGCTATCGAAGGATATCGAGTAGCCGGTAAAACTGGCACGGTAAAAAAGAGTGCCGCTGGCGGTTATCTTGAAAATACCTATACCTCTGTTTTTGCAGGCATTGTACCCGTGAGTAATCCACGGTTAATCATGGCTGTGATGATTGATGAGCCTAAAATGAATGGTTATTACGGGGGGCAGGTTGCTGCGCCGGTGTTCAAGGATGTGCTTACGCATGCTTTGCGTCTAATGAATATTTCACCGGATAATCTGACGGCATCTTTACAGGTGGCTAAATCGACAGGGCAGATATTATGATGACTTCATTGAGTCGGCAGACAGAAATGACACTCGATAACCTGTTGCAGGGTTATGTCGCTGAAAGTCATTTATTTAATATTGAAATCACGGGTTTAACCAGTAATAGTTCAGACGTTAAAAAGGGAAATTTATTTGTAGCCCTTGCGGGTCTGACCAGACATGCGTTGGATTTTGTAACGGATGCAATCAATGTCGGTGCTGTAGCTGTTCTGTTTGATGCCAATGATGAATATTGTTTGCAACGTATTCCACTGTTAGAAAAGCAACATGCTATAAAATTTATTCCAGTTACTAATTTGCCGCAAAACCTGGGTAAGATTGCGAGCCGCTTCTTTGCCTATCCTAGTCAACAATTTAAACTGATCGGTGTTACCGGAACTGATGGCAAAACCAGTGTTACCCATTTATTAATTCAGGCGTTGAACAAGTTGAATAAAAGAGCGGGCAGTGTTGGAACTCTGGGTTATGGAATGGCCAATCAGCTGAAGATGACTAAATTCACTACGCCCGATGCAATTACTTTACAGTCAATTTTGTTTGAGCTTGCATTAGGATCCTGTGAATATGTGGTGATGGAAGCTTCTTCCCATGCACTGGAACAGCATAGAGTGAGTGGTTGTCAGTTTGATATTGCAGCTTTGACAAATTTAGGCAGTGATCACCTCGATTATCATGGCGATATCGAGCACTATAAAGCGGCTAAATCTCGATTGTTTTCGCAACAGAATGTATCGGGAAAGGTATTAA
The DNA here is from genome assembly GCA_024225395.1 of Gammaproteobacteria bacterium. Taxonomy (GTDB): domain Bacteria; phylum Pseudomonadota; class Gammaproteobacteria; genus JACNJF01. The sequence goes on from JAAEMR010000192.1 coordinate 68,759, forward strand.
ATCTTGATGATGATTTTGGAATATCTCTGGCTAAACAGTATAAAGGTGACAATGTCATTAACTACAGTGTTGATGTGTCTGGTGATACCGCTGCAGATGTAAGGTTGCTGTCCAGTTCTATGACGGCACAGGGTATTAACATTAAGGTATCAACAGCGTCAGGTTTACTAACTATACAGACGGGTCTAATCGGTGCATTTAATATTAGCAACTTGTTGTGTTGTATATCAGTTTTGCTTCAACTGGGATTTGAGGTGCAGAAAATCGAACAGTGTATGCAGGGATTAAAACCCATACCTGGGCGTATGGAGTACTTTCCATCGGTTAATCAACAGGCAGCCGTGGTTATCGATTTTGCTCATACTGAACAGGCATTATCTGCATGTTTGAATTCACTTAAAAATTATTGTGACGGAAAAATTATCTGTATATTTGGTTGTGGTGGTGACCGGGATCAGAGTAAACGTCCTAAAATGGCAGCTGTTGCAGAGCAGTTGGCTGATCAGGTCATAGTCACCGATGATAACCCGCGAAATGAACCTCCAGAGCAGATCATGCGTGATTTATTGACTGGATTTGATAATCCTCAGCTGGTTAGAATTATTCATGATCGTGAAATAGCAATTGATACAGCACTGGCCGAAGCCAGTGAAAAAGATCTGGTGGTTGTGGCGGGTAAAGGTCACGAAAAATTTCAAATTATAGGCGATAAGAGAGTCCCGTTCAGTGATCACTGTGTGGTAAAGCAGAACCGCAAGAGGGCTGCTTTATGATACAGATGAATAGTCAGCAGTTAATATCCCTGTTCCCTCAGCGTGAATCTACTGGTAGTCCATTTTCAATCTCTTCGGTGGTTATAGATAGTCGAAAATGTACAGAAGGATGCCTGTTTGTTGCCATTAAAGGTGAAAATTTCGATGGTCACCAGTTTGTAAATAAAGCTGCTGAACTGGGTGCAGTTGCTGCAATTGTTGAGACTGCTGTAAGCGGAATTTCAATACCTCAAATTATTGTCAATGATACCCGTCAGGCGCTTGCTCAACTGGCTAATTTCTGGCGTAAAGAAGTCAACCCGTTAGTAATTGCTATTACCGGTAGTAATGGAAAAACTACGGTAAAAGAAATGCTGGGGCGTATTTTATCGAGCGAGTATAAGACTTTAATGACCGTGGGAAATTTCAATAATGAAATAGGTGTACCGCTAACATTGTTTCGGTTGTCACAAGAAGATCGTTTTGCAGTGATTGAAATGGGTGCTAACCATCTAAATGAAATCAGTCAACTGGTAGGCATTGCAGAACCGGATGTGGTTTATGTCAATAATGCCCGTGCTGCGCACATTGAGGGTTTCGGTTCACTACAGTCAGTTGTTCAGGCCAAAGGAGAGATGTATCAATATTGCAGGTCGGATGCTCTGGCCATTTTTAATATTGATGAAGATTCTACAGATTACTGGAAATCAATATCCTCAACCAGTAATCAATTAACTTTTTCCACTAAACAGCCTGCCGATGTAACTGCAACATGTGAGCCATTATCAGATGGTTTTAAATTGACTATAGAGCGTCAACATGAACAATTTGAATCTATTTTACATGTGTTTGGTGAGCATAATGTTCAGAATGCATCAGCTGCTATAACGCTGGCAATTGGTTGTGGGTTAACAGTAAAGCAGGCTTGCAGGGGCTTGAATGGTTTTAGTGGTGTTAAAGGTCGTCAACAATTTGTTTCAGGTTTGAATGACAGTGTCATTATTGATGATAGTTACAATGCAAATCCTGATTCTCTATCGGCGGCAGTAAAGGTTTTATGTGCTCTGGATGGTACTGCCTGGTTGGCACTGGGTGATATGGCCGAGATGGGTGAGCAATCTTTACAGTTGCATCAACAGGCTGCCAGAGATGCCCGGAAAGCTGGTGTAGAAAAACTTTTTGCATTAGGAGAAATGAGTTGTAAAGCTTCAGATACATTTGAAAAAAATGGGTTTTGTTTTAAACAGCATGGTGAAATGGTTGAGTTTTTATCAACTCGTTTGCATAAAGGAATTAATTTGCTGGTAAAGGGATCACGTAGTTCCGGTATGGATAAAGTCGTAGAAAAACTAATCTTAAATACAAAACTTTCTGATACTTCAGGAGTAGAACATGCTCTATAGCCTGGCTACCTATCTAACCCAGTTTCATAGTGGTTTTAATTTATTTCAGTATCTTACTTTTCGTACGATTCTGGGGGTATTAACCGCGCTTATTATCTCTCTGGTGGTGGGTCCGTGGATGATAAGGTACCTGAGTAAATATAATATCGGTCAAAGCGTTCGTGATGATGGTCCTGAAACTCATTTTAGTAAAGCAGGTACACCCACCATGGGTGGTGCTTTAATCCTTGTCGCTATAATAATCAGTACTCTGTTATGGAGTGATTTAACTTCACGTTTTGTGTGGATAGTTCTATTTGTAACGGCCGGCTTTGGCATCATTGGCTGGGTAGATGATTATAAGAAAATAGTTTTTGGTAACTCAAAAGGCCTGGCTTCACGTTATAAATATTTATGGCAATCGGTTGTGGGGCTTACGGCTGCATTCATTCTTTTTAGAACCGCTGAATTACCACACGAAACACAGTTAATCGTTCCGTTTGTTAAATCACTGGTATTTGATCTTGGCTGGATGTATGTGGTGCTGGCTTATTTTGTCATCGTGGGTAGTAGTAATGCGGTTAACCTGACTGACGGCCTTGATGGCCTGGCTATTTTACCGACCGTACTGGTGGGTGGTGCTCTAGGAGTATTTGCCTATGTAACAGGTAATACTAATTTTGCTGGATACCTGGGTATCCCCTATATTCCAGGTGTTGGAGAAATGGTTGTTTTCAGCGGTGCGCTTGTTGGTGCAGGCCTCGGATTTTTATGGTTTAACACTTATCCCGCCCAGGTTTTTATGGGTGATGTGGGTGCTCTGGCACTGGGTGCTGCACTGGGTGTGATAGCTGTGATAGTGCGTCAGGAACTGGTGTTATTTATCATGGGTGGAATATTTGTCGTAGAAACTGTTTCGGTGATTTTACAGGTGGTCTCCTACAAATTAACGGGTCGCCGTATTTTTAGAATGGCCCCTTTGCATCATCATTATGAATTAAAGGGCTGGCCGGAGCCGCGTATCATTGTTCGATTCTGGATCATCACCGTTATTCTTGTATTAATCGGCCTGGCGAGTCTGAAAATACGGTGATGTATAAAATGACGAGCCATCTTCAGACAATACATAAAGACCAACGCTACCTGGTTGTGGGTCTGGGAATGACCGGATATTCGGCGGCCAGTCATCTGTTGCAACATGGCTATCAATGCAAGGTTCAGGATAACAGGGAACAGCCTCCTTATATGGATATGTTCCAGCAAAACTTTCCGACAATCGAAGTCATAAAAGGTGAATTGTCTGAGTCTCTACTGGACGATATTGATTGCCTGGTAGTTAGTCCCGGGTTGTCGATTCGCTCACCGTTGATGCAAAAGATAGCTGATTCGGGAAAACAGATTATCGGTGATATCGAACTGTTTGCTGAGGCAGTTGATAAACCTGTATTGGCGATAACTGGATCAAATGGTAAAAGTACCGTGACCAGTCTGTTAGGTGAAATGATAAAAGCCGATTGTAAAAATGCTGCGGTTGGTGGAAACATCGGTGTGCCCGCTCTGCAACTACTCAGTGATGATGTTGACTTTTATGTACTGGAATTATCCAGTTTTCAACTTGAAACAACTTCATCATTACGACCATTGATATCGACCGTATTAAATATCAGTGAAGATCATATGGATCGTTATGAAAATTTGAAGGAATATCAGCAGTGCAAAAAAACCATTTACTCTAATGCAACAAATTGCCTGAGTAATTTTGATGATGAGTCAACAAAACACTCGTCAACTGATATCCAGTTTTCATTGCACAGTTCTGCATGTGAATACACGGTGATTGGAATAGAAAACCCCTTGTTAGCTGTAGATGGCGAGGGCTGGATAAATACTGCAGAATTAAAACTTAAAGGACGGCATAACTGGGCGAATTGTCTTGCTGCAATAGCGATGGCCAGGGTTGCAGGTATTTCCAAACCCGCGATTTTAAAAGCCTTGAAATCTTATACTGGATTACCTCATCGAAGTGAATGGATTGCCGAGATAAATGGAGTGAGCTGGATAAATGATTCTAAGGCAACAAATCCTGGCGCAACCAAAGCCGCTATAGAGGGGCTGGGTGATTCGGTTATTTTGCTAGCGGGTGGACAGAGTAAAGGGGCCAATGTCTCTATTTTATGTGAAAGCTTACGCCAGCATGTTAAAACTGTTTTGTTATTTGGAGAAGATGCTGGTGTTCTAGAGCAAAGCTTTAACAAATGCGTAAACATTCAACGTGTGGACGATTTAGAACAGGCTGTTCAAGTTGCAAATGATATTGCTGTTGAAGGTGATATTGTTTTGCTGGCTCCAGCCTGTGCAAGTTTTGATATGTACAGTGGTTTTCCAGCTCGTGGTGACCACTTCAAGAGTTTAGTGAGGGTGTTGTCATGAGCTCTCAGGCCATACGTGCTTCACAGCTAGATAGAGTTGCAGCTCCCAGTTTACCTAAACGTTTAGATAGCCAGATCCTGTTAATATTCGGGTTACTCGCAGTGATCGGATTAATTATGGTGACATCGGCATCGATAGGTGTAGCTGATGCGAAAATGAATGATCCTTTTTATTATGGCAAGCGGCAGTTTTTACGCCTGTTGTTAGGTGTTTTACTAATGTGGATAGCATACCGGGTACCTACCAGTATCTGGAAAAATAACGGTATGATCCTGATGCTGAGTTCACTGTTTCTACTGGCACTGGTATTAGTTCCCGGAGTTGGACGCACGGTTAATGGTGCAACCCGCTGGTTGGATTTGATCGTTTTTACCATTCAAGTTTCTGAAATAGCAAAACTGTTTTTAATCATTTACTTAAGCGGATACCTCATTCGACGTTGTGAAGAAATTCAATCCGGTTTAATGGGGTTTGTTAAACCAATGATCATTTTAGCAATGGCCAGTGGGCTTTTATTACTGGAACCGGATTTTGGTGCAGCAGCGGTGTTATTAATGACAGGCCTTGGAATGATATTCCTGGGTGGGGTCCAGTTTAAACATTTCATTATTTTTGTGATTGGTACTCTCAGTATCATGGTGTTACTGGTACTTGCGTCGCCTTATAGAATGGCTCGAGTAACTTCATTTCTTGATCCATGGGCAGACCCTTTTTCCAGTGGTTTTCAGCTTACTCAATCTTTGATAGCCATAGGCAGTGGTGGAATCTACGGAACTGGTCTTGGCGGAAGTATACAGAAACTTTTCTATTTACCCGAAGCGCATACTGATTTTCTGTTTGCAATCTACGCTGAAGAATTTGGGCTTATCGGGGCCGTTTTTCTGATTCTGATTTATGCCTGGTTTGTGTTACGTTGTTTTCAAATTGGAAAAACGGCATTAAATAAATCCAGACCTTTTGGGGCTTATCTTGTTTATGGCGTGGGATTGCTGGTGAGTATTCAGGCGCTCATTAATATGGGTGTAAATCTGGGAGCCTTACCCACCAAAGGACTGACCTTACCTTTTATCAGTTATGGTGGTAACAGTATATTGATCATGTCGTTTGCGGTAGGTCTTGTGCTAAGGGTTCATTATGAAAATTCTGAGCCATCTGACGGAAGAAAAAAACCAAGAAAACGATCACCCAGGGTGGTGAAAAATGGTTAATACTAAACGTCCAATCATGATCATGGCTGGTGGCACAGGCGGGCATGTTTTTCCTGCACTGGCGGTTGCAAATTATTTAAGAAATTCAGGTGAAGATGTTATCTGGATGGGTACAAAATCCGGCCTTGAGTCAAGAATTGTTCCGGCAGAAAATTTTCCGATTGAGTGGTTAACAATCGAAGGTGTTCGGGGTAAAGGTTTTGTCACTAAGGCTATGGCACCATTTAAATTATTTTTAGCCTGTATTCAGGCGATTAAAATTTTACTAAAAAATAAACCTAAAGCTATATTAGGTATGGGAGGTTTTGCTTCGGGACCGGGTGGATTGATGGCCTGGTTATTACGCATACCTTTGATTATTCATGAGCAAAATGCAGTGATTGGATTAACCAATAAACTGTTAAATAAATTTGCAAGCTTAAAATATTTTGCATTTCCACAGGCTGCAAGAAATATTAAAGACAGTATCGTGGTGGGTAACCCGGTACGAAAAGATTTACTGGAAATTGATCCACCCGAAATTAGATATTCAAAAGTCGAAAGAAAAAATATTAATGTACTGGTGATAGGTGGTTCTCTGGGTGCTAAAACACTGAATGATATTTTACCTGAAGCCCTGTTTAACATTGACGTTTCAGATCGACCAGCTGTTCGACATCAATGTGGAGCCGGTAAGTTACAGGATTGTCAGGAATTATATAAAAAGTACCAGGTTGAAGCTGATTTAACTGAATTTGTTGATGATATGAAGTCAGCTTACGAATGGGCCGACCTGGTGATATGCCGTTCTGGTGCATTAACAGTAGCAGAATTAGCAGCGGTAGGTGTAGCGTCAATTCTGGTTCCTTACCCTCACCATGTTGATAACCAGCAATTATTTAATGCGGCATTTCTAACGGATGCTGATGCCGCCATAGTCCAGCAGGATAAAGATTTTACAGCGAATTTTTTAGCCAATTGTCTGATGAGACTGACCAGGGATAAATTGATGACAATGGCAGCTAATGCGAGAAAAATAGCTTATACCGAAGCGACTCAACAGGTTGCATCAGGCATATTACAGGAGGCTTTATAGTGACTCGTTCTCCAAGACAGTTAATGCGCCGAACTAAAAATATACACTTCGTTGGAATTGGCGGAGCGGGCATGAGCGGCATAGCCGAGGTCTTTCATAATCTGGGATATAACATTAGCGGTTCAGATATTAATGATAGCCAGATGGTTAAACACCTGAGTGGACTGGGGATTAAAATTCATATCGGTCATGAAGCTAATAATATTGACGGTACGCATGTTGTTGTTGTGTCAACGGCCATCGATGAATCAAATCCTGAAATAGTCAATGCCAGAGAGTTGCGTATTCCGATTGTCAGAAGAGCTGAAATGTTAGCTGAGCTGATGCGTTTTCGTCAGGGAATTGCGGTTGCGGGTACTCATGGTAAAACGACAACTACGAGTTTGGTCACCGCTGTCCTGGTTGAAGGTGGGCTGGATCCAACGTATGTTATTGGTGGCAAACTTAATAGTTCCGGTCGTCATGCAAAACTGGGTGATAGTGATTACCTTGTTGCAGAAGCCGATGAAAGTGACGCTTCATTTTTATATTTACAGCCCTTCATCTCTATCGTAACCAATATAGACCAGGATCATTTGTCTACCTATGAAGGTGACTTCGATCGATTAAAACATACCTTTGTGGAATTTTTGCATCACCTGCCTTTTTATGGGTTAGCGGTAGTTTGTATTGATGACAACGTGGTACGTGAAATCTTGCCTCAACTGTCAAGACCTGTGCTTACCTACGGTGAATCAAAAGATGCTGATGTCAGGATTAGTAATATCCGGGCTGATTTATCCAGAACACTTTATAGCGTGAATTTTCCGGATGATACGAGTGTTGATATCCAGCTTAATATGGCGGGAAAGCATAACGTATTAAATGCGACAGCAGCATTAGCTGTTGGCTGGGAGCTTGAAGTGACTAAAAAGGAAATGCAGGATTCCCTGAGTCAGTTTGAAGGAATAGGTCGTCGTTTTCAAATTACAGAACAGCTGAATTTTGAAGGCAAAACAATTCGTCACATTGATGATTATGGTCACCATCCCAATGAAATTAAAGCGACAGTAGAAGCGATAAGATCCGCCTGGCCCGATCAGCGTTTGACCGTTGTATTTCAGCCTCATCGTTTTAGCCGGACACGTGATTTATTTGAAGACTTTTCCAGCGTTTTATCTGATGTTGATCAACTGGTATTGCTTGAAGTCTATCCCGCCGGTGAAAAGTATATTAAAGATGCAGATGGCCGAGCGTTAAGTCGTTCGATTCGAAATAGAGGGTCCATTGATCCTGTATTTGTTGAAAATATATCAGACTTAAATGCTGTTTTATCGGCCGTAGTTGAGGATCAGGACATACTGCTAACACTGGGTGCCGGCAGTATTGGAGCATTTGCCGTAGAATTTTTAAAGTTGCATAAAGCGGATTCAGCAGGATGATGAATATGGCTTTGATACCGACTATTCGTGGAAAAATGTCTAACAATGAACCCATGGGTAAACATTGTAGCTGGCGCACGGGTGGAAAAGCAGAGTTTTATTTTGAACCGGTGGATAAGCAGGATTTAGTTTTATTTTTGACGCAAACGGACAATGATATTCCACTAACCTGGATTGGCCTGGGCAGTAACCTGCTGGTCAGAGATGGTGGAGTAAAAGGCGTTGTGATATCCACCCTGAATAAACTTAATGAATTAAATTTACAGGTCAATGCAAGTGGTGAGTCTCAGGTATACGCTGAGAGTGGCGTGACCTGTGCAAAACTGGCACGTTTTTGTCAGCAACATAAACTGGATGGTGCTGATTTTCTGGCGGGTATTCCAGGTACAGTGGGTGGAGCACTGGCGATGAATGCTGGAGCCTTTGGGTTTGAAACCTGGCAATTTGTTGAATCTGTAGAAATTATAAATCATCAGGGTGAATTGACGTATCGACTGGCTGCAGAATTTAAAGTTGCATATCGCAGCGTTGGGCTAGCCAAAAATGAATGGTTTAGTGGTGCAGTTTTTAACTTCCCGAAAAAACTGGATGATAAAGAATCAAATATTAAACCGTTGCTGGCTAAAAGAAATGCATCACAACCTATTGGCGAGCCATCCTGTGGCTCTGTATTTAAAAATCCTCAAGGTGATTATGCTGCCAGACTGATTGAAGCCAGTCAGTTGAAAGGTTTCTGCATAGGTGGTGCCTGCGTTTCAGAAAAGCATGCGAATTTTATCATTAATAAAAACAATGCAACTGCTGCAGATATTGAAAACCTCATCGATAAAATTAAAACTGACGTTAAGCAAAAATTTAATGTCGAACTGAATACAGAAGTCAGAATCATCGGAGACAGTTTATGAGCTTTGGTCATTTACTGCCTGCTTCTGATATTGCCAGTAAAAGTGGCAGAGTAGCTGTGTTGATGGGTGGAACTTCTGCAGAGCGAGAAGTATCACTTAAGTCAGGTAGTTTCGTATTACAGGCATTATTAGATGCTGGAGTTGATGCATTTAAAGTTGATGTTCAGGAAAATATTCTGGATCAACTGAAACATATGAAAGCCGATAGAGTATTAAATATGCTGCACGGGCGTGGCGGTGAAGATGGTGAAATACAGGCTATTCTTGATGTACTTAAAATTCCATATACAGGAAGTGGTGTGAAGGCAAGTTCAGTCACCATGGATAAACTGATGACTAAACGTTTACTACTGGGTAGCCACATAAATACACCCGATTTTATGCAACTTAAAACTTTGGAAGATTGTTCTAAAGCAATTCAAAACATTGGTCTACCGCTGATTATTAAACCAGTTAATGAAGGTTCAAGCATTGGTATGAGTAAAGTAGAGCAGGCTGATGATATGGAAGCCGCATTTTTACTTGCAGCAAAATACGGAACAGTTATGGCCGAGCAATGGATAGCAGGGTCTGAATACACAGTAGCCTGGTTGGGGGGTACGGTACTACCTGCCATCAAGCTGGAAACTCCGCATATATTTTATGACTACGATGCAAAATATGAAGCAAATGATACCCGTTATATCTGTCCCTGTGGCTTAGATGAAAATCAACTTGAAAAGCTTAATGATATTGTTGCCAGAACAGTCGATGTCTGTGAACTTCGTCATTGGGGTCGTGTAGATTTAATGATGAATGAACAGGGTGATTTTCTGGTTATTGAAGCTAATACAATACCTGGAATGACCGATCATAGCCTGGTGCCTATGGCCGCAAAAGAGGCAGGTCTGAATTTTCAACAACTGGTAGTTAAACTGATTGAGTTAACGCTAAAACCGGAGGTTGCTAATGTTTAAGTTGAGTACATTAGTTAATTCAAAAAAACAGAATAAACAGGCTTCTTTGCAATTCGATAAAGCAAGAAAGAAAACAAAAAATAAACCTCAGGCAAGTAAAAAACAGCCTGTTGAAATCATAGAATTGGTATGGTTAAAACAGCTTTTTAATAAGCAGTTTTTAACATTATTTTTTATGCTTTCTGTTATAATATCAGCGGTTTATTTGTTACCTAAAGAAGATATTTTACCTATTAATAAAATAGAAATATCAGGTAGCAACAAACAGTTAAAAATGGGTGGAATCAATAAAAATCTTGAAGCTTATTTAGGTCAGGGTTTCTTTTCAGTAGATATAAAACTTATCCAGAAAAAATTGAGTCTTGAACCATGGGTTGAGTCAGTTTCTGTGAAACGAATCTGGCCAAACCAGTTACAGGTTAGCTTAATAGAAAAGCAGGCTTTTGCCAGATGGGATAGTAAACACTTATTAAGTTCACAGGCAGTAATCTTTAAAGCAGCTAGTAAAAATTTTCAACATTTACCACGAATAAATGGTTATTCAGATCAGAGTGCAGAGTTATTACTGCGATACAGTGAAATGCAATCTGAGTTTTCTAAACATGGAATACGAATTACTGAAATGACTGAAGATAGTAAAGGTGCTTTAAACCTGGTTTTAAATAAAAGACTTAAAGTTAATATTGGCAGTGAAAATAATGATTTGAAAATTAAAAACTTACTTTCTGTTTATGCTAAACAGATAAAACCGAGAGCCGAGTTTATTAAAACTATTGATTTTCGTTATAGCAATGGATTTTCTATTGCCTGGACAGATGAATACCTAAACCTGAAACACTCAGGTGACTCAAAAAAACGAGGCAACAACAATGTCTAAAAAGACAGAAAATAATCTTATCGTAGGACTCGATATAGGTACTTCTAAGGTAGTTGCTATTGTTGGGGAAGTGACTGTTGAAGGTGAAATTGAAATAATAGGAGTAGGTACTCAGCCTTCCAGAGGATTAAAAAAAGGTGTCGTAGTCAATATCGAATCTACCGTACAGTCGATACAGCGTGCGGTAGAAGAAGCTGAATTGATGGCTGGTTGTCAGATTCGCTCGGTTTATGCAGGAATTGCCGGTAGTCATGTAAAAAGCATCAATTCTCATGGCATTGTGGCGGTTAAAGATAAAGAGGTGACTCCTACCGATGTGGCCAGGGTTATTGATGCCGCTAAGGCAGTCGCTATTCCTGCAGATCAACGAATATTGCATGTGCTGCCACAGGAATTTCTGATCGATAACCAGGAAGGTATCAGAGACCCTGTCAGTATGTCTGGAGTACGCCTTGAATCCAGAGTTCACCTGGTAACCGGTGCTGTCAGTGCAGCGCAAAATATCATTAAATGTGTTCGTCGCTGCGGGCTTGATGTTGACGATATTATTCTGGAACAACTGGCATCCAGTGCCTCGGTGTTAACAGAAGATGAAAAAGAACTGGGAGTGTGTCTTGTCGATATTGGTGGTGGTACAACCGATATAGCGGTTTTTACTGAAGGAGCTATTCGCCACACGGCTGTTATTCCAATCGCGGGTGATCAGGTGACTAATGATATTGCTGTTGCTTTGCGTACTCCAACGCAATATGCCAATGATCTGAAAATTAAATATGCCTGTGCTTTACGTCAGCTGGCATCTGAAGAAGAAACTATAGAGGTTCCCAGTGTGGGTGATCGGAAACCGCGCCGCCTGGCACGTCAAACTTTGGCAGAAGTTGTAGAGCCTCGTTATGAAGAATTGCTGAGCCTGGTTCAGGCAGAACTCAGGCGCTCAGGTTTTGAAGAAATCTGTGCGGCAGGAATCGTGCTGACAGGCGGAAGTTCAAAGATGGAAGGTGTCATTGAGCTGGCAGAAGAAATTTTTCACATGCCAGTCCGACTGGGTGTACCACAACATGTATCCGGCCTGGTCGATGTAATCCGAAATCCAATCCATTCCACCGGTGTGGGTTTATTGTTGTTTGGTCTCAAACAGCAATCCAGTTTTTCCAGCCAGGAGCTGGAAGAAAACTCTGGAGACAGCTTATGGAGAAAAATGAAAAGCTGGTTTCAGGGTAATTTTTAGTTGTTAATGTAAACAAAAAAAGTAAGAGGAGAAATCTAATGTTTGAATTGATGGATGCATTTTCCCAAAATGCGGTAATAAAGGTGATAGGAGTCGGCGGTGGCGGCGGTAATGCTGTGCAACACATGGTCGACTCTACTATAGAAGGCGTTGAGTTCATGTGTGTGAATACTGACGTTCAGGCGCTGAAAAAAATGGATGCTAAAACTTCTATTCAAATTGGTAGTAGCATTACCAAGGGTTTAGGGGCCGGAGCCGATCCCGGAGTTGGCCGTCAGGCTGCCATGGAAGATCGTGAGCGTATTCAGGAAGCAATCTCGGGTACTGACATGTTATTTATTACCGCTGGTATGGGTGGTGGAACGGGTACGGGCGCAGCACCGGTAATCGCACAAATAGCCAAAGAAATGGGTGTGTTAACTGTTGCCGTTGTGACTAAACCATTTGGTTTTGAACGTGGTAAACGTATGGCTCTGGCCGAACAGGGTATTAAAGAATTATCAGAAACAGTTGATTCGTTAATCACAATCCCTAACGATAAGTTAATGCCTGTACTGGGTAAGCAGACCACAGTGCTTGAAGTATTTAATACTGCTAATGATGTGTTACGTGGTGCAGTTCAGGGTATAGCAGAATTGATTACCTGTCCCGGCCTGATCAATGTGGATTTTGCCGACGTAAGAACCGTTATGTCTGAAATGGGTATGGCAATGATGGGTTCAGGAGAAGCAACCGGTGATGAACGTGCAAAAGAAGCAGCAATAGCTGCGATATCTTCTCCATTACTGGAAGATATCGATATTGCTGGCGCTCAGGGTATTCTGGTTAATGTCACTGCTGGACTTGATCTGGCTATTGGTGAACTGGATGATGTTGGATCAACTATTACCGAGTTGTCCTCAAATGATGCTACCGTAGTTGTTGGTACAGTTATCGATTCTGAAATGACTTCAGGTGAGTTACGTGTGACGCTTGTAGCAACGGGTCTGGGTAAAGAAAAGAAAGTACAGAAGCCAGATGTCTCAGTTGCAACACCTATCATCAAACCTGAAAAAACAGGCCATGTCGATTATGGGAAGCTGGATCAACCTATTAATTTACGTGAATCTTCTAACAAGAAAATTGTTGGTGATACGATAGAAATTCCTGAAGATAAAGAAAGTATGGAATACCTTGAAATCCCTGCTTTCCTGCGTAGACAGGCGGACTAAAGGCCCGCACTTCTCTTACTCCTTATTGAGGTCATGGATGACCCGTAAGGTTAATTCAAATCAGCATAATCATGCTGCTTTCTCGACCCCGCAGAAAACATTAAGATTTACTGTTAAACCCTTTTAGTCATCTTAGATTAGATATCCGTGGTTAACGCAGAAACGAATAACCTATGAATGTGGCTGATTTTTCAATGCATGGCAATTAAGGCAGTATGCCGAGACTGATCCTGCCAGGTAATAATTGGGTGGCTCCATCATTAAACCATCTCTGGCATTTATAATATTTTGTCTAAATTGATTAATATTAAATGAAACAATATTGTGATTTGAACTAAGATTCTGCTCACCCAAATCATGGCTCAACTTCTCCATTTTATGCAGAATTGAAATTGCATTGAGCCTCTCAGAATCAGGTACTGGATGCGTATCCTGCAAACTGTTATCAAGTAACGTGGTGTACCAGGCAAACTGTTGCATAGTACTGGTCAGATTATCGGAAGAAATATAATTAAAATCGGGTGGGTAGGTGACCTTTCTTATTGTTTCGAACACCCCGTTTGCACAGCCAGTCAAAACAATTACTGTGCTAAGAAAAAAAATTCGTTTTAAGTAAACCAATAACATAGTTAATACCCACCTGAAAGTTTTTTATATTATAACGCTAAATTGTTTGCTGATCATATTAGCAGTTGAAGAAACCGGTAAGATTTTATCCGTATGACGACCTGAATCAAAAAAGTGGTCAGTTTACCGGGTTGATTAAACTTAATTTTTTAATGCGGGTCAGTGATTTTATTTCCATTTCCCGTTTAGTTGCCAGGCTACGAGTTTCCAGTTGTTCCTGATAAACCAGTTTTACAGGTTGTCGTCCACGGGTAAATTTAGCCCCTAAATTTGAAGATCTGTCGTTATGTTCTGCAATACGTCTATTTAGGTCGGTTGTGATACCTGTGTACAGGCTATCATCCGAGCACTGCAGTATGTATACGCTCCATTTCATTAGAGTGGACGAATAGCAGGTTCATTTAAAGCAGAAAACTGTTCACGAAGTTCGAGAATATGTTCCTCCCAGTAGCGAGTGGTATTGAACCAGGGAAAGCTGTGGGGAAAAGCAGGGTCTGACCAGCGTCGAGCAAGCCAGGCGCTGTAGTGCATAATTCTCAGGGTACGAAATACTTCGATGAGGCGCAACTGGGTCATATCAAAATCATTAAATTCAAAGTATCCATCCAGTATTTTATTCAGTTGTACTCCTTGCTGCTCTCGACTGCCTGATAGTAACATCCAGATATCCTGCACGGCTGGAGCCATACGGGAGTCATCAAAATCTACAAAATTAGGGTTATCGTCACGCCATAACATATTACCGGCATGACAATCCCCGTGGACTCTTATATTGTGTACAGACCCTGCTAA
>JAAEMR010000193.1 GCA_024225395.1 Gammaproteobacteria bacterium
GCAGGTTCGAAATAAACAGTTGATCTTTTAGATAATTCAGTCATTAGATTACTCCTCATTAGCCGAACGTTAACGCTATAACGTTATGACGTCAATCTTCCCTCAGCTAAGGTTTGAGCTAGCGCGTCCGAGTTGAGTGATTTGATAGTTGTTGTGCTCATCGGGCTTTCGCAAACCAAGCCGCTATAGCAGCTCCAATAACCGAACAAACAATAGAAATAATAGCAACTATTGAATGCCACTTAGTGTCTGGCTCTATTAGTAAAACCAGAACAGCTGTCACAATAAGTGCCGCATTCAGGAAAAGAATTAATGGCCAGTCCTCGTAAAGGGCTCGGGCATTTCCACGAGAAAGAAAGAATTGAGAAAACAGGTAGTAAATACCAATAACACTAAATGCAATCGAAACTCCAAATTCTTCACCTAGCGCAAACATTATAAAGAATGAAATTGCCCCGAGACTCAGTGCAGTTATTTTTCTAACCATTGAGTACGCTCATTTTTAGCTCATTACTTATTAATTCACTGGAAACGAACTCACCTAACGCCCCGGCTCACAGAAGAGCGACCGTAGAGAGCGAATCCTGTGCAGCTTATGGTTATGTTTATTTTTTCTTTCGCACATCTTTTACCAAGTATGAATTACCTGGACCACGTTTCAGTTCAAATAAATCTATGGCCTTAATAAGACTGCTTAGATTTTTGTAACCATAGTTTCTGGGATCAAATGAAGTTTTATTTGATATATGCGCACCGACAGGACCTAGAGCAGCCCAACCATTATCTTCTTCTGTTGCTTCAATAGCTTGACGAAGTAAATTGATTAGCTTTGTGTCAGATTTTATATTTTTGGTTTTTATTTGAGCGGTATCACTGCTAGTAGGCTCTTGGTCTAAAAACAAGAACTTGGAACATGCGTTTACGAAAGGTGAAGGTGTTTTTCGCTCACCAAACCCCAGTACCACCTTGCCTTCTGCTAAGGCACGAGTGACCATCGGCGTAAAATCACAATCAGATGATACAAAGCACATTACATCTATATCCTTCGTATACATTACATCCATCGCATCAATAACAAGTGCTATATCTGATGCATTTTTTCCTTTCGATAGGTCGTATTGCTGTATTGGCTGAATAGCATATTCATGTAAAAGGTCTTCCCATGCCTTTATGGAAGGCTTTTTCCAGTTTCCATATGCTTTTCGTATTGTTACTACGCCGTATTTTGCAACTTCACTAAGAACATCTTCGAATTTGCTCGCTGGTGCATTATCAGCATCTATGAATAGTGCAATTTTTTGCTTTGAATCATCCATTATTTTTTCATCTTAACCAAAAACATGACCTTTGTAACCTGTTGATAAATTTAGTTATTATTTTCATTCCATTTTCCTGAGTTCATTACAAGAGCCGTTCGCCTTTTTAGTTTTTGATGATTAATGTTTTGAAGGTGATACGCTATTTTTTCGCCAATTAACGAAAGGACTCGTCTTTATGCCTTCTCCATCATCTCCATTTATTGAGTCTATCTCGCGCTTCATGACCGTTCGTCGATATAGTAAGCGTACAATAGAAACCTAAAAAATTCAGTTCTGACATTTTATTTTAAACCCTCCTTTTTAAAATATGCAGATCAAATTTTGTGATATTCAGGAATACTCCAGCACCCCATCCACACAGCTCAGGTTAATCTCACCTTTTAAAAACTGCTGTAAATATTTCCCAATCATTTCATTTCGCCATCCTGTGGTGATTTTACTGCCCATCTTTCCTGCTACTAACTGATCAATTTCTTTTTTTGTGGTTACCGACGCTAAAGCTATTTGATTTTTTTCTGCAACAACCCTGCATATCGCCATCAGACAATCTGAAATTGCCTGTTGATCGATATTCAGTTTTACAAAATCCGGAAGTTTTGGATATTGAGACGAATCTATCTGTGATGCCTCTTTAATGACTTTTAAAATAGCGTCACCATTTTTCTTTACGTAATCAGCACTCAAGTTGCCAATCTGCTTCAAGTCATCGCGTGTTGCCGGTTTGAAGCGGGCAATATCAATCAAATCTTCATCTTTAAGCATCCATCGCTTTGGTCGATTTTTTGTTATGGCAAGTTGCTCTCTCCAGCGACAAAGTTGATCTGCATTATTGAGAGCAGCTCCTTTTAATCTTTGCACACCCCTGAGTTTTTTCCATAAAGTAGTTTCATCCAGCTGATACTCGGTTTTATCAGACATTTTTTTAAAATCAGCCTGTATCCATGACCAGCGATCCCGGCTCTCTAATTCGGCTTTCATTTCTTCATACATCTGAATCAGGTAACGCACATCATCCATCGCGTAGTCCAGTTCCCCTTCAGATAGTGGTCTTCTGCTCCAGTCTGCACGGGTAAATTTCTTATCCAGCTTTACACCGCACTTTCGATTCACCAGGTCGGCATAACCAATTTGATTGGCATAACCGAGAACAGCAGCAGCTAGCTGGGTATCAAATACCGGTTCGGGTAAAGCATCAAATTGCTGATAAAACAGTTCAAGATCCTGGCTAGGAGAATGCAGGATTTTAACCATCGATGTATTTTCAAAAATTTCTACCAGTGGAGAGAAATCATCTATGACCAGGGGGTCAATGCAGGCCTGTTCTGTTTCAGTTGCCAACTGGATTAAAGCCAGCAATGGGAAATAAGTTTTTTCACGAATAAATTCCGTATCCAGAGCGCAATATTTACAGGTCTCAATGGATAAACAAAAATCTTTAAGCGCTTTATTGCTGTCAATATAGTGAAATTTCAATTTTTCCTTCCTAACTTAAATTTGCTTTGCGCCTGATATCCCGCAGCACAATAAATATCCATGGCCAGATAAACATACCGGTCAAGGGTGGTCCAAAAAAGGCCATGACGGGTGTACTGCGCTGCAAAACACCTTCTATCCAGACTACCGCGATTTGATTAATTAACAGTAAAATCATCACATACAGTGCCTGACTGGGCAGCGACATTACCCTGATACGCTGATATAAATTCATATTAATAAAGATGATGATGACTAAAGCCAGGCTGTGCTGACCTAACAAAGTTCCCTGCATTACATCGACAATTAAACCGGTGAAAAAAGCAAAGCCGACTCCCACTCTTTTGGGTAAAGCCATGCTCCAGTAGATCAATATCAGGGCTACCCAGTCCGGTCTATAGATTTGCGTCCAGTCGGGTAAAGGCAGAATTTGCAGCGTCAATCCAAATATCAGTGTAAGAGGAATAACAAAAAAGTTGAGCGTAATCATTCTGCTGTCTCATCTTCACGAGATTGAATGACCAGCACTTCACGACTACTGTCCAGACGCGCTTTAGGTCTGGCCGTTGCAGACTTAAATCCATGAGCTTTATCCAGCGTTATTTCTATAATTGAAGCGACCGGGTAGTCAGCAGGAAAACGTCCTCCCAGCCCCGATGTAACCAACTCATCCCCGGGGTTAATATTTGCGGTAGCGGGAAGGTAACGCAGTTCCAGTTCATCGGTGCTTCCATTTCCAAAGGCTACAGAGCGCATACCACTATGAATAAACTGTACTGGAATCACGTGCTCTGGATCAGAAATTAACTTAACCGTGGAAGAGTTATGCCCGACATGAATAATCTGCCCCATAATGCCGTAATCATCAATAACGGCCTGGCCATCCTTCAACCCGTCCAACGAGCCTTTATTGAGTTCAATTAACTGACGATAAGGATTTTGATCGACCGACAGTAACTCCGATATGATGACTTCATCTGACAACTTGCGAGAAGCACCCATTAACTGTTTCAGGCGTGTATTTTCGGCAAGCAATACATCCATCTTTTGCAGACGCGCATTAAGCAATCGCTGTTCCTGTTTCAGCTGCCTGTTTTCAGCCACCAGACCGTTATGGGTATCAAACCATTCTGACACCCAGGCACCCGACATCGCCGGTAAACTAACCAGATAGCGCAAAGGCGACACAAGAATAGAGATACCGGAACGAACGCTTTCCAGATGCGTAAAACGCTGATCGACAAACATGATGGAAATGCTCAGAGCAATCAAAAAAAGAGCTGGCGCGACGGTACCGCGTACGGGCTGAAATATGTTTTTCATGCTATGACTTTTCCGCCAGGGAAGCGCCAAACAGTGAACAGGGAGTTACGGCAACAATTATACCTTGCGCAACCCTTAACAATCATTCTACCGCTAGAAAATCCAGACCGTGCTGATCAACCATTTCCAGCACACGCCCACCACCACGGGCCACACAGGTCAGAGGGTCTTCGGCAATAATGACAGGTAATCCCGTTTCTTCCATAACCAGACGATCAAGGTCACGCAATAATGCACCACCACCGGTTAGCACGATGCCCCGATCAGCGATATCAGAACCCAGCTCAGGAGGCGTTTGCTCAAGTGCATTTTTAACCGCACTCACAATGCCATAAAGTGGATCCTGTAATGCTTCAAGAATTTCATTACTGTTGAGGGTAAAACTTCTGGGAACACCTTCGGAAAGGTTACGACCTTTAACTTCAATTTCGAGTAAGTCTTCACCCGGATAAGCCGCTGCAATTCCGATTTTAATTCTTTCAGCCGTTGCTTCACCAATCAAGATACCGTAATTACGACGAACATAATTAGTGATAGCTTCATCAAAACGATCTCCACCGATACGAACTGAAGCCGAATAAACAATACCATTAAGCGACATGACCGCCACTTCTGACGTTCCACCACCGATATCAAGA
The DNA here is from genome assembly GCA_024225395.1 of Gammaproteobacteria bacterium. Taxonomy (GTDB): domain Bacteria; phylum Pseudomonadota; class Gammaproteobacteria; genus JACNJF01. The sequence goes on from JAAEMR010000193.1 coordinate 4,754, forward strand.
ACCATTGAACCCTGAGGTTCATCAACCGGCATGCCAGCACCAATCGCGGCTGCCATCGGTTCTTCGATCAAATAAACCTTTCTTGCCCCGGCACCCAGTGCAGATTCACGAATTGCACGACGTTCAACCTGGGTCGCACCGCAAGGTACACAAATCAGCACACGAGGGCTGGGGCGGAAAAACTGGTTTTCATGCACTTTACGAATAAAGTGCTGCAACATTTTTTCGGTATAGGTGAAATCCGCGATAACGCCGTCTTTCATAGGGCGGATAGCGGTTATATTCTCCGGAGTACGTCCGAGCATTTTCTTTGCATCAGAACCGACTGCTTCAACAGACTTTGGGCCACCCGGTCCCCGATCCTGTCGAATAGCAACCACAGAAGGTTCATTAAGTACAATTCCCTGACCACGAGAGTAAATGAGTGTATTTGCCGTACCTAGATCAATAGATAGGTCGTTGGAAAGAAGTCCACGTAATCCTGATAACATTGAGTGTTTTATACCTGTTTTTTGTAATAATGGGCTTTCTTCATGCCCAATCCTGAAAAGTTGCGCGTACTCTAGCAATGGGCAAGCCTGAGAGCAAGATGGAAATGCCTGATTTTGCTTATCTCAAGGGCTTTTCTATGGTAAGTTTGCGAGCTTTTGAAACTTAGATGACATTCTACCGTCATTTTATGATTATAGAACCCAAATATGTCCTTAAAAACTGAAGATGTTAAAAATATCGCACACCTGGCAAGGCTGGCGATAGACGATGATGCGGTTACTGATTATGCCAGTGACCTGTCAAATATTCTGGATCTGGTGGAACAGATGAATCAGGTTGATACTGATAATGTTCAACCCATGGCTCACCCTATGGATGCTCAGCAACGATTGCGTGATGATGATGCTTCAGAGCCTGACCAGCGCGACAAATTCCAGTCTATAGCACCAGATGTCGAAAACGGTCTATACCGTGTCCCTAAAGTTATAGAGTGATGAGCAACAGTATGAATAAAAACACCAACGCAACCATAAAAGAGTTGCAAACGGGCCTGGCCCAGGGAACATTTTCCAGCGCCGAAATAACGTCTGATTATTTAACTAAAATTAACCTGTTAAATCCTGATATCAACGCCTTTATTTCGATTACCCGGGAAAAAGCACTGGAGCAGGCTAAAGCCGCTGACCAGTTGATTGCAGATGGAAAAGCATCTGCCCTGACCGGTATTCCACTGGCACATAAAGATATTTTCTGTACCGATGGCACCACAACTACCTGCGGTTCAAGAATGCTGGAAAATTTTAAGGCGCCCTACAACGCCAATGTTATCCAGAATTTTGAAAACCAGCATGCTGTCATGTTAGGTAAAACCAACATGGATGAATTTGCCATGGGTTCATCCAATGAAAACAGTTTTTATGGTCCGGTTAAAAACCCCTGGGCACTGGACAGCGTACCCGGTGGATCTTCCGGTGGATCAGCAGCTGCTGTTGCCGCTGGTCTAGCTCCCGCTGCCACCGGAACCGATACCGGTGGCTCGATCCGCCAGCCTGCCGCTTTTTGTGGCATCACCGGGCTAAAACCTACTTATGGAAGGGTTTCACGTTACGGCATGATCGCCTATGCATCGAGCCTGGATCAGGGTGGCCCGATGGCACACACCGCTGAAGATTGCGCCATTTTACTGCAAACCATGGCGGGTTTTGATAAAAGAGATTCAACGTCAATGGATAAAGAAATTCCAGATTATTCTGCATCTCTTAACAATGACCTGTCAGGCTTGAAGATTGGCCTGCCAAAAGAATACTTTGCAGAAGGTCTTAATTCGGATGTTGCCAGAAACATCGATGAGGCCATTAGCCAGTACCAGAAACTGGGTGCTGAAATAAAAGATATCAGCCTGCCTAACAGTAAAATTGCAATACCGACTTATTACGTCGTTGCGATGGCTGAATGTTCTTCCAACCTGTCACGTTTTGACGGTGTACGATTTGGTCACCGTTGCGATGACCCTAAAGATCTTGAAGATTTGTACAAACGCTCGCGGGGCGAAGGTTTTGGTGAAGAAGTTAAACGTCGCATTATGATTGGCGCGTATACCCTGTCAGCAGGTTACTACGATGCTTTTTACCTGAAGGCCCAGAAACTACGCCGTCTGATCAGTCAGGATTTTTCCCAGGCATTTGAAGAGGTCGATATTATCGCCGGCCCAACCACACCTGAAGTCGCCTGGAAAACCGGTGAAAAATCAGCTGACCCTGTCAGCATGTACTTGCAGGATATTTATACCATCTCCGTTAACCTTGCCGGATTGCCCGGCATGTCTGTTCCTGCTGGTTTTGCCGATGGAAAACCCGTTGGCCTGCAACTCATTGGAAATTATTTTGATGAAAGCCGCCTGTTAAATGCCGCCCATCAATTTCAGCAACATACGGACTGGCACCAGATGTCACCGGAGGAAAAATAATGCAGTGGGAAACCGTTATCGGGCTTGAAATTCATGCCCAACTTGCCACCAAAAGCAAAATATTCTCTGCCGCATCGACTGCTTTTGGAGCAGAGCCCAATACCCAGGCCTGTGCCGTTGATTTAGGCCTACCGGGAGTATTACCGGTATTAAATAAAGAAGTCGTCAATATGGCGATTAAATTTGGTGTCGCCATCGATGCAGAGATCGGTCGTGAATCGGTTTTCGCACGAAAGAATTACTTCTATCCGGATCTACCCAAAGGTTACCAGATTAGTCAAATGGATCTTCCTATTGTAGGCAAAGGCCGGCTGACCATCAGTCCGGCAGAAGGCGTTAGTAAAGTCGTTGGTATCACCCGCGCTCACCTGGAAGAGGATGCCGGAAAATCCTTACACGATCAATTTCCCGGACAGACAGGTGTCGATTTGAATCGCGCCGGCACACCCTTGCTCGAAATTGTTTCTGAACCTGACATGAGCTCCGCCAAAGAAGCCGTGGCTTACGCACGAAAAATTCACTCGCTGGTTCAATTTATTGAAATCTGTGATGGCAACATGGCGCAAGGATCACTACGTTGTGATGCCAATGTTTCAGTAAGACCTGTGGGACAGCAGGAACTCGGCACTCGCGCAGAAATAAAGAACATCAACTCATTCCGCTTTCTTGAACGAGCTATCAATTATGAAATTGAACGCCAGATTGATGTAATCGAAGATGGCGGCACTGTAGTGCAGGAAACCCGCCTGTATGATTCAGAAAAAAATGAAACACGTTCCATGCGCAGCAAGGAAGAAGCCAATGATTATCGCTACTTCCCCGACCCTGACCTGTTACCCGTCAGAGTCACTGACGAAGATATTGAAACAATTCGCACCAGCTTGCCTGAATTACCCGAACAGAAACGTTTACGATACATCAATGAGTTAAAGCTGACCGACTATAATGCAGAACTGTTATCCAGTAGCCGTGAAATCGCCGACTACTTTGAAACCGCTTTATGCAGACTGTCAGACCAACCCAGCTTACTGGCAAACTGGATACTCGGTGACCTGACCGGAGCATTAAACAAATCTGAAATGGGTTTTGCAGATTCACCGATTAACCCTGAACAATTGACCGGACTGCTAACACGCATCAGCGACAACACTATTTCAGGAAAAATAGCTAAAGAAGTATTTGAAGCCATGTGGAATGGTGAAGGCAGTGCAGATGACATTATTGACAGCAAAGGTTTGAAACAGATCACCGATACCGGCGCGATAGAACAGCTGATCAATGACGTTATTGCCAGCAATCCTGAGCAGGTTGAACAGTTCCGGGCTGGTAAGGAAAAGGTTCTCGGCTTTTTTGTTGGCCAGATCATGAAACAGTCCAAAGGTAAGGCTAATCCGGGTCAGGTTAATCAATTATTACGTGAAAAGTTAAAGCCCTAATAGCTGAAAATTACCCATCAACCTAAGTTGATGGGTAGATTCCTGATAGCTTTATTTCCCTGTAAAACAATAACCCGCTATGAAATCGAACGACCAGATATTTCGCTTTTTAATTGATCACACACCGATTCGCGGACAGCTTATTTCACTCGATGCAAGTTGGCAGAAATGCTACCAGCAAAGCGATGCCAGCGAATATGCAAAAGAGCTGTTGGGCCATGCTTTAGCCGCCGTTACTTTACTGGCCAGTACGCTGAAAATTGATGGCAGTCTAACGCTGCAAATTAGAGGTCAGGGCGCCATACATTTGCTCGTTGCTCAGGCAACCAATGATAGAACAATAAGAGGTTTAGTCAGGCAATCACATGAAATAGAGAACCCTGATGCAAGTTTACAAGAAATTTTCAAAGCCGATAAAATTGTCATCACCATCGATAACGGCAAAGGAAAACCTCACCAGGGCATTGCTCCATTAACCGGTTTCAGTTTATCCGAGGCACTGGAAGCCTATTTTGAGCACTCAGAACAGTTACCTACTCGAGTCTGGCTAGCCAGCAATGAATCATCCGCTTCCGGGTTGCTGTTACAGAAACTTCCGGGTGAACTGGAAGATAAAGATAGCTGGAACAGACTCACGCAACTTGCCTCAACAATCACCGATCAGGAATTACTGGAGCTTGATGAAAATGAAATTCTGTATCGGCTGTTTCATGAAGAAAGCATAGCTTTATTTGATGCTGAACCGGTTCGTTTTCAGTGCAGTTGTTCTCGAAATAAAACCAGTAATATGATTAAATCACTGGGCAAAAGTGAAGCCAGTGATATCCTGCATGAACAGGGAAAAATCCAGATTAGCTGTGAATTTTGCAATGCAAACTATGAATTTGATTCTGTTGACGTAAAACAGCTTTTCGAGTCGGATATGAATTTACCAGAAAACTATACAACACATTAAATGCCGTGAAAATTAAACGTACTACTGCCAATAAAATCATGGGGCAGGCCAGCTCGCAACCTGACAGCTGTTTACTGGGCATTCTGAATGCCAACGAACAACTCATCAAAGCCCACACAGTAGAAGAATTTAAACAACTTCTGATCGATCACCCGGACTCCATTCTATTTTTCAATCAGGATCCATTAGCGAGAGAAATTAAAAGCAGTATTGTGCATGTAGACGGGCAACAACATATTGAAGTATTTCAGGAAACAAAGGGTGTTTTCGGGTTAAGGGCCTACCTTCAAATAGGCAAAATTCAAACACCCGTTACCCTGGAATTAAGCGAATAACCGTCACCCTGTATTATGCTCTGGCAACTCATCAGCATTGTTTTTCCGATCTTTGCTATCGTTTTACTGGGTTTTTTATATGCCAGAAAACATAGCCCGGACATGGCGGCTGCCAATAAATTAAATATAGATATTTTTGTACCGGCTTTAGTCTTTGATGTTTTAACCTCCAAAACTTTTAACCTTGTTGATTTTCAGTCTCTCACCATAGCAGGCATTTGCGTTGTGCTGGGCTCAGCTATTATCGCCTGGCCGGTTGCCCGTTTTTCTGGTTATCAATTCAAAACATTTGTGCCGCCCATGATGTTTAATAATTCAGGCAACCTGGGACTACCATTATTCGTTTTTGCATTTGGTGAAAAGGCTTTGCCCGCTGCCGTTGTTTTATTCATCATAGAAAACACTCTGCACTTTAGTGTCGGCATGAAAATGTTGAGCAGCAGTTCATCACTGTGGACATTATTTAAAATTCCCATATTGCTGGCAACTATCGCTGGCCTGACCGTTTCAATCCTGCACTTTCAAATGCCTGCATTACTGGCCATACCGATTAAAATGCTAGGGCAAATATCAATCCCGCTGATGCTGTTTTCACTGGGGGTTCGACTAATCCACATAAACTGGCAGGACTGGAAAATTGGTTTGATCGGAGCCATCGTCAGCCCTCTGAGTGGACTGGCGATAGCTGTACCCGTTGGTTACCTGCTGGACTTACCGGCACAGCAATATTCGCTGCTTATTCTATTTGGCGCACTGCCTCCAGCCGTATTGAACTTCATGATCGCAGAGCGATACAATCAGCAACCCCGGCATGTCGCTTCCATTGTAATGATGGGCAACCTGGCCGCCATTATTATCATTCCACTGGTACTGGCTTTTTTACTATAAACTCTGGAACATTAAAATTATGACTAACCGATGGATTGAACCCATAGCTTTATTAGGCAAGCATGTCACTATTGAACCGATGGATATCAGGCATGTACCCGAACTGCAGGCGGCTGCCAGAGATGGTCAATTATGGAAACTGTGGTACACCCTGGTGCCCTCACCTGATCAGACTGAAGACTACGTTAAAACGGCTTTGAAAAATCGCGATCAGCTTGGTGAAATGCCTTTTGTCATTCACGAACATAAAACCAATAAAATCATTGGCTCTACGCGCTTTTTTAATATTGATGAAAAAAATCAGAGACTGGAAATTGGTCACACCTGGTATGCAGAAAGCTATCAGCGTACAGCAAAAAATACAGAATCAAAATTACTACTCCTGACCCATGCTTTTGAACAACTCTCATCTATTGCTGTCGAATTCAGAACTCACTGGATAAATCACCGTTCACGCCGAGCTATCGAACGACTGGGCGCTAAACAGGATGGTGTTTTAAGAAATCATGCCAGGTCTGAAGATGGCGACTTTAGAGATACCGTTGTTTATTCCATCATTCAAAGTGAATGGCCAATGGTGAAAAAACACCTGCAATTCATGCTCAGATAATATGCATTCTAAAGGCCTTGTTTTAACGGTTTTTTTGCTTGCCTTTAAATTTGCAGTAGCTGCCCCGGCAGTCAGTATTCAGACAAGCTATTACTCTGTATCTGGAAGCGATACAAACAGCCTTTATCAAAGCCTACAACAAAACGGCCCCATCGGCGAAAGTGGCAAGCGTTATCATGCCGTCACCCGTTGGAAAGCAAACTGGAGTTATGCCTGGCGTGAAGCTGCTAACTGGTGTCACCTGGACAAGGTAGAGGTGAGTGTTGATATTGAATATTTATTGCCAAAATTAAAAGAGGCCGACACTAAACCAGAGAAATTCAGGGCAGACTGGGAGACTTATTTTCTAGCGCTGTTCAAACACGAACAACAACATAAAGATTATGGGGTTCAGGCCGCAGTAGAACTTGAAAAAAATTTACTCGCTGTCAACAGTCAACAATCCTGCTTGTCACTGAAAAATAAAATGGCCGATACGGCTCAAAAAGTGCTTGATAAATATGACCGGCTGGAAAAGGAGTTTGACCGTGTCACCGATCATGGACTCAAGCAGGGCATTAAACTGCCCTGATTAAATAGCACGACTCTTACAACAATCCACTGCATGAAATTAATCCCTGATCTTGCCGGATTCGTCCTCTTTCAAATAAGCTTCTTCGGCTTCTGTTAGTTCTACTTCATCAAACCCGGTAATCATTGGTTTCACATGTTCTACAAAAGAGTGGCCTGTAGTTAACAGATAAATATGAGCAATGATAAAAACTACCATACCAAAAGCAGCAGCCGTATGAAACAAGGCAACAAATTGTAATGCCATTGCGGTTGCCGGCCCCTCAGACCACAAACCGTAAAACAGATAAGCCAGTCCTGATATCCAGATAGCAGGAAACAGGATTAACTTTACTCCCAGGTAAGTCAACGCCTGCAATGGATTATGCTTACGCCAGTAATGCTTGCGGTAAGGGTGATCTTCCCCCTTAAAAATATCAACAGCATAATATTTAGCCACCCGGAAAAGTCCGTTAGTAGTGGGTATATAATGACGCCAGGAACCTGTAGTCAGATGCCAGAATATGGCAAAAACCCATAACACCATCAAACTAATTGCCCCAATCACGTGTAAAAACACCATCGTTTCAAAGTTTATTAGCTGATGGAAACCATGGATACCGAAACCGCTAAAAACCAGTGAAAAAATTAGAAACATTTGGGTCCAGTGCCAGAACCGTTCAAAACCATTAAATACTTTTACTAAACGAGTAGCCATTAGTGCTTCCTCCTCGCAGACATTAATATTCGAATCAACCCGTGCCCCAGTGCAGCTAACAGGGTTGCTAAAACGGCAAATATTCCTATTCTATCGAGCCAGATACTGGTATCCCGCCCCGGCATATAAAATCCCTGTAAGTCATTCAGTCGCCCTTCTTTTGCATGGCATTGCTGACAGGTGAGTGCACTCTCTTTAGGGCCAACCATATGATTAATTGGCCAGTACGAATAGGTATCAATAAAGCCATATTCACCACTGTAGGGGAGATTATCTTTAGCCATACCAGCTTTTATCGCTTTGCCAAAATCATAGTTGCCCCAAAAAGCATCCTCATCATCACCCCAGAGGTGCATGTAGACCAGTGTATTATTGCCCTTGTCATAGGGCTGCACGGTATGCATAACCTTGAATGGCCAGATACGTGATTCAGGATCATCGACAGAACCTTCCAGGTGATTAATATCCAGCGGTTTTGATGGATCAAACTTTGCATCTATGGTGGCAAAGGTCGATACACCATTAAACCAGCGGTAAGTTGGTATGACATTTTCATCATACTTAAAATCACCCTTGATAGATTTATAGGTATAGCGGTGTTTACCGTCACCCTGTGTATAACCTTCAAGCTTAAAACCTTCACCATCTTTTAATTTTCCGGCAGTTCTCCAGTCCCAGTCTACTTTGGTGGCCACACCACCACGCGCAAATTCGGGTATGTGACAGGTTTCACAGGCTACTCGATCCGCATGATCATTAAGTTTGATCCCCATTAGTGAAAACGGGTGAGGTTCATGGTCATGACAACTTTCACAGGTAGCAGAATTACGCGGTGCTCCCGGCTTGCCTGTACCCTGCTTATCGGTGGCTTTCATGTCATATCGACTACCGGCCCACTCATGTGCCTGCCCCACATGACAAACTACGCAGGAAAAATTCTCACCTTCTTCTGACATGTGAACATCAACATCACGAGGAGGTAGAAACAGCACTGACGACAGGTCACCATGTTTTACGTTATCACCACCGCCACCGTAAAAATGACAGCTGCCACAGTTACTACGGGCTGATAAGGTGACGCTTTGCGCTACTTTAGTCCAGTCGATAGGTTTTTTACCTTCAAACATTACCGAACAGGATTTGTTTCCTTTTGTGGGAGGTGTTTTATAATAGGTTCCAGTGGATTCGTGACACACTAAACAATCGATATTTTCTGCATTATCATAATCGAAGTCGGTATCCTTCATACCAAATCCCGCATGGCATTGTGCGCACATGCCTTCATTACCTCGAGCATTGGTGCAAAAATTATTGATTAATACACTCTTGCCCAGTTTTTGCCCCGTTTTTGGGTGTGTATAGCTCCAGGTCCAGTGTTTATTCTTTTTAAACTGATCCCCGGCTTTGTTATGGCATTCAAGACAGGCTCTGGTCACATCGGGCCCATTCGTAAAAGGCCCCAGTAAAGCTTTTAGCATTGAGTGATCCGTTGTTGAGCGATCTGATATTTCTTCATTGATGGCGGTAACTGGAACATCCCGGCGACCTTTGTTGCCAATATCGGAATATTCGCCGATTCCTAACTCGATACCATAGTTTTTGCTTTCAGCATAAGCAACACCGTTAAATGTCGTTGAAAGAATGAACAGCAGGAATACCGCTAAATAGTTTGGCTCATTAGCAAAAAAAATAGGCCTGGTTGTATTAATCATAATTATTCACTCTCAGAATTATTTATGCAGTGAAGAAACAACCGTCACATACGACGCAAGGCTACTGCGTGGATATTTTTTATCTATGATTTGTATCAACAATGAGTCTTGTAGTGCTCCCCTGAGTAGGATCAAAGCATATAAAGTGATTTTGATTAATCCACATCAATCTTTTACTTTTTGCAACTACTGTGCGAGCAGTCAAAATCAGTAGTAAGTAATCAGGGGTTCGTTAGTAGATAATATTTCTAAATTGGTGCAGAATAAAACGGACCTGCAGGAAAATTCCTGCAGGTCAACTGGATAAACCTGTCAGGTACACTCTAAAAATATCCCTGACTGGCTTAAAGGGCCACGTCAGTACCTAATCAATACTGACAGCTGCAGTTTATAACGTGTAAATTAATACTAGCTGAACAACAAGGGTAATTAATTATGCAATTCACCGACAAAATTCCTGATAAAAGCGAATTCTTTCCACTCTATATTTCTACCGGCTGGAATCAGAACCTGATGCTTAGCGCTGAACAACTCGAACAGGCTGTTAAAAACAGTTTTGCGGTTATTTCTGCCTATGAAAACAACCAGCTAATTGGCTTCGGTAGAGTCGTATCTGATGGTATCGCCTATGCCACAATATACGATGTAATCGTTAGCCCTAACTGGCAGAAACAGGGAATAGGTAGCTCTATAATACGTAAGCTTGTCGCTGTATGTGAGCACAATGACATTCGCAGCATTCATCTTTTTGCAGCAAAAGGAGCTGAAAAATTTTATAAAAATCTGGGCTTTGTCCCCAGACCTTTTGATTCTCCAGGAATGGTTTATGAGAAAGTTTAATGAATAACAAAGCACCGGAAGACTCTTTTAGAGAATTCGAATCACTCTATAGAAATCATCAACTCGGTGCTAAACCTGTAAAAAATATATTACACTTTTTACCTGTCTCAAATAAAACAATTATGTTATCTTAATGAACGAATTATGAATAAAACGGGGTGAATTTAAATCTTGTTTTTGCTTGACTAACATCAACTGGAGACTATAAAAAGAGAACATGCCATTTACTCCTTCCAATGCTTCAGCTAAGAAGCAGTCTTCCTTATCAAAAGAATCAACTCGTTCAAACCATGATCACCAGATACCTCAATCAGCTGATAAAAACAAAGTAAATCATGGTAAAAACATCCTCCTTTATTCCATGCTTTCCGGGCTGGCAATGGTGACCACTCTTTTACTAATGACTGGAAATCCGGAAGTTGAAAAAGAGCAGTATGAAGAAGTAAAAACAGTTAAAAGATCTAATCCTTCAGTCATTGGTAAAGCTGAAATATCCTATGTAAAGAGTACTTCCATCAAGCAAAATCCCGGGCAATTTTCACCAAAGGAATATAATACAGTACCTGTAAGCACCAACACTGCCTTAATGCATAAATCAAATTACTCGCCAGTTAAATTAGTGACCACTGAGCAAACTGAGCAGCAAGTAATAAACCAATATGAAATTCAGCATCATAAAGTATTAGCATCAATTGAAAATCAAAATTTTAAGCGTCAGCAGGATTATAAAAAATCTCGTCAATTGCAACAGCAACGCCAGCAGATTAATTTTTTAATACGTAATGCCCGGACTTTTTTGAGGCGCACTCCGCTATCTCATGCATCATTAAATGAAGCTTTAGTCATACATAATAAATTAACTTCAATGGTTCAGCAGGATTCGAGAGTTATTCACTTGCATCAGCAAATTATTGCTGCCTATGAAGAATTTGCTCTCTATCAAAAGGACACGGAAAAATACCAGGATGCGTTGTCGACCGTACAACATGGGCTTCAACTGGACAAAAATAATTCAAGACTATTACGAATCAAAGAGGATATTGATGCTTTAATTTCTGTTAAAGGAAAAGAGTTACCGCAGCCTCAGGATACCGCTTCACTTTAACAGTTTAGTTACCATAAACCTGTCGGTAATATATTTGACTGGAATCCCCGCTATAAATACCAAACGTGGCTTTTGCAAATGGGTCATCATCTCCCGCCACACCATCCCAGTTGAATCTGAGCCAGAGATCACTTGATGCATTAAGGTCAGGTGTAACTGTAATATCACCGCTATTACCCGCTCCGGGAGCTGTTAAACTTATATTCAAAATACCACTGGCAGCCGTCGTTGAAATCACTGAGACAGTTGACGAACCGCCACTCAGTGAACTCACCACAGACAGGTCCGTATCCATAATTATCGTACAGTCATCATCGGTATTGACAATAAAATTTGCACCATCAAAATACTCTGTTTTCATCGGCATGGTTAATTCAATTAACTCTGACCCGTATACATTATCAAGCGCCAGTCGCCCATAGCGAACTTCAGTACTGCCGAGCATAGCTGGACTCGATGCAATTAGTGTTACTTCATCAGAGCTATCAATTAAATTGACCATAGTCACCGTTTTATCCTGCAGCCCCATATCCCATCTTAAATCGATATCAAATTGAGAACTGCCCATCGTCACTGCACTAAAACTTTCGGTTGTGGTAAAAGTTTCCAGATCATAAGCACTTCCGGTTTCACTATTTTCAATATTAAGCTCGCTGGACACTGTCAGTGTGGCATAGGAATCTCTATAACCATCCGTTCTATTGTTGGATTTATTTTGTGCCTCAAGAGTCACTTCTGCAGTAAATTCCTGCTGTGCGTAGGTAAAACCACCGCCTGTACAGGCATCATTAACCAGACTTGCAGTCACCGCATATTGATAGGGGTTGAAACGCCCAACATTGGGGGCAGAGCCACTAATATTGACACCGCTTGAAAAATAATCGGTATCAGTCAAGTTAGCCGAAATATCGATAATGCCTACATTAGAATAAGTCATCAGTGCATCTGTTTGAGCACCGGAGTTAAACGCATCAAATAACCCTCCTGCTGCACCATTAATCGTAAAACTACCGAGGGAAGCACCGACAGGCTCAACAACAGAAGCTGTTAGTGTGACAGTTTCACCTTCCGCGGCAAAAGATGGTGTGACATTATTATTACCCAGATAAGCTGCTGCGTCTGGTACTCCATTATTATCAGCATCATCAGCTGCACTCCATAATACTCCCGAAACTGTTACCTTAAAATTTTCTCCTGCCTGGGTAATAACACTGCCCGCTATACCTGAAGCATAAGACAGGTCAGTACCGGTACTATCGTCTATGGAACCATTATCGGAAAAGTCTGCATCTCTCAGGTTTTCAAAATCTATGCCTATGCCAAAAGGGCGGACAATTTGCTGACTGGATGTACCTGCAATCGTTACCGCTGCAAATGAATTGGAAATATCTGCCAGCTCGATAGTAAATTTCCCAATATCAGTGGTTGCCAGTGTCACATCGGCAACACCCGCAGTAAAAGTAATACTTCCATTATCCACACCCGGATCAGTAGAAGGCAGTGTATCTCCATCCAGAACGGGAGAATTTGTACTCGGGTCAGAACCATTTTTAGTACGCCACATTTTGAGTGGTTTAACACCATCATAACCCGTAGCCACTCCACAACCGGTAACCGGATCTTTACGGATCATCTGGATTTGATAACTATGGTCACGCCCGGCAACCGGAACATCATCACCTGCCACAGCAGCATCTGTATCGGTAATCGTAAAGGCATTATCACTAAAGATAATATCTGTTGATGTTGACGTTACCGGAACTATTGAATCATTAACTAAAATAGTCAGGGTTTCAGCATGCTCATTAGATAATGAAAGCGTGATTGCACCTGTATCCAGCTCATCAAAGGTATAAGCTGCACTGCCATTATCATCATTATCAGGATTTGGACTGATATTATTAGTCGCTGTTACTGTTGAAAAATCACCTCGAGAAGTACTTGTGGTTATTGAAACCGTTTCAGCATAGTCAGGAATCACATTATTACCACTGTCTTCAGCAGTGACGGTAAAACTAAAGGGAGTACAGGTATTGGCCGAGCCGGCACCGACATCGATTACAAAGTGGTCAACCAAAGGTGTTGATCCTGAACAAGAATGAGCTTCATTCTTAATACTGAATATATCAGCAGATGATAAAGCTCCATGATAGACCCTGACTTCATCTATCGAACCATGCCAGACATCTTCACCCGAACCCTTACCTTGCCAAACGCTATCACCAATCATAAGTTTACCAATGGTTGACAAATCCCTGCTGCCCACTACACGCTCATTATCCAAAACTCCATTTTTGAATATCTGCATGGTATTTCCATCATAAACTGCAGCAATATGTGTCCACTGATTTAACGGGGCATTAGTCGAAACAGTAGGTAGTCGCCAGTCTTCAACATAAAAATGAATCACATCTGCAGATTGATAGCGTACCAACCCATAGCCATCTTCCCAGTCAGCATTTTGATTTGCCCGAACCATAATAGTCGACCAATCATCGTAGCTGGAAGGATTAACCCAGGCCATAATCGTAATAGTATTTGAATACGGAATACCTGGTACTTCTATGTAATCATTAGTACCGTCAAAATAACCATACCGACAGGTGCCTGGTGTACCCGTAATTGCAGGGTTAGCATCATCGGTATCAATACCATTATACGATGTACCATCTAAATTTCCCTGAGTATCAGAGACATCTCCAGCAGCACCCGACCAACTATCCTCATCCATACGAAATTCAACGACAGCTCCTCCAATAATCGATAATTCGTTTGAAGAAGTATCGGTAGCACTAATTGCAGATGCATCTACTGAAATAGCTATAACCTCATAGACTCCAATACTCAATGGAGTAATACTGCCAAGATCCAGTGTCCAGTCATCACCAACATTCGTCAACTCACTACTACCAGCCAGGGTGTAGGTGACACTATCAACGGTGACACTGAAACCACCTGCCGAATCACTACTGTTAAAGGTACCGGTTAAAACAGGTGTGGTATCAATCGTAGTCAAATTATCAACCGTAGGAAAAGAACCCACAGTCACTGCACTGGGCAATATATACCAACTACTTGCCCCCTTTGAACAATGATCATCTTCATAAGCTCTCAGGTAAAGGTTGTACACACCACCTATCGCTGGAGCAGTGATATTAAAATTTTCGCTAAAACTTCCTGATTTAGACTGGTGGTTAGGGTGATTCACACAGGTAAGCGCTCCACTAGAGCCAGCAATACGCCAACCTGTCGATCCCCATTTACCTTTTTTTCCTTTTTTAGTGGTCGAGACATTCACCACAGCACTAATGGTTGCCCCGGCAGAAACAGTGGTGCTTGAAGAACCATCAACCGTTGCAGAGTTAATTGATCTTGCTGCCCAGGAATTACCACTTAAAAACAAATAAATTCCAAATATTAATAGTATTTTTCTCATAAAGGTAATGTTTATGGCTTTTACAAGGTATCTGATTTAATAATGATTCATAAATAGTATAGTAGATTTCATCAAAATCAGGATTTTGATAATAATATTTTTACATGATTGCTTCTTTTTACCTTTTCCCGAGCTCCAAATGATAATTGATGATTTTATACACGACCTAATCGTTAATCCTGATAGCATTGTTTTTCTACAGACAATAGAAATTATTGATAGTCTTTATCTATTTACCCCCACTTCTTTCACTAATGGGAATCAGCATAATGAAGTCGGCCAGAACAATGGCAGTTGTAAAATTTTTGCTTTTGCACAACTTCAAAAATTATCACCACAGCAAGCCTTAAGTTGTTTTGGTGAGTACTATCGACACGATGTACTTAAAAAGCCAGAAGCCGAAGATCACCAGAACATTCGACAGTTCATGTTAAATGGATGGCAGGGTATTAAATTTGAGGGCAATCCATTATCACCCAGGTGACACTGCTTTCAATATGAAAGTTGATCTACATCAGTTTTTATCGCCTAAAGTGACTCTACACTGAACCTGGAAATCATCTGGAGTTCTTATGGCCATTATCAGTTACATTCTTTTAGCTATTCTTGGCATTGCTTTCACCATTGTAGGTTTGTACTTTCTGATATTAATCACCAGAAACGTTAAACAGGGGCTAGTTGTTCGACACTTACTGGCTAAAAGAGTCGAGTCATTACGCATGACTAAAATGTTGCGCGGCCTGGGATTAGACTTTAATCAGTACCTGCATACCGTGCCCTTAAGCAAGGTAAGTGAAAGCATGGGAAAATGTGAATCCTGTCCAACAACAGAAATATGTGATGATAAACTCAAACAGGGGAGTTTAGAAATTCAGGATATTGATTTTTGCCCCAACCAGGAATGTCTCGGGAAGTTCAGTACCCAAAAAGAACAGGAGGATCAACAGCAATAGGATCTATGCCTCCTCTTATTTTGCCCCTTTATTTTAACTTACAGAGCTAACCCCCATTTGCTATGATGCTTCCCTAATAATTGAAAGGGGAGATGCTAATGTCACAACATTATGAGGGTAGCTGCCACTGTGGAGCCGTAAAATTTTCTTACGATGGCGATAAAATTGAAAAAGGCTTACGTTGCAACTGTTCCATGTGTTCACGTAAAGGGGCAATGATGACACCTGAAACTATTCCTATAGAAAAATTACATATTGAAGCTGAAAATGGTGTGCTGGGTTTATATCAATTTGGTGCTAAAACGGCGAAACACTTTTTCTGTAAAAACTGTGGCATTTACCCTTTCCATGAAACTGCTCGTGCTCCCGGGCACTACCGTGTAAATCTGGGGTGTATCGACAAACTGGATACCTCCAAATTTTCTGTTGATGTATTTGACGGGAAAAATTTGCTGTAACAGGCTATTTAAGGTTTTAATCTATGGATTTATTGACCCAGGGTCTTCTCGGTACATCAATGGCTTTAGCCATTGCTAAACCCGATGAAATTAAAAAAGCAGCAATCATAGGTCTGCTCGCCGGACTGGCTGCAGATGTCGATTTTTTCATTCGCTCGAGTACCGACCCGCTACTAAACCTTGAGTTTCATCGACATTTTACCCACTCAGTATTTTTCATTCCCATTGCCGCACTGATAATCAGCATTGTATTGTGGCCTTTGTTTGCTAAACACCTCAGCTGGAAAAAAATATTTACCTATAGCTTCGCGGGGTACCTGTTAAGCGGTTTACTGGATGCCTGCACCAGTTATGGAACGCGCCTGTTATGGCCGTTAAGCGAAGACAAAATAAGCTTCAATATTATTTCTATTATTGACCCGGTATTCACCCTGTTTTTATTACTCGGCGTTTTAATTACGCTTAAAACAAAACAAAGGCTTTATATTTACCTGTCTCTTATTATGTCTTCCAGCTACATGATGCTGGGCTGGTTTCAACACCAGCAGGTTGAGCAACTTAGTCGACAGCTGGCCGAGCAAAGGGGCCATCAAGCTGAAAAACTGATAGTAAAACCAACTCTCGGTAATCTTTTTTTATGGCGTTCAATTTATTTGGATCAGGATAAATACTATGTTGATGCTATTCGGCTCAACCCGCTGACAGAGCAATCAACAATATTTAAAGGGCAGAGCATCCAGAAATTTGATCCGGGGGCACATAGCCTGAATATTCCTGCTGACTCGGTACTGCAACATGACATAAATCGCTTTTCTTCTTTTACCAGAAACTACCTGGCCATAGACCCACTACAGAAAAATTTTATCATCGACGTTAGATACTCCAACCTGCCCAACACAACCGCTGCTTTATGGGGCATCCAGATTGACCCTGAAACACCAGACCATCATGCTTACTATCAAATTAAACGTGATTCCAGTAATGCAACAAGAGAGACTTTTTTAAATATGCTTTTTGAACGTAGCACCCAGTGAATACCATAGACCTCAACAGATTAACGCTGGGATTCATCCCCGTTCTGCTGACATTAGGTATCATGATTCACTGGTCTTTGTCGGTAAAAACGGCGGTGCTTTCTATCTTTCGAATGCTAATTCAATTATTACTGATCGGTTATGCGCTGACCTATATTTTTGGTATCAACAGTTCATGGCTCGTGCTGTTAATTATATGTTTGATGTTAGTCGCGGCCAGCTGGATATCATTAAGCTCAATAAAACTTAATAGCACAGGTTTATTTGGATACAGTTTAATCGCCATTGCTATCAGTGGAATTTTTACTCTGCTGATTACCACTCAGGGAATTCTACACGCTGATCCCTGGTATTCACCGCAGGTCATCATTCCGATTGCCGGCATGATTTTTTCCAACTCTATGAATACCATCAGCCTGGCTGCAGAACGTTTTTATAGCGAATACAAACATAACCCGGATTATTTCAGCTGCAGAAATATAGCCTATCAAGCAGCGTTAATTCCTATTTTTAACTCCCTGCTGGCAGTTGGACTTGTTTCATTGCCAGGCATGATGACAGGGCAAATATTATCGGGAGTATCACCATTAATTGCCGTTAGATACCAGATAATGGTGATGTTAATGATCTTTGGCTCTGCCGGGCTGGCAGCGGCACTGTTTCTTCATTTTATAAAAAAACAGTTGGTAGAATCAGCTGCATCATCAAACATCAATCATGATGATACAGACGGCTGACTTTACTTTTTAGCGTCGCGCTTCCTTTTGGCAACCGCAGGTCTTTTGCCTTTACGTTTGGTATGTTTGGGCTTTGATTTACGTTTTGATGAACGATTTGCAGAACCTTTATTTTCACTAAACGCTTTAATATTTATCGCTCGTCCGGCTACCCGTGTTTTCTTCAATACCGCCAGTACTTCACCGGGCATATCACCCGGAAGATCGACTAAAGTGAAATCTTCATAAATATCAATATTACCAATATAACAACTGTCAATTTCTGCTTCATTGGCAATTGCACCGACCACATTGCCGGGTTTAACTTCATGCTGATAACCGACATCCAGTCTGAAGCGCTGCATTTTTACATCAGGATAATCTCTTAAAGGTTTAGCATAGGGCACTAACTCTTTGTCGGGATGATTTTGTTTGTCCTTACGTTCTCCACTAAAACGCCCTTCTTTATCCTTATGACCGCCAAAACGTTCACTTTTGGAAACCTCACTAGAAGAGTCGCGATCTCTGCCTGGTCGCTCAGATCTTTCACGACGGCCCCTTTCAGGTCTTTCACCTCTACTCTCTCTTTCCGAGCGTTCTTTTCTGTCACCCCGATCCCGTCTTCCTCTTTCCGGTTTATCAACCAGCAAAAGCGGTTCATCACCCTGTACCATTTTGACTAAAGCGGCAGCAATAGTTAAAGGGTCGGATTCATTTTCATCGACGAAAGATTGAATCAAATCATGGCATACCGATAAATTCTGCGTATCAATCGTGTCCCGAATACGGCTCTTGAATTTCTCCATACGCTGCGTATTAATGACCGACGTGCTGGGTAAGGTATGCGGTTCAATTTTATGCTGCGCCAGCCTTTCAATACTGCGTAACAGGTGTCTTTCTTTTGGCGTCACAAACAAAATAGCTTCGCCTTCACGACCGGCTCGACCTGTTCGACCAATCCGGTGAACATAAGACTCACTATCCTGCGGAATATCATAATTCACTACCAGGCTTATTCTCGACACGTCAATGCCGCGTGCAGCCACATCCGTCGCCACGACAATATCAAGCGTACTTTTCTTTAAGCGTTCAATCGTTCGTTCACGCATTTTTTGCGGGATATCGCCATTCAATGCAGCCGATGAATAACCACGAGCTTCCAGCTTTTCAGTCAAATCAACCGTGGCCGTTTTGGTACGAACAAAGATCAATACTGCATCAAAGTCCATGCTTTCCAGAATTCGGGTTAATGCATCCAGTTTATTATAACCCGTCACCATCAGGAAACTTTGCTTGATGGTCGGCGCTGTCTGAGTCTTACCCTTTATCTTAACCAGCTTTGGATCATCCAGGTATTTTGTCGCTACGCGTTGAATAGCCTGTGGCATGGTCGCTGAGAATAGTGCAATCTGCCTGTCCTTAGGTGTTTTCTCCATAATCCATTCAACATCATCGATAAAACCCATGCGCAACATTTCGTCTGCTTCATCTAAAACCAGAGCCTGTAATTTATCCAGCTTCAGGGTTCTTTTATTGATGTGATCCATGACCCGGCCCGGAGTACCGACGATAACATGTACTCCACGTTTTAACTGACGCAGCTGAATATCATAGGATTGACCACCGTAAATCGGCAATACATGAAAACCTTTAATGTCTGACGCATACGATTGAAATGCTTCCGCAACCTGAATAGCCAGCTCACGAGTCGGAGCCAAAACCAGAAGTTGCGGGCTTTTTAAACTTAAATCCACCTGACTTAATAATGGCAGCGCAAAAGCAGCGGTTTTACCCGTGCCCGTTTGGGCCTGTCCAATGATATCCCGTCCATCTAACAACAGTGGAATACATTCAGCCTGAATCGGTGAAGGCGTTTCATAACCCAGCCGGGATAATGCTTTTAAAACAGGGGAAGGCAGATCCAGATCTGCAAATGATGGGGTGGTTTGAGAGGACATCGGATTAAAGCCGGAAAAAAGGGCACGGAGTATAACAGGGAATCAGTAAAATAGCTTATTAGAAAATTTTTAAGTTATACCCGGTTTCTCACTAAATTCATGTAAATATGATGCCTGAAGCTTTAAATACGTCTATACCCCGGCATTAATCCAGAAACTAGCTTCATCCGTGGTCTCGCAGCATAAGCATATCGATGTGCAAAAAAAACGGCCAGTTAACAAACTGGCCGTAAAATGTCAGCTGAATGAACCTAATCACTCTACATAACCAAAGGAGGACATACATGTAAAAACAACGCTACAGAAGAGACGGCTTGTCAGCCTTACTGACAGAAACTGAGAACAGCTGTACTACACTCTTCTGATATTGTTAGCTCTTACACTGTTATGTATAGGATAGATCCCTCAAAAATCCATCCCATCTGGACAAAAGCCCATCTTTAATCGATAAGCGGTTGTTAATATTCTGTTTTACTAACTCTGGTAAATTTAAACCAGACTTAAAACTCGATTATTGACCTGGCTGAGACTCTCTAGTTAATTTTAAAATCGGTTATTGAAACCGATATTTCCGGCCGTGGATCCGTTGCAAGACCCATCTCAAACAATATCGTTTCTGACAGGTCCAGTTCATCCTGCTGCAAATGAGGCAATAATTGCTCACATATTTGCATAATCAACAAAAGACCCTCTCTTTCAGCCGCTCCACCCTGTAAGGCTTCTGCATTTTGAAACAGCAGTTGAATATACTTTTTCATCTCACTCACCTGGAGCGAAGACTCCAGCTGCTGATACTCTTCTTTGAAATTAATTTCCAGTGTTCTTTTATTCTGAACGTCATCATCAACAATGCTGACTGAAAGTGGACCATCAATTTTCATGACTATTTTTACCCAATGTTAAAGCTGGAGAATTCCGTTACAGAACTGTCCCGGTTTTAGAATTTGAATGATTAGTGGACAATCGTGGCATCTGCCTCTCACTGATTAAATCCAGTAAAATCATACCATCGGCTGAAGTTAAACCATGGCTTCCCTGCACCACATAACTGCTTGCTCTATAACGCAAACTATACACATTTTCTAAAAACTGACTGTTCTGTGAAACTATAAAATCGCCTCCATCAGGAGACTGCTGATCACGCACGATGGAAATATACTCTGCATCTGGATGTGGCTGCCGATTCAACCAGTATAAAAAACGATGTGGCATTTCCGGCAATAGATCACTGTATAAACCTTGCGAGCGATTGATAGTACCCGCACCGACCATGGGAGCTATCCATGCCAACGGGCTGTCACCGACTAATTTACCCAGCTCGGCAGAATCAGTTCCCAGATGTGGACTGGCAATGGTAATCAGCATATCAATATTAAGCTCCGGCTTTTTAACCATGACATAACGAGCTAATACCCCCCCGGCAGAGTGACCGACAAGAACAATTTCCTGTTGCGGATAATATTCTCGCAATTTCATCAGGTAAGCAGTCAGGTAATAAGCCTGGTTCTGTATTGATGACTCGGTGGGTAGAGATACTCGATAAAACTTATGCGCTGTAGGCTGACGAGATTTCAGTGACACAGGAACCATTAACCTGGCTCCATCACTGGCATAAATAAACTCACCGGCGTAAGCCCAGCCATTATAATCCAGTAGCTGCGCTATGCCGGAATCAGACCAGCTGGAAGGTTGCCCCAGATAGCCCTGAATTAACACTAGCTGCTTGGAAAAAGCCTGTGATGAAACCAGTAACAACAGTGAAAATAGCAGAATACGCATTTGACAATCTATACTCTAGTGAAGGGAAGGCATAGAAGGTTTGCCCGCCTTTATTTCCTTTTCAGTGGCATCACGGATATCGTGTATGGTCACTTTAAAAGTAATATTTTTACCAATCAGCGGGTTATTACCATCAATGGTTAAAAGACCATCTTCAATTTTCGTTACGGTAAAAGACTTAACTTCACCCTGATCATTTTTAAACTCTACTTCGGCTCCCACTTGATGGAACTGTGGTGGCACATTCTCTATTGAATCGGTAAAGACAAGTTCAGGATCGGCTTCACCAAAAGCTTCGGCAGCCGTTAAAGTAACTTCTATTTCATCACCGGTTACACAACCTTCCATTGCTTTTTCCACCTTGTCGAACATACGTTGTTCGCCACCGTGAATATAGCCCATGGGAATTTCTACCTGTTCCAGTACATCTCCAGCATCGGCATCGACAATGGTATAACTAAACATGACATGTTTTTTATTTGAAACGCGTTGATCTGACATTCATTTTCTCCAAATTGACTAGTTTAGTTTAACAGAACATGATTTATCACATAATTCTGTTTACTGGTTTATCTGTTTTTTATAATTGATGGAACAGTAGCAAATTATCTGCCCCGGGCACGCAGTATATGCAGATCTTTAGCCCATCTAAACCGTCTTCTGCTCTACCTCATCGCTATTTGTTCGAATACAGCTATTAGGTTACCTGCCTTCGGTGAGAATACTGTTCCTGCCCATCCATTGGCTCACAGCATAAGCACATCCAGGTACAAAAAAAAGACGGGCCAAAAGCCCGTCAAATAATCACCAAGAGGATAAAACTGGTATTCATAAACTAATCCAGATTGTTTCTAAAGGAGGAGAAAGAAACAATCTGAATTAGTTCCCTGAAGAGCAAAGCCCTCCAGGAAACCAGAAGCTAAATTACTTAGCTGGTGCAGCAGCTGGTGCAGCAGGAACTGCAGCTACAGGAGCTACAGGCGCCTGTGGAGCATAACCATACTGAGGAGCATATCCGTAACCGTTGTTGTTGCTGTTACCATAGTAGTTTCCGTAACCGTTTCCGTAGTAGTTTCCGTTTCCGTCGAAGTTACCGTTTCCGTATCCGTTACCATTCCAGTCAGTGTTTCCGTCCATTTCTGTATCCATATCGGCTTTAGCACGACCTTTGAAACTCATAGAGAAATCCATCTCGCCTTCACCGTTTCCACGACCTTTACCACGACCAGCACCACGACCGTTTCCTTCACCACGGTATTCGCCAGTTCCGTTTCCGTAACCGTTTCCGTAGTAGTTACCATTTCCGTAACCATTACTGTTGTAGTCATCACCACCCCAGAAAGCTTGAGCAGAAGTTGTAGCAAGTAAAATAGCAGCTGCAGTTATGATTTTTTTCATGACATAAGTCTCCAAAAAGTTAAAATTAAATAAGTTAAATTCGATGAAGCGAACTATATTAGTCTTTACTTATATAGTCAAGCATTAATTTATTATAATTTACTAATATTATATTAAGTGACTGTATTTACACGAAATTTTATTTTCACAGGTAAAAGTTTTTATGCTGGTTGAAGATTGGCATAGGCTAACATCAACCATTTACTGCCAGCAGATTCAAAGTTAACCTGCACTCTTGCCTGGGCTGACTGCCCTTCAATATTGATAATAACGCCAGCACCAAACTTACCATGACTAACGCGTTGCCCCACGGATAGCCCGACATCCCGTTCAGTTTGCTGCTTGCTCACTGTCTTCGATGTTTGATAAACAGGGCGGCTAAATTGCGCTTTCGGACGAATCTCTTCAACCAGTTCAGCAGGTAGCTCTTTGATAAACCGTGAAACCTTATTATAACTATCATTGCCATACAGCCTTCTGACTTCAGCGCTGGATACAATTAACTGCTCCCTGGCACGAGTGATACCCACATAACAGAGTCGGCGTTCTTCTTCCATACGCCCCGGTTCTTCAGCAGAACGTTGATGCGGAAACAAGCCTTCCTCCATGCCGACCATAAATACCAGTGGAAATTCCAGCCCTTTGACCGAATGCATGGTCATCAATTGCACACACTCTTCCCAGTCATCGGCCTGTCCTTCACCGGCTTCCAGCGCAGCATGGGCCAGAAAGGCATCCAGATCAGTCATGTCTTCAATTTCTGAATTATTTTCAAATTCAAAGCTTTTACCTGCCCCAATTAATTCCTGCAGGTTTTCCCTTTTAGTCTCACCTTTCTCAGTTTTGTCCTTTTCAAAATGAGTCTTTAAACCGGTGCTTTCAATACAAAGTCTGATTTGCTCGGACAATGCTAAAATTTTACTGTCTGACTGAATTTTGGTAATCAGGTCGATATAACTGGATACACCCGTCTTGGCACGAGCCGTCAACTGATTCGTTTCCAGCAGCTCGAGTGCAGCTGACCATAACGACAAACTCTTTCCACGAGCATACTCTCTAACCAGATCAACAGATTTTTGACCCAGACCACGAGGAGGATGATTAATGGTACGTTCAAACGACGTATCATCCTGTGGATTACCAAGCATACGAAGATAAGCCAGTGCATCTTTTATCTCCGCCCGCTCGAAGAAGCGTAATCCACCATAAACCCGGTAGGGTATGCCCCGGGCTACCAGGTATTCTTCAAACTGACGTGACTGAGCATTGGAACGGTATAATACCGCCACATCATTTCGACTTCGCCCCTGATCCTGCCAGTTTTGAATCCTGTCTATCACAAAACGAGCTTCATCTTTTTCATTGTAGGCATTGTAAAAAAGAACCGGATCACCTGGCTCACCATCGGTCCACAGGTCTTTACCCATGCGCCCCTGATTATGTTCAATCAGCGCATTAGCCGCCTTTAAAATAGTAGAGGTTGAACGATAATTCTGTTCCAGCCGAATGACTTGAGTCGTCGGAAAGTCTCTTTCAAAATGCTGGATGTTCTCTATTTTTGCACCGCGCCAGCCATAAATAGACTGGTCATCATCACCCACCACAAAAACCGGCGTTTGAGGCCCGGCCAGTAATCGCAACCAGGCATACTGGATAGCATTGGTGTCCTGAAACTCATCTACCAGGATATGCTGAAAACGTTTCTGATAATGATCTCTTAAACCATCATTATCCCGAATCAGCTCCAGCGACCTTAACAACAGTTCTGCAAAATCGATGACGCCGCCACGCTGACACATTTCTTCATAGGTTTTATACACCTGAACTAACTGCTGTTTAATCTTATCGTAACCCGCATCGACATGAGCAGCGCGCAAACCATCGTCTTTACATTGATTTATAAACCATTGTGACTGTTTTGGCGGCCAGTTGGTGTCATCCATTTCCAGCTGTTTATGCACACGTTTAACCATGCGTAACTGGTCATCACTATCCAGAATCTGAAAAGCCTGTGGCAACCCGGCTTCCTGCCAGTGTGCACGCAACATTCTGTGTGCCAGTCCATGAAAAGTGCCCACCCACATGGCAGCGGCTGAAATCCCTAAAATCTGTTCAACACGTCCGCGCATTTCTTTTGCTGCTTTATTGGTAAAAGTTACTGCAAGCACACTGAAAGGAGAGAGACCATTAACTTCACAAACCCAGGCGATGCGATGAATCAATACCCGGGTTTTACCACTGCCGGCACCAGCTAATACTAAAACAGGTTTGGGTTCTGCGGTAACTGCCTCTCGCTGATAATCATTGAGAGAGTCTATGATGTGGGAAACATCCATGATAAATAAGCGCTGTGATAAAACCGCTAATTGTAACAGCTGACAGGATGCTGCCTAAATAAAAATATCCACTAACTGACCCTGGCGCGAGACTGCAGAATAAGAATTTACATAACTGGAGATTGCACCCAGATTGGCAGGATCAATGGATTGCATATAAGGGTTTTGATTACGTTCATCGGCAGAAACATCTTCAAGAATTTCACCTTTAAACACATACTCAACCGTTTGCTGACGATTTTTATGTTCAGACTCAAGCTGGCGCTCTGATAACGGCTGGCGATTATCAGACAGACCCTGGTTAACAGAGCTCGAAGGGAGAGGGAGAAGATTACCCGATATCTTCATGGCTAAATTTCACAAATAAACCTTGTTCTTTAAAAATTATCGGGCGATGGGTGTTATATTAATGAATTATTACGCAAATACCAGCAAAAATTTATTGGTCACTTAACAGCGCCAATGCTACTTTAAAAATAAGTTTTGTATGATACATTCGAATTTTCCCCTGCAGGTACAAAGCTTCAAACTCTAGCTTCAAAAAAAATCGACATTCGGCTATTTCATCTGTAATACGGGTGCTATTTTTTCTGCTACAGGTTTAGTGATCCAGACATGTCGTGCAACAAACCCACCGTCATCAAACGTCCGACATAGGTATTGAGCTAACAAACCAGTAATACATCCAGGCCTGTTTCTTCTTTGCTTTCACGTTTAGCCGCGGCTTCATGAGACTCTCCGGTCTAAACGCTTCCTGAAGATGTGGCACAAACCTGCTCTTTACTCAGACCTTTTTGGCCTGTTTATAGGTTATTTTTTCATCTGAAACTCCATTTCTGATAATCAATGAAAAATTAATCAACGTGGAAAATAATTAACCGTTATTTCCAACGATCAGCTGCCTGTTGGTCACTTTGTTTAAACTCTATCCACTCTTCTCCCTGCCGGGTAATTTCTTTTTTCCAGAAAGGTGCCTGTGTTTTCAGGTAATCCATTAAAAATTCACAGGCATCGAAGGCTTCTTTTCGATGTGCTGAAATGACAACAACCATAACTATATTCTCAGCCGGTTTTAATTGACCAACCCGATGAGTTATTGCCAAATCAACAATATCCCAGCGTTTCATCGCCGAGTGTGCAATATCTTCAAGCGCTTTTTCAGTCATTCCCGGATAGTGTTCAAGCTCAAGTGCAATCAGGTTTTGATCAGTTGATTGATCTCGCACTATTCCAGAGAAAGTCACGACTGCACCAAGATCTTTGCGATTCCCGCACAGTTCTCTGGTCACTGCTGCGACATCAAAATCTTCCTGTTGAACGGATATCAACATGCTTAACCGCCGGTAACCGGTGGAAAGAAGGCAATTTCATCTGAATTTTGAATAGTGGCCTGATCATCAGCCATTTGCTGGTTTACTGAAACCAACAAAGAGGTATTGCTGGTAAAAGCAGCAGACCATGAACCACCTCGTTCAGCCAGAAGGTTTTTTAAATCGCTGATATTGGAGATATTGTCGGGAAGGTCCAGCTGCTCTTTATCTGAATCAAGAGTCTCTCTTAAACTGGCAAAATAAAGTAGGTTGGCCATTTTTACTCCAGAATATCTTTAAAAGACATATAGTTAACCTGATCGCCTGATGTTACTGTAGTGTCTTCAGCAATATCCACAAACCCATCTGCCCAGCTGGTAGACATTAACACACCGGAACCCTGGTTGGGGTACAGGCTAGCCTGCAACTGGTTATTGTTATTACGGGTTATTTTCGCACGGGTAAATTCGCGTCTTCGATCAGGTTTGGGCCATTCAAAATTTGCCATGACCTGCGTCGATTCAGTGTAAATCTTTGTGCGTCCCTGTAATTTTTTAATGAATGGAGCAACAAACAGACAAAAAGTGGCAAACGCAGAAACAGGATTGCCCGGCAAACCCATAAAAGCCGTGTCATTTACGATACCAAAAGCCAACGGCTTGCCCGGCTTGATTTTTAGTCGCCACATATGTAGTTCGCCAAGCTTCTCCAACGCGATACGCACATGGTCTTCTTCACCAACAGAAACTCCACCGCTGGTAATCACCAGATCAGTCGTTTCCGTGGCTTCCATAATAGCTTTAGTTGTCTGTTCAAAAGTATCACCGACAATGCCGAGGTCTACAATTTCACATCCCATATTCTGTAACAGGCCGGTTAAGGTATAACGGTTGGAATCATAAATTTTACCCGGTTCTAATGGTTTACCCGGCTCAATCAGCTCATCACCGGTAAAAAAAATACCGACTCGTACTTTGCGTGTTACCTCGAAGTGACTGGTTCCGATAGATGCTGCAAGCCCCAGGTCCTGGGCCCTTAACCTGGTGCCTTTTTGCAAAATCGTCTGACCTTCCGAAATGTCTTCACCCGCTGCACGGATATTTTGCCAGCGTTTTACGTCTGCATCGAAAGACATATTATCGCCAGCAGCTTCAACCTGCTCCTGCATGATAACCACATCGGCGTCAGCGGGCACCACGGCACCGGTAAAAATTCGCGCTGCAGTGCCAGCAGCAACCGGTTCCCCAATTTCACCTGCGGGAATACGCTGGCTAACCTTTAGTGTGGTTGTTTCGCCACTTTTAACATCATCTAAACGTATTGCATAACCATCCATCGCTGAATTGGCCGCAGGTGGCACATTGATCGCTGATTTTAGGTCTTCAGCTAAAGTCCGGTTCAGGGCTTCTGTCAAACTGACAATATCTGTATTTTCTACGTTATTGGCAAAACTCAGCAAGTTTTCCAACGCCTGATCATAAGGAATTAAATCAACTTTAATTGTATCGCAACCGCAGTCGCCTGATTCACATCCAGACATGTTAAACCTCCAGAAAACGTGGCATCATTTCAACCAGATTACAGGGCTTGTGGCGCATATCCAGCTGGTCTTCAATAATGCCATCCCAACCATCTTTACAGGCGCCCGGTGAACCCGGCAGGCAAAAAACAGGGGTTCCATTCGCCAGCCCGGCCAATGCTCTGGACTGGACGGTGGATGTTTTGATCAGTTTGTAAGACAGGCTGCGAAATAATTCGCCAAAACCTTCGATCGACTTATCAAACAAGGGAGTGACCGCTTCCGGCGTGATATCACGTCCGGTTAGACCGGTACCACCCGTGGTGATGACAGCCTGCACTTCAGGGTCAGCAATCCAGCCGGATAGAACGGCTCGAATCTGGTAACGGTTATCAGGCACTATAAGTTTTTCCGCCAGTTGATGACCAGCCTTCTCTAATCGGGCGATCAAGGTATTACCCGACGTATCATTTTCATCGGTACGCGAATCTGAAATTGTCATAATCGCAATGTTTAAAGGAATGAATTCCGCATTTTTTGAATCTGCATGTCCCATATTGATATCTTCTATTAAGTGTATTATGTAAGAGGTTGTTGAGGTGGAAACCAGAAAACAGGTTAATTTCCACAACAGAAATACCCCGTTTTGCAGCTAAGCTAAAGAGGTTTTTATCCGCCGGTTAAAGCCATCAGGCGTACTACCTGACCTGGTTTTTCATTAAACTCGTGACGTTCCGGCTTTTTCGAGACAGCATCGATAATGGCCTGCTTCAACTCATCATCAGAAATACCTGCACGTAATAATGGCCTTAATTCAAGTTTGTCATCCTGCCCCAGACAGAGGTATAGAGTTCCGTCGACAGATAATCTGACGCGATTACAGGATTCACAGAAATGCTGGGAGATAGGCGTGATAAAACCTATTTCAAAATCGGTACCATTTATTCGGTAGTATTTGGCAGGTCCACCACCCGTCATAATTCCGGGTACCAGATCATATTGCTCTTTCAGACGATTTTTAACCGTTTCCAGGCTAATATATTGATCACTGGCATCACGTCCCGGGGTACCCATTGGCATGGTTTCGATAAAACGCAGGGTAAAATCATTTTCCAGACAGTATTCAAGCACATGCTGATAATCATCCAGGCTGGTGTCTTTCATAACGACCATATTGACCTTGATCGGTTTAAAACCCACTTCTTTGGATCTTTTCAATCCGTCTAATACTTCCTGTAACTTTCCACCACCGGTAATATCGGCAAACTGTTCTTCGTGCATGGTGTCCAGGCTGACATTGATGCGACGGATTCCAGATTCATACAAAGCTTCGGCCTGTAGATCCAGTAAAGTCGCATTGGTCGACAACGATAAATCATCTATTCCCGGTAAACTGGATATTCTGGAAGCAAGTTCCGGCAAGTTTTTTCTAACCAGGGGTTCACCACCGGTCATCCGAATTCGATTAACACCCAATTCACCAAAGACTTTGATCACGCGCTCAATTTCATCGAAATTTAACCAGTTATCAGGGGTTTCGAAATCTTTGAAGCCTTTTGGAAGGCAGTAGAAGCAGCGTAGATTGCATTTATCAGTAACCGATAAACGAACATATTCAATTTTTCGGCCGAATGGGTCGACCAGCTCTTTTCTTATTGGGGGGGAATTGTCGGTTTTCATTGGTCTCAGCGTATACCGCAAGCCATTAAGTGTTGAAGCTCACGGTTAATAAAGTTTAAAATCAGAAGCATTGCCTGTTAGATAATTGCGGTCAGTCTACCAGCTTAAGGCCAGCTGCACATGACCTTTATCATCTCAGGCACTATTTTTTATGCCCGCATAGACAAGTTAGATCAGTACTTAAGTGGCTGATGCTGAGACATTGACCCTCATAGCTTTATTTTTGATTGACTCAAAATTTTATCCAACATCGGAATATTCCGCTTTATGGCCGATCCAGTTATCCAGCAACTGTTGTCGTTGTAATGATTCAGAATCCTGCATTAAAAGTTCAGCTAACTGTTCAGCCTGAGAAAACCAGCGTTTATCACGCACCAGGTCGACGATTTTGAAACTGGCTTCACCCGTTTGCCGTGTTCCCATAACTTCACCGGCACCTCGAATTTCAAGATCCTTTTCAGCAATGATAAAACCATCCTGATGATTTCGAATAACCTCCAGTCGATTGCTTACCTGTTTTGATAAATCACTTTTCACCAGTAACAGGCAAAAACTTTCAATATTACCCCTGCCTACACGACCGCGTAATTGATGTATTTGTGACAGACCCAACCGCTCCGGATTTTCGATAATCATGATACTGGCATTGGGCACATCAACACCCACTTCAATAACAGTAGTCGCAACCAGTAATTGGGTTTTTCCCTGTTTAAAAGCACTGATAGCCCGTTCTTTCTCATCGCTTTTCATGCGTCCATGAACCAGCCCAACCGTTATTTCAGGAATTTGATTTTGTAAATTTTCAAAGGTGAGCTGTGCCGCTTCACATTGCAATACTTCGGATTCTTCAATCAATGTGCACACCCAGTAAATTTGTTGTCCTTTGGCACAGGCTGCTCGCACTGAGTTAATCAATTCATCACGTTTTGACTGGGAAATGATAGAGGTTTTTACCGGTGTCCGCCCGGGAGGTAATTCATCGATTTGAGAGTAGTCCAGATCAGCATACACCGACATCGCTAAAGTTCTTGGAATAGGGGTCGCAGTCATAATAAGCTGATGCGGCATAATATTTTTTTCGGCTTTTTTCTGCAATGCCTGCCGCTGATCGACACCAAAACGATGCTGCTCATCGATTATGATCAAACCCAGAGAGTTGAACTTAACACTGGCCTGAAACAGTGCATGGGTTCCCACTATCATTTGTGCTTCACCGGTTGCGATCGACTCTTCTTTTAGCGTTCTTTTTTTACCTTTGTCTGCACCCATCAGGCTAATGACTTTTATACCCTGGCCTTCAAACCATTTTGAAAAATTCTGAAAATGCTGTTCCGCCAGAATTTCTGTGGGGGCCATGAGAGCGCATTGATAACCCGATGCAATGACCGGTAATGCTGCCATTGCCGCGACAATCGTTTTACCACTACCCACGTCTCCCTGGATAAGTCGCATCATCGGCTGGTTGAGTTTGAAGTCAGCCATAAGCTCCGCAATAACTCTGTGCTGAGCATTGGTTAATTCAAATTCCAGTACAGAGAGTAACTGTTGTTGATAATGCGACGAGGGTTTGATCGACGGGCAGTGCAAGCGACGTATTTGCTGTCTGCGCTGTAGCAAACTTAAGCGGTGAGCCGTGAGTTCTTCAATGATGAAACGTTGCTGTGCAGGGTGTTGGGTTGACTGAATTTTTATCACATCCTGCTGATTCTCAGGATTATGCAAAATCTGTAAAGCCCGGGTAACAGAGGGTAAATGATGCGACTCTACCCACTGCAGGGGTAATGTTTCGCTCAAACCCTGTTGTGATAACTGGGCGATCAGTTGCAACATGATTTTGCGCAAACTTAACTGATGTAAACCATCGGTTACCGGGTAAACCGGCGTTAGAAATGAATTCAGCGGGGGAGGTTGATCAGGGTTAATGATTTCATATTCCGGGTGCACCATTTCAATGGAACCCATCACCATTCTGGTTTCACCAAAACAGCGAATCCAGCTTCCTTTTTCCAGCTTGTTTTGCTGGGAGGCACTGAAGTTAAAAAAACGCAGGGTTAAAAACCCGGTTCCATCAGACAGTTTAACCAGCATAATCCGCCGGCTTCTGCCCTGCCGACGAAAGCTAATGCCTGACTGTAATATTTCTGCCTGAATTAAAGCTCTTTGCCCGGACTGAATAGAGCCGAGTGCCGTTAACCGGGTTCTATCTTCGTATCTTAGCGGCAAATGAAATAACATTTGCTGTTTGTTATTAAGACCGAGGCGTGCCAGTTTTTCTTTTAACTTTGGCCCCACCCCTTTTAGTGTGGATACATCTTCCCTGCTCCAGTCATCCATAGAGGGCATACGAAAAAATGTTAATCCACTACCATGACGGCATCCATTTCCACACCGACCTCTTTTGGCAGCTCTGACACACCAATGGCTGCTCGAGCAGGATATGGGGTCTCAAAATTCTGTGACATAATTTCATTAACGATGGGGAAGTTTGATAAATCTGTCAGAAATATATTGAGTTTAACAATATCCTGTAAATTACCACCTGCGGCTTCACAGACTGCAGTAAGGTTCTTAAATACCTGAACTATTTCAGCCTGAATACCTCCATCAACAACTTCCATAGTTGCTGGATCGAGTGGAATCTGGCCCGACAGATAAACAGTTTTATCTACCTTTACTGCCTGGGAATAAGTACCGATGGCCGCCGGAGCCTGATCTGTGGATATAATTTCTTTAGTCATGTGATTCCCGCATAAGGTTAAATTCTGAATATTTTATTCACAGCTGCTAAGGCTCGCAATTTTTTCATGATTCTGGCCAGGTGAATTCTATCTCGCACCGTTATAATAAATTCGATAGCAGTTATCAGACCATTTTTTTCTGACTGATTGACCTGCTCAATATTGGATGACATATCGGATATGGTCGCTGCCATACGTGCAAGTGCACCACGTTGATTATTCACTTCAACCCGAATACCCGTTTGAAACTCTCCTTCTATATGTTCTGCCCACTGCACATCCTGTTTACGATTGCTATGCTGCGGATCATACATATTCTTGCAATTATAACGATGCACAACAAGACCTCTACCCTGAGAAAAATGCGAAACAATATGATCTCCGGGTACCGGCCTGCAACATTTAGCATAGGAAACCACCAGCCCTTCCGTTCCCTTAATCGGTAATGGCTTGCCCGATGCATCTAACTGGGTGACATCCTCCCCATCCTGATCATCTAATAAAGCCTTAACGACCATGCTGGCATTTCGATTACCAAGGCCTATCTCTGATAGTAAATCCTGATAATCATTCAATCGATAATTTTCAAGCACATGACTGACCTGGTTAGGCTCAAGAATATACTCCTTGCCAACCTGCTGGTTTATAGCCTGCTGCAATAATCGCTGCCCTAGAATTTCTGCTTCTTCCTGTTGTAGAGACTTGAGGAAATGACGAATATGCGTTCGTGCTTTAGCGGTAATCACATAATTTAGCCAGCTGGGATGCGGACGAGATTGTTCAGAAGTAATAATTTCAACCAACTGACCGTTATAAAGTCTCGAGCTTAACGGGCTCATTCGTCGTTCAATACGCGCTGCGACACAGGTATTGCCGATATCAGTGTGAACGGCGTAGGCAAAGTCAACGACTGTAGCACCTCTGGGTAATTTTTTGATGTCGCCATGTGGCGTAAAAACGTAAATTTCATCGGGGAAAAGATCGACTTTGACGCTTTCCAGGAACTCAAGTGAGCTGCCTGCCTTTTGCTGCATTTCGAGCAACCCCCTAAGCCACTCCAGTGCACGGGTTTGCGCGGTTTCAGTACTGTTATCATCACCTTTTTTATACAACCAGTGAGCCGCAATACCTGATTTCGCAACTCGCTCCATGGATTTAGTTCGAATCTGAACCTCAATCGGCACCCCGTGTGGCCCGAACAGGCTGGTATGCAATGACTGATAACCATTGGCTTTAGGAATAGCCAGATAATCTTTAAACTTACCGGGAATCGGTTTATACAAGTTATGCATAACCCCTAATATTCGATAGCAGTCATCAACCGAGTTACACAGTATCCTTACGCCATAAACATCAGATAGCTCTTTGAAGTTGATTTTTTTTTCCTTCATCTTGCGATAAATACTATAAATATTTTTACGCCGATGTTTTACTTTAGCTTTAATTTCAACAACCTTAAGGCGATCCTTAATAGCGGTTTCTATGGTCAGAAAAATTTCCTTACGATGCCCGACAACTTCTTTACAGGCATTTTTTAGAACCCTGTATCGCATTGGATAAGCATTTTTAATGGATAAATCCAGCAGTTCGTGGCGTAAATTATAAATGCCGAGGCGATTCGCGATTGGCGCATAAATTTCTATCGTCTCTTTGGATATCCGACGACGTTTATCTGCGCGCATAGCTCCCAGAGTGCGCATGTTATGTAAACGATCTGCCAGTTTAATCAATATGACCCGGATATCTTTCACCATCGCCAGCAGCATTTTACGGAAGTTTTCTGCCTGCTGTTCTGCCTTGGAGACAGAGTCCAGGTGGGTCAGCTTACTGACCCCATCAACCAGATTGGCGACTTCATCACCGAAATCTTCAGCCAGTTGTTCTTTCAGGGTGGGGGTATCTTCTATAACATCATGCAACAGTGCAGCAATAATACTTTTATAATCCATGCGCATTTCACACATGATGCGGGCAACTGCGATGGGATGAAAAATATAGGGTTCGCCGGAAATTCGCTTCTGGCCTTCGTGGGCATGTGCGCCAAAAAGATAGGCGCGATAAACTTCGGCTACCTGTGTGCTTTTCAGGTAGTCTTCGAGATCAGAGCAAAGGTCGCTAATTAAATAGCGTCCTGAGCCTTTTTTGGACGATTTTCCCGGATAAGATAATTGGGATTTGACGCTATCCGGACTCGTCATCAGGATATTATTTTGAGTGTAACACCAGCCATATTTCGTTAGCGTTAAGCTGCTGGAGGAGCCGAATTCAAACTATTTTGTGCAATTTCCTTGATCAATTCTTCTTCGGTAGATATAGCAGCCATTGCGTGTTTTGTTTCCATTTCATCCATGCTTTGATTGCTAACCAGTCCATCTGCGATTTCACGCAGTGCGATAACAGTCGGCTTATCATTGTCTTCCGGAAGCATAGGATCAGCGCCCGTTAAAATTTGTCTTGCTCTACGGGCTGCCAGTAACACAAGTTCGAAACGGTTATCGACATTTTCCAGACAATCTTCAACAGTAATACGTGCCATTATTCTTTGACTCCACGGAGTAATATTTTATTAAACAGCCGCGTATGATAACAAAACGGCAACAGGTTTAAACCATTTGTTGAGGAATTGACTCGATTAATTGCTTATTTTTGTGTTTTTGACGCTCTAAAATCATCGACTGACTGTGAATCACGCATTCAAGATCATACAGTGCCTGATCAAAATCATCGTTAATGATCAAATATTCTGCATCACTATAGTGCGACATTTCTTTATCAGCATCTACCATTCGACGTTCGATAATAGTCTCATCATCGGTCGCCCTGTCGGTCAGCCGCTGCCTTAAGGTTTCACGCGAAGGAGGCAAAATGAAGATAGCCACGGTATCCGGCAATTTCTGCTTCACCTGAAGCGCACCTTGCCAGTCGATTTCCAGAATGACGTGTTTACCCTGCTGCAATAACTCTTCTACAACCTTTTGAGAAGTCCCGTAGTAATTATCGAATACTTTTGCATGCTCCAGAAAATCATCGTTTTCAACCATTTTCTCAAAAGCCTCAATTGTCACAAAGTGATAATCCTTTGCATCAATCTCACCAGGTCTTTTATCGCGAGTGGCATGTGAAACACACACGGTGATATCATTTTTTTTATCTAATAACGCTTTAACAAGACTGGTCTTGCCCGCACCTGATGGTGCCGAAATGGTAAACAAACAACTGCTATTCATGATTTTTCCTGATCTTCGGGAGCACTATTGTAATGACATAGTTTTCGTTCTCCAATAGACTTTATAGATTCTTTAAAAACTGTATCTACTCTACATTTTCAATATTGGATCACTTTTAAAAGATTTTTCACCACGAGGCACACAAAGAGAATTAAATTTTACTAAAAATATCTGGTAAATCAGTCGATTCCATTATATTGATAAAAATTTAATGCCACATAATGATCTAGCTTCATGGTGAGCTTTTTTGACTTTTAATAACGCTAAACAGTTACTCTATACCTAATTTATATGCTTTCTGAAAATTACCTGCAGCGCTTTTCCGGACTATCCAGAATATATGGTTTAGACGCCCTGGAACACCTTCAACAGGCGAGTTTCTGTATCATTGGTGTCGGTGGAGTAGGTTCCTGGGCTGCCGAAGCGGCTGCACGATCAGGTATTGGCTCTATCACCCTGATTGATCATGATGATATTGAGCTGACTAATACCAACCGCCAAATTCATACTCTGCAAAATACCCTGGGACAAAGTAAAG
This sequence comes from Gammaproteobacteria bacterium, assembly GCA_024225395.1. Classification (GTDB taxonomy): domain Bacteria; phylum Pseudomonadota; class Gammaproteobacteria; genus JACNJF01. The sequence continues at coordinate 41,440 of JAAEMR010000193.1, forward strand.
TAGAGGCACTGGCAGAACGCATTCTACAAATTAATCCCGAGTGTGAATGCACTGCAATCGATGACCTGATCACTCGAGCCAACCTTGAGAAATTCAATTTCCAGCAATATGATTATGTCATCGATGCAATCGATCATGCGGCACAGAAACTATCTCTGCTGCATTACCTGAGACGCAATAAAATTAAGCTGGTTTCGACTGGCGGGGCAGCAGGTTTAACCGACCCCAGTAAAATTGAAGTCACCGACCTTACCCGGACCTTTAACGATCCATTACTTGCAAAAGTACGTGCCAATCTACGCCACCAGTTAAATTATACTCGCAACCCCAAACGTCGATTTGGCATAGACTGCGTTTTCTCGACTCAACAAGCGGTTTATCCTGCACATGATGGAACCATCAGTTATGAGAAACCAGAGTCCAGGCATCAAACCACACTGGATTGTGCAACAGGTCTTGGTTCTTTTGTGGGAGTAACGGCCAGTTTCGGATTTACTGCCCTGTCCCATGCCATTGGCAAATATTTAAAAGGCAAAGGTTTACAGATTTTGTAGTGAGGATTTTTTAAACACCTTTCACCACGAAGAAGAAAAAATAATTGAAAAATAACGCCAGATAAAACCAGTCGTTGTCATCAAATTTAGACATTTGTTACCCCATATTGATCTATCTTAGTGTGCCTCATCACTTGATGGTGACATTCTTTTGACTTTTATTTACATCAAAGTCTCAAAAATACCTTCCTGTCTATTTTTGACCACATTAGAAGCTTTAAATACACGCCCATTCATACAGACATAGACTCCTGCGGCAAGGCATTGCGCTGCGGTGAAAGCAGTGCCCAGGTTAAACAGGCTGTCTGACTTATCAAAAACATAAGGCGTCATAGCACCCGTCATTACGATAGTTTTATCTTCTATGCGGGAATCCAGGAATTGAGCGGTTTGCACCATGGTATCGGTTCCATGAGTGATTATGATTTTTTTGTGTTCGCTCTGCTGACAACTACCAAGAATTTGCAATCGATCCTGCTCATTCATATCCAGACTGTCTTTGAGCATTAAAGTGTCCAGTTCATAATCTGCTTTACACCTGCCTTCTGCCAGCATTGCAGGGATATGTGAATCCACGAAATGTAACTCACCATTGTGCATATTATAAGATTTATCGATAGTTCCACCGGTGATCAGGACTTTAATTTTCATGTTGATTCTCAGTTTATTATTTTTGCAGTATAGCTTTACTGAAAATATTTAATGCATTTTTCTGATACGCATAAAAGATGCGAATCGTGGAATGCCGTTACTGGTGAACCCAAGATACTTAAAAGTTATTTCACTGCCAATTGGAGGAGGGTTAGAACGCTCTTTATCACTCAATCCTGTACCGATATAAAACCGCCTGTTTCCATCAATTTCAACCCAAAGTGATCCAACCTTTCCCGTGTACTTGCCTTTACCCTGCCTGTAACCAATGACGACTCCTTCCATGTCATCATAGCTTTTAACCTTAACAGCATTTAGGCTGCGTCCCGTTTCATACGGACTATCGGGGTTTCTTAAAACCAGCCCTTCACCACCTTTTAGCTCAACCCGTTTTAGCTGGGCATCAAGCTGATTTTTATTGATACAGATTATTTGAGGAATTATTCGTAGATGTTTAAGCGGTTGAGAGTTCATGTACTGCCGAAGCTTGTTCAGCCTTTCAGCAAAACCTCCCTGAGCATTCGGTACTTCAAAAATATTATAACTTATAGCTTGCCAGCCAGAATGCGGCTCATTCCTCGAGACAATAGACAGAACCTGTTCAAACTGACCCTGCTTTATCCATAGCTCACCATCCAGTTCAAAGGGAGGTAATTTACTGGTAAACCAGTCTGGAGCAGCCAGTTTATTGCCCTTGCGTGAATACAACTGCTGCCCATTCCAGTAAGCTCTTACGCCATCCAGCTTTTCACTCATCAACCAGCCATTGATATCCATGTCTGCCTGATATGGAGTCAGTAATATCAAATCAGGGGAAACAGCCTGGGCGCTTAAGCTGGTAATAAATAGCAGTCCTGCCAGAAAAATCCTTTTCATATTCTAATCATCCTTAATTGAATTGAGAAAATACAGTATCAAACAGGATGGAATATTGTCTAGTTAAATTTTCTGGATTTAAAGATGCCTGTACTCAAAGCAACGCCAGTCAGGATGAACAAACCGCCTGCCAACATAAACAGCGTAAGCGCTTCGTTGAGAAAAATCATACCCCAGACCACGCCAAAAAAGGGAATCAGGTAAGTGACCGTAATGGCTTTATTCACGCCCACATTAGCAATAAGTCTAAAATATATAATGAATGCAAAGGCCGTACAGGCTATGCCCAGCAAAGTGACTGAAACCCAGGCCTGTTGACCTGGCAACTGTGAAGGCCATAACCAGACTGTCAGAGGCAACAAACTGATCGCGGCACCCAGCTGACTTCCACAGGCCAACGCCAACGGGTTAACATGGCCGAGTTTTTGCCTGGTGAAATTAGCACCTAAGCCATAACAAAAGGTTGCTCCCAGACCTGCCAGCACCGGTATCAAACTGACCCCCGAGCTACTACCCTGATTATCAAAAGCAAGAATGAAAACCCCTATAAACCCGACCACCAGGCCCACCACTGCACTAAAACTTAATTCATCTCTGACCCACCACCAGGCAATGATGGCGGTAAATATCGGGGCGGTCGCATTTACTATAGAAGCATAACCCGCACTCACCGAAAGCACCGCATAACTTAACAGGCTGAAGGGCAGGGCGGTGCCAACCACTCCGACAACAAACAGTAAAAAAGCATTCTCCTTGATGAGAATCCACTTTTTCGTAACCAAAACAATCGGAAATAAAAAGGTAGCGGCAATGCCGGTGCGTAAAAAAATTAACACTATGGGTCCAAATTCCGGTGCACCCATTCGCATAAATAAAAAAGAGGCTCCCCACAATGCCGCCAGGATGACCAGTTCAAACAAATATAACGGTTTCAATGATAATTCTTATTAGTTTTTTCGAGGTTTAACAGAAATTTTTTGCGCCAGAGCCCACCACCATAGCCTGCCAGGTTACCATTTTTAGCGATCACCCGATGACAGGGAACAATAATAGCAAGCGCATTCATGCCATTTGCCGTACCGACTGCACGAACAGCATCAGGTTTCCCCAGGCTAACTGCCTGTTGTTGATAGGACCGGGTTTCGCCGTATGGAATAGACTTCAACGAAGACCAGGCAGCAAGCTGAAAATGAGTACCGACCAGGTTCAGATTAATATCAAACTGCGTTCGTTGTTGCTTAAAATATTCATCCAGCTGTTTTTGCAGCTCAATTAATAACTGATGATCACCCGCAACAAAAACCGTCGATAACCGTTTCTGCACCCGGTCCATCTGTTTTTCCAGGGCTCGACGATCGGTAAATTCGAGCAGGCAAAGTCCATCATCGTTTGCGGCGGCAAACATGGGTCCCAGTGGCGTCAATAAACGGGTGATGTTAATAACTTTCTGACTCTTACTACTCGAGGGAGTAAATCCTGTGATTTTTTTAAAAGATGAATTAAAACCACTGAGCGAACTGTAACCATTTTGATAAGCCGAATTAATCACATTTTGACCCTGCTTTATTTGCCCATAGGCTCGCCCTATTCTCAACAACCGCTGATAAGCCTGAAAAGTCATATTATGATTTTTTTGAAACCACCGGCGTAAACGGGCAGGGTCGATCTGACTAGCCCTCAATTCAGGATCAGATACCCGGCAATCCAGTTGTTGTTGAACAATATCCAGAGCCTGTTGCACCCGGTCGGGAACTTCTCCTTTTGGGCTCATGGGTTTACATTTTTTGCACGGCCTGTAACCCATCTTGAGAGCTTCGTCGGTTGACGGGAAAAACTCTACATTTTCTCTTTTAGGCGTTTTTGCTTTACAGCCCGGGCGACAAAAAATTCCGGTCGTTTTCACCGCCATAAAAAATATACCTTCATAACGGCTATCTTTGTTTAGATAGGCATCGTAAAAAGTATCTAAGGTAGAAGACATTGCATTAAACATAACTGGAACCTGTATTGAATACAGCTATATTGAAGCATCAAATTTCAGATTTCATCCGTTATTTTAACGACCAATTTTGCGTCTATATTGCAAGCTGCATAAATTCTAATTGCAAAATACATTTACCTTTTTCAATGCAGAATTTACAGCCTCTTCAGTTTTTGCTTCTAGTAGTTGCTGTTTGGCCGAAAGACAGTACTGGGCGTCTTCGGCCATTTCTGAAGCAATTTCCCTGTCTGCTTTTGTTGCAACCTGGGCACCGCATAAATCATCCGCTACTTTACGTAAGTTTGTCATTTTTCCACTTTCTACGGCAACACAGTCACCCACCAAAATATCTTTATCATCTATTATCACTTTGATGATAGTGCCATCTTCCTTTTCAACTTCATAAGCTGCCGCCTCCCTTGTACCTTCGGCAATTTTAGTGGTTAAACCCATCAATAATGCACCAACTGCTGCACCACCTATCATGTCATTTCTATTACCATCCGAACCACCCACCAGACCCCACAAACCACCAATGGCAGCAGTTTTCCCAGCCTCTGATTTTAGTGTTACAGGCTCTGCCGTTTTAATAACGCCGTAATCAATTTTAATCTTAGTGTTTTTATTTATCTGATCTACGCCTGAAGTAGCACACGCCATTAATGAAAAAATCGGCAGTAGAATTATTAGCTTTATTAATTTCATTATTTCTTCCTATTTTACAACTACAACCTGGTTGCAGAAATATTTACAGTTTTACTTTAGTTAAGTTATTGCGCCTTACACATTAAAGGTGCCATCTTACCAATTACAACGGATAAATCATCCGCTTTTCCACAAATACTCATAGGGCCATTACTGTAGTAAAAACCCGTACCGCCTGGCTGCTGTTTAAGTTCAAAAGCCTGACCATTTCTTAGCAGCGTAGTCAGACCCTGATTAGAGAAAAATCGAACCTGAACTTCAACACCACGGTCACAGGCAAATTGGACTTCTTTATATTCAGAAGGTTCACCCTGGTCTGTAGTTATGCTACAACCGAACAGGCTTACCGTAGAAATTGAAACTAGAGTTATAATTTACATATTGAATCACCAAACAATATTTTTTCAATTTTACCGGTTTTTGTGAATAGATTAAGCTGATTTAAGAATATCACCTTCTAATAAAATAATCAGTGCTGAGCAGCCATTTCAAGTCCTTTAAATAACCGGTCTCGTATAGATTGATTCTTACATGGAATTAAATGCTGCAGTTTTTTAAAGACCGAATTACGTACTATCACCGACAGGCTTAAAATTTTAGATAGATAGGCAATCAGGTCATCCGTCATACCATCACTAACATAATCCTGATCAGGATCTTGATTTAAATTTACAAGCGGCATCACGGCAATCGTATTGACCGTAGACAGTCGGCTATTATTGAAGACCTCAGGCTGCAGTTTTTGATCGACCGGAAGCACTCACTGATTATTATCTGAAATCATACCCGGTGCAGGATTGCTCTTATCGATCCATAGCCAGTAGATGGATACAGAAATCAAGGCAACAAATCCCAAAATCACCCATGAATTGATTGAAAGCAGCTTTTGCTGGATAGAGGTATTTTTGATAGACGTATTATCAGTTGCATCCAGCGGTTCTACCGATGCGATCAGTTTATAACCTGTTTTCGGTAACGTTTCTATGACCCTGAGGTAAAGATAAATGTGATTGTTTTTTCAATCAACTGACTCTTTATAAGGTATTTTCAACCACTTCTTTATCTTATAAAAATGGCAGCTATAGATACCTCATTTCGACCGAAAGTAGAAATTTTTTATTTAACAAGCCCTTTACCTGTCAGAGCTTGTTTAAAAAGCAAAGAAAATGAAATATTTAAAGTTGTAATTTTGACTGAAATATATAGAGTATTTACCGTGAAATTCACTCTTTCTTAAAAATATAATAATGTCCGAACCTTATTTATACACCGATGACTATATGCAGGCATCAGAATACTTGCGACTGGTACTACCTTTTCTTGCAGAGCACAAACTTCCTGCATCTCCGCTAAATTACCAGATAGCCTATGACTTCATTAGCGGAGGCAATTTGGCGTTAAAAGAAGCTCTGCATGAACTCATCAAACAACCGGATGAACCTTCTGAAAAGAGCCTGCTGGCTTTATATAAACAGCATGTTGTGAAGGACGACAAAGCGCTGGAATCTGTACGCCTTGGGCTACAAAAAATAATCACCAATATTCGCAGCGGCTATGATGACTCTAACGAAGACCTCGATGACTACGTTAACTCATTAAATGATTTTGCCAATGTCCTGAACGATTCAATAGATCCTGCCGAGCTTGCCGGTGAAGTACAGAAAGTGATGGAAAATACCCGATTAAAAGAACTGTCTCAACAAAAGTTTGATTCAAAGATGTCCGATATGATGGGAGAAGTTGAAACGCTTCGCAGACAACTGGAGCAGGTCAGGGAAGAATCATTGACTGATTCTCTGACAGGTATTGCTAACCGTAAAGCTTTTGATCAGATACTCGATCAGGAAATTCAGCATAGTATCGAACAGGAAACGTCATTTTGCGTGGTACTCGCAGATATCGACCATTTTAAAAAATTTAACGATACCTATGGCCATCTTATAGGAGACAAGGTACTCCGGTTTGTCGGTCCAACCATTAAATCCTGCGTAAAAGGAAAAGATACTGCCGCCCGATTTGGCGGTGAAGAATTTGTCATTATCCTGCCAGATACCCGGATCAAGGGCGCTGAAATAGTTGCCAATCAAATTCGAGAGACTATCTCCAAAAACGTACTAAAAGACAAGGCTCGTAACCAGAAATATGGGAAGGTTACGATCTCTCTCGGTATAGCACAGTTTAAACAGGGCGAGCAGGCAAATGACCTGTTAAAACGCACTGACCAGGCCCTCTACAAGGCAAAAGAAAATGGCAGGAACCGGGTCGAAATAGCCGAGTAAATTTTCATAAAAACCGATCCTCTAGTTAACAAGGTAAAAGCTGGGATATAAAAACCTTATCTGACTCATATCGACCCGGCGTTAACTTTAACCCATAGCAATACTCACTAGTTCCCGCTAAAATCCCGCATTAAACCGGCCTATCAGGCCACCACACGGAACTCAGTAAACCGCAACATGAACAGAAAGATTGAATTATTAGCACCCGGTGGTGATGTTGAAGCCATTAAAGCCGCCGTTATTGCCGGTGCTAATGCAGTCTATTGCGGCCTGGATAACTTCAATGCCCGTAACCGGGCTTCTAATCTTTCTCTGGATGATTTATCCGGCATCTTACGTTTAGCACACGAGTACAATTGCGAAGTGTTTTTGACCTTGAACGTGGTCATTCTGGAACAGGAAATCCCTGCCCTGATCAAATTGCTGAACAAGCTGGTTAACACGGGTATTGATGGAATTATCGTACAGGATCTGGGGATTTTTAACCTGGTAAAGAGATATTTCCCAACGCTCAATATCCACGCTTCAACGCAACTGACAACTCTGAATGAAGGCCAGATATTATTCCTGGCAAAAATCGGCGCAACACGCGTTAACTTATCGCGTGAATTAAATATTGATGAAATTAAATCTTTAACAACACTGGCGCATGAGCACAACCTGCTCACCGAAGTTTTTGTGCATGGAGCATTGTGCATCGCATTTTCCGGGCAGTGTTATTCCAGCTCGGTCAGCGTCGGCAATTCGGGTAATCGTGGCAGTTGCAGCCAGGCCTGTCGCGATGAATATGAAATCACGGCCGAGGGTAATCGCTTCCCTCTCAATTTGAAAGACAACTCTGCCTATTTTGATCTGGCGGAATTAGTCGATGCACAGGTTGATTCATTGAAAATTGAGGGCCGTATTAAAAACGCTCACTATGTTTATACCGTGGTCGATACCTGGCGAAAGCAGCTTAAGGAGTTTGTTGAAACAGGAAAGCTACTGGCCGACGATTCTAATTTGCATCGTGTATTTAACCGTGATTTCACAAACTCATTTCTACAGGGCGACCTCAATAAGGATATGTTTATCGATAATCCTCGTGATCACAGCGTTAAACACGCCCTTGAACAAAGTCACGCGGTTTTGGTGGAGGATATCACGTCAGTAAAACAGGAGCTTTACAGCAGGAAAAATGAACTTGGGGCGGAGCTTGCAGAAAAAATAAAATATCTCAGCATCGCTAAACAACCATTGAAATTAGCTTTTTCTGGCCAGCAGAACGGACCTTTGCGTTTAACTTTAACGATAGGGGATAACGACAAAGCACACACCGTGCAAACATCAACACCGCTTATGGCTGCCAATCAATCGGCTATCAATCAGGTCTTACTGGAAAAACGATTTAAGAATTTCGCTAACAACAATTACACCGTTGAAAACTTTGATTGCACTGGTCTGAATGATGGCTTAACCATTCCATTTAAAGAGCTGACCAGCTTGAAAAACCAGGCCGCTTTCTGGCTAAACAATTCAGTAGAAACTATTCCTTTTGTTGAAGTGCCAGCATTAATTAATGATAAAAAAACAACAGGCAACCCAACCCTGTCCATATTAATTGCCGATGAAAAAGATAAACATCTGTGTGACCTGACTGATGCTGACGTGTATTTCAAATTGCCCGAAAGTTTGAAAAAAAACTGTAATAAACACATCGATATTTTTTTGCGCAACCCTCAGCTAATTCCATGGTTTCCTGCGGTATTGATTGGTAAAGATTATGATGAATCCGTAAGATTGCTTGAGCAAGTTCGCCCTGAACGCATCGTCAGTAATAATACCGGCATTGCCTACAAAGCCTTTAAAATGGGTATAGACTGGATTGCCGGTCCATTCCTGAACAGCACCAACTCTTATGCACTATTAACACTTAAAGAAGAATTAAATTGTGCCGGAGCGTTTATTTCCAATGAAATTAATCGCATGCAAATCAAAAACATAAAACGTCCGGAAAACTTCAAACTACTGTACAGCATTTATCACCCGATTTTAATGATGACCAGCCGCCAGTGTTTCTTTCAGCAAACCATTGGTTGTAAAAAACCGGCTATCGAAGATGGTTGTATGCTGAAGTGCACAAAAGCCACAACCATAACAAATATAAAAGGTGTTTCTTTTGCCGTTGATAAACAAAAAGGTGGCTACCCTGGCATCTATAATCATGAGCAGTTTTTAAACATCGACATCGTAAATGATCATGCTGAATTGTTTGATGAGTTTTTTATTGATCTGACAAATATTGGCGCCGGCTCTAAAGCCGAACAGGACAAAGCACTGCTGATTACTCACTTTGAAAATATATTAAAGGGTGATGAGAAGGCACAACAACAATTAAACCAGCTGATTAGAATATCGACAAACGCGCAATATCGCCAGGGGTTGTAAACAGGAAGTTTGCTCAGCGACTATGGACTGAGTAACCCATAGGTTAATGCCAAATGATTGAAAGTCGTTATATTCAATGTTGCATTTCTTCAATCACCCAGCTTTTAAAAGCTTGCATGCTTGAGCTTACAGGTTTTCCTTTTTGATAAACCAGGTAAAAGGATTTGTGGGTATCCAGCTGAATATCAAAAGGCATGATCAGTTTTCCCTGCGCAATTTCTTCTGATGAAAGAGTGCTATCACCGAGCGCAACACCTAAGCCCTCCTGCGCAGCGGCAGTGGCTAACTGGCTACTGGATAATTGTAAACCATGGTCAAATCCTTTATTTTTTACCCTGGCGATCTCTAACCATTCGGACCACTCATGCAAACGTTTGCTTACATGGATCAGGGTATGGCATTTTAAATCTTCAGGTGTTTCCAAAGGGTGCTCACTGTCCAGTAGCTTCGGGCTACAGACTGGCACCAGGTAAACATGGTTTAGAAAAGTAACTTCAATATCATGCCAGTCACCATGACCATAATAAATCGCCATATCCACATTGGTTTTATTAAAGTCGACTAACCCGTTCGACGCACTGATCTGTAACTCTATATCCGGATACCGCTGCTGAAAGCTTTTCATCCGGGGCATCAACCAGCGAACCAGAAAATTTGGTGCAACGCTAATGGTCACAATATCGGTTTCAGGGTTATCCACAATTCGCTGAGTGGCGATCTCAAGCTCATTAAAAACTTGTTTAATCAATGTGAAATATTTTTCACCTATTGGGGTTAGCTCAGCTTTACGCTTTTTCCTGTCAAATAGAGATAGACCAAGATATTGCTCAAGAGCCTTAACCTGATGGCTAACAGCAGATGACGTTATAAATAGCTCCTGAGCAGCAGCATTAAAACTCTTATTGCGAGCAGCAGACTCAAAAACTCTTAACGGTTTAAGTGGGGGCAAACGTCTAATAGGAGATCCATTGATGAATTATTTTCATCATTGTGATGAATTTTGATCAATTGTGCAATCAAAGTTTAGGAACTAATATCCTGTTATTCTAAAACACAACACGAGAAAAAAGTAATGAACACTGAAGTACAAGATTATGACGTTGACCTGAAGCTGGACGCCAATGGAGAGATTGATCTTAATTTTTATTTACACAGAGCAGAAACTATGAGAGCCCAATTTTTATCTGAGCTTTACCTTTCCGCAAAGAAAAAAATCAAGAACACAGCCATTACTTTTTATGAAAGATTTATTTCTGTTAACGGCCATCCTTCGCATTAAGGATTAAAGCGGGTTTATTGATGGCGAAACTAATCAACTTTAAACCTGCTTTCCAATGTCATTACGACGACATAAACAAACCGCCGTTAACTGGAATGTTAGCTCCGGTAATATAGGCATTTTTCTGATCAGCTAACCAGGCCACTGCATAGGCAACTTCCTGCGCCGTACCCATGCGTTTCAGCGGCACAGCATTCACTATCGACTGCAAAACCTGTTCCGGTAACTCACTGGTCATAGTCGTTTCTATATAACCCGGTGAAACCGTATTTACAGTAACACCTTTACTAGCTGTTTCCTGCGCCACCGCCATGGTAAAACCGTGCAATCCTGCTTTGGCAGCAGAATAGTTTGCCTGGCCAAATTGACCTTTTTGCCCATTCACTGATGAAATATTAATAATTCTGCCAAAACCTCTTTCCATCATGCCCTGAACCAGCTGCTGGGTTACGTTGTAGGCACTGTTTAGATTGGTATTAATCACACAATTCCATTGGTCAGGACTCATGCTTTTCAACGTTTTGTCACGGGTTATGCCAGCACAGTTAACTAAAATATCAATACTGCCAATATTGTCGGTCACAGACTCAAGCATATCTCCACAACTGCTGTAATCAGTTACATCAGCAGCCACGATGTAACAGTGCTCATATTCTTTTCGCATCTCATCCAGCCAACTTTCGGCCTGCACTTTATCGGCAGGAAAATAATTGGCGACAACTATGACTCCGTTTCCGGCCAGCTCTTTGCAGATGGCCGTGCCGATACCACCCGTTCCACCGGTAATTAATGCTATTTGTTTTGTCATTTATCTATTCCACTCTCTCGACAGCCATTGCAACGCCCTGCCCGCCACCTATGCACAGGGTCGCCAACCCCCTGTTAGCCAATTGTCTTTGCATACCGTGCAACAGAGTCACCAGTATGCGCGCGCCGGAAGCTCCAATTGGATGGCCTAGTGAAATGGCGCCTCCGCTGGTATTTACTTTTTTTGTATCCCAGTGCAATGACTGGCTGACTGATATTGCCTGGGCAGCAAAAGCTTCATTTGACTCAATTAAATCCAGTTGATCGATATTCCAACCCGCTTTTTTCAAACATTTTTGTGTCGAGGGTATTGGGCCTGTACCCATGATGGCGGGATCAACTCCCGCACTGGCAAAGGAAACAATTCTCGCTATCGGCTTTAGACCGAGTTCCCGGGCCTTAGATTCACTCATCACCAGTACCGCAGCTGCTCCATCATTAATCCCGGATGCATTGCCTGCGGTCACACTACCGTCTTTTTTGAATGCCGGGCGTAACCCGGACAATTTTTCAGATATCGTGCCCGCACGTGGAAATTCATCGGTATCAAAAATAATGGGATCACCTTTCCGTTGCGGTATTTCCACAGGGGTTATTTCATCGACAAAATAACCTGCATTTTGTGCAGCTTCAGTTTTTTGCTGTGAGTTCGCTGCAAAATCATCTTGTAGCTCACGCGATATATTAAATCGACTGGCAATATTTTCTGCGGTCACCCCCATGTGATAATCATTCATCGCGCACCACAAACCATCCACGATCATGCTGTCCTGAAGCTCCCAGTTGCCCATCATTGTACCGGTTCGAGATTTAGGCAGCACATGCGCCGACAGACTCATGTTTTCCTGTCCACCCGCTATAACGATTTCGGCATCACCACATCTAATCGCCTGATAAGCGAGCTGCACAGCTTTCAGGCCACTGCCACAAACTTTATTTATGGTCATCGCAGAAGTCGTTTCACTGATGCCACCCAGTAAAGCCGCTTGACGAGCCGGGTTTTGTCCCGAACCAGCCGTTAATACCTGGCCCATAATGACTTCATCGATCTGCAGTTGATCTACTGCCGATTTTTTCAGCAAAGATTTAATGACAATAGCACCGAGCTGCTCGGCCGGAACGCTGGACAGTGCGCCCCCGAATGAACCAATAGCCGTTCGTGTGGCGTGTGTGATTACAATATTTTCCGACATGAAACAGAACCCCGGATAGTTTGATAATGTGTATTGAAAAATTCACCGGTATTAAACAGGTGCTTGTGTTGTGGTGCAACTTTTGGAGTGATAGTGTGAAACGATCAAAGCCATTTATTTACGAATAAAAAATTATAAGTTAAGAAGCAACTTTGGCATAAACCTCAAAAGGGTCAAATGAATATGAAATACTTTCATTTAAAACAATTAAAAGTTGCTCAGCAACTAGTCGACTTTGTGAATGATACAGTTTTACCCGGATTAGAATTTAAAGCTGATGAATTCTGGGCAAAATTTGAATCTATCCTGTTATTGCATAGCCAGACAAATAACACTCTCTTACACAAACGAGATGACTTTCAATCTCAACTTGATGGCTGGTATCATCAAAATCAATACAATGAAAATAGTTTCCCGGACTATAAACAATTTTTAACCGATATTCACTACCTGCTTGAAGAAGGTGAAGATTTTAAAGTTGATGTAAAAAATGTCGACAGGGAAATTTCAGTAATAGCCGCACCACAACTGGTAGTGCCCATCAATAATTCACGCTTTGTCATTAATGCTGCAAATGCCCGTTGGGGTAGTTTGTTTAATGCATTATATGGTAGCGACATGATAACTAACGAAGGTGAAACTGCCAGGGCAGATAGTTACAATGAAAAACGAGGTGATCAGGTTTTTAATTTTGCCTATAACTGGCTGGATGAAGTTTTACCTTTATTAAAGGGTTCACATTCGTCAGTCGTAAAATATCAGTTAACAGAACAACATGATACAAAGACAATAATCGCTGTGTTAGAAAATGGTGATCAAACTCACCTTAAACACCCTGATCTATTTTGTGGATACACTCAAACTGAAAATCAGAGTTTTTTATTTCAGCACCATGACTTGCATTTTGAGTGCCAGTTAAACTCGCAGGGGGCTTTAAAAGATATTATTTTAGAAGCTGCTGTAAGCACAATTATTGACTGTGAAGATTCTGTTTCTGCGGTTGATATTGAAGATAAAATTCAGGTTTATAAAAACTGGTTTGAACTGATTAAAGGCAGTATTCAGTTTAAAATGAATCAGGCTGGAAAACAAATTACGCGGGTATTAAACAGGGATCATTCGTACACCAGTGCTCAAGGAATAAATTTTGAGCTACCGGGCCGTAGCCTGATGTTAAATCGAAATACCGGTTTGCACATGTATTCCGAACTGGTACTCACTGATAATAATGAAAAGCTTCCCGAGGGACTAATTGACGCACTCATCACGGTGTTAATTTCAATGCATGATTTAAAGCCCGACAGAGGCTTTAAAAATAGCCGACAAGGAAGTATTTATATCGTCAAACCTAAATTGCATGGCCCAGAAGAAGTCGCATTCAGCTGCAAGGTTTTTTCTGATATTGAACAGGCTTACAACCTTGAACAAAATACCATCAAAATTGGCATCATGGATGAAGAGCGGCGCACAACCATTAATTTAAAGGAATGTATCCGCCAGGCCAGACAGCGTGTTATTTTTATTAATACCGGGTTTCTGGATCGTACAGGCGATGAGATCCACAGCAGTATGGAAGCGGGCCCCATGCTACCGAAGGCCGAGATAAAAACAGCAAAATGGATTGCTGCCTATGAAGACTGGAATGTGGACACCGGCCTGGAATGTGGTCTGGATGGTATAGCTCAAATAGGTAAAGGCATGTGGGCCGAGCCTGATAACCTGTTAGACATGTATCATTCAAAAATAGCACATCCACAATCTGGAGCTAACTGCGCATGGGTTCCATCACCCATGGCAGCAACTATTCATGCTCTGCATTATCACCAGGTTAATGTAAAGCAACAGCAGCAAGTCTTAAAAACACGAAAAAGAGCCAGTGTCGATGATATCTTATCCATACCTTTGCTACCCGCTTCAAGACAGTTAAGCAATGAGGAAATTCAATTTGAGCTGGATAACAATGCCCAGGGCATTTTAGGTTATGTGGTTAAGTGGATCGATATGGGTATAGGCTGCTCTAAAGTACCGGATATCAATCATATTGAGTTAATGGAAGACCGGGCTACCTTAAGAATTTCCAGCCAGTTACTATCTAACTGGTTAAGGCATGGAATATGTAGCAAACAACAGTTAATAGAATCGTTTAAACGCATGGCCAGCATCGTCGATCAACAAAATGAACAGGTAGCCGGATATAAAAACATGGCTCCACAGTTTTATGGCCAGGCTTTTAAAGCCGCTATTAACCTGGTTTTACAGGGAACAACAACAGCCAATGGTTACACAGAAGAACTACTGCATGATTATCGAACTAAAGTAAAGTCGAGTATTTAACCAAACGGGTATTGATTACAATATTTGCTCAGTTGCTATTCGATCTGTTTTGTTAATACCCACCCACTTGCTGAATACGTACGTATTGCTTTAATAAATAGCTGGGCTCCGCTCTGAGCCGTTTGTCGAGTAATATCATTACGATTATATTGTGAATCCAGTTTCATCGCTTTTTGAAGCACAATATCACCCGTATCTAATTGATTGTCCAACAGGTGCAAAGTGATACCAAAATTATAATCTTTGACTAATAGCTGATCCCCAATGGGATCAACGCCTCGATATTTTGGTAACAGTGACGGGTGTAAATTCAATGCCTTTTTTGAAACAGCATTCAAAACCTCAACAGGCAATAATTTTGGCCAGCAGGCTACCAGTAAAAAATCAGCCTTTAATTTTCTAATTTGTTGATGCAGTTCTATTTCTGACTCAAAAAAAACTGGAATATTTTCTGCAGAAATTAATTGAACCACAGCATCCCGGGATTTGTTTATTTCAAGCTCTATATTTGCAAATGATGATTGTACCTGCAAGGGCGAACCCCCTGACTGGATATAGGCAACAGGTTGTACACTTTCTTTTATCAGGGTCTGTAACACTTGATAGGTAAATAGACCACCTGTACCTAGAACTACAAAACGATCCGGCTTAGTCATCACAGGGTTGTGCAGTCATCAGCCCATTACTTTCCAGTTCTTCTATAAATCCGAATGATTGCATATTAGTAATTCGTTGAGGGTATAAAATTCCATCCAGATGATCACATTCGTGTTGCACGACCCTGGCATGAAAATCTTTAACTTCGCGTGTAAAAGACTGACCTGTTGCATCAAAGCCGCTATAACGAATATGTTTGTTACGAGGAACCAGGGCACGCATACCGGGCACGCTTAAACAACCTTCCCAGCATTCATCCATTTCATCACTGAGCATGCTAATTTCAGGATTAATTAAAACCGTTGAAGGAATCTCTAACGCATCGGGGTAACGCGGGTTATTTTCAAAACCGAAGATAATGATCCGTAAATTAATGCCTATTTGAGGCGCAGCCAGTCCGGCACCATTTTCTGCCTGCATGGTTTCCCACATATCGGAAATCAGTGCATCAAGATAAGCCGTATTAAAATCTGTTACCGGTTTTGAAACTCGTAACAGGCCGGGCTCACCCATGCGTAATACTTTATGAATTGCCATAAAACTTCTGTTTAAGAACTAAGGCAATGATTGTAGCAATTTATCCACGGCATAATGTAGTTTAGATGTTATGTATTTCATCTAATAATAAAAATAAAAATGGATACGCTCCTTTTAGCCGGTTCATTATTTTTAAATTATCTAATGGTTGATAAACTGAATTGTCAATATATATATCATCTCGTTCAACCTTATGCTGTATAGTTCTCTATACCCATATTATTTATAAGCTTTAATAATGAAAACAAGTGAACTCATCTGGCAGGATAAACAGCATCAGGTACTGCTTGAATTAATCGAACAGATCATTAGCAGTAATGGTGATGCTAGTATATTCCGCCAACTGTATGAATATGCAGAGAATCATTTTTCTCTCGAAGAGGAGTATATGATCAAGCTTAATTTTCCCGAGGCTGAAGAGCATATTCGAGCGCATGACAAGTTTCGCTCTGAACTTGAAAGTATGATGCAGGAATTTACCAGTTATGATGAACTGTTTCGAAAGGCACTTGCTGAATTTCTGTCCGAATGGCTTAAAGGTCATATCTATGGGATCGATAAGAAACTCGAAGCCTTTATTTTAAAATCTCCCTATAAATAATCCCTCCGTATTAATTAACTGATGCTCTCTTTTAGTAACACTTATCAGGGGCTAATTTCCGGCTTCATCGCCTATTCCATGTGGGGAATTTTCCCATTATTTTTTCACCTACTCCGTGATGTTCCTTCTACCGAGGTATTAATGCACCGTGTCATCTGGTCATTTATTTTTGTCGGGTTAATTATCACGTTGATTGGGCAAAAAAATCGTTTAATTGAATCACTAAAAACCCCGGGGTTGATCAAAGGACTGGCAGTATCATCACTGTTAGTCAGTGTTAACTGGTTGATTTATATATGGTCTGTCGCGCAGGGTAGAGTACTGGAATCCAGTCTGGGGTATTTTTTAACACCCCTGGTCAGCGTATTCCTGGCACAAGTATTTTTAAAGGAGCAGCTTAATTTTTCACGCCAGCTAGCGATTGTACTCGCCAGCATTGGCATCCTGTGGTTGATCATTAGACTTGGTTATTTACCCTGGATCTCCTTATCACTTGCCCTGAGTTTTGGTTTATACGGACTGGCCAGAAAACAACTGCCTGTTGATACCTTAACGGGCCTGTCCATAGAAACCGGCATCATGTTGCCATTTGCATTGAGTTACTGGGCTTACCTGCTGTGGCAACAGGATTCATTGTTTTATATCGCTGGCAGTGATCTCACCTTACTGTTCATGGTGAGCGGTGTTGTAACAGCCCTGCCATTATTACTTTTTGCATCGGCGACTAAAAAACTGAGTTTAAGTGCTATTGGATTTATGATGTACATAAATCCTACGCTACAGTTTCTTATTGCTGTTTTTATTTTGCAAGAGTCCTTCGATAGCGACCAGTTAATTGGTTTTATTTTTATCTGGTGTGCGTTGCTGGTTTTTACGTTTGGGTCGTTGAAAAAACAGGCTTCAACAGAATGAGCTTAAAGATCTATAGATGTATAACGACGCCACTGTTGAAAAGTATCAAACTCTTTATACCCATTATTCAGAATATAACTCAGCATGCTGCGCATACGATAGAGTTTAACTACCGAATCGATACGTAAAACTTCATTACCCTGCTCATCAAAAAAGACTGTCGTCGGCATGTAATGTATGTTCAGCTGGTCAGCCCAATCTTTAGCCGACATTTTTTTGCCTTTCGGCGTGAGAACCGGGGTATCAGACCAGGCATCGAGTTGACGTAATTCGAAACCTTTTAATAATTGTTTGGTTTCATCATTATTTAAAGGTTCGGAATGCAACTGATCACAGGCATGACATTGCTGTTGCTCGAAAATAACCGCGAGTGGTTTATTGCTTGCGGCAGCACGTCTGTCTAAAACGATGGGGCCGTTAAAAAATTGCTCATGTTCATTCAAATCTTCTATGTCAAAGCGTGGAGGAGGGTCCGCACGTTCCAGATAATCGCGAAACTGTTCAGTTTTATAAAAGTCTTCCACGATATATTTCATCACCGCCTGAAATCGATAAGGCTTGTAATAACCACGCATCTTAAAGGCAGTTTTACCCGTTTCATCGAAGAAAATAAGTGAAGGCGTGAAATTTGTATTTTGTTGAATAGCCAGATCACGCTCGGTGATTTCAGTGCCATCAAATAAAGTGATCCTGCGACTGCCCCAGATATCCAGTGAAATAATGTCGTAGTGTTCACGAACATATTTCACTATATCGGGTTTGGTCAAATTGATTTCCATCAGCGCTTTACAGTAAGCGCAATGCTCCTGACCAAAATATAGTGCTATACCCTGTTTTCCGCCGGCAATAGCATCAACCAGGTCTTCACGTAAATCTAAAAAAGATTCCTTAAACCATTCGGGGTGTATTATTTCACGTGCAACCGGGGCGTCATTAAACCCCAGCTCAAAGGCTTCTTCAAAACTGACTTCTTTGTCAGCCAGCAAGGTACCGGTAGTGCTTTGAAAACCCACTACAAAGAGAGTAAATAGAAATGACCAGCGAGTTATTTGCATATAAAGAGCTTATTGTTTCCAGCATCATGCCTTAAGCCCGTTATGGAGTCTATAATTCAGGTCAAGCTTGAGCTGATTTATAGTTGTGTAGCAATTAGCGTCTTTTTTAGCCGTTGGTCACCAACCGGTAACAAGCCTGTTATTGAACCAGAAAATTAGAAAACAGGATTTCTTCAATATCTGTGTTATTGGTCATCTGCTCGATCATATCGCGAATTTCTACGGTTGCCAGTTTACGAATTTCTTCTCTTTTGGCAGGCGTTTTCATATCAACAACGTTTTGCTCACTGAGCAATAAAATCAATTTATGCCGTATGGCTGGAATATGCGCTTCAATAGCTTCTTTTGCTGCTTCACTTTTTACCAGTACATCAGCTTTTATCTGTAAAAAAACATGTCGATTTGCATTCGTTGACAGATTCAGAATCATCGGTTTTTTACCCAATGATATGTAACTCGGTTTCTCTTTCGGGGCTTCTTCTTCATCTGCAGCGAATACTGCCGTGTTGAAGCAAAATAAAAAAAGACTTAAAAATACGCTATAACTTTTGAATGACATGGTTTTTTCCTGCTCAGTTGTACTATTATTATGGCCTATTTTCAGAGAAATTCAGATTTATGACTCCACAGGAAATTCAACAGCTCATTGAAGCTAAAATGACTGGTGCTAAAGTTAGTGTCAGTGGCGAAGAAGGGAAATTTACCGCCGAAGTGATCAGTAATCAGTTCGAAGATCTGATGATCATTAAACGCCACAAACTGGTGTATGCCTGTGTTAAAGATGAAATCACTTCAGGAGCTTTGCATGCACTTACCATCGTCGCAAAAACACCTGCAGAAGTCGCTTAGCCTGCATTTCTCACCGGGCGGCAAGATAATCACGTAGAACTCCGGGGTTACAGGGAATTACCTGGAGGAGTGGAATAACAGTGCGGATTTCTGACTGACAAATCTGTCAGCAACAGATTTGAACAGTTCTACTGACCCGAAGGGTGGAGGGCAGGATGCCCGGAATACTATAATTTTCTGTAAATTCTAAGAACTGGTGAGGACATGTTAATCCTGTGAAAAATACGGATTAGGCTGATTTCAGAATTAGTTGGTCTCTGCCACTATTTTTAGCTTCATACAGTGCTTTATCAGCCCGCTCATAAATACTCTCAGCACTATCTTCACTGGTAATTGCGGTAAGACCCGCAGAAAGGCTGATATCGACCCGTTGCTGTTTAAAGCGGAAGCTGGAAGTGCCCACTGACGAGCGAATTTTCTCTACCAGAGGCTGTGCATTTTGCATCGTGGTTTTGGGCAAGAGTAACACAAACTCTTCACCACCAATGCGAAACAGAAAGTCTGTCTTACGAATATTTTTAGCCATCATTCTAGCCACTATTTGCAAAGCTTTATCACCTGCATTATGACCAAATTGATCATTCACAACTTTAAAATGGTCAATATCGAGTATCGCGAAACTAAAAGTTTCGTGATAACGTGACCAACGCGAGATTTCCTGCTCAAGAATTTCATCATAAGATAAACGGCTGCGAACACCGGTTAATGCATCGAACATTAACTTCTGACGGTTCTCAGATAACTTTATTTGCAATTCAGAAGATTCCTTTTCCATGAGTTTTATCTGTTGCTGTAATTCAGAATTGCGCTTTTCCGCTTTTAGATAACGTTCATTATCACGCTGAACAAATGAAGAAACTCCTGTTTTAATCGAACCCAGGTGCTCTTTGATACTACTTTTTAGCTTATGAATATCATCTTCCTGAATGACCTGGGTTTGAATACTTTCAACACTTTCTGTCATCAGGCTTTGCAGATTAGCAGAATCTTTTCGCCCTTCCAGCGAATCAATTTGCTCATCAGTCAGCACGTTAGAGATATCATTTAGCTGCCGGGTAACATCGACGATCAGGCTTTCCATTTCAATTTTTTCATGATTGATACCACGGATAATGCTATGAATTTCACTAATTATGTCATCCAGGTAGCTACCCCAGTCGATACACTCAAAGTCTGAACCCAGTTTTTCCTGAATACCTTCTAGTTGCTTTGAAGTTCCATGAGCCAGCGCAATTTTTTCTGTCAGAGAGATCAGAACCTGCTGTATAGATGATTTATCAGAAGGCTCTTGCGGTAGTAGTTCATTAACAATTTCAGCCAGGTTACTCAGGCATTGGTCACTATCCATGCTGCTGATTGAAGCCTTAAAGTTATCTATCCGGGCTTTATAGTCTGTATCGAACTGTAGTTGATTGATCAACTGCAACAGGCTGGCATGAAAATCAGCATTGGAACTGCCTGCTTCGAAACACTGAGCAGGCTGAGTAACATCCATTTTAGCCAATAGCGTTGATAACTCTTCCAGGTTCAATTCCAGGGCAGCATCATTTTTTTTACAGGAATTTTTCTGGATTTTTTGCAGCAATGTATCCAGTTGATCATTAATACCTTTTGCCGAAATACTGATTCGAGATATCGCTTTACGCAATAATTTTTCCAGTTTATACCAGGTGGTCTCCATGTCTTCCAGCTGCTGCAAACTATTAAAGTATTTAGCTTTCCAGTCTTTTTTGTCTGCCACGCTTATTTTATCCTGTAACTAGAATTATTATTGATGCAACAGCCAATAAGGATTTATTGTGCACTCAGCTATTAGTGTAGAATTTATTTTCTCAGTTTCCAGTGCTTGACGAAAAATAATTTGCATAATGACCTCGTTCCGATGAAAAAATCACCTATCTTACTAATCGGTAACTGCGTAGTGGATCAGGTATGGGAGCTGGAGTATTTCCCTGACCAGGATGAGGAAATGCGGGCAATTGCAAAAAACAGGGGTTTGGGTGGCAATGCCTGCAACACTGCACAGATTCTGGCTCAGCTGGAAAACGATGTCGAAATTGTCAGTAGTCTCGCACAGGATTCAACTTCTGACTGGCTATTACAACAATTATCTGGGCAGGGTATAACGACCTCGCTGTGCATTCAAAAACCGGGTTATAGCAGCGCAGAATCCTCAATCTGGATTAATAGTCAGAATGGAAGCCGAACCATTGTGCACCATCGTGATTTACCCGAACTTTCAATTGCTGAACTGTTAAAGATTCCACTGCAGCAATATCAATGGATACATTTTGAAGGTCGAAATATCGAGACATTAGTTGACTATCTTAACAGGGTTGAAAAGCCCGTCTGTCCAGTTTCGCTGGAAATAGAAAAAGATCGCAAAGGTTTAGAATTATTGCTGCCTTTTGTCGATACCGTTATCGTTTCCAGTGCCTATTTAAACAGTAGACAGATCACTGCTGATCAGTGTTTTGAGGATTTATCTTACTATAATAACAAACTCAATATTGTCTGCACCCTGGGGTCAGATGGGCTTATTGCTATAGACCAAAACGGAAAGCTCATCACTCTGGCCGCCGAAAAAGTCGATAAAGTGGTTGACACTATCGGAGCAGGAGACTGTTTTATTGCCGGACTTATCAATCACTTAAACCGGCAGAATGACTTTGAATCCGCGCTGATTGCAGCCAGTCAATTAGCCGCTCAAAAAATTCAATTCAGAGGCATGAAATTTAATGACTGATAACATATTCATCTCCAATCAGAGTGATATTGATGACCCTGGAAGCAGGGGGTTTAATGTTAAATATCATGGTGTCGATATTAATGGATTTGTGGTGCACAAAGACGGACTGTTTTTTGCTTATAGAAATAGCTGTCCGCACACCGGCTCACCACTCGACTGGGTAGAACATCAATTTCTGGATATGGATGGAAGTTTAATTCAATGTGCGGTTCATGATGCACGTTTCAATATTGAGAGCGGCCTTTGCCTGGCAGGTCCATGTACAGGAGAATCATTGCAGCGTCTCAATATTATTCAGCAGGATAATCAGCTTTTTATTGAAATTTAGGCTAAATTTTAAAATGACCAACCAGCGCATTTAGCTTGCTTGCGAGCCGATTTAGATCGACGCTAATTTCAGACATATTTTGACTACTGGCAGTCGTTTCAGCTGTAATTTGCCCCATAGACTGGATATCCGAGGTAATGCTTGAAAGAGACTTCCGGTTTTAGAAAAGTACCCTGAGCATGTTTCTGGCTTTTACCCATCACCGTAGCCACTTTACTGGAGCCCAGCGAAGCATTGAGTGATTTCCTTGATTTCTGTTGTGGACTCCTGAGTACCACTGGCCAGGGTTCTCACTTCATCAGCCGCCACAGCAAAACCTCTACCCTGCTTCCCGGCACGAACTGCTTCGATAGCAGCAATAAGAGCCAATAAATTGAAATATATGATGAAAAGCGAGAATTAGTATGTATTGTTAATTCAATCCATCAAAATCAACAACCTGATGAGGCTGATATTCACGATCAAAAATTAATTCGAATTGAGTACTCTGATCATCAACTATAGCTTTAAGCTGTTTAAGATCGGGTAATCTTGTCGCCAGCCAGGCCAGGCACACGGCAGCTTTACTATCTTCCTTATAAAGTATGCTTTCCATAAGAATAAGAGACATGTAACGGGCTTTTTGCTCCATACTCGGGTTGTCAATTTTTTCACCCTGCAACTCAAGTCCTCTGGAAAATTTAACATCCATATTGTTTAGATATTCCTGTTGATTTTCAGGTAGGGTTTTTGATCGATCATACTGTAGCGTCAGTTGATCATTCACTACGATGGCTAATATGTTCAAAATTATAACTCCGCAAAAAGGTCGTATTCATCACTGCCTGTAATCGTTACCTGAACAAACTGACCCGTCTGTAACGGCTTATCGGTACGGATAAAAACTACTCCATCAATATCCGGTGCATCGGCATAACTACGCCCGGTCCAGCCATCATCATAAGGCTCTTCCAGCAGCACTTGCATGGTTTGACCAACGCGTAAACTAAGTCGGCTAGTGCTGATGCCCTGTTGATGCAACATAAACCGGTCAAAACGAGCCTGTTTTATTTGTTCATCAATCTGGTCGGGTAATTCATTGGCAGCAGCACCCTCTACCGGTGAATACATGAAACAACCCACCCGGTCCAACTGAGCTTCAGTCAGAAAATCGAGTAACATCTGAAAGTCTTCTTCTGTTTCTCCCGGAAAGCCGACAATAAAGGTACTGCGGATTACCAGTTCGGGGCAAATCTTGCGCCAGCTCTGGATTCTTTCCAGTACTTTCTGCTGGCTACCAGGGCGTTTCATCGCTTTCAAAATTTTAGGGCTGGCGTGCTGAAAAGGTATATCGAGGTACGGCAAAATCAGTCCATCTGCCATCAGGGGTATAACATTATCAACGTGCGGATAGGGATAGACATAGTGCATTCTGACCCACACCCCGAACTGACCCAGCGCACGAGCAAGATCAACAAAGCGGGTTTGTAACGGCTGACCATTCCAGAACCTGGTGGAGTACTTTACATCGACGCCATAAGCACTTGTATCCTGAGAGATAACCAGCAACTCTTTAACCCCTGAATTCACCAGATTTTGAGCTTCCTGCATCACATCATCAATTTGACGACTGACCAGGTCACCACGAAATGACGGAATGATGCAAAATGTGCAACGATGATTGCAGCCTTCAGAAATTTTTAGATAGGCATAATGTTGCGGCGTCAGCTTGATACCCTGTGCAGGGACCAGATCCATAAAAGGATCATGCCGGGCGGGCAAGTGTTTGTGCACAGCTTGCATCACCTCGGCTGTTGCATGCGGCCCCGTCACCGCCAGCAAATTGGGAAAGCTTTCGCTGACCAGTTCTGATTTAGCGCCCAGACAACCGGTTACAATAACTTTACCGTTTTCATGCAGGGCTTCATCAATGGTTTGCATCGATTCTTCCACGGCAGAGTCAATGAACCCGCAGGTATTGACAATAACCATATCGGCCTGATCATATTCCGGCACGATGTCATAACCTTCAGCGCGTAGCCGGGTAATTATCTGCTCGGAATCTACTGTCGCCTTGGGGCAGCCCAGGCTGATAAAACCGACCTTGTTTTTATTCTGCGTCATTTTGTGATGTTTTGTCATTTAACACGGGTAAAAAAAACTCACTGACCAGCAGTGATTTAGCATCAATCTGGAACAGCGACCTTCGTCCCCAGACTGCCTCTGCAGATTCCAGCTGACCTGTCATAGCAATATTATAAAGTGTTGACCCTCTGGTTAACTTGCTCCACTCAATCTTACTTCTTTTCAACGTCGGGTTGGCAAACAGGTATTCTCCCAGTGGTTTATTGCCCAGGTACTGAAGTCGTTGATGTTTGCCCTGTAACGTGGATAGAGGAATTACCGATCTTGCATACACACACAGTTGATCTCCACATTTTAGATGAACCTGTCTGAGCAACACTTTTTGCGCCATAGGAATACCTAACAGTTTTGCTTCAGAGTGATCAGGTTTTCCCCACTCTTCGGCTAAAACCACGACAGAAAACAACTCCGGACAAAAGTTCTTTAGCCGTTGAGTCAAAGAACCTTCATCAACCAACCAGGATAGAATAGAAGCATCTACCTGTCTTTTAAGGGTTTGTGATGGAGAAAACCAACTGGCGGATTGAGGGTGTTTCAATAGAAGAATCCAGAAAATTGAGCATTATACGCTATCTTTTGAAAATTCAAATTCTCATCTGGACTGATATTTTTTATAAAGCTGTAAGTATTCAGAGGAAGTCAGTTATTTTGATTTACGGTTTAACTTCTCCCATAACCAGCCATGTTTGGTTACAGTGCCTTTGCGTACATAACTGAGTATATTGTCATGCTGAAGATTCCAGCGAAGGCGGGTAAAACCACCGTCTCCGGCACACACTAACAATCGATCACCCTGATTAATTTTTGTGTCCGGCCCCGGCAGTAACAAAAAGTCATTATGACACTCAATCATTAATATAATACATTTCAGGCAATCCCGTCGCTTCCACGGGTCACGCTGTAAATCAGCCAGTTTAACGGTTTCACCATTACCGAGAACATCCACTACTGCCCGGGCTTCATGATTATTGATAGTTATTTCGGTTAACTTTGGCATCTGATTCCCTACCAGTGCTGAAATCCTGCTGACTAGCTCACAGGCCCAGTCGTTATCCTGATAGTAAGCCAGGGAAACAAATTGATATAACATCGGCGTGCCCAGTAAAACACGGATTTTATCAGCAATAATTTTACTTGGATGCATCACCATATCCGCGTTCACCGAATCAATAATCGAGCTGTTATCCGAGTGGTTCTGGCGCACAATAATAAATAAATCAGGATTCAATTCACGTGCTGTCACTACCATCGACAGATTATTTGCATCATTATCTGTTCCGGCAATCAAGCCGCTGGCCTCTTCAATATTGGCTTCTAACAGGGTATTGGCTTCAGTACCCCGGCCATAAACTATGCCTTCAACTGGTTCACCGGTCGCTGAGGGATCGGCCTCAATGACCACAACTTCCATCCCTTCTTTGATTAAACGTTCATACACTGCTTTACCGAAGCGGCCGTAACCACAAATGACCCAATGTTTCTGTTTGGGAGGATAAACCGGTTCATCGAGAGCAAGTTCATCATTGGCTGAAAATAGCCAGCTCTGCAAAAGGTGCAGGCAGGGAACCTGAAAAGCAGTCGCCAGTGACGTAGCGAAGGTATCGTAAGGATCAATAATGTGATCGGTACCGAATGACTCCATATTGTTTTCTACATCATGAGAATCAGCTCTACAGATAACCTTAATTTGCGGGTGTAATAATTTACTGGTCAGGGCTATTTTCAGGTTAACTTCATTCACATTAGTGACAGCCACTACTGCCTGACACAAACTGTGCTGCAAGCCTGCTTCCTGTAAATGTTTTGGCTTTTGCGCATCACCATGCAGGGATGGAACAAAGTCACGCAGGTTATCAATCCTGATCAGGTTCCGTCTGTATTCTTCAATTTCTATAACGACCACACGCTGGCCGCCATCTGTCAGTCCCTTCACCAGCGCTGAACCGGTTTCCCCATAACCACAGACCAGGTAAAAAGGTTCTCGCATACCGCGTATTTTTCGTGCCAGTTTATTTTCAGATAATGCATGCTGAAAAGTTTTGTCCTGTACCAGGGTAAATATGGTACCAATTGCATATAACCAGGAAATAACACCGGCATACATCGACACGATAACCCAAACCCGCTGAGCATCAGTAAATTCAAAAGGGATTTCACCAAAACCAATGGTCGTCGCCATGAAACTGACAAAATAGATGGCATGGAAGAAATCCATGTAGTAAACATTGCCACTTTCATCCTGACCGGGAATCAGTGTCAGCACCAGAATAGCTATAGAGTAAACCACTAACAGGGTCATTAATGGTTGGCGCATGCGCCGGAAGATAAGGAAGACGATGTTGTTGTTCTGCTTTTGCTCCTGCTTCACCCTATTTGCCACTCTGTTTATCGACGTAACATAACGGTTTCTATAATCAACAAAATGACTGATATAACATTAGCCAGCATTGCACCGCCGGAAAGAGAAACGATACTTGCTGTTACTGTAGGCGTTAAACCGGTACCGGTAATATGTTCAGCAGCCGTCCAGACCAGCGCAGCGGCTATTAATTGCAATATCGCTACCAGGCTGGTGGCTAATAAAACGGCACCCATCTGGCTTCGATCCCCAAGTTTTAAGATGGTCGCTATCAGGTTAACAATCACCACTGCAAACAGTTCATAAACATGGTGATGATCAGGGTTATCCAGATCACCCACAAAAAAACCAAAATTGAGTGTTAATGCCAGAACAATAAAAAAACCAAAAACAACTTTTTCCGGATTCATGATAAGTAACCTAACTGATTTATTATTTTTAATTCCTACAGTGAAAGCTAAGTCTGATAGGGTTTAGTTTAGCTGTCAATGTATTCCCTTATCCTAAATATACAAATGTATGTAAATCTGCTTAGTGGTGTAAATTCAACTGATCGACGTTACAGTAAATGGAGGTGAACAGGAGAAAAGTGCCACCATCGTAGCCTAGGGATCTTGAAAATTTGAACCCATTCTGCTTTTCTCAGTTGGTTAGCCACCTTAAAGGTCGTGATTTCCTGTCAAGATTGACCGAGCCAAACAATTAAATTTATTAATTAATGAAAAGCAAATAATCAATAGATATTTACAGCGATAAGAATAATAGATCGAAAATCAATTAGTTAGCTCAGAATAAATGATCAACTGTGATGTTACAGTAGCCCATGCCATCAGTTTTACCCGCCTGGAATCCGTGGCCACCCAGGGTCTAGGCTATGCGGTTAAAACCAGATAGAAGCAAATAATCGTATTACCCCGGCATTAAAATTATACAGTGGCTCTTCACCCGGTGTGGTTACAACGGTCAAATCTCTGAAGTCGGCATAATCAAACAGGATAAAATCATAGTTAAGATTCAGGCTTCCCCTTTTTATAAATCCTGCTCCATTTTTGTTAAATACATAACTGACTCCCAGTCCGAGTGTCCGGGTAGTAAAGGTACTCATTTCTTTATCACGAGCCATAAATATGAATTCATCCTTGTGATTAAACAGGTCACTGTAAAAATCAGCTTTTGTCTGATCATAAAAACGGTAGCTGAGTTCAAATATATAATCTTCCTTATATGGCAGGGTGTAACCCAGCTCGAAGGTATGTGCGTTAATCCCCCAGGTATCGGTAAAAAAACGATACCCGCCATGTAACGCTGCCCGATGGGCAAGGAAGTATCTTCCACGAAGTGCAAACGCATGACTGGTTCGAGTTTCTGGATAAATTTCCGGTTGATAAAGGTATCCTAGCGGTACTGATGGATCATCAACTTTATAACGCACTGAACGGTATGGGTTATTTAAAAAGCCCTCATCTGTCATGGTTTCCAGCGCAATGGAGATCAGAAAATCTTTGGTAATGACCTGTGATAAAGACAAACGATAGTTTTGAGCCAGAACATCTTTAACAAAATTAGAGTCGGTATTATTTCTGACAGTATTATCTCCCTGAGCATAACCCATGCTTATAGTCGATAAATCTCCAAAAAAATCCTGGCTGATATTGAAACTGAAAGTAGAGGCTTCAAAATCACTTTCATCACTCTGGGTATAGCCCGCACTCATCAGTGTTTTTTCATTAAGATAATCAAAGCTGAGAGAGTTTTGCGTCCTTTTTTCAGCGTAGGGACTGGCTGTTGTAATGACATCAATCGAAGCACTGGATACATTATCAACATAATGATTTACCGAGGCAGACAGGTTCTCATTGAACTTCTTTCTAACCAGCAGGGATGGACCGGATATTTCAGCACCTCCTCCATTATAACTGTGATAAAGAGCATCAGCCCGATCTTCCGGTAGAACAGCAGCACTAGTTACCTGGCTTATAAACATTAGTCCACCCGTAATAATGCTCCTTTTAACGCAGGATTGTGCCTCCTGAAGATTCATCAGCGAGTTAGTTACAGCCACAACCACCGCCTGTTGCCACGCCCGCACCCCTGGCGCCTTCTCTTGCATCGTATACATGATGGATATAATTACTGGAGACAGGGTCACGATTAAAATTCATGACAGGGTCTGCAAGGTGTGCCCTTTCATAAGGTTTCACCCAGGGCGTCATGCTACAACCCTGTAACAATAAAAAACTCAGGCAGACTATCGGTAATAAAAATATCTTTGTCATCAGCGACTGTAAAATCCTATTCACGAATTAATTTCTTGATCATTTTTCTATATTTTTTTTCATCACCGGGTTTATAACCCTGATGCAGATAACGCATATTACCGTTACGATCTATCAAAACTGTGGTTGGCATGGCTATCACATTATACTGTTTGCTAACCATGTTTTTGTCATCAAATAAAATAGAGAAATCAACAGGACGATCAGCCAGATAAGATCGAGCTTTATCTGTTTGTTCTTCGACATTGACCCCTAAAATTACAAACCCCAGCTTTTCATATTTATTATATAGATTATTTAGCAATGGCATCTCCTGACGACAGGGCGTGCACCATGATGCCCAGAAATTTAATAACACAACATTTCCAGCATATTCACTGAGTTTTAGGTTTTTCCCACTAAGACTTTTTAGCGTGAAGTCAGCAGCCGGTTTGTTCATTTCTGTCGATGCTGAAGTATTACCTGTAAAGCCACCAAGTAACAATAAACAGCTGACCCATAAAATATTTTTTACTTCTTTTTTCATCATTATTCTCTTTAAACATTTGTAGTTGATGAGTTGATCAGAGTTTCCTTAATTAAAAGAACCAGCCCGCACCTACCGTAAATTCAAGATTATTGGTTTTTTTAACCACACCAAATACATCCATATCGAAAACGTTATTGCGAAATTCTGTGTTTATAGATATTTCATCACTGAGTAAAAATCTATAACCACCGCCATAATTAAAAGTAAAGCGATCACTGCCTGCAAATTCAGTATTCCCTATACCTGCAATTAAATAAAAGGCTGTGTTAAATGTTGTCTGATCACTCAGAAAGGCTTCACCCGGCAATAAGTTATATCCAATATTTATACTGTAAGATTGTAATTCACGTTCATCTTCGGTTAATAAGGGCGCACCCTGGGTGATGGTTTCATAACTGGTTTCCCCACCTTCAGACTGAGCCATCGTAAGCTGAACAAAAATCTTTTCATTCACATGATAATTGAGTTTAAAGGCCAGTAAGGGATTTACTCCAAAATCTTCAAGGCTCAAAAACCCTGCAAAAAATAAAACTTCAAAATCATTACCGCCTATTTGTGCTTCGTTAAATAGCTGACGTTCAACCTCAGGCTGAATCAACACATTATTCTGAGTGTCTTCATCATCAGCGGATAAAGCCAGCGTACTAAAAAAACTGCAACACAGTATTAGAGAGCTTAGAAAAAGATTGCGAAACCAACTTTCCATTCACTTATATCCTCATTTTCATCTTTATCATTGTTCGCCGAAAAAATAACATACTCATTAAATTCAACGCGTAATATAAAGCGGCGAGTTAAATAGGTTTTAAATCCAATACCAATTTGACTGACTGCATTATTTTTATCCGCCGGCTCGATTAAAGTTGCATTTGGTTTAACCTGTATCGAGCCCAGTCCCAGTGTAAAAAATGGCGAATAATTCCACTCCGGGAAAGGCTGCATTAACAGGTTAACTTTATATAAATCACTGCTGGATACATTTCCAACAGAATGTCCCAGGGTAAACTCGGAAGATATATTCCTGGTAAAGGCATATCCCGCGTAAATTGATAAAGTCTGTGCTTTTTCCAGCTCACCGGTAGAAGCGCCAACCTCCCACTGTCTTTGTACAAAAGCATTCTGATCCTGCTCGACAAATTTTAATGTCTGCCCGGAAGGTAATAAAGTTTGCTGCATTTGCAACTTGCTTGCCCAACCGGCTTTACCATTTTCTGCCTGAATTTTATACCAGCTTGTTTTCCGCTTCAGTACCACTATTTTACTGCCACGATCTACCACATAAAAAACAGGATAAGCCGATCCCGGCCCAGTGTGCAATTCTATAAACGGGTCAGTTATTGTTAATGGCACGGGCTGTTCTGTCTGCGCTATTGCTGCCTGCGTTTTAAACAGCAATACAATGACAGACAATAACAAATAAAAAGCTTTCAAAAAATAATCCTGTATTTATCATTTATAATACCTGCTAACTGCTAACAGGAATCAATTCATCGGAACATCCGGATCGAAAGGGTCATTAAAATATTGTGCCCCAATATCAAGCCATTCACTGATCAAGCGCAATTCATCCGCAGACATAAATGTAGAATGATCTAAATAATCTGGTGCCGTAGAAGGCTTCAGTGTTCTGCCCGCACTCAATTCAGTTTCTGTCATTTTTTCCAGAAAATAACTTACTCTGGCACTATTTGCTGACATGCTTGTTAATGTACGTGCAGCAGGGTCATCGATTAAAATAGTATTGAACGTCGGATCACCGTTTATATCCAGCACAGGGTTTCCATTCGCATCAACAATAGGGACAATTTGCTCTATCTGAATATTGACCAAAGCTCCCATGGCATCCAGCTGTTCACCCTGGTCCGTATTAAATAATTCACGGTAGCTTTTAAATTGTTCCGGCTCCTGATCTGAAAAACCATCGGTTAAATCAAGCTGAGCATCCGGCACTTGTTGCAGCATCAATGTTTCGTTAAAATTAGTATGGCAGTTGGTACAGGTATTATCTGTTACGCCATTATCACGGGATAGCGACCACAGTGGATGAATGTGCTGCTCATAATTAATTACCACTCTACATTTAAAATCCCATTTAGCCGGTAATGTCGGCAGGCAGGTAGCACTGGCAGGAGAGGTCGTTTCCAGGTTTTCATATAAATAACCAAAAGACGAATCAGCAACACGCACGGCAGGGTCGGTCCAGTAATCTTCGAATGTAATATCTGATGTCACGTGAGGTTCTTCAGCTGCCAACTTGAATCTAACCTCCGCCATGGTTTCACCCAAATTCCCAAAATATTTATCGACTGTTCCAGGTATTAAGGTATTTGCGAAAACACCAGTTGCTGGAATACCGGTATTTATGGATGGCGCTTCTGCATCTCTACGCTGATGAACATTGGGCGTAACACCACCCGTGGTAGTATGAGTATGGCAACCCGTACATTCCATCGTATCGCCCGCTTTTACCTGGAACCAGTTTTGATGCCTGGCACCAATGCGCCGTCCATTTTTATCCAGCACATTAATAGCCAGAGGAATATTAGCCGGAACCTTAACCTTCACAGAACCATCCGGCTCAACCGGGGCATATCCGATAATTTCACGCATGCCCTGGTTTCTTAAAGGGCCGAAAGCAGCACGATCGAGATCAGGCGCATTGTTTCCCAGGTCTGGATCATCCTCATCCGGCAGAGATACCGCTTTTACAAAACGCACAAAACGGGCAGGACGCTGATCGGCTGTTACCAAAGCAGGATCTCCCAGATCATTGGTCGAATTAATGTCTGCAGCATTTGTGCATTCAGCTTCAAAACAACCATCAAAATTACCGTCACCAAAATCATAAACACTTTTTATATGAATTGCACCGATACTCTCATCTACCCAGACAGGATCTAATGTTTTTTCAACTTTTATAAACGGGGCAGGGCGGGACTGCAGCGCAACCACATCGGTTATGACAGTCCCTTGTTCAGCATTAACGATAATTTTCTGGGTATCATTATTCATATCATATAACCAGATACTGTATTTCGGAGAAGCTTCTTGCGCATCGGCATTAGATAAATGCGGTTCGATACAGGCTCGTTTTACATCATTAATAATTAATTCGCAGGTGCTTTGGCTAACCAGCATCCGGTTACTGCCATCCCACAATGGATAAGCTGCACTGTAACGTCCGGCAAGGGATAACTCATTAGCCGAACTGACCTCATTGATAGTGGCTGAAGATTGAGCCTGCCCAGGAATTCCGGTCATGGTAAACACAGGCTGAGTATTATTGACAAAATTAACCGTATCTATAATGACAATATTTCCACCGCCATAGGTTCCGGAATAGGGTCGGGTGATGACCATGATTCGACCATCCTGCATTTCTTCAGGTTGCGAAAACTGAACAGTTGAATCATCAAGTGAGGTATTATTGCTGCCCGTGTCATGACTGTGCACACCATACAGAACCTGCAATTCCGTGCCATCGGGATTAATTTTATATAGATGCATGGCACTGTTACCTGCTGCATTATCCCAACGTGTAAACATCACTTCACCCGAGTTACTATGGGTCAGTACCGCTGGGTCAAGGTCATGACTTTGATTAAAGGATATCTGATGTAACTCACCGCCATCATCATTCATCACGTGCAATACCATAGCCGCGGTATCTTCATCTTCATCCAGCGCTTTAAAGCGCGGTTTTCCTTCATTGGTCAGAATTTCACCAGACTGCCGCTGTCGATTAGAACTAAACACAATTCGCCCATCAGGAAGATAGGCAGGACCTACATCATCACCTTCTTCCGACTTAAATCCGTCACATTCAACCGACGAACGAACATCGTCTATGATGCATCGTAAGGTTTTTTCCTGCAGGTCATACTCATAGATATTCCACGTAGGCATATCATCATCATTGGGGTTCGGGTCAAACAGGCGCAGGGTGAATAATAATTTTGTGCCATCAAAAGAAGGCTTTAAGTCTTTAACATCACCCTGTCCGCCGGTAACAGATCGGGTGATATTTGTTTGAGTTGCGGTGACGGTGGAGTTACTGCGCAAATAGACATCACCACCCTGTGCAAAAAACAGTGGCTCTCGCAAATCTGACTGAATCTCATCACCGTCATCATCGACCGGTACAGGTCGTTTAACAAAAGCGATAGGCGCTTCCAGAACACCGGGGTCAGCTCCCGTTATCGACGTCGTCGTTCCAGTATCTGTACAGGACAACACCACAGATATTGAAAGTATTAACGTTGATAATTTGATAAATGAAGCAGTATTTGTCCAAACCATAATTAAAATATTTATTCAGTCCTGTCTGAATTTCCATTTTGTTGATTGTAGATAACAGGTTAATACTTTTAACCTGTCTACCCGCTAAAAAGTGACAAACCGGCCAAATTAAGAACCCAACGGTAAACAACTGCGTTTTCTTCGAGCTAAAATAGTGACTAAAGCAAAGGTTAATTAGACGACAATCCGCCTTTACTTTAGTTAAGACCGTGCAAGGATAGCAAAATTAAAATTTATCCCATCGGAACTTTTTAATTTTGTGACCTATTTCCGGAATGTAAATCTTTTTCGTGCTAACCGGCTATGTTAGTTTAAAAAGCACTTACACCGATTATTTTCCTCCCATCTGCATTGATTGATGGTTAATTCATGGACATCTATAAATGCTTAAAAAATCATATTTTGTGCTGTCAATTGGGTTAACACTTTTGGCTAGTCAGGTTGTTTTTGCCGACACCGAACAGCGACGCCAGGCTAAACGCATTCATGATCGTTTAACTGGAACGCCCCCCAGTGACAGCATTCTGGCGGAAATGGAAACACTGCTGATGAATGACTCCACAGGAAAGTCTGCGGCAGATAAAGCCTTAGAAGATCCTGCATTTTATAATGTAACTTTAAAAAATTTTGCTGCTCCCTGGACCAATGAAGAACAGACTGTATTCACGCCACTCAATGATTACACCGCTACGGTCATCGGCATGATTCGTGATGATATCGATTTTCGAGAAGTATTAAGCGGAGACATCCTTTATACCGGTGATCCATCAGTTGTCATCGATGACAATAGCCAGCCCGTCCCTTATTCAAATTTTAATAATGACCATTATGTGACACTGGAAAATCTCGGGCCCGAAACAGGCAACCTTGCCGATGACACAATCCTGACCCGGCAAAACCAGAGCAATATTACCGGTCTGGACTCAGCGGCCACGGCAGGTATCATGACAACCCGCGCAGCAGCTCGAGCCTTTTTCTTCAAGGGCACTAGTCGAGCAATGTTTCGCTTCACTTTTATGAATCACCTGTGCACCGACCTGGAACCGTTGAAAGATAACTCACGCATTCCAGATCGCGTTCATCGCGATGTCTCTCGAAGCCCGGGGGGTGATAGCCGAATTTTCCTGAATAGTTGCGTGGCCTGTCATGCCGGCATGGATGGTTTCATGGGCGCTTATGCTTATTATGACCTGGAATTTGACGAAGCCAATGACATTGTAGATGAGAGCACTCCGCATCTGGTTTATACACCAGACAAGGTCCAGGCAAAGTTTCTGATTAATGAAAATAACTTCAAACCCGGCCACGTCACTATCGATGATAGCTGGATCAATTACTGGAGAAATGGCCAGAATGCACTGCTAGGCTGGAGTGACAATTACCAGGGGTTGCAGAAAGATGCAAAAGGTCATGCTTTTGGCAATGGCGCCAAAACCATGGGACGCGAACTGGCTAACAGCGAAGCTTTCGCACAGTGCCAGGTCAGGAAAGTTTTCCAGAATGTCTGTTTACGTGAACCCGGCAACAGTAATGACCGGACAGAAGTAAACAGTATTGTCGATTCCTTCAAAGCAGACGACTATAAAATGAAACAGGTGTTTCGGGATGTCGCCGCCTATTGCAAGGGGAATTAATCATGGCTCGCTTTTTTAAATTCTCCCTGTTCGATACAAACTCAATGCTTAAAGTCGGGCTGATTTTAACTTTACCAGCCATGTTAACTGCCTGTGACGGCCCGGCGACAGTAGCCAATCCATTTCAGGATACGGGCACACTGGTTAACGATAGCCCCGCAGCAGCCGGACAGGCAGAGCGCGATTTTGAAGTCAATTTATGGAATAACCTGAAAACTGAGAATCGCTGTGGCCAATGTCATGCTGATATCAGCGGGGGACAGGCACCCTATTTTGCAGACCCTGCTAATGTCAATACATCCTACGCAGCCGCATTACCACTGGTTAACCTGTCAGATCCATCCAGCTCATTGTTGGTGACTAAAGTCGAAGCAGGGCATAACTGCTGGGAACAGTTTGACTCTGTTTGTGCCGATAGCATAAAAAGCATGATCAGTAACTGGGCAGGCCTTCCCAGTGACACGACTACAGCACGCGCTATAAAATTAACAGCGCCGGCCATTAAAACCCCGGGTGATAGTAAAACTTTTCCCGACCTGGCCGATAGTTTTGAAGCCACTGTCCACCCATTATTGTTAGATCATTGCATCGCCTGTCACTACGAAGAAGGTCTGTCTCAACAACAGTCTCCATTCTTTGCAAATCCTGATGCAAGTTCCGCTTATGAAGCGGTTAAACCCAAGATCAATATTGATCTACCTTCCAATTCGCTGCTGGTTCAACGTTTACTGGGGAATCATAATTGCTGGTCAGATTGCCTGGACGATGCTGCTGAAATGCAGCTAGCCATTGAACAATTTGCAGATGCAATTCCAACCACTCAAATTGACCAAAACCTGATCACCAGTAAAGCACTGGTATTGCTGGACGACGGCATTATCGCTTCGGGTGGTAATCGTCATGAATACAATATGATAGCTCTGTGGGAATTTAAAGTCGGTACAGGCTCAACTGCTTTTGATACCAGCGGTATCGAACCCGCCATGAACTTAAACCTGAATGGTAATGTCAGCTGGCTGGGTGCTTATGGCCTGGACTTTTCCGGTGGTAAAGCCTGGGCGGATACTCAATCCAGTAAGAAACTGCATGATTTTATAAAATCATCCGGTGAATACACGATTGAAGCCTGGGTTATTCCGGCTAATGTGACACAGGAAGATGCCAACATGCTCAGCCTTGACGCAGGATCAACCAGCAAAAACTTTGCGCTGACTCAAACGCTGTATAACTACAATTTCCATAATCGTACCGCTCTATCGGATACCAATGGTGATCCTGCATTATCGA
The DNA here is from genome assembly GCA_024225395.1 of Gammaproteobacteria bacterium. Lineage (GTDB taxonomy): Bacteria > Pseudomonadota > Gammaproteobacteria > JACNJF01. The sequence continues at coordinate 78,722 of JAAEMR010000193.1, forward strand.
CACCGAATGCCGATGAAGTGCTGCAATCCAGCTTGCAGCACGTGGTTGCGACTTATGACCCTGTGACAGGCCGTCAAATCTTCGTCAATGGTGAGCTTATCAATACGCCTGACCCCATCACTGAATCAACCTCTATCAATGTCTGGGATGACACGTTTGCCTTTGTGCTCGGTAACAGTTCGGCAGAAGGGAACCCCTGGTCGGGTAAAATACGTCTGGCAGCGGTACACAATAAAATATTGACGGATGCCCAGATTAAACAGAATTTTGATGCCGGTGTAGGACAGAAATACTTCCTGCTATTCTCTATTGCCGAACAGACTGGAATCGATGACAGTTATATCAAAGTTGAAGTATCCCAGTTTGACAGCTTCAGCTATCTGTTTAACCAGCCTGCATTCATCAATCTCAACCCGGACTGGGTACCCGGTGGTTTCACGATCCAGAAAATGCGTATTGGCATTAATGGTAAACAGGCCATCGCCGGGCAATCTTTTGCTTATCTGGATGAAACCATCAGCAGTAATAGTTATTCTGCCGATGAAGGGCAATTGTTATCATCTCATGGAGCCGTCATAGCGCTGGAAAAAGGTGCTGATAGTGATGAATTTTTCCTCACCTTTGAATTTCTCGCTGGCATTAGTAATACTTTTGTAGAACCTGCACCCGTGCCTCCCGCAGATCCTGCTGATGCAGAACCCAGCTCAGATATCGGTGTGCGGACGTTTGATGAAATCAATGCAACCATCGCCAAAATCACCGGTATCCCCGTGACCAACACAACGGTTAACGACCTGTATTTACAGTACAAACAGCAGTTGCCTACAGTCGAAACTATCGACGCCTTTCTGTCATCCCACCAGATGGCGATAGCGCAACTTGCTTTAACATCCTGTAGTGAGAGAGTTAATCTGGACAGTGCTTTACCCGCCATACAAAGAAAACTGTTTACCGATGTCGATTTCACCGAGTCGGCTGAAACAGCTTTCAATACGTTGACCAAACGCGGTTATGCAATAGACCCTGTTTTAAATGTTTTATTGTCAACCGACCTGGATACACAACCGGATCAGACTGAAACCACCAATTTACTCGGTGCCAATACCCCGCAAACTCTGGATAGCGGAAGCGGAACTTATAGTTTCGACAGTTTAATCACCGAAATGACAAAATGCCCGGTTGATGGTGACCCGCATTTCAACGAAGACTTCCCCTGTAATCCGGTGACCGATATCAATACCGTGGCTCGCACCGCTGAAATCGTAAAAGCCATTTGTGCCGCTGCTGTTGGCAGTGCCGCCATGTTGATTCAATAGGAAATGATCATGACCAGTAAACTTAAACCCAATCAAAAAGCTCATCCTGTTGACGCAGCGCTTTATCATGATGATCATGCACGACCGGTTTCCCGTCGGGACTTCATCAGACAGGGATTTTTGGGTGGCACTGCCAGCTTGATCAGTGGTGGTGTGTTTAGCCTTTTTGCCTCACCCAATACCGCCATGGCAGCCCTGTCTTCAGATGTTGGTTCATTAGCGGCCGATATTAATTGCTCCCTCGGTGGCCTCACCGGTGATGCGAAAGTTCCGTTTATTTGCTTTGATCTGGCCGGTGGTGCCAATCTTGCCGGTTCAAATGTACTGGTCGGTGGTTCAGGCGGTCAAAATGACGCTACTATTTCCACCGCCGGTTACAGCAAAATGGGCATTCCTGGTGACATGGTTCCGGGTCTCGACTCTACCAGTTTTAGTCTGCTTAACAGCAGCTTGAACAATGACTTCATTAATGACGACCTGGGCTTACAGTTTCATGCCGACAGCGCCATGTTAATGGGCATACTGGAAAGAGTCGGAACCGCTATCGGCAATATCGATGGCTGCGTGATACCGGCTCGCTCCGACAATGATACCGGCAATAATCCACATAATCCCCTGTATGGCATTGCAATGGCTGGAGGCAAGGGCAGTGTGGTTGACCTGGTCGGCTCTCGAAGCAGCGATTCGGGCGGTAACTCAATGGCTCCGGCAGATATGATTAACGCCGAAGTTCGCCCGACCAAAGTCGATCGTCCCAGCGATGTCACCGGTATGGTGGATGTGGGCGAGCTCACCGCCATCTTAAATAATCCGGCCGATGTCACGGCAGTGATGGAATCGATGGCTCGAATCACGCATAAAAAGCTCAAACTTGGCACAGTAAATACCGGTTTGACCAAAGATGAAGTGGTTAAAGACCTGGTGCGATGCGGATACCTCAAAGCAGCTGAACTGGCCGACAGGTTTGCCGGAAGAGAAGTAGATCCGACCGAAGACAGCAATATTTTAAACATATTTACCCCCGCCGAACTGGACACTGATGGCGAATTTCGCAAAACCGCATCGGTCATGAAAATGGTATTGAACGGATATTCTGCCGGGGGGTGTATCACCATGGGCGGTTATGACTACCATACCGGTGATCGAAGGACTGGTGAAAATCGTGATTTGCGAGCCGGCCGATGCATCGGTGCCTGCCTGAACTACGCTGCACAACTGGGCAAACCGCTGATGATTTACGTGTACAGTGACGGGTCGGTAGCCAGTAACGGGATGCGCGATGACACTGCCGATTCGGGTTCAGTTCTGGGTGGCCGGGGTAAGGGTGTATGGACGGGTGATAATTCCTCAACGGCCTGTTCCTATATGCTGGTGTATAACCCCACTGCCAAACCCACCACTCTGGTCACTCCATCCATAATCGGACGCCAGCTTGGCCGTTTCTCTGCAGATGCTTCTGTGGTTACGTCATCCAGCCCGGCGGCTAACAATGTTAATTTACTGGTGAATACAGTGTTACTGAACTACATGTCTCTAAATGGTGATATCGGACAGTTTGCCAGCGCTTTTCCCACCCATGGTCTCGGCAGTGCATTCGATCAATATGCCGCCTTCGGGCCAATAGCTTAAACCCGAAACAGGCTTGAATTATGTTGAGGAAGTCATTAATATTTGGTTATTGTTTACCGTTTTTAGTAACGGCAGGATGCATCAGCCAAACTCATGCTGACTGGCTAAAGCAGTCTCAGGATTTGATGGGTACTCGTGTCAACATCGAGTTATGGAGCAATAAACCAGATCAGGCCAGCAATTGCAGTGACCGAGTTTTCACTGAAATGCACCGCATTGATGCCTTGATGAGCCCCTATAAAACCGACAGTGAAATCTCTGCTATTAATCGACAGGCTGCTCAACAAGCTGTACCCGTCAGCGCTGAATTATTCAGGCTGATTCGAAAGTCTATACAGTTCTCGGATTTATCAGCCGGAGCCTTCGATATCACTTTTGCATCAATTGGCTTTCAATATAATTACCGGACACATAAAAAGCCCGATGAGAAAACTATCAATCAACAATTGAAAACCATTAATTACAAAAACCTGGTTCTGCATAATCAAACCATTAAATTTGCCATGCCGGGTATGTCCATTGACCTTGGCGGAATCGCAAAAGGTTATGCGGTAGATAGAGCTATAGATATTCTTCAACAGTGTGGAATTACCCAGGCGCTGGTTAGCGCAGGTGGCGATAGTCGGCTGCTTGGAGATAAACAGGGCAGACCCTGGATGATTGGCATACAGCACCCGAGAAAAAAACAGGCCATCGCGCTGAGCATTCCATTAAGTCATACCGCGATATCCACTTCCGGAGACTATGAACGTTTTTTTATATCTGACAAAAAACGTATTCATCATATAATTAATCCACAAACAGGAAAATCAGCCACCAACTCCTGGAGCGCCACCGTCATCGGTCCGGATGCTACATCAACCGATGCATTATCGACCAGCCTGTTTATTCTGGGTGCAAAAAAAGGGCTGGAGCTGATCAACACTCTGGACAACATGGATGCCATCATCATCGATGCAAACGGTGAAATATTTTATTCCTCAGGGTTAGAAAACCCGGCTGAGCCCGGTTGACGCAATATTAAAATGTACAGGAACCTCTCATGACTATGACCCTAGATAAATCAGTTGGATTACAAAAGTCTGTGCAAGCTCTTAATTTTTCCAGCATGACGACTCTTTGCTTAGCGTTATTTATAACATTAAGTTTTGTGTTCAATGTCCTGCCGGTTAATGCACAGGAAGCCGAACCCATCACCGAGTTGCAGCAGAGCATTCAGGATTTAAAAAAAGATGTTCTGAAGCTGAATAGAAACCTGTTTATTCTGGAAGAGGATTTATTATTTCCATCCAATACACAGTTTAGTGTGTTTTTATCCCTGGACTCAGGCCAGCTTTTCACATTGGACGCAGTGCAGCTCAAAATTGATAATAAAGTCATCGCCAATCACCTTTACACGGAAAGAGAATTAGACGCGTTAAAAAGAGGTGGTATTCAGCGCCTTTATATCGGTAACCTGGCTTCAGGAGAACACGAAATTATCGCCATTTATACGGGCAAAGGCCCAAGTGACAGGGACTACAGACTAGGTAAAACCCTGACTATTGAAAAAGGGGTTGACCCGCAGTTTATAGAGCTGCAAATTATAGATGACCCATCTAAAGAGCAACCAAAATTCAATGCACGTATCTGGGAATAACTAGACAATTTATTACTGATGCCTGTTACTCCGCCCCCATTACTAAAACTATCAGCATTTTCTGTATTGTTATGCCTGGTTATGCCTGTCCAGGCTGAAGATCAGGTCGTAATCAAAGCACAGCATCAACAACAAGCCATGGATCTGGATTACGGAAGATCCATGTACTTTTTGTTTCAGCAGAAAAAGCTTCAGGCAATTACTACACTAGAAGTTGCTAAACAAAAACAGACTCTGCAAAACCATTCGGAAGATGCCAGTTTTTTATTGGGAAGCCTGTATTTTGAATACGGACTATCCGAAGATTCTGAACAGATTTTTTCTCAGCTATTGAATGAAAAAACAGATTCGGCAATAACAAATAGAATCTGGTTCAACCTGGCAAGAGTTCAATACGAAAAAAATAACTATCAACAGGCCGAAGCATTATTAACTCGAATCAGTGAAACATTATCACCGCAAAGAGAAGCCCAAAAATATTACTTCCTGACCAATATCCATAGTCACAATAAACAATTTGAACAGGCCACTAAAAGCATTTCACAGATTAAACCTGAATCACTGTGGTCAGCTTATTCTCAGTATAATCTGGGAATTTCTCTGAGTACTTCTGAGCAAAACCAGCAGGCACAACAATGGCTGATAAAACTTATTAACCGACAGTCCGTAGATAATGAACTTGCTTCACTGCAGGATTCTGCCAGAATGGTTTTAGGTTTGATTTTATTACGCCAAAATCAATCACAGCAAAGTTTGCAATACCTTGGTGGAATCCATACTTCCAGCCCCCTTTCTAACAAGGCATTACTCGCTACCGGCTGGGCCTGGAGCCAGTTATCTGACCATCAAAAAGCATTAGATTACTGGTTTTTTCTGGTCGATAAAAAACAGCTGGATAGCGCCACACTGGAAGCTCATCTTGCCATAGCCGATGCCTATGAGCAGTTGAATAATAAAAGGACATCTATCCACTATTATCAACAGGCTTTGCAACAGTTTAAAAAATCCTTAAGCAACATGGATAAAGCCATTGATAGCATCAATGAAATGGACCTTATAAACACGCTTTACCGCGACAATATTATTCAACCCACAGTCAAAACTTCTTTTGATAGCAAATTGCCACAACATTTTTCAACCGCTTATCTACATCAAACGTTTGCCAGTAAAACATTCCAGCAGGCGATAGTAAATTACCAGGAATTACTCGAAATACATAACGCCTTAATCCGCTGGAAAAGCAATTTACCCTCCCTGGGATTAATGCTGACCGAACGTATCAATTCATTTGAAAATAAACGCGAATTACTCAAACAGACCACTGATTTGGAACAACTGGCAGAACTGCAACTACAACGTGATGAACTGGCACAGGAAGTAAATCGAATTAAACAGTCCGCAGATTTTTTGGCCCTGGCCAATGAAGATGAAACAGACTACCTGGAGCAACTGGAAGACATTAAAACATTGCTCTTCAAACTTGAAAGCCATCAGGACCTGTCAGATGAAAAGCAAAAATACCGTTTACTGTCAGGATTGTTACAGTGGAACCTGGATACTGAATTTCCTAAACGATACTGGAGAGTTCTACACCAACTTCAGTTGCTCGACCGGGCACTGGAAAAGGCAAAATTGTCGGCAAGCTCCCTGCAGCAGGCTTCTGCTATTAACGAGTTAAAGTTAATTGATTTTCAACAGCGTATTTCCGGACAGGACAGTGAAATAGAACGCATGGAAATTAATGCTTCTCAATTAATTGAGCAACAGGAACAGTTGATTAACAGGCTGGCAATTGATGTTATTGAAAATCGAAAGAAACATGTAACACAGTTGCAACTGAATGCTCGCTACTCACTGACAAGGCTACACGATGAAACCTTAAAGCTTAAGGGGTCACAATGAAAGCCAGACTGATATTCACTATAAGTAGCCTGTTATTACTTCAGTCCTGCACACAAACTGCTGACAGGCTTCAACCCACTATTGCTGATATTCCAGCAGCAGCAATCGATAGAAATATAAACCCTGAAGTTACTTTCGACTCTAACCGTAGTCAGTTGATAAACAGCTATCGCGAATTAGTATCCATGTCTCCCCAGGGAGGGGGATATGGAAAAGAAGTTCAACGTCTTGCTGACCTGGAACTGGAATCCAGTATGGATAACAAACTGTCTGATAACCCGGAGCTGATAAAACAGGGCGAGCAGGACGCCTCACTGGCTATTCAACGATATCAACAGTATTTGAAAACTTATCCGCATAGAGCAGACAATGATTTAATTCTTTACCAGTTATCCCGTGCCTATGCATTAGAGTCCGAAGCTGAAAAATCTCAGGTTTATATGCAACAACTGGTTTCCCAGTTTCCTCAGTCTCGCTATATTGATGAAATACAGTTTCGCCTGGGTGAAAATTATTTCGTGGATGGAGACTATGCAAATGCCGAATTAGCTTATGCTGTCGTGGTTAAAGATAATGCTGACTCAGTGTATTACGAAAAATCACTCTATAAAGCCGGCTGGGCTCAATTCAAACAAAACCAGAATGAAAAAGCGATAGACAGTTTCATCATGTTGCTCGATCTTAAACAACAGCAGGAACTTATCGGAGAATTCGAAATTAATGATTCTACCGGTCGTGCCGAGAGAGAATTGATACAAGACACACTGCGTGTTACCAGTCTTGCATTTTCATATTTACCCGCAAAGCAGCCTATAAATCAATACTTTAGTAATAAGAAAAAGCGTAACTATGTACCTTTGCTGTATAACAGTCTGGCAGGATTGTACCTGAGTAAAGATCGCATAACCGATGCTACCGATGTTTATCTTTCCTATGGTGAAAATTATCCCTCCTCCCGCTATACGCCAACCTTTCATCAACAGGCCATCAATACATATAAAAAATCAGCATATACGTCCCTGTTGTTACCTGAAAAAGAACGTTTCGTTAAAAAATACAATAAAGGCAGTGTTTTCTGGGGTCAGCAAACTGCAGCAGTACAGGCCGATTTACAACCGCTTTTAACAGCTCATATGTTTGATATTGCCACGCATTATCACGCCACTGCTCGAGCCAGTAAAAAACCACAAGATTTTAATAAATCTGCCAGCAGGTATCAGCTTTATCTGAGCTCATTTCCACGCAGTAAACAGGCATCCGAAGTCAATTTTTTACTGGCCGAATCACGCTTCGATGCGAAACAATATGAGCTGGCCATCGCCGAGTATGAAAAAACGGCTTATACTTACGCGGTTCATAAAAATAGTGCAGAAGCGGGTTATGCTGCGCTAATAGCCTACAATGAAATTTATAAATTAAGTACTAAATCACAACGTCCCGTCATTAAAAATAAACAAATTTTCAGTTCTATTAAATTTAGTGAAACCTTTCCTGATGACAAGCGTACTTCAGGGGTATTATTAAAAACCGCAGAACTATATTTTGATCTGAAAAAATTTCGCCAGGCGAATACCACTGCTAACCGGCTGGTTAGCAACCCGAATGTTGCACCGCCAGTTAAACACAGTGCATGGATTATCATCGCACATTCAAATTTCGAATTAATGGAATATTCCAGTGCTGAAAATGCATACACGAAAGTCATTGCTGGAATGCCTGCCAAAGCAAAACGCAAAAAAACCATTAGTGAACAACTTGCTTTATCGATTTATAAACAGGGAGAGGTAGAAAGAGATCTGGGTAATCACGAGCAGGCGGCTCAACATTTTCTCAGACTAGGCCGTGTTGTTCCTTCTTCACCGAAAAGAATAATTGCCGAATATGATGCGGCTAACGAATACATGACACTGAAATACTGGCCAACGGCGATCACTCTGTTGCAAACCTTTCGACAATCCTACCCCAAACAAAGCAAGTGGTCTCTGGGCGTCAGCAAAAAACTGACACTGGCCTATATCGAATCAGGACAACCCGCTAAAGCGGCTAATGAAATGATGACAGTAACAGCGCTATCACCTATAAATTTACAGCATAATCTGCTGTGGCAGGCTGCAGAACTATACAGCCAGGCAGGAGAGAAGGAAAAGGCCGTTTCCACCTATAAAACCTACATCAAGAAATATCCAGACCCAATATCACGTAGCATTGAATTACGGTTTAAAATTGCCAGTTATTATCAGGAAAAATCAGATACAGAGCGATATCATTTCTGGTTAAGGGAGATTGTAAAAGCAGATGGGAAAAACAAAAAACAGCGCACCGATCGTACACGTTATCTTGCGGCAAGCTCTATTATTATTTTAATTGAACCGGTGCATAAACAGTATTCTAAAATAAAACTAACCACTCCGTTAAAGAAAAGCCTGAAATTAAAAAAGAGCTTGATGAAGCAATGTATTAAGGCTTATAGCAAAGCCGTAAAATATCAGGTTGAAGAAGTCTCGACAGCGGCCACTTTTAATATTGCTGAAATTTATCAGCAATTTGCAGAAGCCTTATTAACTTCAGATAGACCCAAAAAACTAAATGAAGAAGAACTGGAAGAGTATAATTATTTACTCGAAGATCAGGCTTATCCATTTGAGGAAAAAGCAATTAATATCTACAAATCAAACCTGTCTCGAATCCCCAAAGGCAGCTTTGATGACGCTATCAAAAATAGTCTGAAAGCACTCGGTAAATTAATGCCATTTACCTATGCTAAAACTGAGGTGACAGACAGCTATGCAAAATAACCAACTATTTAAATTTTTTACTTTATCTTTATTGATCGTTAACTTGCTTGCCTGTCAGTCAACCCAGACAACAATACCTGAACCTGTTGTTGAATCTACAGTACAATCCTCCGAACCAACAAAATCGGAACAGCAAAATCAAAGCGAACCTGATCCACAGCAAACCCTTTATCAGCAAGCTATTAAATCTACTCAGGCAGGTAAAATTGATGAAGCCATTGAACAGTTTTCACGGGTAGTCAAAGACAATCCCTCAGCTAAAAATGCTTATACAAACCTGGGGCTACTGTATATCCATAAAAAACAGAATAAAGAAGCAATGGAAGCTTTTCTAAATGCGATCAAACAGAATACTAACGATGCCATTGCCTACAATCATCTGGCTATTTTACAGCGTCAGCAAGGCGAATTTAAAATGGCTCTTTATAATTATTATAAAGCCATCAATGCTAATCCTGAGTATGCCAATGCGCATTTAAATCTCGGCATATTACTGGATATTTATTTACAGGATTTACCGCTTGCCCTGGAACAATATGAAATTTTTCAACGTCTGACGGGTAATACCAATGAGCAGTTAGAAAAATGGATTATAGATATCAAACGTAGAATTGCAGCTGAGCAGAGTCAATAAAAATGATTTTAAAAAATAAAGTCACAATTACTGTTAAAACCCTGTTAGCTCTATTTTTACTACTATCCTTTAATTTAACGTTCGCACAACAACGACTCGAGATGGAAGGAACCGCAATTATTGGTAACAGGGAATTACCCAAGGTTTTATATATCGTGCCGTGGAAACCGGCAAAGCCCGTTACCCTCAGCACACCTACTTTCAACAGTGTACTCGATGAATCATTTAAACCTGTTGATAGAGCCAGCTTCAAACGACAGGTTAAATATTATAAAGACCTGTACCCGGAACCCGTTATTAAACCCTGAAGCATAACAATATGAAGACTATAAACTTTAACCACGGAGTGATTTACCATGCTTGATACTGTCATTCGTTTTTTCCAGTCAGGCGGCCCTTTCATGTACCCCATTCTGGTGGTGCTGGCGATTGGTCTCACCATTACCATCGAACGATACCTTTACCTGAGTGCGGCTAAAAGCAGGAACCGTAAAGTACTGGCTGAAATTATGCCTATGCTTCAAAAAGGTGAAATGAGCAGCGTCATACAACTTACCAATAATTCAAATGCAACGGTAAGCAAAATACTGTCCCAGGGTCTGAGTAATTTTAAATCTGCCAGACGCCGTGATGATATCGAGGCCTCAATGGAAGAAAGCATTATGGAGGCTATTCCAAGACTGGAAAAACGCACGCATTATCTGGCCATGTTTGCCAATATCGCGACATTATTAGGGCTACTCGGCACCATTATTGGTTTGATAAAAGCATTCACCGCAGTGGCCCAGGTTGATCCATCGATGAAAGCAGAAATTCTCTCCACCAGCATTTCTGTTGCCATGAACACCACGGCTTTCGGCCTGATAGTTGCCATTCCATTACTGATTTTTTATACCTTATTACAAACCAAAACTACGGAAATTATTGATAGCCTTGAAATGGCAACGGTTAGATTTGTTAACCATCTGACAAAATTCAAAAATCAGGGACAGCAAGGCAATGGCCAGTAGAACCCGTAGCCGGCGTAAACATCCAGCGGTAGAGCTTAACATCACTGCCTTTATGAACCTGATGGTAGTTCTGGTACCTTTTTTATTGATGACGGCAGTATTTACCCATATCACCATTCTGGATTTGAATTTACCCAAACCCGGCAGTCAACAAAACCAAAATGAAAATGAGGTTCCTTATGAGCTACGAGTCACTATACGGAAAAAGGCATTGATTCTGTCCGATAATAAAGGCGGCTTAATCAAAAAAATAGATCGGCTGAAAAATGGCCATAATTACGGATTACTTAAACAGCTGTTAAAACAGGTCAAGGCACGTTTTCCTGATAAAACCAATTTAACCATTTTGTCAGAACCGGAAACTTTTTATGACGATCTAATACAGGTGATGGATAGCGCTCGTTCATTTCAAACCCTGTACGAAGGTGAACAGGTCCAGGCCGAGTTATTTCCCGATATTTCTATCGGTGATGCGGCTTCACAGTAGTGGATAAAAAAATGAGTGATCGAGTATGAAATTATCACGACGTGCTAAACGCATGCAGCAACATCATGCGCGTAAAAATGATCGTAACGCAACATTGAACATGGTGTCGTTAATGGATATTTTTACCATACTGGTTTTTTTCCTGCTGGTAAATGCAACCAATTCTGAAGTTTTGCCTACTCCAAAAAATGTCATTCTGCCTAGCGCCAATTCGGAAAAACTACCTTCCAGAAATCTGGTCATTGCCGTTAATAGCGACAATATCAGTTTGCAGGGTAAAGTTATCATCAGTGTTAAATCTGCAATGGAGAATCCGTCCCAAACTATCAAGCCATTATTCGATTCACTGAAACAATTAGCCGTTACCAGCAAAGATATCACTGATAAAAAAGGGGTCACTATAATGGGAGATCAAAAAATACCCTATGTTTTACTTAAAAAAATAATGTTGACCTGCTCCGGTGCGGAATACAGCAATTTATCATTTGCTGTAAATCAAACAACAGGTGAAACCGAAAGTTGATATGATGACAACGGAACCAAATTTACCCTGGGTAGAAGGACAGGAAGACCGCCTTTTTAAATACCTGGTTATTGCTTTTATTATTATATTTCTTCTAATGGGTATTCTTATAAATAGCCTGTCAGTACCTGAAATACAGCAAAAGAAACTGGTTGATGTTGCCCCAAGACTGGCAAAACTGATTCTTGATAAAAAGAAAGTCTCACCACCTCCGCCTCTGAAAAAAGTCATTAAAAAAGAAGAGCCGAAAAAGAAAAAGGAAGAAAAGAAACCCGAAACAAAAAAACAGGACCCTAAACCAGAAAAGAAAACCAGGCCAAAACCCAAACCTGACAGCCGGGCTGCTGCCAGAAAAACAGCTCAACAATCCGGCCTTATCGCATTAAGTGATGAACTGGCTGACCTCAGGGAAAGCTTTGATTTTTCCGATATCGCAGATGAACCACAGCTTAAAACCGGTAAACAGGCTGAAACTGTCATTCCCACCAGTGCTCTATTAACCGCCAAAGCTACTGCAGGCAGCGGGGGCATTAAGGCCAATGCGCTGCAGCGGCAGGTAAAAACCAGCGAACTGACACAACGAAAAACATCATCTATAAAAAGCTCCATTGAGAGTGACAAAACCATTACTGCAAAAGTAACTCCGCAGAAAACCCGTACTGCCTCCCGTAGTCAGGAAGAAATTGAACGTGTATTCCAAAAAAATAAGGGTGCCATTTTTAGTATCTATAACCGGGAACTACGCAAAGACCCTTCGTTGCAGGGTAAGGTCGTTATCGAGTTAACCATTGCTGCAAATGGCTCTGTCATTAAATGCATCATTCTCTCCAGTGAACTGGGGCATAAAAAACTTGAAAAAAGGCTGGTCTCAAAAATCAAAAAATTCAAGTTTTCTACAAAAAAAGGTGATGTCTTTATTGTGACCTACCCGATTGATTTTCTGCCTTCATAAGCGACTATTTATACTCAAATTCGTTTGTTCAATTCTGCTTTATTAAAGCACCACCAATATAAGCTTTAAAAATGATAACTCTTCATAAACTATCAATTACTGCCATTTCTGCAGTAATGCTTATTACCATTGTTAGCTGTGCTTGCAACAATTTCGCTATGCCGACTGAAAGCAGTGGAGAGCCAGGCTGCTGAGCAGGAATCTCAGCATAAATCCTCAGCAAAAACTCCCAGCCGGAAACCTTCCTCTCAGGCAGATAATAATACAGTCATCAAACTCGGGCTGGATGAAGAACTAAAAATCAGGCTCTTGATATTCTGTTCAAATTGCCGGCCTGGGGGCTCGAGTAGTCATTGACGGGTTTTACACTAACCCGCACAACCGTAACCTGGAAGGCTCCATTAAGTTTAGACTTCCCAATGGTGCCGTACCCTGCTTTTTTGCCTTTGGTGAAACCGTTACGTCACTTGAAAAGAATTAGACTTTTTATTCACGTGATTATGCATAGCTAAAATGTATGTCAACAAAGTTGCTCCTGAGGGTACAGATGAAGAAATTCAAGATATTCAAACCATTACCCTTGTGAACCAGAAACAGAAGCAGCTGATTGCACAGATTAAAATATAGAGCCCGACTAAGTAGCTATATTGCTGAAGATTAATCCAGCCCGAACTCGTGATAGTTGGGCATAGAAAATACTAAGAAACAGTAGCACTAATATCATCCAGAAATTAAAAACTCCACCGCCACTACTTGTTTCCTTAGTGCTGGGGAGAGCTGTAATCGTAAAAGAAAAAGTGATCACATTGGATAAATTATTTTCTAAATCTTTTGCCTGGAGCTGAACCAGAGTTGTTCCGCTAAACCCGTCCACAGGATGAGAGTGGATGCTGTTATCAGATCTATCCATAAAACTCACTCCTTCCATTCCAATACTGATTCCAAATCGTGAGTCAATGCTGTCAGCATTTAAAATACTAAACTGAATATCAGTGACATCAGTATCCATATCAGTTACATACTGAACCAGTTCAGCATCATTACTGTTGAGGTGTAAAACTCCATTTTCTACAATCGAAATATCAGGTACTTCAGATAGAACAGGTGGTTCTGTGGCAACAGCTATTACTGCTGGATCTTCAATTATTCCATTCACAACTCCATCTCCATCATATTCTCCACCATCCACCAGTGTCAGTCTTATACAGTCATCACCAGCAGTCAGTTCATCCATATACAAACTACTACCGACATCTGGACAGACACCACTATCTGATTTTGCTGATTCTATGTTGTAGCCATTTCCAGCGACGAGAGAAATCCACCCCGTTTGAGGTAGAAATTTACGATAAACAGCATTTTCAGGTAATGGAGACTCTAACCCTATAACAAGACTAGCTACATCTCCCGGTTGCGCGAGCCCTTCAATTATAAAGTCAAAAATTGAACTTATTGCTGCAAAGCCAATATGAATACTACTTACACCCGCGACTGCACCGCCATAACTGTCAATATCACTCATAGTAGTTGTTGCAGTAACACTATTTCCACCAAATGCACTTTGTCCAATTTTAAGCACAAGTCCATTTGCTACCTGCATTATTTTACCATTTGGAAGAGGTAATATATTTTTAGCTTGTGCAATATCATCTAGGTAGTCAGCTATACCATCCCCGTCACTATCAGTTGCTCCTTCATAAGCATCCAGGATTCCATCGTTATCCATATCGTCAGAAGAGGAAAGCGATGTTTCAACATCAAGCACATTAACCCACAATAATACGGATGAGCTCAGACCGGTTTGATCTGTAACCTGTAAAGCAACTTCATATAAACCAGAATTAAGTGAAAGAGGGTCAAAGCTAAACGTTGAGTTATCGGTATCAGAATCTACAAGATTATTATCTGTTAAAGACCAGTCATAACTATGGGTTTCACCAACATTCGGATCTCTAACAGAACTAATTATTTTAACTTCTCCTTGTGTTTTAATTATATTAAGGGTTTGTTTTGAATTCTGCATGACCGATAAGCTGGATATTGGAGCAATACTGTCTGCAACAATAGTTATCGTTTGTTTAAGGTTAACGGGTAAAACCGCATGAGTCGCACTCACTAATGTAATAACCAGCGTCTCTGAAAGCTCATCAATATTATCATCAAAAATATTAACCTCAAGGTAGCCTGCCTTCCCATCATTGATAGTCAAGGTTCCATCAATAGCATTATGGTCATTGCTATCTGAAGAACCCGATATTGTATAATTTACTAAAACAGGGTACTGCAAAGCTGAACCATTTAAGGTAAACGTAAGTAAAGTTGTTTGCCCTTCTCCTATAAGTTTATCTATATCTAATTCAACTAGAGGTTTAATATTGATTAGCTGCACATCCTGAGTCGTATTGCCCATATTGTCGCTAACTGTCCATATTATTTGATGCTGCCCGGAACTAAAAGGACCCTGCTTATCTGCTGCTGCAAACAAAATACCATCCTTACTATCCACAACTTCTATTTGAGCCAGATTTACAGCCGTTAATACCCCGGTTGAGTTCAGAAATAAATCATCTGGGGCAATAAAAGCTGGGGGGACATCATCAATATTTATATCAGTACCATCAATAAACTCCTGCAGATTATTTTTCCCATCATTATCCAGGTCTAATAATGCATCATCCTTATTAAGCGGATTAAGCCCGGCATCATCCTCAACTTCATCAGGAATACCATCGCCATCATCATCGTCATCAGCATTGTTCCCTGTTCTATCATTGTCCGTATCTATAGACTCAGTTGCATCTAGTGGAAATTTATCAGTCGTATCAAGCACACCATCATTATCGTCATCAGGGTCGCAGCTATCTCCTAACCCATCTCCATCAGTATTAGCCTGATCTGTATTCGAAATTAATGGACAGTTGTCATTGATATCCTCAACAGAATCACCATCGGTATCAATAGTGACTTTAAATTTAGTGGGAAAGCCCAATGAAATCAGGTCATCTGTCGTATACCATTGATTATTTCCGACTATGTCAGTCACCGATATAGCAAAAATCGAATAGTCACCTTCTGTAGAAAGAACTGGCACCGTAAACTCCAGCAATCCTGTGTTTATAGGAGTAGGAGTATCCGTATCTGGCAAAAATACCTGAGTTTTCCATGAGTTTCCTGCCGGGTCATCAAAAACTACCCCAACAAACTCTATACCAATATTATCGGTGACCTGGAAGTTGACAGTGACAAGCTGTTCGTTGCTAGTTACATCGATGATTGCAGGAGTTATTGACAGCGAGTCAAGTGTCGGCAGTATTGAGTCTGCATTAGTATTTATGACATTGAATAAAGTGGGAAAACCCAGTGATTGCAGATCATTTGCTGTATACCACTTATTGTTTCCAGCCATATCTGTAATCGATATAGAGACCAGAGAATAGTCTCCTTCCGCCGCAAACGCAGAAACCATAAAATTGAGTGTTCCTGTATTGACAGGATTAAGCGTATTAAACCAGAATATTTTTGATTCCCATGAATCACCTGCCGGGTTATAAAAAACAACTCCAACAAAATCTACACCAATATTATCGGTGACCTGGAAGTTGACGGAAACAGATTGTTGACCAGTAGATGCATTAACATTTGCAGGAGTGATTGAAAGCGAATCAAGGGTCGGCAGTAATAAATCTGCATTATCGTTAACAACATTAAATAAAGTGGGAAACCCCAGTAAAGTCAGGTCGTTCACATTATAGTTTTGACTATTTCCAGCAGCATCAGTCACTGATATTTTTATCAGTTCATAATCACCTTCTGCTGCAAATGCTGGAACCGTAAATTCTAATGATCCTGAATTTACCGGGGTAACTGTAGCTGGCAAAAATGTTTGAGTTTCCCATAAGTTACCTGACGGATTATTAAATGTAATTACAACATTATCGATGCCAATATTATCGGTGGCCTGAAAATTAATCGTTACAACCTGTTCACCACTCGTTGCATCTACATTAGTTGAGGAGATTGAAAGCGAATCGAGCGTCGGTAGTAATGAATCTGCTAAAGAAACAGAACTGTAAAAAGCTATAAAAAAAAATAAGCCAATATTAAACAGGTTTTTTACTTTCTCAGATATACGTATCAACACTCTTTACCTCTTTTGCCATCCTTTCTTAATAGCCAATTTTCATAGTATAAATATAACTCCAGACTTTAGAAGCGATTAACGTCACACATCCTCAATTTAATAATCCTGTCGTATTTATCAATTTTGAGAAAAGCTACTCATAATTTATAATCGATAAGTAGTTAAACCAATAGTAGAGTGAGCTCAAATGACTACCTTCTCTAGTACAACTCGATATTTACATGGTCAAACTCCTGCTCACTTACTGCGCCCGAAAGTAAGGTTACAACCCATTCAATCCGGGGAAGGAACACCCAGTGTAGATTTAGCCGATCTGACTGAAATTGTTGATGATGTAGCTATCGTGTTGCCGGCTATCAGGATTAAATCACCCGAACACTGGCAGCAGGTGGTCAGCCAGCTTGATGATGATATCGATGCCATTATTCCTGTTAGCATACCCAGTTATCCCACAGAAATATGGAACTCACACCCTCAACCTCTGGCCGAACGTGGACTGCCTTTTATCTTCTGGCCTCTGATAAAATTTGATGAGCCTGATTTCTGGCGCTGGTCAGCCCGGGACATGTTGCAGGCCATTGGAGTTGATGTACAACTGGTAAAAAATAATAAAGAAGGTTTAACACTGCTACGGGCATTGGCCATGAAACGCTTTCTTACTAATAGCAAACTGGTCGTGTTTGGCACCCAGAATTTTCCCTGGAATGCCCATGCAGCAGGTCACCTGATAACCGAAAGCCTCGGTACTGAAATCATAGTCAAGCCTTTATCAGCCTATCGAGATAAGTACCATCATTTTAATGATGAGTTAGTGCAAAAAATTTGGTCAGAGCGTGGCGCCCGGTATGACAACAAAAGCTGTAATGACAAAGAATTACAAACAGCCATACGAAGTTATCTAAGCATCAAAAGCATTCTCGAACAGGAACAGGCACTGGGATTTGGTGTTAACTGTTTCGGAGATCTCATCCCTGCTGGCAGTCGGGATGTCCCCTGTCTGGCACAGTTACTGTTACGGGAGGACGGCTATATTGCAGCCTGTGATGGTGACTATCTGGCAATGATGAGCATGGTTCTGACCAGCTATTTCCTGGATAAACCCTGCATGATGTCAAACATGTACCCGGTTCAATATATCGGTGCGCTTAGCGATCATTTTGGAGATCCTTTATCACCGGAGGAATCACGTTTTCCACGTCAACAGTGGACAAACATTGCGCGCCTTGCCCACTGCGGCTTTGTCGGCATCGTATCCCCGGAAATGACTCCTGATAACAAGAACTGCCTGAAAGACTGGGGTGGTACTTTTGAAATTCCACGTGATGGTCGTGGTTGTGGATGCGATGGAGATTTGGCTGCTGGTGAAAAAATAACAGTAATAGAGTTAAAATTTGATGGAGAAACGCTGCTAATTGCCGATGCAGAGACTATTGAAACAACACGTCATAATGATATGCCACATAATGAGTCAACCGGATTATTAAAATTTCGAAACCTGCCGGATTTTATTGACAATATCAGCCGTGAACACACCGTAATTGTTTACGGAAATCATGTCCGTGACTATGAAATTTTAGCCAGTGTGCTGAATTTACAGGCAAAGGTCTTTTAAATGGAATATAGCTGCTTTAGACAATGATATCTCAGCATTATTTCATATTAAAGCTACTATAATAATGTATATAAATACTTTGGAGCTATAAATGTCAGATCTAATGAAGTCTATCGATGATCGTACTCGTTTAGCAGGTACAAATCGGTTAGAAGTCTTACTCTTTAACCTCGGTCGGGATACAGAGACAGGACGTAATGAACTATTCGGCATTAATGTTTTTAAAGTTAGAGAAGTCATGCATATACCCGAAATTACTCATGCTCCCGACATGCCGGATGGTGTGGAAGGCATTGTTAGTCTGCGCGGGGTCATGGTGCCGGTCATTAATTTACCCAAATTTTGTAAAATTAACACGGATGATAAACCAGAGATTCTGATGATCACTGAATACAATAAACATGTTCAGGGGTTTTTGGTTAAATCGGTAGATACTATTAAAAGATTAAACTGGGATGATGTTAAAGAACCCCCTCAAATGTTGGCAAATCGACTTGGAGGTCTGGTAACAGCAGTAACAGAACTCGAAGATAAGAGCCTTGTTTTGATTATGGATGTAGAAAGAGTACTGGCTGAAACAGCAGAGTTCTATAACAGTGATGAACTTTTTGAAGGCATCGAAAAACATGAAGACGGCAAAAATATAACCATCCTGTTTGCAGATGACTCACGCATTGCCCGGCAACAAATACAGGATACGCTGAAACACATGGACTTTAATTATATAAGCACCAATAATGGTGCCGAGGCCTGGGATAAGTTAACTCAATTTGCCGATCAGGCTGAAGCTAATGGTGGGTCTATCTCTAATCATATATCGATAGTGATTACAGATGTAGAAATGCCTGAAATGGATGGTTATGTATTAACCAGAAATATTAAAGGTGATCCCCGGTTAAAAAACATACCTGTCATTATGCACTCATCACTTTCATCAGAAGCTAACCAGGCACTGGGTAAAGGAGTAGGTGCTGATGCTTACGTCCCTAAATTTGAACCCCTGGAATTAGCATCAACTTTGAACAATATTATTGAAAATCAACTTTAACTCTCCATTTAAAGGGGTGATTGAAATTTTATCTAAATGATCGTATTTTATGGTCTCCACAAGAATCAAAAATAGATTTAAGTTGTATTGTGCTGTAACCAGATAATTTTGTACTTGATCAACAGGTCAATATCTGGTTTTCCACATTAAGCTATACTAAAGAGGCAGTTGTTCAGTCAGTTCATCCACACTTAAGTAAACTTTATACATGATCAAAAGTTACTTTAATCGATTATTACTTATCATGCTGGGCTGTACTGGTGGATTTATTGCTGGTTGCGCTACAGTAAAAATAGAAAATGAACGTGAAATTTCATTAGCATTTTCTAACTCTTTAGAAACATCGCTTGGACAACTGTCTGCCTCCGCCTCAGTCTCCCATGCTGAAAAGTCTGGATTTCTTATACTGAATACAGGTCATGATGCCTTACTAAAACGTGTTTCGTTGCTAGTTAAGGCAGAAAAGGCAATCGACCTGCAATATTATATTTGGAATAGTGATAAATCGGGTAGATTATTAGCTCAACAATTATTGCTTGCTGCTGATAAAGGCATTCATGTTCGATTGCTTCTGGATGACTTTAGTGCGGGTAATCGTGACACGCTATTGCTGATGATGAATGCCCATCCCAATATTGATATACGTATTTATAATCCCAATGCATCCCAAAACAAAATAGTAGGCTTTATAGGTGACTTCAAGCGTCTTAATCAGCGTATGCATAATAAATCGTTCATAGTAGATGGTAGCGTTGCAATAGTCGGTGGGCGAAATATTGGTGATGAATATTTCGATTTAAATCATGAAATAAATTTCCGCGACAGGGACCTTCTTACAATTGGCCCCATAGTTACTGAAATTAGCAAAAGCTTTGATGTTTACTGGAATAATGAACGCGCTTTTTCAATCGGTCATCTTGTAAAAAATAAGCCTGATAAAGAGGAAATTTTGGCCTTCAGGAAGGAGATTAAGAGTAAAGTTCAACAGGATAATCTTGCTATTTTGTTTAATAACATTGAATTTGAAACCTGGTTCAGTGAATTGATCTGGGCTACAGCAGAAATCACCTATGATCAAACCCGGGCAATGGATGATAATAATCTCAATACACCTAAACAAGTTGCTAACACACTAATGGAAGTGGCTAAAAGAACAACTGAAGAGTTATTGATTGAGACAGCATATCTGGTGCCGGGTGATAATGGCATAACATTATTAAAAGAACTTATAGCTAAAGGTGTAAAAGTGACTGCGTTAACAAATTCACTGGCATCTAATGATTTAACAACCAACCATTCCGGTTACGTACGCCGCCGTAAAGAGTTACTAAGAAATGGTGCTGAATTATTTGAACTTAAACCCGATGCTCAATCTTGCAAACATTTAGTTGAAGCTCCAAATGCCTGTAATGAGAATACATTATTTGGTTTACATGCTAAATCGATAGTATTTGACCGAAAAGTAGTATTTGTAGGTTCATTTAACCTTAATCAACGTTCTATATATCTCAACAGTGAACTGGGCCTGATTGTACACAGCACAGAACTGGCAGACAGGATTGCTGATGATATTAAAGAGAATTTATCTTTGCAAAATAGCTGGAAAGTTATATTGAATAATAAAGGAGATCTACAGTGGACGGGCATCAAAGATGGTGAAATCATTAACTACAACCATGAACCTGAAACTGGCTTCATGAGACGCTTTAATTCAAAATTTTTCTCGATATTCCCAGTTGAGAAATATCTATAATTTATGACTTAGTGTTAGACCAGATCTGGGCCATTGCATATTGTAGTGTTGGCATAGTGCTATTTAAGTCAGGTGCATGCTGCTCAATATGTTTAACCTGTTATAAATATTTCATTTAAGCACAACGTATGATTTAACGTTATACTTCCTTACATAAAAATAATAACGCCCGGAATTTAACCAAAGGTATATGCAATGAGTGTTTCACCACCCTGTTACAAACAAAATCGTTTAAAACAGTTACGTGCCTTTTGCAAAGCGGTTGAAACAAAAAGTATCTCAAAAGCAGGAGAAGAGCTTTTCCTGTCACAACCCACCGTATCATTACAAATTAGAGCGCTGGAACGCGAACTGTGTGTGCAGGTATTCGAACGTCGCGGCCCGGTAATTAACCTGACGCCCGATGGTAAAATTTTGTATGAACTATCCAAACCTTTGATTAATGGTATCGATAACCTGGCTAACAATTTTAATAACATGGCAGGACGTCTGGAGTCGGGTGAACTGCATATAACCGCCGGTCAAACCGCCTGCATGTACCTGTTACCCAAATATATTCACCGATTCAAACAGGAAAACCCCGGAGTTCATGTCAAACTTTCTAATAATACCGGCAAGGAAGGCCGTGTTTTATTAAAGTCAGATAGCGTAGATTTTGCCGTTGGAACTCAGGCTGCAGAAAGTGACAACATGATTTTCGAGCCTCTTTTTGAGTATGAACCCGTGTTAATTACTCCACTGGACCACCCGCTGGCAGGGAAAAAAAATATAACCCTGAAAGATATTTCACCTTATGGACTGATTTTGCCTCCCCGCGAATTATCCACCTGGCGTAAGGTCGATAAAATCTTTTCAGATAACGATGTGCCCTATCAGGTTTCGATGGAAGTTGGGGGCTGGGAAGTCATCAAGAAATACGTGGAAGAGGGTATGGGAATCTCGATTGTTAGTTGCCTGTGCCTGACCGGTGTCGAAAAACTATCAACCACATCATTAGCTAAGTATTTTCCCAGGCAAAAATATGGTGCTGTCATTCGACGTGGAAAGTTTTTAACGCCACAGGCTCGTAGCTTTCTGGAAATATTGTCTTCAAACAATTTTGATGAAATTTGTCCTGGCGCTACCAGTACCAGAATTGCATAAATTTCGAAATACCTGCCAGGCCTGTAAAGCGTAAAGAATTCGTTTCTGAACTTTTGTGTTCCAATTACTCATCATCAGAACTGTTTTGTTTTAGAATTTCAACACTGTGAGAAATATCACTTTCATCCATAATTTTAATTAACTTATTTACAATCATGGCGACATTTTGATATGAGTTATTTTGTATTCGTGTAATAAAGGCAATTTCATCTTTATTTACTGGCGGCAAATCACTTATTGCCCTGGGTCGTAGAAGAGTTTTAATCATTTTCCAGTCAGAAATCCGTTTCTTCGGATCTTTAATGAGTGAATCATCAATAAATTTCTTTAAATCACTATCTATTTCCGGGCGATATTTTTTTATGTCAGGAGGCGACTGTTTCACCTGCTTAGATAATAATTCATTTAATGAGGACGCTGAAAATGGTGGTGTTCCTGTGAGCAGGGTAAAAGCCATGATACCCATTGAATAAATATCAGCCTGTCCGTCAAATGGATTGCCCAGAATAATCTCGGGTGCGAGATATTTCGGTGAGCCTAATACCATAGTTACCTCATTCTTCGGAGGTTTAGCGATACCAAAGTCAGTCAGTTTTACATTTCCCTGATCATCAACGATTACATTAGCAGGTTTAATATCACGATGTATTATTCCCTTTTTACCCTGGGAGTGAGCATACTGCATAGCTCTTGCAAGCTGATGCATAATATCCCTCGTCTCCTGAATACTCAAAGGACCTTTTTCTTTTAATATTTGATCCAGATCTTTGCCCGATAATCTCTCCATGACAATAAAACGTGTAGAGTATTCATCGATTGACTCGTACACATTGACAATATTGGGATGGTTTAATTTTGCGATTATCTTCGCCTCATGTTCAAATCGATCCAGAAAATCCTGATTATGAGATAAATCATATTTCAGCATTTTTATAGCAACATTTCGTTCCAGCATCGGGTCATAGGCTTCAAATACTGTCGCCATATTACCTTCACCAATTTTCTTTATAAGCGTATAGCGTCCGACCTTATTGATACCTCCATCTTGAGCCATGCGCTTACTCATTTGAGAAGTCATCGTGTCGGCAAAATGTTTATATTTTTCAAGTAAAAAATCAAACTCTTCCCTGGCAAGAGAAAAGACGACCGTTTTCACAATTGCAACTGCATCTGAGGAAAAGGGTACATTAGTTAACAATGAGACTTCGCCCAGGGTTGAGCCGTCAGTTAAATTAATCTGTCTCTTTATATGACCCAGTAGATTAGGGGTTTGTAACTCAACATTCCCACTAGACACGATATATAAGCAGGTAGCTTGCTTGCCGCTTTCAATAAGCTTTTCTCCTTTCTGGAAACGTTCAATCTGGAAACGTCTGGATATATCCTTTATGGCTGCTTTGTTAAGACCCTTGAAAATATCAATGCCTGAAAGTAATGACTCGAATTTATTGGTAACTTCATTCATATGTGTGTTCTATAGCTCTGCTGTTTCTTTTGCTTATCTTCATGAATACAACCGGTTATTAACAAATAATACGCCAGGTTGAATTTTACATGTATTTAGGAGCCTGCTCGTCGACAGCCCCTAGTTAAACTTAGTATCAAATTGATAAAAATCAATAAACGACTCACATTATGTTGGAACTGTTTATTGCAATACTTAACATTAACGCTTATCTCTTAACAAGTTTACTCGCTTAGATTAAACTACCCCGCATCACAAACGTGGATTTTGCGAACAAAATCCGGGTTATACCTGTCTCAACACCATCATAGTCGGTGAGATTTAACACTTTCGAGGTCCTCCATGTTACAAGCCTATCAAGAACACGTAGAACAACGTGCCACTCAGGGAATTCCGCCCTTACCCCTAAATGCTGAACAAGTTGCAGCATTGGTCGAATTACTTAAAAAGCCTGGCACAGGTGACGAAGAAACCTTGCTAGATCTTCTCACTAACCGTATTCCTCCCGGTGTGGATGAAGCTGCTTACGTGAAAGCAGGCTTTTTGGCTGCAGTCGCCAGGGGTGAGACTCAGTCTCCACTGGTCAGTAAATCCAGAGCTGTTGAGTTACTCGGCACCATGATGGGCGGTTACAATATTCAACCACTCATTGAATTACTGGATAATCAGGAACTGGGGGCACTGGCTGCCGAACAGCTAAAATATACCCTGTTAATCTTTGATGCTTTTCATGATGTGAATGATAAAGCCACTGCGGGCAATGACAATGCTAAAGCCGTCATGCAATCCTGGGCGGATGCAGAATGGTTTACCCGTAAAGATAAAGTGGCTGAAGCAATCAAATTAACCGTTTTTAAAGTCACCGGCGAAACCAATACCGATGACCTGTCACCAGCACAGGATGCCTGGTCACGTCCTGATATCCCTTTTCATGCACTGGCCATGTTAAAAAATCCGCGTGATGGTATTACCGATGCCATTGCTCAAATTGAAGAATTAAAACAGAAAGGAAATCAGGTAGTTTATGTCGGTGATGTAGTCGGCACCGGTTCTTCTCGTAAATCTGCCACCAATTCAGTGTTATGGATGACCGGTGATGATATTCCCTACGTCCCTAATAAACGTCAGGGTGGTGTGGTCATAGGCAGCAAAATTGCGCCCATCTTTTTCAATACGGTTGAAGATTCAGGTGCTTTACCCATCGAATTTCCCGTTGATGATATAAGCATGGGCGATGTCATTACTGTCAAACCTTATGACGGAAAGGTTCTCAACGAAGCAGGCGATATCATTTCCGAATTTTCATTAAAAACTGAAGTATTGCTGGATGAAGTTCAGGCTGGTGGTCGTATCCCCCTGATTATAGGTCGCTCGTTGACAGAACGCGCGCGTGAATCTCTAGGGCTCGAAGCAAATGACACTTTCCGTCGTCCTGTTGATCCTGAAAATAGTGACAAAGGCTTCACGCTAGCTCAAAAAATGGTCGGTAAAGCCTGTGGTGTTGATGGTATTCGTCCCGGCACTTATTGCGAGCCACGCATGAGTACGGTCGGTTCACAGGATACGACTGGTCCGATGACCCGTGATGAATTAAAAGAGCTGGCCTGCCTCGGCTTTTCTGCTGACCTGGTCATGCAGTCATTCTGCCACACGGCCGCTTACCCGAAACCTGTTGATATCACCACGCAGCATACGCTCCCAGATTTTATTGAAACTCGCGGTGGTGTTTCATTACGTCCCGGCGACGGCGTTATTCACTCCTGGTTAAACAGAATGTTATTACCCGATCAGGTCGGTACCGGCGGTGATTCACATACTCGTTTTCCACTGGGCATTTCATTTCCTGCAGGCTCTGGACTGGTTGCTTTCGGTGCGGCACTGGGTGTTATTCCGCTGGATATGCCGGAGTCCGTACTGGTTAAATTTTCCGGTGAAATGCAACCCGGCATCACCTTACGTGATCTGGTCAATGCGATTCCTTATGCGGCCCTCAAACGTGATCTATTAACTATCGAAAAGAAGGGTAAAAAGAATGTATATAACGGTCGTATTCTGGAAATTCAGGGTCTACCCGATCTGAAAGTAGAGCAGGCTTTCGAATTATCCGATGCCTCCGCAGAACGTTCAGCCGGTGGTTGTACCATTCAGCTTTCAGAGGACTCGGTTGCAGAGTATCTACGTTCAAACGTGGTGATGATGCGCTGGATGATCGATAACGGTTATGAAGATGTTCGCACACTGGAAAGACGTGTTCGCGCAATGGAAGAATGGCTGGCTAATCCACAATTAATGACTGCCGATGAAAATGCAGAATATGCAGAAGTGATCGAAATTAACATGTCAGAAATTACCGAGCCGCTACTGGCATGTCCGAATGACCCGGATGATGTTAAACCTTTATCTGAAATTGCCGGACGACAAATTGATGAAGTATTTATCGGTTCCTGCATGACAAATATTGGTCATTTTCGTGCTGCCGCGAAGTTACTGGAAGCGGCTGGCGGTGTCATCCCAACCCGTTTATGGATTGCTCCACCGACTAAAATGGATGAGCAGCAATTAATGCAGGAAGGCATTTACAATACTTATGCATCTTCCGGTGCCAGAACTGAAATGCCCGGTTGTTCATTATGCATGGGCAATCAGGCCAGAATTGCATCAAACTCTACCGCCGTTTCAACCTCTACCCGAAACTTTCCTAATCGACTGGGGCAGGGCGCAGATGTGTTTCTCGCATCAGCCGAACTGGCTGCAATAGCTGCCGTTCTCGGTAAGCTGCCTACGGTTGATGAATACATGGAATACGCCGGCAAGATCGATAATATGGGTGCTGAAATATATAAATACCTGAACTTTGATGAGTTACCCGACTATGTAGAATCGGCACAACGCGGAAAATCTAAGACGGTTGAAATGAATTTCTAGAATTTTTACCGATAAAACCGGGGGTTTATATCCTGGTTTTATCGGCGCATAATAAATAATAGCTTAAGCAGTTACACTTTGATAACAGGGATTCAATCATGAAAAGAAGCTTTAAAAATTCACTTAAACATGTACTTGTCCACGAAGGTGGCTGGGCAGATCATCCTAGAGACCCCGGTGGAGCCACCATGAAAGGGGTCACTCTCACCACTTATCGACGTCATTATGGTTCAACAAAAAGCAAACAGGATCTGCGTAATATTTCCGATAATGAATTAGCCGAAATTTATCGTTCAGGATACTGGGATAAATGTCACTGTGATGAATTGCCCAAAGGCCTCGATTACGCAGTTTTTGATGCTGCTGTCAATTCCGGTCCCGGAAGAAGCGCTAAATGGTTACAAGCTGTAGTGGGTGCCAAACAGGATGGAGGCATTGGTCCTAAAACACTGCAAAAAGTTACTGAGCACGACCCTGTTACAGTGACTGATGATATCTGTAGTCTTCGATTAAATTTCCTGCAAAGTCTGGATAACTGGGCAACATTTGGAAAAGGCTGGAATCGTCGAGTTGAAGGTGTACGCATGACTGCTATCGCCATGGCCGGTGGAGTTCAGCTTAAGCCTGAGGAAGACGGTCCATCAATCGACTATAAAACCGTCAAAAGAAATTCCAGAGGTGTCTGGGTGCGTAAACTACAACAAGCACTAAAATTACACGTTGACGGAAAATTTGGACGCGACACTGAAAAAGCACTCAAGGCCTGGCAGGCAGAAAACGGCCTGGAACCTGATGGTATTGCCGGTCGAGTTACTTATCGATCACTGGGTTTACTGGCTTGATTAATTAAATGCACATTTAATTATGCATCAGCAACTTTGCAATACTCTTTAAATGGCCTGCCTGTATACCGTATTTATTTTGATATAAATAGTTTATAGCTTCTCCAATATAATAGGCTTGCTCTCTTTCCTGAATGACAACAGCCCTGGTTTCAGCATTCTGATTCCTGGAGTGTAACCAGGAAATTAAATCAAATAACTGTAAGTTACTGAATCGGGTAAGTGCATCAATGACTTCCTGTGGATTATAGTAAATTGCAAAAATTGGCTCATATTTGAATCTCTCAAAGAGTTCTATAGCTCCACCTGGTTTGCTTTTAATTTCTAACCAGAAATTAGTTAAATTATGATTCTCAATTTCTTGAATGTAATGTTTATTCAAATTTTGTACTGTTTCATAAATATCCTGACAATGAATAAAGCGGTTACTTCCAAAATTCAAATCATAAATTATTGTTTTATCAATTAATCCCTGTTGATAGAGCTCAATAAACAACTGGTTGAGCCTTAACTTTATTTCTTCAAAATCAAGATCGATAACACCCTGTTTAATATCACGTGTCAGATGATCTGTTAACAATAGTAATGTTGCAGGATTAGTAATTTCCTTTTTAACAAATATAGAATCAACAACATCAGCGATAATCTTTGCAGCTTCAGCATCTTCCAGATGGTAGAACGAGGGTATATCCAGATAAATTTCATAAGCACTATCTGTTCCCCACTTTTGAAAATCTCCAAAAAAATCCTTATCACAATAGAATCCTTTTTTAACAATACTGAATAACCCGGTTAAAGAAATTTTATCTGCCCTGGAAAAAATCACTTCAAGTAAAAATTTAGATTCATTCGTTATATAGTCAATTTCATTTTCATCAAAGTATCCCAGTTCATTTAAAAAAGCATAGCCCTGATTGCTCATGTTATAGCCATTCAATAATTTATCTCTGACTTCTTTGTTAATAAAATATTTTTTAAATAAAATCAGGGTGGCCAATAAGGAGCAAAAATAACTAAAGGCCAAACTTTTAGATGAAGTCAGTGATGCTGAGTTTTTATTAAATATATATTCAAATAATTGTATCGCTTCTGCAATAGTTCTTATGTTTTTGTGCTTTGACCTGATTAGAATATTTGATAGTTGCTTAAAATTTTCATTGATCAGTGTTTTGATAAAATTATGAGAAGTTACGTTTTTGAAATTTATTAAGTTAAGAGCGGCCGAAAAGACAACATCTACTTTGTTTTCAAGTTTGTAGATATGTCCTATTGATTTATCTTTAGCTCTTTCAAACTCCATTTGATTTTCATGCTCAAGGACATTTAAATTTCCAATTAAAATGCATTTAGCATTTTCGTGCTCTACAAGCTTATTTATATATGATAAACAAATACTGAAATTTCCTTCCCATCTTTCAAGATCATCCAGACACAGTACAAAGGGAATATTATTTCTTCTAGAGCTTTCCTTCCACTGGTTGATTAAAAATTGGACCGCGTATCCTGAACCCCCAATTTTTACATCTTCCAGAATTTGCGGGTATAAACTGAATATACCTTGGTGATTGTCATCACTAGTAGATTTCTGGAGCGAAATAGCTTTAAATATTTCATCTTCAATATCCTGAATGGACTTTAATCCAAACAATGAAATATAAATTGATTCGTAATCATTGACTAGAGGCTTGATTTCACTCTTGTAGAAATATGTCTTTCCAGTTCCCCAGTCACCATCAATCATGACAGCATATTGAGTATTTGAACGATCTAAATAGGTTTTTATGGCTGAAATTATTTCAAATTTAGAGGTTTTACTATCTCTTAGGGATGTCGGTAATCCAAATAAATTATGGTGAATATTATTCTCTGGATATGACATAGTGGCATAGAGCTCCAAATTTAACTGACAATCAGCTTAATAAAAAAACGTAACAGGCTTAAGGTTAAAATTAACAATATTAAGTCTATTAGATTAAATATATTCAAACTAATCAGAAAATATTGTGAACTGGTTACTATAAATGAGATATTCAGGGAAACTATTAATATTATATATCCGAAAACTATCCAGCCCCCTTCATTTGGCTACACATTCCTTGAAACATAAAGGTTGGATAACGGCTAAGTATTAACTATCTTGTTGAGCATAATTTTAGACTCTTCAACATTAACCGGGATGGAGTATGAAGTTTCATCTGTATGCAATGGAACCCAGTTTTTTAACTGAAACTCAAGCACTTCCAGATCGGCATCAGAAACATCATTTTTTCTGGCAACAATGCGTTGCTTCAAAGTCTCTGCCGGTGCAGTCATTTCCACAATAATATATGGAACAGCCAGCTTTTCTGCCAATAACTGAAAATCCTTTCGCTGCTCATACTGTAAAAATGCGGCATCGACAATAACCGTAAAGCCCGCTGCTATTATCTTGTCTGCCAATGACAGCAGCCTTGCATAGGTTTTTTCAGAGACCTCCTGTGAGTACAATCCGGTATTAATTTTATCTGAGGTTTGCTGATTACTATCAATAGTCATTAAACGTTTGCGCTCAACATCTGAACGTAATCGAATTGCCCCCAACTCATCCACTATCAATTGAGAAGCGGTACTTTTACCTGATGCCGATACTCCTCGCATAATAATAAGTTTATTTTTCTGAGACTGGCTATAAGCTTTAGCCAGTTCCAGATAGGATTCAAATTCTTCAAACAGTTGAACTTTATCTTTTTTTGAAAGGCCCGTTTGATGAAGTCGTAAAATGGCAACCTTTGCACGTACCATCGCACGGTAACAAAGGTAAAACGGTAAAACGGATAAGCCGGCATAATCTCCCGTTTTTTCCAGATAGCTATTTAAAAACCGGTTAGCCAGTTTAAACTGTTTTCGATCCTGTAAATCCATCACCAGGAAAGCAACTTCACTGATGACATCAATCCAGCGTAAACTTTCATTAAACTCTATGCAGTCAAAAGCCATGGGGCCACCGGCAGACTCATTCTCCAGCCAGACCAGGTTGCGTAAATGCATGTCTCCATGACACTCTCGAATATAACCCTGCTGCTTTCGCTGGTTAAATTCAGCAGTTAAATGATTAAAAGTTGATTCACTCCATAAAGAAAGTCTAGCAAGAATCTGATCATACCCGGCAGTATCAAGTTGCTGTTTAATTTGACTGAAATTTTCCTCTACAGGTTGATACAACGATGTGGGGGTACCGTATGCTGAAGCCTTATCGGCAACTTCAATACGCTGGTGAAAATCAGCAATCAGCTTGGCTATAGCATTCATATGCCCAACATTGAGTTCGCCAGCTGCCAACATGTTATCGAGCTGCGCAGTTTGTGGAAACTGCTTCATTTTAATCGCGTATTCAACCCCATCAGTCTTTGCGACAAGCAGTTTATTGCCTTGTTCTGTAATGGACACAACCTCTATGTAAATATTTGTGGTGAGTCTTTGATTTAGTCGCAACTCCAGTTCACAATATTGTTTCCTTCTGGCCAGGGTTGAAAAATTGAGAAATCCAAAATTGACCGGTTTTTTAATTTTGTAAGCATACTCACCTGTTAGCACGACCCATGAAATATGTGTCTCTATTAATTCCAGGGACTGAACGGGATGGTCATACACATCCGGAAGTAACATTTTTGATATATTAAATTTCATACGGAAGTAATTATCAGAATCGAATTTTTCATGTATCCGTTATAATGCTTTTCATTAAAGAATACTATTTCTGCTATTAAATATATTGAACTATCCATGAGCCCTGAAAACCTGGTCATTTTTACAAGCATTGCATTTATCGCGACCATTACGCCCGGTCCCGCCATTATGCTTGTTTCAACTAATAGCTTGAACTATGGTGTGAGAAAGTCGATTTTGACTATTTTAGGTAATATCACCGGCCTTTTTATCATGTCGCTTCTTTCCATTCTTGGATTGAGCACATTCATCCTTTACTCCGCACCTGTCTTTTTTCTGGTGAAAATAATTGGTGCCTGTTACCTGATTTATCTGGGTATCAAACTGTGGATGAAGGGACTTAATTTCAACCCAGAAATTAATCGCTCAAATAATCAAATAGATACTGGGGTAAGCGCCTATAAGCTATTTCTTCAGGGATTATTTATAGCCTTAAGCAACCCTAAAGCCATCGCATTTACCACGGCTTTGTTTCCACAATTTATTGATACTACTTTACCTCTTAGCTATCAATTTATAACCCTGGTATCGATATTTATGCTGTTATCGTTTAGTTGCTTGCTGGCTTATGCGGTTATGACATCAAAAGTTGTTCACCACTCAGGTGGCATGAAATTACAAACATTAATAGCAAAATCTTTCGGTGCTATATTCATTGGTTTTGGATTAGCATTAGCTGCTACTACACAGAAGTAAGTTAATCACTCATCATGATATACCTTCTATCCCTGTTATTTTTTATCTTCATCATTGCCGCATTGATCCTGCTGGTTGTACATTTAGGTTTTCGTGCACCGAGGAATCGTGAGACAGGCAGTCCGGCCGACTTTGATATCTTTTTTGAAGAAGCTGAGATTCCAACCTATTCTTCTAAGAAACTATTTTCCTGGTTATTACCTGTTGAAGACTCAACCGAAACCATTATTTTATTGCACGGATGGGGTGGTAATGCAGAACTTATGTTACCCATCGGTTTACCTTTCCATCGAGCGGGTCTCAATGTTTTATTGATAGATACCAGGAATCACGGTAATAGTGATTCCGGCTCTGTTTCATCCATGCCCAGGTTTGCCGAAGACCTGGACAGCTCAATAAACTGGTTAAAAAAACATCACCCGGAAAAAGTAAACAAAATTGCATTATTGGGTCATTCTGTCGGCGCCGGTGCAGTCTTGCTGGAAGCCTCAAAACGAGACGATATTGATGCAGTCATGAGTGTTTCTGCTTTTGCTCATCCTGAATGGATGATGAAAAGGCATTTAAAGAAAATACACATGCCTGACTTTATTATCTGGCTGATTTTTCGTTATATTGAATGGGTGATCGGTCGTAAGTTTAAACATATTGCACCTATGCATACGATTTGCCATATTCGCTGCCCGGTGTTACTGGTTCATGGCAATGAAGATTTCACCGTGCCAATTGAGGATGCCCGTGCAATTATTGCCAACTGTCCGGAATCTCATATTTCTTTGATAGAAATTGATGGAGCAGGGCATGATTCAGTTGATAAAATTGAAGAGAATGCAGTCAGGTTAATTAGCTTTCTTCATCAATCCGGTTTTTCCTGTTAACCAGGTTGAATTTTTCTTATCTATTGCCACAACCCGATGATATCAAATTGTTATATTTTCAGCATAATGCTGTGACCTTCTTCTGTAAAAATGTCCTCTCACCTATACATAAAAAAGAGGCAAATAATGAAAAAACCAGATATCTTAACCGCTTCAGCGCTCTATTTTTGCTGAGGAACGCGAAACAGGCAGGGATACAGGTCCTGTAGTTTATGTCACTTCCCAGGGACTTTATTATGATTCTATCGTTGTGACTGATTCACTGCCCGCTAAAGGAAACTTTCAACAATTGATCCCTGATATGAACGGACTATCAACTGAATTTGGTCCAGGTACTCCATGACATCCGGGTGGTCGTTGGTGGATTGACCTGAATGGAGATAATGTTATGGATGATGCTGACAAATACTTTCTTTGTCCATTATCAGGCCGGGCCGGGAAACTATGTCGCATAACTACCCTGTCATTTGGTCATGATTTTAGACGCAATGACGACTCTTAATCTTCATTACATAAGCTTCCCAATTTCAATCAGGCTATCTCTGTACTGACTATTTTCAGGTTCAATTTCAATTGCTTTATTCACTGATTTTAAAGACTGCTTTTTCTTTCCCTGCATAATCAACGCATAAGCCAAATTATTCCAGGCTTCTGCTTTCTGTGGTTTTAATTTTGTAGCTGTTAAAAATGCTTTCTCTGCTTCTGAATATTCATTTAATGCATAAGAAATATTACCCAGGCCCATTTGTAATAAAAAATTACCCGGCCAACGTTGTACACCTTTTTGGTAAACTAACAGGCTCTGCTGTTTTGCTGAAGTTAATTCAAATGCAATTGCCGCCTTACTATAACTTTCAGCATTCACTGTAACTGGCATTACACCTGCTGGCACAACGATAACTGACCAGAATTTTGACCTTTGCCAGGTTCTTTCAAATACTGAAAAAGGACGTACCAGTCGTTTGATTTCGCCTGAACGCAGGATAATTTCTCGTTTATCAAGATCGTAACCAATTACTACCGCATAATGCCAGTAGGGGTACCCCTCAAATCCAAGGTTCTGCATGACGAGAACCGGGTTTCCATTAGCCACTTCTTTTAATATAGATGTTAACTGTCCATCCTGTTCGATTGCCAGTCGATTTAATCGTCTACTGGCTGCCAGCATTTCAATTTGTAATGTTCCTTTAAGCTCAGGAATGTATATCTGTGGTACAAGTGAGTCGGGGGTCGTTTCAGGTTTGTGAAAGTTAATGACTGTGGCAAGAGCAGCCGGTCCACACTGGTAATCTCGTTGAGGATAGAATGGAGCAGATTCCAGTTCCACATAGGATGGAATATCCGGGGGTGATTCATATAACTGAATTGATTGTTTTGCGGTACTACAAGATGTTAGAGCTATAAAAGCTAACCCGGCTAAACAACGGTAGCCGGGCTTTAAAACACTCATTAATTATTGAATTACTGTACCGGCTTAATGAATGGAAAAATATCTGTTGCGCCTATCACATCTGTAATAACTAAAACTATAAAAACGGCAAGCAATGTTCCACTAGCAGAGGCACCGGCAGGTAAATCAGCTAACTTATGATTTAATTCTGAAATCTGCGCATCTGTCATTGCTGCTACACGAATTTCAGCCTGTTGCTGCTCAACGCCCAGATCAACCAGTTGAACTTTAATATCCTGTCTAACCTGTTCCAGGTTTAATGAAGGCATCGCGGGTAATAATTGTTGTGTACCTACCATACCTGCATTTGCAGTCTGGAAGAACCCCAGGAAGATAAAAATTGAGACTGATAAAAAAGTTAATACACGTTGGTTCATCATTGATTTCACCTGTTTTTTCTTAAGTTGATTGAATTTTAGTTACTCTAAAGCGTCAATTTGAATTGAGCATTTAACAGGAATCATACATTTGAATCAATTCATATCTCATTTTTGGAACCAAAATAAATCCATCAATTCCATCAATTTTAAATGCTTGTTACTACATATTGACCTAACTTCGCGGTGAAAAAGATCTTTAAATTGATTGTTTATTGAGACTCGTTGAGTAGTTACGATGTTACTAACTAAAATTGTATCTAGTCACTTTTCTTTCTACTGAGCAGCAAATTGATCAATGCCAAAATTGATGTCGTAAATATCAGCAAGAATGAAATCGCATTAATCAGTGGTGTACTGCCATCTCTAACTTGTAAATAAAGAGATATTGGCAGCGTAGTATCCGAACCCACCAGAAACAGGGTTGTATTAAAATTTTCAAAACTCATTAAAAAAGCGACTGACCCTGCACCAATCAAAGCGGGTTTTAAATAAGGAATAGTAATGTAACGAATTACTTCAGGCCGTGTAGCACCCAAATTCAGGGCCGCTTCTTCTAACGATGTATCAAATTTTTTCAATCGTGCCGAAACAACGAGCATGACAAAAGTAGAGATAAAAGACATTTGACCCAAAACAACCAGGCCAAAACTGGGTCGAAGAATCTCCAGATCAATCCCTAGTTTTTCTTCAAAATATAAACCGGCACTATTACTGGCCAGTAACAGGGAAATACCCAAAATGACGCCGGGAATAACCAGAGGTGTCAGAGCCAGAAAAAATAATGGCTGTTTAAATCTAAACTGTTCCTGTTCAAATAGAAATGCGGCCATCGTACCAAGAACTAAAGATAACAGGGAAACCGATACCGCTGTTTGTAAACTAACCCAGATTGCATTCAAATTACGGTCATCAAAAAAAACACCGGTACGATGTTCTTCATCGGCAAAAAACCAGTCCAGGGTAAAACCTTCCCACGGCAACCCCGGAAAAATAGAATCATTGAAGGCCAGAATACAGGTCACTATCAATGGTGAAAATAAAAATATATAGAAAAGCGACACATAGGTTATATAGCCATATCGATATGTTTTCCCACTGGGTAATGACCTGATCAACTGAGTGCC
The DNA here is from genome assembly GCA_024225395.1 of Gammaproteobacteria bacterium. Taxonomy (GTDB): domain Bacteria; phylum Pseudomonadota; class Gammaproteobacteria; genus JACNJF01. The sequence goes on from JAAEMR010000193.1 coordinate 114,771, forward strand.
CTCGAAAGATTTTGACGAGTTACTCTTAGCCCTATCCAGATGATCAGTGTCGATAACACTAACAATAAGAAGCCAAATGCGGCACCCTGATTCCAGTTAAAACTGGCAATAAACTGGTTGTATATTTGCTCAGTAAACCACAGAGAATTTTTACCACCCATTAAATTAGGCGTCAGGTAATTACCCAATGTCAGCATAAACACCACAATAGAACCCGAGGTAATTCCCGGCATGATATAAGGGATGACGATATCTCTGATAATGACCAGTTTGCTCGCACCCAGGTCATAGGCTGCTTCAATCAGGCTATCATCAAGACCTTCCAGTGAAGATATCAATGGTACCACCATGAATAACATCGAGGTATACACCAAACCCATGATCATACTAATATCGTTGTATAGCATTTCAATCGGTTTATCGATGAGCCCCAGCTCCATCAGGTAATGGTTGAATACGCCACTCTCACGTAACAGGATCATCCAGCCATAAATTCGCACCAGCTCACTGACCCAGAAAGGAACCAGTAATAAAATGGTGAAAAAGCCACTGACTTTCAATGACAATACCTTAGTGATATAAAACGCTATGGGGAAAGTTATTATAAACGTCAGTATGGTTGTCAAAATGGCATACATGGCCGTTCTTAAAAAGGTTAACCAGTATATTTTTTCCGTAAAAAATGCCTGATAGTTAGATAATGACCAGACCATGTCACCCATATCATTTTCTGCCTGAAATGAGATGAAAAATAGATCCAGATGTGGAAGCACGATAAGCAGAAACAGCCACAGTAATACCGGGGCGAGGAAAATATAAAGAGTAAGGCGACCAGCCATCACATTTTAAAAGCAGGTGCAGGAATCATTGTAAACACCAACGTCCAGTTTATCCCCAGGTTTGATATGATCAAAACGTTTATCTTGAGGAAGGGCAGCCATAATTTCACGAGACGTATTTTCGATAACAGCGAGCAATTTAGTATTGGCACCATCGAATAATACATTTTTCACCACAACACCGAATTTATTTAAATTTTCAGTATGCTGAGGATTAATCACAATTGATTCGGGGCGAATATACAGTTTACAATTTGTTCCTTTGGCTAAAGAGGTCATAGCTCGTGCAAAAAACTCATGTCCCATATCCAGTTTTACTTTAAACGGATCAGTGGATGATACTGTCGCATCAAAAGAGTTATTTTCACCGATAAAATCAGCTACAAATCCCGTTCCGGGATGTGTATATAAATTTTTTGGAGTGTCTATCTGTTCGAATTCACCGTTATTCATCACAGCAACATGATCACTCATTACCAGTGCTTCTGATTGATCGTGTGTTATATACACAAATGTAGTGCCCACTTCCTGTTGTAATTTTTTGAGTTCAATTTTCATCTGCTCACGAAGTTTTAAATCGAGAGCACCCAATGGCTCATCCAGTAATAAAATAGAAGGCTCCAGTATCAGGGCTCGAGCAATAGCTACACGTTGTTTTTGTCCACCTGATAACTGATTGATTTGTTTACTGGCATAGTCGGGTAAACCCACACGCTCTAATATTGTGCTTACCTGCTTATTGATTTCTGCCTGAGAAACTTTGCGGCGCTTTAAACCAAAAGAAATATTTTCTTTAACATCCATCATTGGAAATAAGGACAGATGTTGAAAAATTAGATTAACCGGCCGTAAATTAGGGGGAACGCCTAATACCGATTTTTCACGAATACGGATATCTCCGCTACTGGGCTCAAGAAATCCAGCGATCATTCTGAGTAAAGTGGTTTTGCCACAACCCGATGGTCCCAGAATTGAAAAGAAACTTCCCTGTTTCACTTCAAAGTTTACGTTATCCACAGCCCTGAAGGCGGCGAAATCCCTGACCAGGTTTTCAACTTCCAGGTCATTTGACATAGTAACTCCTGATCAGAGATTAACAAAAGAGGCTAATTAGATGCTTTTACTTTATCTAAAATTTTACCTTCGATTGACTCCAGTTTTGCTGGAACAGGTGGATACCAGTTTATGTTATCAATATCAGCTTCAGAAAAAGAGCGTGAAAAGTTTGCACGAATTTTTGCATCAAGGTGCTCTAAAGCACCCTTAGAGGCTGTTCCGTATTTTTCCTGATTAGTGAAATAAGCAGCATTTTCAGCTTTCATCATGAAGTTGATCCATTTGTATGCACCATCTACATTCTTTGCTTTTGCAGGAATAGCGAAAGTATCAATCCATCCTAAAGCACCACTTTTGGGCGCTATAAAATCGATATCAGGATTTTCTTCATGCAATTTCCAACCACCATTATCCCATGCCATTGCAACATTAACTTCACCACTACGCATTAACTCTAACAATGCATCTCCATTGGCATAGTAATTTTTAACCAACCCTTTACCAGCCATCAGATCAGAACCCACACCATTCATTAAATCAGCATAGGCATTTATATCAGAATATTTTTCAAATGGATCATCACCTTTGGCAAATGCCATGGCTATTAAGGTTGGACGCTTAAGACGGTAGCTAATTCGTCCTGAGTAAGCAGGATTTAACAGCGCATCATAGTCTCTCGCATAAGGCGCTTTCTTTGTGTTAACCACCAGACCGGAAGTACCATAACAAAAAGGAACCGCATAAGATTTACCTTTAACCAGTGTATTCTTTTTAACTGCATCTAGCATGGAAGTAATAATTTGGCCTGATTCAATTTTTGAATAATCGATAGGCTGGTAAATTTTATATTTTTCCTGAACGGAAGAGATACGATCCTGAGAAGGCTGTATCAAGTCGAAACCACTGCCACGTGTAGCACGTAATTTGGCAATCATTTCTTCATTATTAGAGTATGTCGGCTCTACTTTAATACCTGTTTGCTTTTCAAATTTTTCGACTAATACTTTTGGAGCATAACCGGTCCAGGTCAAGATTTTGAGTGTTTCAGCAGAAAGGGCAGGGCCCGATGTTGCCACTAATAGGGCTGTTGCAGTGAGCATTCCAGTAAGTTTCATTTTTATTTCTCCTGTTTAAGTAAAAGTTGCAACTTTAAACTTTGCAAGGGTTAATTATGTTACATTTTTGATTCAATGAAAGTTGTTTTATATAATATACATCTATATTTATATAATTAATTTAACTTAAGTACTAAGTAATCATTTAGGTTAAGATTAACTTTGATTATCTTGATACCAATCAATTGCTAAAATTATTGCTGAGTATTTCAGTCTACAAATTCACTTATGTTTTCAAAATCAATTTTACTCAAGGCCGTTGATCATAAAATCTTAACCGCTAACCAGGTTGATCCCCTGTTTCAATTTATAGTCCAACAGGAATCCAGATCACCTGACGGAAACCAGCAAGAACCACTCAGGTTCATTCGTAGCTTTGGTGATGTTTTTATTACTATCGGCATAATCATGCTGGTGCTGGCAATCAATATGGCTGATTTATCAGGTTATGCTTATTTCATTCCCGCAGCAGGTTTTGTACTGGTTTCCGAGTGGCTGGTTAGAGTAAGAAAACTGGCGTTACCCGGCATAGCTATTCTGATTGCCATTTTATATTTTGTTAACAAAGCCATTGATTTCAATCATCAGGAAGCCACTACTTTCGGATTGGCAATTCTCAGCCTGACCAGCCTTATTTATTACCTGCGTTATAAAATGCCTTTCAGTTTGTTACCCCTGGCAATGGGGCTGGTTGCGATTGTTATCATTCAGCTAGGCTGGAATATAGTCGAAAAACCCGCCATTCTCGCCATTATGGGATTTATTGTTTTTATCGTTGCAATGGTTTTTGATGTATTAGATACCCGGAGAGTGTCACATCTAAGTGACTCTGCATTCTGGCTACATTTACTGGCTTCACCGCTAATGGTTCACGGTTTAATGTTTTCATTACTGAGCAGCAATGATCAGTGGATTCAATCTATCGATGCTGAAATCATCATCATTTCATTTTTTATCGGCTTCTTTTTGCTGGCATTGCTGGTTGACCGTCGTGCAATGCTCATCTCTACCCAGCTGTACATGATCTATGCAGTCACCCAGTTATTACAAAATCAGATAAACGATACGCAAAATGTCCTGATGCTGGTGTTGATGGCTCTCGGTTTGTTCGTATTATTTTTTGGTACTTACTGGTATCTAGCTCGACGATTTATTTTTGGTTTTCTATCGCAAACCGCTATAAACCGGTTTGTTCCAGATTTAACATTAACTGATGTAAAGCAATAAACCTCACTTTCATAGAGTTCTATTTTAATATTACCGATGCCCCCGTCGATAATGCCGATGAAGTTGTCATCGAATTTACCTCGGTCACTTTATTACCAGACGAAGGTATTGATACTGATAGTGACCCGGTAACAACATCATTTTTGATTCATTCGCTAATGTTGAAGTGGTAGCAGGTGAAAATACTTACTTTGCTATTGATAAAATCTGATTAATAATCATAAAACAGGGTGACGAGCTTCACCCTGTTTTATTCAAAAGACTCCGTTTCATATCGGCTGATCCGAATACTTTCGGACCAGTAATTAGCCGATAATCCCGCCTTAATTTTCAAATGCTGTAAAAAATCAGCTGGATTTGGTAATTGCTCCCACACCGATGGCAGGAACGTACCTCGATGATAGCCTTCCTCCAAAATCAAACCATCGATTCCCGGTTGAATTTTTTCCAGTAAGTCCTGTTCGGATTCAAACTCTACGGCTGTTGAAGGTGTTAATACCGAGATACTTAATGTTAACTGGTTAAATTCTTCATCCTGCAATGGATTAAAGCGTGGATCTCGAAATGCCGCGGAATAGGCATTTTCACACACATCCAGCACCAGGGGCCGCTGTGCCTCGAGGCTTCCAATACAACCTCTTAACTGATTATCTTTATGTAAAGTCACAAAACAGGCACGCTGCTGTTGTAGCTCATTATCAAAATCCTGCACTTTTATCGGTAGAGGTTTTGAGTATCTAAGCCCATTGGATATTGAATCCCGGGCTAATTGTAATAATTGGTTGCGCTGTTGTTGATTGTACATTTGAACTCTTTAGTCGTAAAAAAGGTAAGAGCCATAGCCCACCACGCGATCATGCGAACCCGCCGTATCGCCCGAGTTTCGCAAATCGATAAGATCTGGTTTTAGTTGATATTTCTTCGCAGCAACCAGTAATCCATTCACCGGGTTTCGCCCACAGGCATCATCATATTGAATTTTTTCGGGGGCCAGACTTAAAATAGCCTCTGATGTATTTTGATCCTGCACTCGAGCCTCTTCATAACTATGGAAGTGGCTCAAATCGGAACTGACCACTATCAGGGTTTCATCTCCTCCCCATAATAATTCCAGAACTTCTGCCACCTGATTAGCCGGGCAATCACCCACCACTAATGGAACCAGGATAAAATCATTCAAAATGGTTTGCAGAAAGGGTAGCTGTACTTCAAGGCTATGTTCAAATTCATGAGCCTTATCAAGTTGCTGAACCTGCGGTAGATTCTCTATCAGGTTAATCGAAGCACGATCAATTTTAATACTACCCATCGGCATTTCATATTCATTCGCAGAATTTGTAGCCACACCATGAAAGCCCACCCGGTGCGAAGGCCCCAGCAATATTACTCGTTGTATCTGCTCTGAGTGTTGTTGCAGACTTTTGTAAGCAGTTGCAGCGACGGGGCCGGAATAGATGAAACCGGCGTGAGGAACGATCACTGCTTTAATATGGTTTGATGAAACAGGTTTTACCCGATTCAAAAAATCTACAACCTGATTGGCTAGTTGCTCTGACTCAGCAGGATAAAACTGCCCGGCTACAGCGGGATGTCTTGTTAAACTCTGATTCGAAAACATAGTAATTTCATTCCCATGTCTGGCAGATTCTATGAAATTAGTATAGTGTCATTACTGGAGATATGAAACATGAATACTAAATCAATCGAAAATAATCTCAACAACACTACTGTTGCTACCCGCTACTGGCATTCTATCGATAAGAACAGGGTGCAGTGTGATTTATGCCCTCGTTTTTGCAAATTGAAAGAAGGTCAGAGAGGCCTGTGTTTTATTCGCGCAAATCAGGGGAATAAAATAGTGCTCACTTCTTATGGTAGATCCAGCGGGTTCTGCGTAGATCCTATCGAAAAGAAGCCACTCAATCATTTCCTGCCCGGTACAGCTGTATTCAGTTTTGGTACTGCCGGTTGCAATCTCTCCTGCAAATTCTGTCAAAACTGGGATATCAGTAAATCACGGGAAATTGACACACTGGCCGATAATGCCAGCCCGTTACAGATCGCAACTACCGCTGATGAACTGGGCTGCCGTTCGGTTGCTTTTACCTATAATGATCCTGTCATCTTTCACGAATACGCTATCGATGTAGCACAAGCCTGTCATCAGAAAAATATTAAAACCGTCGCAGTTACTGCCGGGTATATCTGTCCGGAGCCCCGCATAGAATTTTTTAAATACATGGATGCTGTAAATGTGGATTTGAAAGCTTTTACCGATGACTTTTATCAGCACATGACAGGCAGTCATCTTCAACCCGTACTGGATACTCTTATTTACCTGAAACAGAAAACTGATGTCTGGGTAGAATTAACCACTTTACTCATTCCGGGTAAAAATGATTCTGCTGAAGAACTGGATGCCATGACTAAGTGGGTCGTCAAAAACCTCGGCGCCGATGTTCCCATGCACTTCACCGCTTATCACCCCGATTATAAAGTTCTGGATATTCCTGCAACGCCAGCTCAAACCTTGTCACTGGCTCGTGATATTGCACTAAAAAATGGTGTCCGTTATGCCTACACCGGGAATATTCACGATAAAAAAGGCGAAAGTACTTATTGCCACAACTGTGGACACATTTTGATCGGTCGTGACTGGTATGAATTATCTGAATGGAATTTATCTAAAGATGGACACTGTTCAAATTGTGGCAGTTTATGTTCAGGCTTTTTTGAGTCATCACCCGGTCACTGGGGTGCTAAACGACAAGTTGTTCGAATGAATTTTAATAATTAATTCTCCACAATAATTTTACCCGGAGAAAATAAATGGCTAAACCGACAGAACAGGAAATTAATAACCTCTGTAGATATTTTGCAATTGAGACTAACAATGAATTTTGGAGGCTGTCTGAAAAAGAACTTTCAAGCGATGAGAAAAGAGATATTCTAAGCTCTGCATTTACTTCACTTTACCATTGGAAGCAAGTTGGCAACGATGAAAATAAGTACCTGGCATATCTTGCATTGGCAAGGGCTTTAACGATTAATGAAATTTCTGAGCTTGCTGTTGACTATGCAACTCAGGCTTACAATTTTTTTCTTAACACTGATCAACAATGGGTTTCTGCATTTACCCATGCCATTTCAAGTCATGCATTTTTAATCAGTGGAGCCACTGACAAGGCAGTAAGTCATTACAATGAAGCCAGAAAGATTGGTGAATCATTAGAACCTGATGATAAACAAATTTTTGTTGCTACCTTCAATTTAATTCCAAATCCTGAAATATTAACGGGAACTTAGGAGTATGCTGAATTATTTTGCCTATGGCTCTAATTTGCATCCTGTGCGTTTGAGAGAACGGGTTTCGTCTGCACAAATTATTGGTATCGCACAGCTGGATAAACATATTCTTAAGTTTAATAAAAAGAGCCGTGATGGTTCTGCTAAATGCAATTTAGTAAATACCGGTAAAAAATCTGATTTTATACACGGTGCAATCTATCAGTTATCGGCTGAACATAAAGTGGTTCTGGATAACTTTGAAGGTAAGGGATTTGGCTATCTAGATAAACAGATTGAACTTAAGTTTGATAATAAAAAATACAATTGCTTTAGTTACTTTGCACAACAGCAGTATATCGTCGATGATCTACAGCCCTATCACTGGTATAAGCAGCTCGTTGCACTGGGTGCAAGTTA
>JAAEMR010000194.1 GCA_024225395.1 Gammaproteobacteria bacterium
CTGAATAACACCTTCCCCATTTCTGTACATCATTCCCAGATAGAACAGGGCTATATAATCCCCCTGCTCAGCAGCCTTCCTGTACCACTTGACAGCTTCCTTGTAATCCTGCGTAACACCTAGGCCTTTCTTGTACATCCATCCCAGGTCGTACTGGGCATCAGCATCCCCCTGCTCAGCAGCCTTCCTGTACCACTTGACGGCTTCCTTGTAATCCTTCGTAACACCTAGGCCTTTCTTGTACATCACTCCCAGGTTGAACTGGGCACTAGCAACTCCTTCCTTAGCTAGTGGCAGCCATTCTCTAAAGGCGGTTTGGTAGTCTCCACGACTAAGCGCATCAGCCCCATCGTAGACATCCGCAAAGACTGGTTGCAGTAAAAAAGTAGATAACAGAAAAATCAGGAAAATTCGCATTCTATGCTCCATGTGGGTTAAAACAATTTTGAGTTTGACTTCCTCTACCATCAGTTAAAAATAAAAACTGCCAAATTTGAACTGATAGTGCCTTATCAATGATCCGCTACGCGCGATGGTTAACTGTTTGTCTTCCCGGGAAGACTTTGCCTGTTAGCTACTTTCTCCTTGTGCTTGTGCTTGCCTGGGTAAAGGACCTTCCTTCCAGCCTGATAGCTTCATCCAGCTTTTTTACATTAGCTTTAAGTTCTTCTTTTGTGAGTGTTGGCTTCATGCCTATCCTTATCTGTGATTGAGCTGTAATTATGCTGGATTAGAGTTTTTAGTGATATAGGTCAAGCCGATAGCGTTTGTAGGATTATTCTTACATCTCGATGGGTAGGTGCTATAAGCCTATGATATATGTAAGAAAAAAGGTGAGCTGAACCACTATTTTTAGGCCGACAAGTTAGATGGTTTTTCCTTTAAATATCAATAACTTAGGATTGATACAATACATTTAAAATCAATCACTTGCCTTTCAAATACATACGATTCTTTCTGGTTTCAGTCGGTTATAAATAAGTTTTTATTACCCTGCAATGAGTAAATTAAACTATTTCTTTTACGCTCCCAGTTGTCAACTGGATCAGTCTTATCCCAAGCATTAAATCATCTGAGTATCATAAATCATTCTGCTGTTGAAACCTGTGTTGGAGACTATATCAATTTTTATAACTTCAAGAGATTACATTCTTCATTGGGATATATTACACCTACTCAAAAGGGTAAAGATTTAAAGAAAGCGGCTTAAAAAACCTACAAAAAAACTTGACCATTACAATCGGTCGGCTGCTGTGTGGCCAGCCTAATGGAATGGTCGCCCCTACCTTAAACGGCATCTATGTGCCAAAGTGGCGAATGTGAATTCCCACAAAAAAATAGGAGCGACCAATATGAAGATTACAACAGTTGGTATTGATTTGGCAAAGAACGTTTTTCAGATTCATGGCGTCAATGATAAGGGAAATAAGATTGTCAACAAACCGTTGAAGCGCCATCAGGTATTAACCTATTTTATCCAATTACCTCCCTAATTAATTGGGATGGAAGCTTGTGGTAGTGCTCATTTCTGGGCACGGAAATTACAAAAAATGGGACATACTGTAACACTTATGGCACCTCAATTTGTAAAGCCTTATGTCAAGACCAATAAAAATGATGCTGCGGATGCTGAAGCAATTTGCGAAGCAGTGACACGACCTACGATGAGGTTTGTGCCCATTAAGAATGCAGAACAGCAAGGCATATTATCGATCCATCGTGCCCGTCAGGGATTTGTTAAAGCGAGGACAGCGCAAGCCAATCAGATTCGTGGTTTGCTTATGGAGTATGGTATTACCATTCCACAAGGTATCAGTAACATCAGGAAAAAAATACCGATAATATTAGAAGATGGCGAAAACGAATTACCAGGAGTATTTCGTCAATTACTACATCGACTGAACAATCATTTGAAGGAACTTAATGACCAGGTGACTGAGTTAGAATCACAGATTCAAATCTGGTACAGGAATAATGAAGCCAGCAAAAAAATAGCCTGTATCCCTGGCATTGGCCCTCTCACAGCCAGTGCATTAATTGCTTCAATCGGTGATGCAAAATGTTTTAAGAACGGTAGGCAATTAGCAGCATGGCTGGGACTGGTTCCTCGTCAACATTCCAGTGGCAGTAAGACACTATTGCAAGGTATCAGTAAACGGGTGACTCTTACCTGAGAACGCTGCTTATTCATGGGACTCGATCAGTTGTACGAGTAGCCACAGGAAAAAAGACCCCCTTACACTGCTGGGCAAAAAATTTAGTGGATCGACGCAATAAAAATATTGCTGCGGTAGCCTTAGCCAATAAAAATGCTCGGATAGTTTGGGCACTGTTGGCACATAATAGAGACTATCACTCAGACTTCGTACTCGAAGTGTAAAATATAGAATCAGATTAACTGAGGATTTCTCCAACCGATTGCTTGGGCAATCATGACATGATGGCAAGACAGGTCAGACCGAGGTAGGTTAAACCTAATTCACACAGGGAGCATAAAGCTCGACAACCTGATCAGGTACCTACCAGCATATTCCATCAGGGACAGAGATGTGATTATCTCAGTAAAAGTCCGGATCTATGGCTGCAATCTTTACCTTCTTACTATCATCAAATGAATGCTTGGCAAAACGGGGGCGACCATCTATGTGTGAAAACTCTAAGAAATTGGATGGAGTAAAAATATTCCCCACCATTATGTTATTTTGAATCACTATTAAGCCTGTATTCACCACTAAATCGACAAAATCAATACTAAATTAGTTATCTGCTAC
>JAAEMR010000195.1 GCA_024225395.1 Gammaproteobacteria bacterium
GCCACTTTCTACCATCATTTTGGCATACTCCAGTTTTTGTTCTGGTGAGGTATTCACACGTTCTTTTCTGGTCATTTTAGTCTCTCATTATTTTGTTAATAATAAGCTATAAAACACTACAAGTTTATTAGACCATTACAACCAGATAATTGGTAATCGTTAGAATCACGACAGTCCAGTATATTTTCCAGCCATTACGCATGTCATCACCCATGAGTGTTAATCAAACAATATAGCAGGAATGCCAGTTGGTATCGCCATTTATAATTCATCAAAGGTGAGTTAAAGGGCTGGAGGGGGGCGTGAAGAGCCTTTTGCTCTCTTTCAATAAGCTTCAGATAAACCCCAAAAGAACCTGATATTATATTCATTTATTTCCGGTCAATAATATTCATTAATCATGCCTGACTCTCCCCGCAAAATCATTCATATTGATATGGATGCATTTTTCGCCTCTGTTGAGCAACGTGATAATGCTGAATTGATCGGTAAGCCCGTCGCAGTCGGGGGCTCTAAAAAACGAGGGGTGGTCGCCGCAGCAAGTTATGAAGCGCGTAAATTTGGCGTGTATTCCGCTATGCCCTCAATGACTGCCATAAAAAAATGTCCCCAGCTAATTTTTGTAAAGCCTCGTTTTGGGGTCTACAAATCAGTCTCTCAGGAAATTCGTTCAATCTTTCAACAATTTACCGATTTAATTGAACCGCTGTCTCTTGATGAAGCATATCTGGATGTCACCGAAAATAAAAAAGGCATGGCTTCGGCTACCGAAGTAGCCGCTGAAATTAAAAAAAAGATCAAACAGAAAACAGGTTTAACCGCTTCAGCGGGTGTATCCATAAATAAATTTCTGGCCAAAATCGCATCAGATTATGAAAAGCCGGATGGTTTGTTTGTGATTAAACCCGACATGGCACAGCGGTTTGTTGATCAGTTACCTGTTGAGAAGTTTTATGGTGTCGGCAAAGTAACAGCAAGTAAAATGAAGTCCCTCGGAATATTGACTGGATATGAATTAAAGCAATGGTCTAAACAGGAGCTGGTGCAGCAGTTTGGAAAGACGGGAAATTATTTTTTTGATATTGCAAATGGTCTGGATAATCGACCGGTTGTTTCACACCGGGAGAGAAAATCGATTGGAGCAGAAAGTACCTTTTTAAATGATAAAAATACTCTTGAAGATTTAACCGAAAGTCTACAATCGATCGCAGAAGAGGTGGCTCAACGAGTGGCAAAGCAGGAATCTGCAGGGCGCACGGTTACTCTTAAAATTAAATTCTCAAATTTCACTCAAATCACCCGGAGTCATTCGTTTCTAACACCGGTTAATGATTATGAATCCATTGTTTCGATCGCAAAATACCTGTTACAACGGGCATTTGAAGACGGTATGAGTGTCCGGCTGCTGGGCTTAACCATTTCTAACCTGGATAAAACCAGGCAGTCCGTTTCACAGTTGACATTGGGTTTTTGAAAGCGTTAACTGCTAAAGGTAATACTGTTTCCACAGATGCTACCCATCATTTTTTACTCAACCTACAGGATAAAACCATGAGATTTAAAATAATATTATTACTGCCTTTACTGATCTTTTCACTGTCGGCATGCACAATGGTCAAATTAACGGCTGAAGGAGAAAAAGCCAGGGTATTGAGTGCCGAGGAAGTTACAAAATGTACCTATGTAGGAAAAACGACGTCGACGACCACCGAAAAAGCTTTGGGCGTTAAACGTCATGAAGATGCACTGAATCTTGAGTTAGTTTCCCTGGCCAGGAATGCGGCTGGTAGACTGGGTGGTGATACGGTTGTTGCTGAAGGTCCAGAGAAAGAAGGGCGGCAGTCTTTCCGTGTTTACCGTTGTATTCCCTAATATTAAAAGGTAATCGAGACAGATAAATTTAAAATTTCTACTATGCTTAATTAATAAAATTACAGCCTATTATCTAAGAGCCGGGTGTGGAAAATAATAATTTTGAAATCTATTACAGGGATGGCCTGAAATCAGGAGTATCTTCTGAAGAAGCTACTGAAAAACTCTCTCAACTTCTGAAAGTTTCATTGAAAAAAGCTGAACTGATGATTGCCTCTGCAGACAGGGTTGTCAAAAGTGGACTCAGCAAGAAAAAAGCGGATAAATATTACGCAGCACTTAGTCGGGTTGGTTTACAGGTTGAAATTCAAAAAACCAGGCCGCAGAAAGTGATGGAGCAGGAGGATGTTACTGAACCGACTGTTCCTGAGGTAGAAGATTATACGCCTCAATGCGTAAATTCTGTGTCAAACAGAACTCATTATGATCACGCTGTAGGTGCAAAAAAGTCCATTCAACTGATATTTAAGGGTAAAGGTTTTGAATATTTTAAAATCTGGATAGTTAATATTTTTCTAACTATTTTAACCCTGGGTATTTACTCGGCCTGGGCAAAGGTTCGAAACAAGCAGTATTTTTATGGTAATACTTTTATTGACGGAAATAGCTTTAACTATACGGCTAAACCACTGGCTATTTTAAAAGGGCGTTTGATTGCTGTTGGTTTGTTTATTATGTACGCAGTGTTAAATCAATTTATGCCTATTGTCGGATTAATTTTATTTTTGCTCTTACTGGCCTTTTTACCCTGGATAATTATTCGTTCACTGGCTTTCAATGCGCGTAACTCCGTATTTCGAAATATTCGATTTAATTTTACTGGAACTTCCTGGGATGCCGTTAAGGCATTTTTACTTTGGCCGTTATTGATGCTGCCTACATTGGGTTTGATTCTGCCGTTTGTCTGGTATAAACAAAGTCGCTTTTTTGTTAACAACAGTGCCTATGGCACGACAGGTTTTCATATTGATGCGACCGTGAAAGATTATTATAAGATTTTCTTGATATTCCTTGGCTCTATTATTCTTTTAGGGGTAGCGATGTCCGTTTTAATTGCTGCTTTCGGTGTTGATCCGAATAATCCCGCAGCAATGATGCCTGTGTTGGCTGTAACCGGTCCTCTGTCGTTGCTGGTGTATCTGTATATGTTTGGTTATCTGGCTGCAGCTCTGGGCAATTTATATTTCAATACCACAACCCTTGATCAACATGGTTTTATGTCGACATTGAAAACCAGAAACATAGCCTGGATATATTTTTCAAATACACTGGCTATAGCCTTCAGCTTTGGCTTGTTAATACCGTGGGCACAGCTTCGCATGACAGCTTACAGAGTGAGTTGTTTACAGCTTAAAGTGGCTGATTCTCTGGATGACTTTATTGCTGCTGAAGAAGAACATGTTTCTGCTTTAGGTGAACAGGTCGGTGAAATTTTTGATATGGAAGTTTCAGTTATCTGATCGCTAAAAATCCGGCATCTATAAAGTACTAAATATCACAAGCAATACAGGTATAGTGGTTCAAGTTAAAGGAAACTTTTTTGCTGTCAGTTCTTCAGAACGTCAACCGGCTTTGCTCAGTATCGCCGAGACAGGGCAGGTTGTAGTACGTCAAATAGATGGTCCCGGTACCCGGGAATATGCTGCCTGTCATTTTAATGAACTGGATATCTCTCCGCGACTGGGTAATACACCCCGGCATATTGGTTTTGTAAATGGAAGCAGTTTTGAAACTCCTGACAATGACAAAATAGACGAACTGCTAGTAGCTTTTCAGCAGGGTACTTTTCATCGATTTATTCATTATCTGGAAAGTCACCTGTTAATTGTGTTGCTGGTTGTGGTGCTGGTTTCTGCTTTTCTGTGGGGCTCAATAAAGTACGGTGTGCCTGCGGTTGCAAATTTTAGCGCAGAATTCTTGCCGGTCGAAGTCTCTCAATACCTGGGTCAGGGTACTCTGGACATTCTGGATGAAACCGTTTTCTCAACTTCAGAACTAACCACGCAACGCCAAAATCAGTTATCAAGTTTATTTTTAAGCTATATCCCCCATTATTCTGACTTCGGAATAACAGTAGAATTTCGTCAGGGAAAAGATCTGGGTGCCAATGCGCTTGCGCTACCGGATGGGAGCATTATATTCACCGATGAACTGGTTGATTTATCACAGGATGACCTGGAGTTAGTGGCCGTATTTGCCCATGAGGTGGGTCATGTCGTTCATCGACATGTATTGCGAAGAGTTATACAGGATTCATTACTGGCCGTGTTAGTAGTGATGATGACGGGAGATATTTCGTCGGCTTCTTCAATCGTTTATGCGATTCCGAGTTTATTGCTCGAACTGGCTTATTCGCGGGAATTTGAATCGGACGCCGATGATTTTGCTTATCAGTTTCTGATCGAAAATGACATTGAAACGTCTCATTTTGCTAACATTATGCTGCGCTTGATGAAATCTGCAGAAGATAATAATAAACCGGATGATGCAGAACTTGCGGTAAACGATCAAACTGAAAATGATAACCGGGATGGCTTTGAGAATATTATCCCCTACCTGTCGACACACCCCGCAACTAAAAGCAGAATACAGGTTTTTCTTCAGTAGGCCAGCCGCTGTGATATGGCGCTAATCTATTTTTGATGACCCGGTTGGTTCTTATCCAGAGTTTCTGTAATGTTGTGTTTGAGTTCAGTTAAAAGTTGGGAATCTCTGACAGCATGGTGCTGATTATCTGTCAGATAAAAAATATCCTCTACGCGTTCTCCCAGAGTTGAAATTTTGGCATGGGAAACCTGTAAATTCATTTCGGCAATTAGTTCGGAAATAATATACAGCAATCCGGGGCGATCGGCGGTCGTTATTTCCATGATAGTGCGATGGTTAAGAATATCCTGGGAAAACTCTATTTGAGAGGGACTGCTGAATGATTTCAGCTGGCGTGGCATGCGCTGTGAAATATTCACTTCAGGCTTTTCATCGCAATCCAACGCTTTTAACAGGGTGTTTTTAATTATTTCGATGTCATGATTATTGGACAGTGGCTCGCTGTTAGAGTCCTGAATGATAAATGTATCCAGCGTTTGATTGTCCCGGGTGGTGTAGATATCAGCATGTAGAATATCCAGGTTGAAACTGCTTAACACGCCGACGACTCGACCAAATACATGCTCGGTATCGATGGTATGAATAAAAATTTCGGTGGCCCTGGAGTGAACTGACTGGCGAATATTGACTACGGAAGAACTGCTTTTGTTATCCATAATGGCTGAGACATGCCAGCTGATTTCTTCGGCTTTATGATGTAGAAAATAGTCGCCGGGAAATTCGTCACACAGATGTTCAATGTCTTCCCTTGTATAGTTAGACTGAGTGATCAAGTCGCAGGCGGCTTCTTTATTGCCATTGATTATTTCATCTATGTCGGGGGATTGTTCTATA
The DNA here is from genome assembly GCA_024225395.1 of Gammaproteobacteria bacterium. GTDB lineage: Bacteria > Pseudomonadota > Gammaproteobacteria > JACNJF01. The sequence goes on from JAAEMR010000195.1 coordinate 5,314, forward strand.
CCCTGTCTCAAGGCTTTTTTGGTGGAATTGAAAAGCTCGAATAACAGCGAACCTTTCCAGTTATTCCACTGTTTCGGGTTGGTGGCCCGGATATCGGCAACCGTGAGTAGATACAGGTAATCGAGCATGCTTTCACTGCCGACTTTACGTGCAAATTCGTGTACCACATCCGGGTCACTGATATCTTTGCGCTGGGCGGTTGTCGACATTAACAGGTGCATACGCACCAGTTGGGAGAGCACGCGTGTATCTTTTCGATTCATGCCATGTTGCAGGCAAAAATACTCGGCATCTTCGGCACCTTCTACCGAATGATCACCACCACGTCCTTTTGCAATATCATGGAATAATCCTGCGAGATAAAGCAGTTCAGGTTTTTCCAGTTCATCGTGAATGGCATTACAGTGTGGAAATTCATGGAGATGTTCTTCAACCGAAAAACGGCGAAGGTTACGAATTACAAACAGGGTATGCTGATCGACGGTATAAGCATGAAATAAGTCATATTGCATACGACCAACTATTTTTTCAAATGCAGGGATATATGCAGCCAGTACGCCGTATCTGTTCATGCGCCGCAACTGATGAATAATACCGATGGGTTTGCGAATGAACTTCATGAATAGTTCATTTATTTTGGGGTCAGAACGATATTGGTCGTCAATCAGGTGCAGGCTTTCGCGGATCAGTCGAATGGTGGCCGCGTGAGGCCCATGAATATCCGGTCGCCCCTGCATCAGCATGAATATCTCTATCAAGGCTGCCGGGTTATTGATAAAAACCTGGTCATTAACGGCTTCAACATAATTATTATGCAGTTTGAAATCATCGTTAAGTATTTCGGTTTTATTAAAAAAACGTTTATAGACGATTTCCTGGTTTAATAGTTGAAGTAACATTTCATTCAATCGCTCCAGTTCCATGATGGTGCGATAATATTTTTGCATGAATTGTTCGATAGCCTGATTATTGTCACCGGCTTCAAAACCAAAAATTTCGGCCAGTTGTTTCTGATAATCAAACAGTAACCTGTCTTCATGTCTTCCGGTAAGTCGGTGCAACGCAAAACGTACACGCCACAGATGAGTCTGCCCGTCGATTAGTGCCTGGTATTCCTGTTCGGTAAAAAAACCATGATCAACCAGTTCTTTTAAATTTCTAGCACCGTAATGGCGTTTGGCAACCCAGCCGATTATTTGAATATCTCTCAAACCACCCGGACCTTCTTTGACATTGGGTTCAAGGTTGTAGGCAGTGTCGTTAAAGCGAAGGTGACGGTTTTTCTGTTCTTCCAGTTTTGCTAACAGAAAATCCTTAGATGACCACATTTTTTTGGGTGAAATTGCAGCCTGGTATTTATCGTAAAGCTTTTCATCTCCGGTGATGAGGCGTGACTCAATCATGTTGGTGATCACGGTGACATCATTTTTACCCTCTTTAATGCAATCTTTAAGGGTTCGCACACTGGCCCCGACTTCCAGCCCTATATCCCATAAAAAGGTTAGAAATGCTGATATTTTTTCTTCATGCTGTTTGTCCGGTTTTTTAGATAACAATAGCATCAGGTCAATATCAGATGCTGGCAGCAGTTCATCTCGACCGTAGCCGCCCACTGCCAGTAATGCATTAATATTGTTTTCTAAACCACCCATGAAATGCTGATGGCAGTGAATTAATATTCGGTCTACAAAGCGGGATCTCTGACGTACCAGTAAATCGGCTGTAGATTCCGGAGTAAAAGATTCATACAGTAATTGTGTGGCTTTTTTTAATGCCTCGGAAATGGTTTTTATATCAGTGCCGGCATTTACCAGAGTTTCATCCAGCCAGTCCAGTGAAGTTAAAGGCATTGCTTATAAAGGCCAGTCGGGGTGTTCGGTTAAAATTTCAAAACCATTATCGGTGACTAAATTTGTATGTTCCCATTGGGCTGACAGACTGCGATCCCGGGTAACGACGGTCCAGTCATCGGGTAGCAGTTTGACGTGCCGTTTACCGAGGTTCACCATGGGTTCTATGGTAAAAGTCATGCCTGGCTCCAGCACCACACCGGTACCTGCTTTGCCATAATGCAGTACCTGTGGATCTTCATGAAAACCTTTGCCGATCCCATGACCGCAATATTCTCTTACAATGCTGCAACGGTTTTTTTCAGCGTAGGTTTGTATTGCAAACCCGATGTCACCCAGAGTCACGCCCGGTTTAATCATTTCTATACCAACTTTCATGCAGTCATAAGCAACCTGAGCCAGTCGTTTCCCCTGTATTGTGGGTTTACCAACCACAAACATACGGCTGGTATCGCCGTGGTATTCATCTTTGATGACGGTGATATCAATGTTGATCATATCGCCATTTTTAAGCACCTTATCGGACGGTATACCATGACATACCTGGTGATTGACAGAGGTGCAGATGGACTTTGGAAAACCACGATAATTTAACGGTGCTGGTATCGCCTGCTGAACATTAACAATGTAATCATGGCAGATTTCATCGAGTCGACCGGTGGTCACTCCCGGCACGACATGCGGCTCGATCATTTTTAGCACATCCGCTGCAAGACGCCCTGCGATTCGCATTTTTTCGATTTCTGCTGCTGATTTCAGCGTAATAGCCATAAATTGTTGCCAGTATATTGTTGAAAGGGTGTGATTATGGTATAAAGCGCGCGCCTTCGGCAATGTCCAAAGGCAAAAAACATTCTTAAACTTAAAAATTAGTTAATTTTTGGTGAAAGAATGAAATTCACACACATGCTAAATGCTTAGTTATGGGTGCCAGATTTATCAGCCCTTAATAAGGGCCGGTTCCAGAGATCTGGTCGTAACTAAAAGGTATGTGGAGGCTTAACCCAAAGTGTATCGTAGTTGTCTTTGATACAACCGTACACTTTATATGACATCTGGAGAATTCAATATGTCTAACGTCACAATGCGTGAAATGTTGGAAGCGGGCGTGCACTTCGGTCACCAAACTCGTTTCTGGGATCCAAAAATGGCGCCATATATCTTTGGCGAACGTAACAAAATTCATATCATTAACCTGGAAAAATCATTACCTATGTGTAATGACGCCATCAGTTACCTGGGTAGCGTAGCTGCCAAGAAAGGTAAGGTTCTGTTTGTAGGTACTAAACGTGCTGCAAGCGACTCCGTGAAAAAGCACGCTGAAAGTTGCAATATGCCTTACGTCAATCACCGTTGGTTGGGTGGCATGCTGACTAACTTTCGCACCGTACGCCAGTCAATTCGTCGTTTAAAAGAACTGGACGATATGGAAGCAAATAATTCTTATGAAGCGAAAAACAAAAAAGAAATATTAAACCTTCATCGTGAGCAGGAAAAACTGAATAAAACCCTGGGTGGTATCAAGGAAATGGGTGGATTACCTGCAGCATTGTTTGTTATCGATGTTGGCTATGAAAAAATAGCAATTCAGGAAGCCAATAAGTTAGGTATTCCTGTTGTTGGTGTCGTGGATACTAATAACTCACCTGCTGAAGTTGAATACATTATCCCTGGTAATGATGACTCTATGCGAGCTATTAACCTGTATGCCGGTTTAGTTGCGGACTCAATCAATGAAGGAAAAGCTTCAATTACAGTTGCTAGTGGTGATGATGAAATGGTTGAGGTAGCTGAAGAAGCGACTCCAGCACCAGCAGCTAAAAAGAAAGTAGCGGTAAAAGTGAAAGCTAAAGCGACTGCCAGTATAGAAGATCCTGCTGCAGAGGAAGCTGCGGCTGAAGAAGCTACTGCTACAGAAGAGGCTGCGCCTGCTGAGAAGGCTGCTACCAAGAAGGCCGCAACCAAGAAAGCTGCTACCAAGAAGGCCGCAACCAAGAAAGCTGCTACTAAAAAGGCCGCAACTAAAAAAGCTGCTGCTAAAAAAGACGCAGAGTAACTAAGTACTTTCGAGTAACGCCTGCTAACCCTGACCTGGTAATGAACTGGCTCAGGGTTGCGGCGAGTTAGTCTGTATAAGAACTGTAAAGAATTAAATTTATGAGGAATACAACGTGGCTATAACAGCATCCCTGGTAAAAGAACTGCGCGAAAGAACGGGCGCAGGCATGATGGAGTGTAAAAAAGCACTGGTTGAATGTGATGGTGACATCGAAGCGGCAGCCGAATTAATGCGTAAATCCGGTGCAGCTAAAGCTGATAAAAAAGCTGGACGTATTGCAGCTGAGGGTTCAGTAACGATTAAAGTTTCAGATGATGGAAAGAAAGCCGTCATTGTTGAAGTAAACAGTGAAACTGATTTCGTTGCTAAAGATGACAATTTTAAAGCATTCACAAATTCTGTGGCTGATGTCATTTTTAATACTGAACCCGCTGATGTTGATGCATTAAATGCTTCGTCAACTGCTGATGGACAAACTATTGAACAGGCTCGCGAAGCATTGATCGCCAAGATTGGTGAAAATATTAAAGTGCGTCGTTTTGAAATTGTGACGACAGAAAACTCTTTAGCATCCTACCAGCATGGAGCTCGTATCGGTGTTTTAGTAGAATCGACAGCAGAAAATGAAATGGCTCGTGATATCGCAATGCATATTGCTGCGGTTAAGCCACAGTGTATTCAGGAGTCTGATGTTCCTGCTGAAGATGTTGAGAAGGAAAAAGGTATTTTAATTGCGCAGGCTGAGTCTAGTGGCAAGCCACCGGAAATCATCGAAAAAATGATTATGGGTCGGTTAAAGAAATTCCTGGCAGAAATCACCCTGTTAGGGCAACCTTTTGTTAAAGATCCGGATCAAACTGTTGGAAAGTTACTGAGTTCTGCAAAAGCAGACGTGAACCGTTTCATTCGATATGAAGTCGGTGAAGGTATAGAAAAGAAACAGGAAGACTTCGCTGCTGAAGTTGCTGCTCAGATGAAAGGCTGAGTTATTTAAAAAGGCCGCTTTTGCGGCTTTTTTTTAAACTGTCATATTTGATTTATCACATCACCAAGGGCACCAACGCCTACATGGACGTAGGTAGAGCACCAACAGTAGGCGCTTTAGGCGATGCAGCAGCTATTGCCGGGAACACCAAAGTTTAAGTTTTAGGGTATAGCAATCATTAAGGCTTCTAGTTTTAAGGTAAACTTAATCAACTTTTTAAAAAACATCTTCGTGTTCCCTGTGTTCTTCGTGGTAAATAATTTTAAATTGCTGGAAAATTAATAGTGAGAAATAAATGTCAGAGTTAAAATATAAACGTTTATTAGTCAAATTGAGCGGCGAAGCTTTGATGGGACAATATGATTTTGGTATTGACCCTGATGTTATAAAACTACTTGCTGTAGAACTTGATAACCTGCAACAGGCGGGTGTCGAAATGGGTGTGGTTATAGGCGGTGGGAATATCTTCCGCGGAGCAGGACTGGCCCAGGCCGGGCTTGACCGGGTCGCAGGCGATCATATGGGTATGCTGGCAACGGTTATGAATGCTATAGCGCTAAAAGATGGTTTACAGAAACAGGGGCTGAAAGTCTCGGTCATGTCAGGTTTAGATCTACCTCAGGTTTGTGATAACTATACTCAGCGTGCGGCAAGAGAAAGAATCGGTCAGGGTGAAATCGTTATTTTTGCGGCTGGAACAGGTAATCCTTATTTTACCACTGATACCGGCGCCAGTTTGAGAGCCATAGAAATCCAGGCTGATCTAATGATTAAGGCGACTAACGTTGACGGGATTTATGATGCCGATCCTGTGGAAAATCCTTCAGCTAAAAAATATGATCATATTACCTATGATCAGGCGATTAACCAGAGACTGGCTGTTATGGATATTACGGCGATGGTTTTATGCAATGAAAACAACCTGGATATGTCTGTCTGTAATATCAGTGAAACAGGCGCATTATTATCTCTGGCTCAGGGTGAAAACCTGGGCACAAGAGTAACCCAATAGATTAGAGGAAATTAACATGATTAATGATATCCAGCAGGATGCATTAACTCGAATGAATAAAAGTATCGAGTCTTATAAAACAGAATTGCTGAAAATTCGTACAGGTCGTGCTCATGCCAGCTTGCTGGACCACGTGATGGTTGATTTTTACGGTAGCATGGTGCCAATCAGTCAGGCTGCAAATATCTCTGTCGAAGATTCGCGCACATTAGCCGTAACGGCCTGGGATGGCAGCATGATTAAGGCGATAGAAAAAGCCATCATGACTTCAGATTTGGGATTGAACCCGAATTCTGCAGGCAATGTGATTCGAGTTCCTATGCCACCTTTGACTGAAGAGCGTCGCCGTGATCTGGTAAAAGTGGTTAAGGAGTTAACCGAAAATGCTCGAGTTGCAGTCAGAAATATTCGCCGTGATGCAAACAGTGACTTGAAAGCGTTGCAAAAAGATAAGGATATTTCAGAAGATGACGAACATAAAGGTCAAGACCTGGTGCAAAAAGTGACTGATCAATCGGTAGCAAAGCTTGAAGAGTTGCTGCAGGTAAAAGAAAAAGAATTAATGGAAATCTAGTCGGCTGGTTTTCTATTGGTAAAACTCGATGAGTGACAATTCAGCGCAAGTTCCACAACATGTCGCCATTATCATGGATGGTAATGGTCGGTGGGCCCAAAAGCGATTAATGCCTCGTACCTATGGGCATAAAAAAGGTGTTGAAGCGACCAGGCAAGCAATCTCTTTTTATGCCAAATCGGGTGTCAGTCAACTGACCCTGTTCGCATTTAGTAGTGAAAACTGGAACCGTCCGAAGGATGAAGTCTCCACCTTAATGTCCCTGTTTATCAGTTCTTTACAGAAAAATACTGAAGAATTACATACCAATGGTATCCGTATTCGCTTTATTGGTGATCGAACTGCTTTTAGTGAAAAACTGATAAACCAGATTGAAGAGTCCGAGAAAATAACTCTAAACAACAAAGTTATGACGCTGAATATTGCCGCGAACTATGGTGGGCAATGGGATATTCTACAAGCCGTTCAAAAGTTGGCGCAAAAAGTTGAAAGCAGGGAAATCTCGGCTGCTGATATTTCATCAGAATTATTTGTCACAGAATTAAGCCTGGCGGGCTCGCCCGATCCTGATCTATTTATTCGCACCGGTGGTGAAAAACGCATCAGTAATTTTTTATTGTGGCAAATAGCCTATGCCGAATTATTTTTTACTGATGTATTATGGCCTGATTTTTCCGTGGAAGAGATGCAGCAATCATTAGAGACTTTTGCCAGTCGTCAGCGACGCTTTGGTAAAACTGCAGAACAGCTTAAGGCTTAACATTATTTCACCACGAAAAACACTGACAGCACGATGAGTAAAATTTAACGAAATGATATTTGATAAGGTATTGTTTATTTCGGCATGGAATACTTAAAACAGCTTAATTTATGAACTTGATAGAGAAATTATTTAAAGACAGGAAACAATGCTACACCTTCAACATGTCCCCTTCGTGTTTTTCGTGAGCTTCGTGGTAAATATTTAAGATAATGTTAAAACAGAGAGTTATTACTGCAATTATATTGGCACTGGTGGTGGTTGGTACCATCTTTGGGCTGGATAGCTTCTATGTGTCTGTATTGCTGGCGGTGACCCTGTTTTTCTCCATGTCAGAAATGATCAATATGACGGTGAGTAAATCAACTGTTGTACAATGGATTGGAGGGCTGCTAATGGTGGGACTATTCTTCCTGGCGTTACCTTCAATGCGTATTCATTTCATTTTCTATCACAGTTATGCCGGTTTACTGATTTGGATATCAATTTTACTGTTTATGCTTCATTACCGTTTTTCAGGTGAATGGAGATTTTCTGCCAGACTGGCTGTAAGCCTGTTTTCTACGGCTTTATTCTGGATATGCATCAATGGCCTGTATTTTATTCATGCTCATTTTGAACAGGGAGCCTGGTTATTGATGTATATGCTGACCCTGGTCTGGGTAGCGGATATCGGGGCCTATTTTTCAGGTAAAAAATTCGGACGCCGCAAGTTAGCGCCGGGCATTAGTCCGGGCAAAACATGGGAAGGCGTCATAGGTGGAATAGTGCTTAACAGTCTCTGGATTACTATTGTTTATCTGCTATCGGATGGTTGGGGAATAGCCTATCTGCCATTTCTGATTCTGGGTCTGGTGACTTCGGGCTTATCCGTTGTCGGCGATTTATATGAAAGTATTTTAAAACGCGAGGCAGGGCTAAAAGATAGTGGTAATACTTTACCCGGGCACGGTGGCATTCTTGATCGTATCGATTCCGTGATTGCCGCTACGCCGGTATTTTTATCCGGACTGTATATTTTAGGGGCCGTTTAATGAGGGACGCTTCGACTAAAGCGGTTACTATTCTGGGTGCAACAGGCTCAATCGGTTTAAATACGCTGGATGTTTTGTTTCGCCATGCAGACCGGTTTCATTTGTATGCAATTACGGCCAATACCCAGGTTGAGAAAATGGCGGAAATTTGTCGTACATACCGACCTGAAATCGCAGTGATGGCCGATACTGCCAGTGCAGAACAGCTAAAAGAACTGCTGCAGAATGAAAAAGGTATCAGCATTCTGGGTGGGTCAGAAGCGTTAAATGAAGTAGCCAGTGCGGAATCTGTTGATATTGTCATGGCGGCTATTGTTGGTGCTGTAGGCCTGATGCCTACGTTATCGGCAGCACGTGCCGGAAAACGAATCCTGTTAGCGAATAAAGAAGCGCTGGTGATGGCGGGGCACTTGTTTATGACGGAAGTTGAACAACATAATGCTGAACTACTACCGATAGACAGTGAACATAATGCCATATTTCAATGCCTGGAGAGTGGCTACCAGCATGAGTTGACTCGCAATGGATTAAATAATAAAGGCCCAAAAAGTAAAGGCGTAACAAAAATTTTACTCACCGGTTCGGGTGGACCATTTCGTGAATACCCGCTGGATAAATTCGACGAAATAACACCCGAGCAGGCAATTGCTCATCCTAACTGGAGTATGGGACCCAAAATTTCGGTAGATTCAGCCACCATGATGAATAAAGGTCTGGAGTTGATAGAGGCATGCTGGTTGTTTAATGTGCAGCACGAGGATGTGGAAATAGTGTTGCATAAGCAGAGTATTATCCATTCGATGGTGGCTTATAACGATGGTTCGGTGCTGGCTCAAATGGGAAATCCCGACATGCGCACACCCATTGCAAATGCCCTGGGCTGGCCTGAGAGGATAGCCAGTGGCGTGGAACCTTTAGACCTCTTCAAGGTCTGTCAATTGAACTTTGAAAAAGCAGATGAAAATCGTTTTCCCTGTTTGCGTCTTGCTCGTCAGGCTATTCAGCAGGGTGGAACCAGTATGGCAATTTTAAATGCTGCCAATGAAGTGGCGGTGCAGGCGTTTCTGCAGTCTCAAATCACATTTACCCGGATAGCTGAATTAATTGAACTCACGATGAAACATGTAGCCCACCAGCAAACGGACAGTTTGCAGCAAATTCTGGCAGATGATCAGGCAGCACGAAAATTTGTTAATCATCAGCTAAGCGTGATGTCCGTGGAAGTATAGGCAATGGAATTGATATCTGTTTTTCAAAGCGCTTTAGCATTTATTGCTGCTATTGGCATTCTGGTCACTATACATGAGTTTGGTCATTACTGGGTTGCGCGTTTATGCGGCGTAAAGGTGTTAAGGTTTTCTGTTGGTTTTGGAAAACCACTGTGGACTAAAAAAGCAGGAATTGATCAAACAGAATACGTACTCGCAGCGATACCGCTGGGCGGATACGTTAAAATGTTAGACGAGCGTGAAGGCGAAGTTGCAGAAGAAGAGCTGGAACGTGCCTTTAACCGTCAGCATGTATCGAAGCGCCTGGCTATTGTGGTTGCGGGTCCGATGTTTAATTTTCTGTTTGCAATTGCGGCCTATAGCCTGATGTATATCAGCGGTGTTAATGGCATTAAACCGTATATTGGTGAGATTACAAATCCCAGTATTGCCTGGTCAGCGGGTGTTCAGCAAAAAGACCTTATTATGTCAGTTAATGGTATCGAAACCTTAAGCTGGGAAAAGGCACGTTTAACGTTGATGCAGGAATCGGTCGATGGCGCCGTGTTAAAAATGCAGGTTCAGGGTAAAGACTTTCAAATCCGGGATTTACAGCTTGATACCAGTGAATTGAACTTTTTACAGGATGAAAAGACGGATCTGCTGAAGCAAATTGGCTTCGGTATGTGGCGCCCTAAAATTCCACCGAAAATTGATGAAGTGATTGCAGGTGGTGCAGCAGAAGCGGCAGGTTTAAAAGCCGGGGATAAAATTATTTCTCTGAACGGAAAGAAAATTGACAATATTCGTCTCTGGGTTGATTTAATCAGGGCTAATGCTGGGGTAGATTTACCGCTGGTCGTTCGGCGTGATGGACAAAGAATCGAACTCTTATTAACGCCTCGAGCGAAAATGGATGAGGGTAAAGAAATAGGTTACATCGGGGTGAAAAATGTGATTGTCATTCCCGAGGAAATGCGCCAGCAATTGCAAGTTGTTGAGAAGTATGGTGTTTTTGACGCAACACTTGAAGCCATTAATAAAACCTGGCAAATGTCAGTATTAACGCTCAAGGTTCTTGGTAAACTGGTGGTTGGTGAAGCCAGTGTGAAAAACCTGAGTGGGCCAATTACTATTGCAAAATACGCAGGTCGATCGGCTCAAATAGGATTGGAGCAGTTTTTTGCTTTCCTCGCCATTATCAGTATTAGTCTGGGAGTATTAAATTTATTACCAGTTCCGATGCTGGATGGAGGGCATTTGATGTATTACTGTATTGAAATAATAAAAGGAAGTCCTGTCTCTGAAGCTATGGAAGCTATTGGTCAGCGTGTTGGTATGGCATTATTGATGATGTTAATGTCGATAGCGATTTATAATGATGTGTTGCGAATAGTGGAGTAATTTTAAGTTGTCCCGTATTTTATTACTGATAAGCCTGCCGTTCTGGTTTATAAATGTTTATGCCGCATCTTTTGTAGTCGAAGATATAGAAGTTAAGGGTATTAAAAAAATCGCAGTGGGAACTGTGCTTAACTACCTGCCTGTTAAAGCGTCAGAAGTTTTTGATTATAAAGATTCGTCTAAAGTCATCAGGGAGCTTTATAAAACAGGATTTTTCAATAAAATCACCCTTAATAAAGTCAATAATACACTGGTCATTGAAGTTGAAGAACGCCCCGCGATAGCTACCATCAATGTTGAAGGTAATAAGGAAGTTAAGGATGAGAGCATGGAGGATGCGCTAAAACAGATAGGCATGACCAAGGGCAGAATTTATAACCCAAAATTACTGGAAAAACTACAGCTTGAATTACAGCAACTGTATTATTCAATGGGTAAGTACGCTATTCGTATTGATGCTACAGCGACGCAACTGGATGCTGATAGAGTTGACGTAGAAATTAATATTTCTGAAGGCGCCCCTGCTAAAGTTAGAAGTATCAACCTGATCGGTAATCATGCCTTTACGGATGATATTTTACTTGATGCATTTAAGCTGGAGGCATCTGATAGTGGCGTATTTGCCTCGGATAAGTATTCCAGTGTGAAATTGTCTGGAGATCTGGAAAACCTGAATTCTTTCTATCTTGATAATGGCTATATACAATTTAAAGTCGATTCAAAACAGGTCACTATTACGCCGGATAAAGGCCATATCAATGTTGCAATTAACCTGACTGAAGGTGATCAGTTTAGCATCAGTAAAATTAATCTTACAGGTGAGTTGATAGTGCCAGAGCCGGCACTGATGTCTCGAGTATTGATACGTGAAGGTGATGTTTTTTCACGTAAGCAAATAACCTCGTCCACCAAATTAATGAAAGCGCTATTAGGAATAGAAGGTTATGCATATGCCGAAGTCAATGCTATTCCTAAAGTTAATGAAGAAGACAAAACAATTGAATTAACCTTACTGGTAAATCCCGGGCCAAAAATGCAAGTCAGGAAGATAATTTTTGAGGGTAATACCAGAACCATGGATGCTGTATTACGCCGGGAAATGCGACAGATGGAAGGAGCCCAGTTTTCTTCCAGCAGGGTACAACGATCCAGGATCAGGTTGCAGCGTTTAAAATATATCAGTTCAGTCGATACTCGATATGTGAGAGTGCCGGATGAAACCGATTTACTGGATATTCACGTGACTGTGGAGGAACGCTTTTCTGGAAGCTTCACTATCGGTGCTGGATATTCCGAGGAGCAGGGCGTTTTATTTAACCTGGGTTTAACCAATGGTAATATTTTCGGAACCGGTAACCGCTTAGGCGTTACGTTCAATAATAATAAAGCTCAGGAACAATATGAGTTTAGTTATGAAAACCCCTATTACACACCCGAAGGCGTAAGTCGTGGATTTTCGCTCAGTTATACTCAAACTGATGCCTCGGAAGCCGCAATTTCCAATTTTCTGCTGGATCAAATAAAGGGTTCGGTAACTTACGGTATCCCTCTTTCAGAGTTTAACAAGATAAGATTCAGTTTTGGTCTGGAACGTAATGAAGTCACACTGTCAACTTTCAGCTCTGAAGAAGTATTCGAGTTTGTAAGAGATAATAATGAAGCTTTTGAAAATGTACTATTACCACCAGGTGATGTATATGAAAGCTTTTTCGCCAGTATGAGTTTCAGCAAGGACAGCCGGAATAGATTGATATTTCCAGAAACGGGTGTGGTGAATAGTATTGGTGTAGAAATTTTTACGGGTGATCTTGATTACTACAAAACATTTTACCGTCATCAAAGCCTGTTTCCGCTGGCTCAAAAAGTGACATTATCATTCAAGAGCAATATTGGTCATGGAGAACCTTATAATGAGACTACTGATTTACCTTTCTTTGAAAAATATCGAGCGGGTGGTGTAAGAACGGTTAGAGGTTATGACTATAATAGTCTGGGTCCTAAAGACTCAAGAAATGAATCATTTGGTGGAAACTTTCAATTAATTACAAATACAGAAATATTATTTCAAATTGATGCCTTTGGAGGTGCAGATACCTTCCGCCTTGGGGTATACTTTGATATGGGTAATGTATTTCCAGAGCCAAATGACTTTGATGTTGATGAACTCAGAGCATCGATAGGAATTTCAGCTAAATGGTTTACAGCGGTTGGACCGATTGAGCTAAGTTATGCGGACCCTATAAATTACCAGAATGGTGATGAATTGAAACACTTCCAGTTTTCACTGGGTGCACCTTTTTAATCAGAGGCTGAATTGAATTTTCTAACTAAAATTTTTATTATTGTTTCTCTTTTCGTAGTGGCTAGCAGTTCAGCTATTGCACAGGATAAAAGTGGATACAAAATAGGATTTGTTAATACCGGAGTGGTCCTCAAAGAAGCCCCTCAAGCGAGAAAGGTTGAGGAAAAGCTGAAAAGTGAGTTTCTTGCCAGGGAAAAAGGCCTGTTGATCAAGCAGCAGGAATTACTGGAAATCGAAAGAAAGATTAAAGTTGATAGCGTTGTTATGACCCAGGTTGCGCAGCGTAAACTGGAGAGGGAATTAAGGTTAAAGCTTAGCCAGTTGAAATTTGAACAACAGGAATTTAGAGAAGACCAGAACTTACGTCGCAACGAAGAAATTAGAAATCTGCAAACAGTGATTGCCTCAGCTTTAAAAAGCCTGGGGGATGAACATAATTTTGACCTGATTCTGACTGAAGGTGTGAGTTATGTTTCAGACGCAATTGATATCACACCTATGATTATTGATATGCTAAAAAATTTACAGGAGCAGGAATCTACTAGTTTGAATTAGTTGTTTAAACCTTTCATAAGGTTTAATTTATTGAAATATCAGTATCTGAAAAATAAAGCCAACACCGATTGGATTATAATAATTAAATACCCTTAATAAAAATTAAAACTCAGTCCGATGCCTACACAACATCAGCCCACTTTTACCACAGTAGCTAGATTGGCTAAAGAGCTTGAACTTGAGTTTAACGGTGAGGGTGAATTGCAAATTTCTTCTGTTTCAACATTTACCAGCGCTAAAAAAACAGATCTATGTTTCCTTAGATCAGCTCGCTTTATAAAACAACTAAAACAAAGCCAGTGTGGCGCTGTTATTGTGCCCGTTGATTTTAAAGAGACAATTGCTGGTAAAACACTGTTGTATTCTGCAAACCCCGATCTCTCGTTTATAAATGTAATAAATTATCTGCAACTTTATAAAGGCAATAGTGCTACAGGTATTCATCCCTCGGCTATCATCGCATCAACAGCCCGGTTGGGTAAAAATGTATCAATTGGTGCTAATTGTGTCATCGGTGAACGGGTAGAGCTGGGCAATAATGTGAAAATCGCTGCTGCCTGTATTATTGAAGATGATGTCAGTATTGGTGCAAATTCAAATTTTTTAGCTAATGTCACTGTTTGCTTTAATGTTAAAATAGGTAATGATGTTATTTTGCAGCCCGGTGTCGTCATAGGTTCTGATGGATTTGGACTGGTCTACAATAAAGGTATCTGGGTTAAAATTCCCCACCTGGGCAGTGTTGTTATCGGTGATCGAGTAGAAATTGGTGCTAATACGACAGTAGATCGAGGTGCTCTGGATGATACTATTATCGAACAGGGAGTGAAATTAGATAATCAGATCCAGGTTGGGCATAATGTTTTTATTGGAGAAAATACCGCGATAGCCGGCTGTACCGGGATTGCAGGTAGTTCTATTATAGGTAAAAACTGTAGAGTAGGTGGTGCAGTGTCAATTTTGGGGCATTTATCCATAGCAGATAATGTGACTGTTACCGGTACATCTACAGTTACCAAAGATGTTTCTCCCAGTGGAACCTATTCTTCTGGTACCCCGTTGATGGAAAACAAGTTATGGCATCGAAGCAATGCCCGTTATAAGTCGTTAGATAAATTAGCCAAAACCGTATCAAACCTGAAAAAAAATAAATGAGGCTCTATGATAGATTTTGATATTCAGCAGGTAATGGAATATTTGCCACACCGTTATCCTTTTTTACTGGTTGACCGGGTGACTGCCTGCGAACCTGATGATTACCTGACCGGGTTGAAAAATGTCAGCTTTAATGAACCCTATTTTCAGGGACATTTTCCAAAACATCCTGTTATGCCCGGCGTGTTAATTCTGGAAGCTCTGGCACAGGCTACTGGCTTACTATCATTTTGTACGATGGAAAAAGATGGGCAGGAGCGAGATAAACTGTACATGCTGGTCGGTATCGACAAAGCTCGTTTTCGTGGACAGGTTGTACCGGGTGATCAGTTGATACTGGATGTGAAATTGAAACGCAACATGCGGGGAATAGGGATGTTTAGTGGAAAGGCATCGGTTAATGGTGACGTTGTGGCTGAGTGTGAGCTGATGTGTAGTGCTCAGGATAAAAACTTTTGATACATCCCGGCGCTATTATAGATCCTGCTGCCAAACTTGGGAAAAATGTCTCTGTCGGCGCATTTACCATTATTGGAGCTGATGTCATTATCGGTGATGATTGCTGGATAGGACCACATGTTGTCATTTCCGGTCCTTGCGTTATTGGTAAAGAAAATAAAATTTTTCAATTCGCTTCTATCGGTGAAGCTCCACAAGACTTAAAATATGCTGGTGAGCCCACTCTACTCGAAATCGGTGATAGAAATGTGATCCGAGAATTTGCAACATTAAATCGGGGTACTGTTACGGGTATTGGTAAAACCATCATTGGTTGTGATAATTTAATTATGGCTTATTGCCATGTTGCTCATGACTGTATTGTTGGAAATCACGTGATACTTGCTAATGGGGCTTCTCTGGCTGGTCATGTCGAAGTAGGAGACTACGCAATTTTAGGTGGCTTCACTCTCGTTCACCAGTTTTCGCAGATAGGGTCACAGTCTTTCTGTGGAATGGGTTCGATAATTGCTAAAGATGTACCTCCTTATTCCACGGTAGGTGGAGAAAGAGCCAGAACTGTGGGCATCAATAAAGAAGGCTTGAAGCGTAAAGGTTTTTCCACAGAAGTGATTCGTGCCTTACATAAAAGTTATCGTCTTCTGTTTGTCTCTAAAGCGACAAAAGTCGAAGCTCTTGCAGAACTTCAACCTTTAATTGAACAATATGATGAAGTCAGTCAATTTACACAATTTGTGATCAACAGCAAACGAGGAATTGCGCGATAAGTGTATAATTACTATCTGGTGAAATATTATAATACCTGAAAGCGAGTGATTCAGATTATATTTTAATCAATTTATAGCTGTTAGGTGGATTCACTTGACTGGTTCAGATAAAGGAAAATAAGAATGATCTGTATGAAAAAAACATGGTTATTAGCATCTTTTTTAATGTTTTTTGCCTTTTCGGGTTCACTATCAGCCCAGAAATTAACCCACTCTATTCAGGATAAATCGTCGGCCAAGTTCCTGGAGGATGCAGCCGGACTACTCATAACAGATAAAGGCCAGGTGCTGGTAACCTCTACCAGAAAAGGCACTTTACTAGTGCTTGAAAATGAAAAGTTCAAGCATCAAAACCTGAAACCTTCAATATTTAAAAAAACGGCTCTGGCAGGTATTGCTCAAATGGCAGACGGTTCACTGGTCATAGCCAATGCCAAAAGTAATCAAATTGCCATAACCGATGAACAAGCCGGTAAATTAATCAGGGTATTTTCAAAGTCGGGTGGAGATGCTGGTGAAATTAAAAGTGTGATGGGTGTGTCAGTTTCTATTAATAATAGAATCTATGTGGCAGATAAGTCCAATAACCGAATCTCGGTATTTAATGAACAGGGACTGTATTTTCAACAATTTGGACACGAAGGTAAGAGCAAGACCGACCTGTCAAAACCCACTCATATTGCTCTGGATGCTGAAGAAAATGTGTATGTGCTGGAGGCAGAGGCTAAAAACCGGCTATCTATCTTTACCTCGAAGGGTATTTTAATTAAGCAGATAAAGGCTAAAGAGCTGGCGAAGTTATTTGGTAAATCAATTGATTTTAGTGCCATGACTGCAGACCTGAATGGTCGTTTATATCTGGCAGATGATAACAGTAGAAAGATCTTTGTTTATGACTGGAAAAATAACCAGATATTAAGTCAGTTTGGTTCTCTTGGACAGTCCAGAGGACAGTATCGAAGTATAGACCTACTGTCAGTCAATGTTAAAGGACAACTGGCTGTGCTGGATAAGGTTAATGAAAAAGTAGAAATATATCAGCTTGAGGAAACAACATTTAAGCAAGCTGTTAAAACCGATGTTATTAAATTTTCAGATAAGCTGAAGAGTAAATGTAAATCGGTACATGCTTTTATTGGTGATCAAACCTTATGCATCAGGAAAGGTAATAAAGGTATTGTTGTGCTGTCACCCGATGGAAAACAAACCGGGGTATTCGCCAGTGAGTTAAAGAAACCAACGGCCTTGCACAGTGGTCGACAGATGGTAGCCATACTGGAAAAAAATATGTTACACACCTATACCCATGCCGGAAAGAAGATTTACAGTATTGGGCGTTATGGAATTGCAGAAGGTGGTTTTGATGGGCCTAAACATGTTTTTTCTGCTCATAACCGGGTTTATGTAAGTGATAATGGGAATAATAGAGTTCAGGTATTTGGCGGGGATGGTCAATTTATAAAACAATTAAAGTCCTCTGATAAAAGCTTTACAAAAATTGGTCCTCTAGCGGTGGATAATCAGCAACAACTTTATCTGGTTGATCAGGGAAATAAAGGATTTATCAAGGTATTTGATGCTGACTTTAATTTGATTCGAGAAATAGGTAGCAAGGAAGAAACTGCTTATACGGCTAATAGAATTCATGCTATCGATATCGATCAAAAAGATCGACTTTTTGCACTGATTAGCAATGAAGTGAATGATTACAGCATTAGAATGTTTGATCAGTTCGAACAGGTACTGGGATTTGGTTCCGGAGCCAGTAATGGGACTGATGTTTATTTTGATAAAATAGGCTCCCTGTCTGTTGCTTCTACCGATAAAGTTCGAATTTTAGTCAATGATACAGGTTTAAAGGAACAGTTTAGGTTCGACTACCTCGAATACCCGGATGCGGCATTTGGTTTGCAGGTGGTTGGCAATAAGATGAATACAAAACTAAACTGGAGTAGTAGTTTAAGCCCGGTTATTGCCGGTTATGAGATACAGGCAGCAATGAATGAAAGCGGACCCTTTAGTTTGCTGGCGACGACCAAAGAGCTGACCAAATCACTGTCTTCTGCAGAGACTAAAAACAAACCCTGGTTCCGTATTGTGTCTGTCAGTGGATATCAATTACGTGCAAAACCTTCAGCGGTCAGGGAAAACCAGTTTTATAAATTACAGCAATTACATCACGATAAAAATTATAAAGAAGCAATAATTTTAGCCGACCGGTTGTTAAAGAAACTGACTGATAAAGCCGATATTCTCGAGTTAAAAGCCGATAGTCAGTTACTGTCAGGCCAACAACAGGAGGCTATATCCACTTATCGCCAACTTGAACAATTTGCTCATTATAAAAAACTAGCGATATCTCAGCAGGTGAAAGCCTATTATGAGCTTGAACAGTATCTGGATGCCAAGTCACTGGTTGATCAGGTATTAGAGACTAAACCTGAAGATGTAGATCCGTATTTAATTTGTACCGATCTAAGTATTCATTTGAGCGATGCAATTGGAGCGGTGAGTTGTGCAGAAGATGGTTTAATACTGCATTCAAAAAATGTGGAATTACGTTACCTGCTTGCCAAGGCTTATATTCTGGCAGGTATTGAGGATCAGGGTTTAATTGAATATCAGTCCGTATTGGATGATCAGCCACAAAACCATAAAATTCGCTTGAATATAGCCAACGACCTGCTTGATATGAAACGCTATGAACAGGCTCTGGATGAATTTAATATTGTTTTACAGGCTCAGCCATCTTCTGCTCAGGCAAGCATTGGTAAAGCAACCAGCCTGTTAAAACTGGACAGAGATGACGAAGCAAAAGCCATTGCGATAAAACTTTCAGCTAAGACTGAAACCAAAGCGGATGGTTATTATGTGTTAGGTAAAATTGCACTTAAACAGCAAAAATATACGGAAGCTATATTGCGCTTGACCAGGGCCAGTAAAGTGAAACCGGAAAATATTGATGTATGGGTATCGATGGCCAGTGCCTATATAGAGTTAAATAAACCAGGCAAAGCAATGACTGGTTTAAAACAGGGAATCAACTCGAACCCTGAATCATTTGAATTACAGTTGCTGGCTGGTCAGATCGAACTGAATCAGGAAAATTATAATGAAGCGACCGTTTATTTAGATAAAGCCGTTACTTTAAATGCCCAGTCACTGCTTGCAAATACACTCTATGCTCAAAATTTGTATGCAACCCGAAACTTCCGTAGTGCTTCAAATTTTGCAGAAAAAGCGGCGAAAATTGCCCCAAAAGATATTGATGTATTGACTCTGCAAGCGGATATTGCCAGTCAACTGGGTAAGGTGGCCTCTGCCATAGAGTATCTAAAAACAGCGATCAGCTTACAGCCGGGGTCTGCTGAGTTACAGCATAAACTGGGTACCGTATATTTAAATGCTAACTTATTTGATGCATCAACAGAGCATTTACAGAAAGCCGCTGCCATAAATCCATCCTGGGCTGAGCCTAATATCGGCTTAGGTAAGTTATACAGTAAAAGGCGGTTATTTGATGAAGCCATTGGTTTTTTTGAAAAAGCGGTTGAGTTAAATCCATCGGAAAATAACCGGGCATTATTAAATACTGCATTTTCTGATAAAAAGAAATCACTCGAATTTAAAAACAATGCACCGCAACTGGTGCTAACTGATTTGAATTTAAAACATGTTTTTTCAGCAGCGTATAAAAAATATGCAAATCAGTCACTGGGTAGTGTCAATTTGAAAAATGTTGGGGCTACTGATTACGGTAACCTGGAACTGTCTTTTCAAATTAAGGAGTATATGGATTTTCCACTGGTACAGACTATTCCTGCAATCAAGGGAAATGAGCGACAGCAGTTTGATTTCCAGGTGACTTTTAATAATAAAATTCTTGAGGTTGATGAAGATATCGGGGTTCAGGTCGAAGTTAAATTATCTTTTTTAAGAGACGGGAAAAAAGACTCTATCAGGCTGATTCAGCCCATGACTATTTATGGTAAAAATGCGATGGTCTGGGGTGATTCTAATATGGTGGGATCTTTTGTTACACCTAAAGATGATACCTTGCGTGATTATGTGCGTACTACGATCAATAATTTCCAGCCAGCTATTGGGCCACTCAACGATAAACTGGTTTCAACCATGACTTATTTTAGTAGCCTGTCAGCTGCGGGTACTAAATATATAGTTGATCCAAATACACCTTACACCAGCTTACGGGATAATCAGGTCGATTATGTACAGTTTCCGCGTGAAACCCTTAAATTGAAAAGTGGGGATTGTGATGACCTTTCAGTGCTGCTCAGTGCAGGGCTGGAAAATCTGGGCATTGAAACAGCATTTATCGAGGTCCCGGGGCACCTTTTTATGATGTTCAATACCGGGTTAACTGAAGATGAGTCCAGTTTGATCAGTCAGGACCGAAGCCTGTTGGCAATTAGAAATAATCAGGTGTGGATTCCACTGGAAGCAACCATGGTTAATTCCAGTTTTAATGAAGCCTGGGCGGAAGGTGCCAGAAAATATCACAAAGCTGTTGCTGAAAATAATCTTGGCATTATTGATTTGAAGCAAGCCTGGAAACATTACAAGCCGGTTACCCTGAAGAAGAGCCGCTATACTATTGAATATCCGGATAAAGAAAGGGCTTATACTTTAGTCAAAATTGCCCACACAGAGTTATTATCAAAAAGTATTAATCGTTTGATATTGCCTTATCAGAGTATGATTGAGAATAACCCGACTAATATCACTGCCAGAATGCAAATAGCTATTCTGTATAGCCGTTACGGTCTGTATGACGATGCTCAGCTGGTATTTGATGACTTGCATGAGCTGGCTCCGGAAAATAGTGCTGTGCATAGTAATCAGGGCAACCTGTATCTATTAGCCGGGAAATTTGATAATGCAGTTAGCAGTTATAAAAAGGCTATTTCAAAGGATCAAAATGATGGTGGTATCTGGGTAAATCTGTCAATGGCCAGTTACCGTATGGGTGATTTGAAATCTGCATCTACTCAATATCAGCAGGCTATCAGCCTAACGCCAGAGTTGAAAGATAGCTATTCAGCTTACAGTAAACTTTTGAGTCAATAAACGGAGGATGTTATGCGTATAGTAGTATTAATATTATTTGTTTTGATGGCAGCTCCGCAGCAGGTCTATGCTCAGAGCATCATTAAGCAAACTGAAACTCATAATGTGTTTAAAGGTATTTTTTTCTCCATCTGGTCAAAATTACGCACACTCAACCCGCACCAACGACAGTCTGCAAAATCTAATGCAGTGTATACTGCAGGTGTTCGAGGAGCAGAATCAACAGAAACCCTGATTCAGCCTTACTGGAAAGATGACTTAACCAATGACAGGCAATTTCAGGCAGAGCTTAAACAGTTTTCGCTTGCTCAACAGTCAATGGATAAAGGCGAATTGAGTGCTTCGGTAAAAGAGTTCAGTAATTTCATTAATCAGTATGAAACCAGTGATTTAAGGGCTAATGCATTAATTGGCAAAGGCATTAGTTTAGCGGGACTAGGGAAAAATTCAGAAGCATCATTAACGCTAAAACTGTTTATCGATGAAAATCCTACACACCCTCTAGCCGATGATGCACAACAAATTTTGCAACAGTTAAACTAGTTAATTCCAGATTGAATATTCTCGCATTAGAAACTTCAACAGAAGCTTGTTCTGTTGCTATCCTGAATAACCGGAATGTTATTTTCAGTGAGTTTTCTCTAACCCCCAGAAAACACACTCAGTACCTGCCGGTGATGATGGATGCCGTTCTGGCTAAAGCTCAATTGCTTAAAAGTGATGTTACTCATATAGCTTACGCCAGTGGTCCGGGCGCATTTACCGGTGTTCGAATAGCGGCTTCAACGGCTCAGGGTTTATCCATCGGGCTAAATATTCCATTGGTTGCTATATCGACATTGGCCACTCTTGCCCAGCATATTTCTGATACCCATAGCGTTGATAAAGTTATCGCAACACTGGATGCTAGAATGGGCGAGGCCTATATGGGGCATTATATTCAAAACCAGCAAACAGGCCTGGTTGAACTTGAAGCAGAAGAGGAATTGATCAAACTCGATCAGTTATCCAGCAAAAGCGGTTATTTTTGTGCGGGCTCTGGATTTCAGGCAAGCCGCGAAGCCGGATTTGATCAGCCACTGGAATCTATAGATGAAGAGGCTCTGCCACATGCGGCTGCGCTGGTAAAGCTGGCTCAACAAGCAATACAGCTCGAAAAATCTGTTACTGCTGACCAGGCAAGCATCAACTATATTCGTAATAAAGTGGCAGTAAAAAAGAAAAGTCCTGTTTTATGAATGATGTAAAAAGTGACCTGGTTTTCCCCTACGGTCAGGCAAAATGTAGTGGCAGCATCAAACTTCAAGCTGATGATTTCAAGGTTGTTGAACAACTGGGCTTTGATTTTACCGGTGCGGGTGAGCACCTTTTCCTATACATACAGAAAACCGGGCTAACCACTCATGAACTGATCAATCTCATCGCTGAAAAATTATCAGTTCCTGCTCGTCAAATCGGCTATTCCGGTTTGAAGGATAAACACGCGATTACCCGTCAATGGTTAAGTGTCCAGCTACCTGGCTGTAAACAAATTCCTGATATCACTGAAACAGATCAGTTTCAAATTCTGCAGACTCATTGGCATGACAGGAAATTAAGGGTCGGTGTACACAAGTCAAATCAATTTGATATTAAAGTTAGAAATGTTACAGGCAATGACTCTCAACTTTCTTCAACTATTGAGAGTATAAGGTGTTACGGTTTTGCCAATTATTTTGGTGAGCAACGTTTTGGTGCACGGGGTGATAATGTCGAACAGGCTTTAAGAATTTTAAATAATCGTCATAAAAGTAAACGTATGACTCGCACCAAAAGAAGCCTGTTAATTTCTTCGTTACGCAGTGAGTTATATAACCGGATTCTAAGTAAAAGGATATCTCGGGAAATCTGGCAGCAACCCATTGATGGTGATGTTTTTGTATTGGCAGGTAGTCAGTCAGTTTTTGCAGAATCTTTATCCAGTGAAATTAATCGACGCTACCGGGAGTTTGATATTCACAGTGGAGTGAGCCTGTTTGGTACAGGTGATAGCAGGCTTTCTCTGTCAGCCATGGATATTGAAAATGAAATATTCGCGGCTAACGCTGAGATCTGTGAAACCCTGCTGAATCAAAATTTGAAACGCTCATTCAGGGCTAATCGAGCGGTGACGAAAAACCTCGAAGTACAATACTTTCCAGAACAGGCTGAGATTCACATTCAAGTCGAGCTTAAGAAGGGGAGTTACCTGACGACTCTGTTAAATCACTTTGTCAGTCTGACATAAAGTGAATTTTAGAAATGAAAAGATTAATTATAAAGTCTTGAGAAATGTAAGGCCCGGCCCCGGGCTACGAGCTTCTCCGGGTGATGGCACAACAAAATATGTTCCCAATAATTTTGAATTACCTGTATCTGAGACAGCTCACTAATTAGCTGCTAAAGTTACTAATTATGGGCAGAATCGACCGGGAAAAGAAAACCATCGATGTCATGGTGAGAATCTACTGCCATGACCATCACAGGACATGCGACGACCTATGTGCAGACTGTCTTGTTTTACAGGATTATGCTCACCACCGTCTGAGTTCCTGTCCCTTCCACGACGAAAAACCAGCCTGCAACAAATGCACTGTACACTGTTATTCATCCAAAATGAGAGAGCAGGTTAGAGAAGTCATGCGCTACTCCGGTCCACGTATGACATTCAGGCATCCCCTGTTATCACTATTGCACCTACTTGATCGAATAAGAGAATTGCCTCAACTTAAAAAAAACCGGTGAGCGAAGAGCTGTTAAAGAAGGCAAGCTATTTATCTTGCTCTAACTGTAAGAGTTCCCCATAAATACCAGCTTTGAGCCTCGATAGTAGTCATTCCTGATGTATGCTCATCGACATCAGAGTGCCTAACAGGAGTCATAGCTTCAATAGTTCTCCAAACAACAGCGCAGGATTCTGTTACTTTCTACTTTTAGGCAGGTACTATAATTTTTATGTCTAAAGAGATGTTATTGTTTTGCCAGTAGTCTAAACATTCTTTCTGGAGATATATTAATCACCCCTTTTATCTTCATTTTAAAGGGTAAATACTATATTAATGATCGTGCATCATAAAAGTAGAATAGCCTGCAATCTGGCTAACTCCATAGACAATCAAAATTAATCCCAGGACATAACGAACACTTTTATTCTGTAATATCGCTTTGACATTATGGGCAAAATGACCAATTAACAGCAGCGTGGGGAGGGTGCCTATCCCAAAAGCAAACATGGTCATTGCAGAATGGAGTGGGTTAAGTTGGGTGACTGCCAGCGCTAATGCTGAGTAAACTAATCCACAGGGCAACCAGCCCCACACCAGCCCCAGTTTCAAAGCGCTCCAGTTATTTTGAGCGGGTAGATATTTTCTTCCGAAAGGTTCTATCTTTACCCACAGTTTCTGTCCGGCACCTTCCAGGTATTTAAAACTGTTTAGCAGCTGGCTTATGTATAAACCGAGTAATATGAAGAATACACCCGAAATTTTCATCGACACTGTGTGAGGATTGGGCAGCATTTGCATTAACTGGCTGGAAAAAAAACCGACCAGTAAACCAAATATACTGTATGAGCTTATTCGACCAATATTGTAAAAAATTTGAATACTAAAAGGCTGGCTGTCTTTTTTTCCATTAAAGTTAGTACTGAGTGTACTGATAATGCCGCCACACATGCCTATGCAATGTGTAGAGCCAATGAGCCCCATCAACAGGGCTGAAAGTAACGTTGCTGTGAGCATGTCAAGAGGTAATATTCATTAGAATGTTGTCAGCATTTTTTGTGGTGAAGTTTTGTTTAAGTCTCCAGTCTCCTTTTGACAAAATCTGTATAGACCAGCGACCCTCTATCACCGGTGGCTTGATATAACCACGATAGTCATTACTACTTCCAAGCTGACTCAATGTTGTGTATTGATCCAGCCCAGAGCGTGTACGGTGAATGAGTCTGAAAGTAATTTCATTCTGTAGTTCTAGCTTACCACTCGCATCCAGCGAAACCAGTATCTCACCGGTTTTAGTGTTGGTATCAACAAATGCTCTAAGCCCTAGCTCTTTAGCTTTATTATCGTGCCTGATGACCTGGTTAATTTGCAGCCCCTGCTTGTAATAATCATCGACTACCAGTCCATCTTCAGTATTTAAGGCAATAAAAATGGTGACCGTACCTGCTACAACTGCCAGTGACGGGAAAAAAATTATCATCCACACCATCGGGTTTTTAAACCAGGGTTTATCTTTAATGTCAGTATTTTCGTTCATGATTAACGCCCGAGTCGTGGACCGAGAAAGCGAGCTTCTTCGGTGATGCCGAGATCAGAATTAATTGCATCAAGTTTAAAGAATATTTCACTAGTACGTTGTTTTAGTAATTCCGGGTCAACTTCGATACTGACAGGAACTTCTACCACTGCACCAGATTCTGCATAAATTTGTTTTTTCGGAAGTTTAAGTTTCATACCTTCAATGCCTTCTGCAGACAGGGTGTACTCATGGGCTGATTTATCTTTGTTGATCACTTTGAGTGTGTAGACATTTTCGATCATACCCATGCCTGTTTCCCGGAACAGTGAGTTACGATCCCGGATTATATCCAGTTCAATCGGGGAACGCATAGATATTGCAATAATAGTACCGATGGTGATGCCTGTTAATATGAGAGCATACACAATAATACGGGGGCGTTTGAAATCGGTATTTTTACCCTCCATCATATTTTCAGTGGTGTATTTGATCAGGCCTTTTTCATAACCCATTTTATCCATAACATCGTCACAGGCATCGATACAGGCGGCACAGCCGATACACTGATATTGAAGGCCTTCTCGAATATCAATGCCAGTAGGGCAAACCTGTACGCAAATAGAGCAGTCGATACAGCTACCCTTGTTAACTGTTTCCGGTGCTATACCTCGTTTACGTGGGCCACGTGGTTCACCGCGCTTGTCATCATAGGAGATGACCAGAGTGTCCTTATCGAACATGGCACTCTGAAAGCGCGCATACGGACACATATAAAAACACACCTGCTCGCGTAACCAGCCCGCATTACCGTAAGTGGCAAAGCCGTAGAAAAAAATCCAGAACCACTCCCAGGGACCCAGACCAAGGTTGATGACGGAGAGTGATAATTCACGAATGGGCGTGAAGTAACCGACAAATGTTAAACCGGTAAACAGTGAGAATGTGAGCCAGATAAAATGTTTGGTCACTTTTTTACTGACCTTGGTTTTATTTGCTGGAGATTTATCCAGCTTCATCTGTTGGCTACGTGTGCCTTCCACCATGCGCTCAATCCACAGGAATACTTCCGTGTAAACTGTCTGGGGGCATGCATAACCACACCATAAACGTCCAGCTAATGCGGTAAAAAAGAATAGAGATAGAGCTGCGATGACCAGCATCATGGTGAGATAGATAAAATCCTGTGGCCAGAAAATCAAACCGAGGATATAGAATTTCCGTTCTGGTAAATCAAACAGAATAGCCTGGCGGCCATCCCACATTAACCAGGGAATAATGTAGTAGAAGCCCAGTAATGTAGAGATACCTGCAATTCGTAAAGTTGCAAACAGTCCATGAACCTGACGAGGGTAAATTTTTTGCCGTTTCTGGTAAAGTTCCTGATCAATAGAAGGCTTTTTGGCCTCATTGTTTGCAGCAGGCTGTTGTGTATCAGTCATGATAAGTATCTTAAAAAAGTTATAAAACTGTAAGTTAATACCTGAATTTGTAACTCCAATCCTGCATTAAACCCTTTCGCTCGAATTGAGGTTAAGAAAACAGGTATTATTCAATGAAGCTAAAAAGCATTCATTGAATATTTTCAATTAATACTTTGTTTTTTCAGTTATGTTGACCTGAATCAGTCGACAGCTCTGTCGCAGAATTACACTTTGTCTTTATAGTCGACGCAGGGTTTGCAGGGCCTGGCAAAATACAGTGTCAGAATACAGGGCAGAATAGCGAAAGCCCAAAACAGGAAAAAGCCAATTGAATATGCGCCTAGTCGGGTGACGTCATAGTCTATGAAAACATTCAAGGGGTCAAAAATGGTGAAAAAAACTACAGTTTCAACACCCGCGACCAGAAATGAAGGCCATAACACCGCGATCACTTTCTGAATAGTTGGAATCTCCGTATTTTTTAAAGTTTTATTTTCACCCATTTTATTTCCCCCTGTTGTTAATAGATATAAATAGTTTATTGCTGACTCAAACTGTAAACGTATGCCGCTAAAATGTGTACTTTTGCGTCTCCGAGCAATTCTTGATGAGCCGGCATGACTCCAGTTCTGCCATCTGCAATTGAATCTTGAATATAGCTTCGCGATGCTCCATACAGCCAGACACCATCGGTTAAATTTGGTGCGCCCAGTGCAGTCATGCCTTTACCATCGGGTTGATGACAGGCAGCACAATTAGTGCCGAATATCTTCTTACCTTCAATGACTTCATTCGCAGGTACTTCTCGCCCGGAAAGGCTCAGTACGTAAGAGGCGACACTTTTAACGCCTTCTTCTCCCAGTATTGCATTCCATGCGGGCATGCTACCATTTCTTCCATTCAATATAGTGCTTTTAATTTGTTCTGCCGAACCACCGTATAACCAGTCATTATCGGCCAGGTCAGGAAAGCCTCTTGCACCGCGTCCATCTGAACCGTGGCAAATTGCACAGTTGTTAGCAAACAGGCGGCCACCGGTACGATTAGCTTCTTCATTTTTAGCCAGTTCAGGAATGGTGATGCTGGCATACTGTTGATACAGGGGCTCGTATTTAACTTTGGCGGCTTCAACTTCTTCGCTATGTTCTAATGAACTGGTCCAGCCTAAAACACCTTTTACCGTACCCAGTCCCGGAAAGAGGATAAGGTATCCCAGCCCAAAGACGATAGTGATATAAAACAGGGCAACCCACCAGAATGGCAAAGGGTTGTTCAGTTCTTCAATACCATCCCAGGCGTGCCCGGTGGATTTGACTTCTTCACCGTCAGCGGGCATTTTTATTTTAGAATTGGAAACTAATAAATAGATTAGCCAGAAGATTCCACCTAAAGAACCTATAGAAATATAAATGGTCCAGAATACAGGATTAAAAAAATCAGACATCAGGGCTTCTCCTGATTTTTTTGTGATTCAGTTTCCGTATTATCCTTTTTCTGATTTTCTTGTACGGGATCATCGTCATCCAGTACCAGTCGGGCTGCTTCATCAAAATCTTTTTTGCGTTTACCACTATAGGCCCAGGCAATAATTCCAATAAAAACGACAAAAACAACTACAGTCCAAATTGAGTGCATTAAAGCTGTCATCATTAAATACCTTTCAAAGCTGTGCCGAGAGATTGCAGATATGCGACGACCGCATCCATTTCTTTTTTGCCTCTGAATGAGCCTGCTGCGTTTTTAATTTGCTCATCACTGTAAGGGTGTCCCAGGTAACGTAAACCTTCCATACGCTGCTGAATATCACTGCTATCCAGGTCATTTTCTGCCAACCATGGATAAGAAGGCATGATGGACTCAGGCACCACATCACGGGGGTTTATCAGGTGTGCAATATGCCAGTCATCTGAATAGCGTTCGCCAACACGATGCAGATCAGGACCTGTACGTTTTGATCCCCACAGGAATGGACGGTCATAGATAAATTCACCGGCAGTTGAATAGTGACCGTAACGCTCCGTTTCTGCGCGAAATGGACGAATCATCTGAGAATGACAACCGACACAGCCCTCACGAATATAAATATCACGCCCCGCCAGTTGCAGAGCAGAATAAGGTTTTAATCCTTCTACCGGCAAGGTGGTACTGGTCTGGAAGAACAACGGTACAATTTGAACCAGACCGCCAATGCTGATGACAAAAATGGTAAAAATAATTAACAGGCCGATATTTTGTTCTGCTTTTTGTTGAATAGACATCACTTTCTCCCCTAATGCGTCACAAGGACAGGAACGTCCGCTTCTGCGGGTTTTGCACCCGATATCGTTTTGGCCAGGTTGTATGCCATGATGAGCATTCCGGTCAGGAAGAATACTCCGCCTAACAGGCGAATGACATAAAACGGATGAGTTGCCTGAACCGATTCTATAAAGCTGTAAGTCAGGGTGCCATCAGCATTGATTGCACGCCACATCAAGCCTTGCATGATGCCTGAAATCCACATTGCCGTGATATATAACACAACACCGATAGTGGCAATCCAGAAATGAGTTTCAACCAGGCTATTGCTGTAAATTTCACGATTAAACAGACGTGGGATCAGGTAATACATTGCACCAATTGAAATAAATGCAACCCAGCCTAATGCGCCGGAGTGTACATGTCCGATGGTCCAGTCAGTGTAATGAGACAAGGCGTTGACGGTCTTGATAGCCATCATCGGACCCTCGAAGGTTGACATGCCGTAGAACGAGACAGACACGATCAAAAATTTGAGGATAGGGTCGGTGCGTAATTTTTCCCAGCTACCGGAGAGCGTCATGATGCCGTTAATCATGCCACCCCAACTCGGTGCCAGCAGAATCAGCGACATGACCATGCCCAGAGACTGAGTCCAGTCGGGCAGGGCTGTGTAATGCAAATGATGCGCCCCCGCCCAGATATAAGTAAATGAAATTGCCCAGAAGTGAACAACAGATAAACGATAGGAGTAAACAGGGCGGTTGGCCTGCTTGGGAATAAAGTAATACATGATGCCGAGGAAGCCGGCAGTCAGGAAAAAACCAACTGCGTTATGACCATACCACCATTGAATCATCGCATCCTGAACTCCGGAATACATTGAGTAGGATTTTAAGGCACCGACCGGTAAAGCCATGCTGTTGAAAATATGTAAAACCGCGATGGTTATGATAAAAGCACCGAAGAACCAGTTGGCGACATAGATGTGTTTAACCCGACGTTTGACTATAGTGCCAAAAAATACCACGGCATAAGAAACCCAGACCAGTGCTATTAACAAATCGATAGGCCACTCCAGTTCTGCATATTCTTTACTGGACGTATATCCGAGCGGCAATGTGATGACGGCTGATACGATAATGGTTTGCCATCCCCAGAAAGTAAAACTGGCCAGTTTTGGTGAAAATAGAGATGCGTAACAGGTCCGTTGCACAACGTAATAAGATGTTGCGAAAAGCGCAGAACCACCAAAGGCAAAGATAACAGCGTTGGTGTGAAGAGGTCTTAATCTGCCAAATGAAAACCAGGGTAGATCAAAATTTAAAACAGGCCAGGCGAGTTGAGCGGCGATGATGACACCGACAGTCATGCCCACTATGCCCCAGATAACGGTCATAATGGCAAACTGCCGAACAATTTTATAATTATATTGCTCGGAAATAACGTTTTCGGTCATATTTTTAATATTCCAGATATCTTAATTGTGCGAGGGATAATAAATCAGTAGTTACTAATATGTTTATATTGTCAGTTGTTTTGACTGAAAATGCAAAAAAATGGTTAAGCTGAAATAACCATTTTTAATGCATGCAAATTAACTGGCTTTAAATTCCAGTCAGTGTGTGGTTAGTTAGTGAAGTCGGGTTGAAACCCGAATCCCCACATTAATGCGGTTAGCACCAGTAAGGTGACAAGAGCAATCATGCCCATCGCCAGCATTGAACTTGACATTAGAAACCCTTTATCCTCTGAGATATTCATCATCACGGGTACTCCGCTATAGAGCAGATATACGGCGTGAGCTAGTGCAAATAAACCAATCACCAGATTAACCCATAACAGCGGAAACAATTCTACTATACCCACCAGGAAGATAGGGGTGGCTACGTAGGCAGATAACGCAAAACAACGGTTCAGGGAAGTATTTCCTCCGTAGGTTTTGCACATCCAGCTCACCAGCAGTCCCAGCCCGATAACGGCTGATACAACTGCCAGATAGTAAAATATTGAGATGGTCATAGCGCTTTCAGCTGTTAACTTCACAACCTCTCCGCTGCCAATTTGCCAACCACTTGTAGTAGTGCCATAGTAGCCGGCTACCGGCCCAATTAAGGCTAGAATCAGGACATATCCAATGAGCAGCCCGGGAATTTCATTGTTCTCCCGGCTGATTTTTTGCCACTCCTGTTTTGGATGTATTATTAAGCCCACTGCATGGGTAAGATTAAGCATAGTGAACTCCTCTAAAAGTATTAATATTTATTTTTTTTATTGTTATCGGGTAAGTATGGCGTTGCAAAGTGATCTTAACATAAATCAAGTCAGTGAAAAGACTGGTGACAATTGCTTCCATTGCGGCTTGCCGTTGAATGGCTGTGAACTGACCGTAGAAATCGAGGATCAAAAGCAACCCATGTGTTGTGCCGGCTGTCAGGCTGTGGCACAGGCAATTGTTAATTCAGGTAATAACAGTTACTACCGGTTTCGGGAGGAAAAATCAGTTACAGGCAAAGAACTGGTGCCGGAATTTCTGGCTAAAATTAAAGTCTATGATCATCCCGTAGTGCAGCAACAGTTTGTGCACAGCCAGTCGGGAAATATCAAACAGGTGTCATTGATTATTGAAGGTATAGTGTGTGCCGCCTGCATCTGGTTGAATGAACAGTACCTGCGTCAGCTGCCCGGCATAACCAGCGTCAATATCAATTACTCTACCCATCGCGCCAATGTTGAATGGGATGAGAACCAGATAAAACTGAGTCAGATTCTTGAAGCAATTTCCAATATTGGTTACCTGGCACACCCCTATGATCCGGAAACTCAGCAAACTATTTATGAAAATCAACGCAAGTTGCTGATTCGACAAATTGGCATATCCGGATTATTCGGCATGCAAATTATGATTTTTGCTGTTGCTCTGTATGGTGGAGACTGGTGGGGAATTAGTGATAGTTTCCGTGAGTTTTTTCGCTGGCTGAGTTTAATGCTGACTATGCCCATTATGCTTTTTTCAGCTCAACCTTTTTTTAAAGGGGCCTGGTTGGATTTCAAGCATAAACGTGCGGGCATGGATGTGCCGGTTGCACTGGGTTTGACATTGGCTTTTACCGCCAGTTGTTACAATACCTGGACAGGAAAGTCGGATGTGTATTTCGAATCGGTGGCGATGTTTGTGTTTCTATTACTATCCGTGCGCCTGTTCGAGTTGTCTGCGCGTAAAAAGGCTGCAGAGAAAATTGAATCTTTAACCAACCTGACACCCACCATGTCCAATCGATTGTTGCCGGGTGGGGATGTTGAAGTCGTGCCAACAGTGGAATTATCTTTACAGGATAAATTCCTGGTACGGCCCGGAGAAATTATCCCCACAGATGGCGTATTAATTTC
The DNA here is from genome assembly GCA_024225395.1 of Gammaproteobacteria bacterium. Taxonomy (GTDB): domain Bacteria; phylum Pseudomonadota; class Gammaproteobacteria; genus JACNJF01. The sequence goes on from JAAEMR010000195.1 coordinate 37,835, forward strand.
TGATCATGCCCTGGTTGATGAAGCTTTACTCACCGGTGAACAGCATGCGGTGAGCAAATTAGCGGGTGATGTGCTGATTGGAGGGAGTTATAACCTCGAGCAACCGATTACCTTACAGGTACATCAACTGGGGCAGGATACTGTTCTGTCGGGCATTAAACGCCTGATTGAGCAGGCCCAGGGATTTAAACCCAATGTTGCCATGCTGGCGGACCGGGTAGCCAGTGTTTTTGTGGCTGTATTGCTGGTGCTGGTTGCTATCGCTGGTTATTACTGGTGGCAGGTCGATTCATCCAGAGTATTACAGGTGCTGGTGGCTACCCTGGTGGTGACCTGTCCCTGTGCATTATCTCTGGCAACTCCGGCTTCATTATCGGCTGCAATCGGCGCATTAACACGGGATGGCATGCTGGTGGCCAGGTCTCGTGCACTGGAAGTCATGCCTACCATTGATACGGTCATTTTTGATAAAACCGGAACCCTGACCACCGGTGTTTTAACGCTGCAACAGCAAGTTGATTTTGCTGAACAGGATACGGGCAAACACAGACAAATTGCGCATAGCCTTGAGTTTCAGTCAGAACATCCCGTTGCACGAGCATTAGTGAGTGATGACATTGAAACCCTTCGCATTAGTAAATTACAGAATGTGACGGGGAAAGGGATACAGGGCATTATCGACGGTGAAACTTATTATATCGGTAATGCCGGGTTTATCAGTGAAGTGGCTGATATCCCAGAAAACCAGCCTTTCGAGAATGATGTTCAGGTTGTGCATCTGGCTCAAAAGGGTCAGTGGCTTGCCAGTTTTTCCTTTACCGACCCACTCAAACAGGATGCCCTGGACACTGTTCAGCAAATGCGTCAGCGTGGAATAGATGTGCGTATTCTTAGTGGTGATCGACAATCCTATGTGAAATCGATTGCCGACCAGCTGGGCATTGTACATTTTGATGCCGAGCAGTTACCTGAAGATAAGTTACAAAAAGTGAAATTTTTGCAGCTTGATGGTCATAAAGTTGCGATGGTTGGTGATGGTATTAATGATGCTCCTGTGCTGGCTACTGCTGACCTGTCAATATCATTGTCGGTAGGAACAGATTTGGCCCGGGCTGCATCAGATCTGGTTATAAACGGCGGCCAGTTATCGCCAATAAATGATTCGATAAAAATTACTACCAGAATGATGCGTATTATTCGGCAGAATTTTGGCTGGGCGATAGCGTATAATATTGTGGCTGTTCCATTTTCGATGGCAGGCCTGGTACAACCCTGGTTAGCGGCAATCGGAATGTCACTGAGTTCATTAATTGTTGTGTTAAACGCCTTAAGGTTGAGACTATAGTTTTGGAAATTTTATACTTACTAATACCACTGGCGATGCTAATTCTGGTGGTTATTGCAGGATTTTTTTTCTGGTCGGTCAAATCCGGACAGATGGATGATCTGGAAGGTCCTGCCTACCGAATATTAATGGATGATGACGATATTAAGCCTGAGGAAAAGAAGCAGCATAAAGAAAGTTCCTGATACTGAAATATTATTCAATACAAAACTACGAAGCGGGTAAATAGCTGAGGTGACTTAACACTTCTGGTCTAATACGCCTTCTCTGCACATAATCTCTTATCGCTTCGGTTAACAAACCTGAGACATTTTGATGTGACTCTTGAGCGATCAGTTTTAGCTCATTCCAGGCTTGCTTATCTACTTTTGAACTAATTTTAATATTTTACTGGATCATGATATTTAGCTTTTCTGGTTTTTCAGGTAGACATAACTGGCCCCTGATCCACCATCTTTAGGCTGGGCAGGGCAGTACGCCAGAACCGCACTTTGCTCACTCAACCAGTATTGAACCAGTGGCCGTAAAACGGCTTCAGATGCTGAATTAAATCCTTTGCCATGAATGATTAATACCAGCCGTGACCGTGTATTAATTGCTGATTGCATAAAAGCTTCAAGTTCATGTATCGCTTCATGTTGTCGGTGCCCGTGTAAATCCAGCATGGCATCGATATTCAATTGTCCGGCTTTTATTTTTCGTTGAAGCTTTTTCTGAATGCCATGATGAAACCAGCTTTGCTGACATGTTTGCGGAATGTTATGAGTGATGGCTTCAAACTCTGATGCTGGATCAGTGAAATCCTGACGGGGCATTACTTTATGCTTTTTTCTGGGGGTATTCTGATAAACATCAATTTTGTCATGTTTTAGAGGGCGAATACCGTCAAGAGACTGCATGAATCCTTTTTCATCGTTCTCTGATTTGTCTGACATGGAGTTTACCCGGTATTAGGTTGAAGATATCAGTCTTTGAAAACTTCTAATCAAAGACTGATATCCCATCATAGTGCAAATTAATTCCTGAGTCCCTGCGAATTAGTTTATCATTCGCGCTTAATTTAAATTCTAGTTAACTATGCATATTTTGCTCAGTAATGATGACGGTTATCTGGCTCCGGGATTGAAGGTCTTAGCCGATGAAATCTCTACAATGTCAGAGATAACTGTCGTAGCACCGGATCGTAATCGAAGTGGTGCCAGTAACTCGCTAACCCTCCTGCGACCTTTGCGCGCCCAGATGACGCCCATGGGTTTTTATAAAGTGGATGGTACTCCCACCGATTGCGTTCATCTTGCGCTTACTGGATTATTATTGGAAGAACCCGACATGGTTGTATCCGGGATAAATTCCGGTGCTAACCTTGGCGATGATGTGATTTATTCCGGGACCGTTGCAGCCGCTACGGAAGGCAGGTTTCTGGGTTTACCTGCATTAGCCGTATCTTTAGCAAGTCGTAACGAATTGCATTTTGATTCTGCCGCAAAAGCAACCGGTGAAATTATTCGCAAATTACTTAAAAAGCCTTTACCTGAAGATACTATTTTAAATATCAATGTACCTGATTTACCGTGGGCTGAAATTAAAGGTTTTCGTGCCACAAGACTGGGGTTCAGACATCGTGCTGAACCAGCAGTTAAACAACGTGATCCTTATGATCAGAATATTTTCTGGGTGGGGCCAGCAGGCGAGGCTCAGGATGCCGGTGATGGTACTGATTTTTATGCGGTGAAACATGGCTACGTTTCGGTCACTCCGTTGCAGATTGATTTAACACGCCATGAAGGTGTGAACCCCCTGCAGAACTGGTTAGATGATGAATAACCTTTCGCATAAAAAGCTAAAAGGTATTGGCATGACCTCGCAGCGAACCCGTGACCGTTTAATTGAACGTTTACAGCAGCAGGGGATTAATAATCAACGAGTGCTGGAAGTGATGAGAAATACACCGCGGCATCTGTTTGTGGATGAAGCTTTATCGCATCGGGCATATGAAGACACGGCCTTGCCTATTGGCTTTGGACAAACTATTTCTCAACCCTATATCGTTGCACGCATGACGCAGATGATTTTAGCATCGGGTATGCCGTCATCTGTGTTGGAGATTGGTACCGGATGTGGTTATCAAACTGCTGTGTTAGCTCAAATAGTGCCGCAGGTTTACTCGGTGGAGCGTATTGGCGCTTTGCATCAACAGGCAAAAAAACGACTGGCTGAATTGCAGTTATATAACATTGAGTTGAGACATACGGATGGCAATGGTGGTTGGCCCAATTTAAATTATCGTTTCGATCGAATAATGATGACAGCAGCCTGTGCTGATATTCCCCGTAAACTGGCGGATCAGCTTAATCATAATGGTGAAATGATTTTACCTTATGATGACGGAGATAGTCAGGTACTGCTAAAAATTACCCGACGCCATGATGAATTTGAAACTGAAGCCTTTGAATCGGTTTCATTTGTACCTCTATTACCCGGGATTAGTTAAGGGACCTCTAATTAAATGAAGATATTTGAAAATCTCTATCAATCAGTACTCAGGGCCTCGTCCAGTAAAAATGCTCCAGGGGTGTTATCTACTTTAAGTTTTGTGGAATCCTTCATACTACCTTTTCCGCCACCGGATGTGATGTTAGCCCCGATGTCACTGGCGAAACCGGATCGGGCCATGTATTTTGCGTCGATTACTCTGCTTGCATCTTTACTCGGAGGAATGGTTGGATATTTAATCGGTGCCTTTGGTTTTGAAATAGCCGAGCCTTATATCATTAAATGGGGTTATCAGGAAGTTTTTGAAAAGGTCATGTTGTGGTTTGATGTGTGGGGTTTCTGGGCTGTTCTGGTTGCCGGGTTCTCTCCGGTGCCTTATAAAATATTTACGATTTCCGCAGGCTTGTTAAGTCTGGCATTCCTGCCATTCATGCTGGCTTCTTTTATTGGCCGTGGAGCACGCTTTTTTCTGGTAGCATTTCTGCTGGCAAAATATGGTGCAGCGATAGAATCCAAATTACTGATGTACATTGAAAAAATTGGATGGGCTGTTGTGGGTTTATTGGTTCTGGCAATTCTTTTTTATAGCCTTTAAAAATGACTCGCCTTTATCGACTCATAATTTTAAATCTACTTTTATTGTTATCGGCTTGCAGTGCTTTGCAGCAACAGAATTTAAAAGGACCTGGCTGGTATCGGGTTAAACCGACAGATACTCTTTATTCAGTTGCCTGGCGCTATGGCCTTGATCCCCAGCAACTGGCTTTATGGAATGGAATTTTAGAATCCTCTGCGATAATCCCCGGTCAGCAGTTAATACTTATTAAACCTGACAAATTACCGACGAAACCGGAACCTGTTACAACTTCCGGTTCTAAGTCATTGAAAAAGAAGCCTGTAATTGTCAAGCCATTGGCTCCGTCATATAATCAGGCCATACTCTGGCGTTGGCCTGTTGAAGGGACTGTGTTAAATCGCTTTTCAATCAATGACCTGGGTCGTCGTGGTATTGATATTGCAGGTAAAATAGGGCAACCTGTGAATGCTGTTGCTGCAGGCAAGGTTGTTTACAGTGGTTCAGGGGTTTCCGGATTGGGAAACCTGATTATAATCAAACATGACAATACGTATTTAAGTGCGTACGCTTTTAACAGTAAAATAATTGTACAGGAAGGTTCTCAGGTGAAAAGAGGAGCACATATTGCTGATATGGGCCGCGGTAAAAATAATAAACCCATGCTGCGTTTTCAAATTCGCAAGAATGGAAAACCTGTTGATCCTTTACACTTTTTACCAGAAATGAAATGAGCATAAAAACCCTCAAGGGGACTGTAAGTATGAGTAAAGTAAATGATCCAACGATACTTCAAAATCAGGAAATTCCAGCTGATGAAATTGTGGAATCAATTCAGACTGGAGAACAACATGAAAGTGAAAAAGCGATCGATATGACGGATATAGAACCTTCAGCGGATGAAGCAAAGATCATTAAAGAGCAAGTTGATGAAGCAGCTGAAAAATTTGTTGAAAGACGCAAGGTCGTTGAACGCCGCAAAACATCCACTCGACGTCGAGTTAGTGATGCTGATCCAACCCGATTGTACTTGAGTGAGATTGAAGGTTCTCCGCTACTGACTGCAGAAGAGGAAGTTTATTATTCGCGCAAAGCCCAGAAGGGAGAAGAAGCTGCTCGTGATACGATGATTGAATGTAATCTTCGCCTGGTGGTTAAAATTGCCCGCAGATACATGAATCGAGGATTACCTTTACTGGATTTAATCGAGGAAGGAAACCTTGGTTTAATCAGAGCCGTAGAAAAATTTGATCCTGAACGTGGTTTTAGATTTTCCACTTATGCAACCTGGTGGATACGTCAAACCATTGAACGTGGTTTAATGAACCAGACTCGAACTATTCGTCTTCCTATCCATGTCATCAAGGAACTCAATACTTATTTACGTACAGCGCGTAAATTAACCCAGGACCTGAAACAGGAAGCTACTTCCGAAGATATTGCCAGAACACTCAATAAACCGATTGCCGATGTTGAGAAAATGCTCAAACTCGCTGA
>JAAEMR010000196.1 GCA_024225395.1 Gammaproteobacteria bacterium
CTATCGCTCCCGCACTACTTAGCGTTGATGTATTCAGTTCATTCCAGCTCCCATCTATCGTCCCCTGACCATTCCCATTAACGTCGACATCATTTAGGGTTGAATATTGATCAAATCGGTAATAAGCGTTGCTATCATCACCGGGTAACTGGCGGTAACGGTCCTGGTAGGAAAATATGGCAGTGGCTAAGCCTGCATTATCTGATTCTATACGCTTAAGCTTAGCATTTGTGACCATCTCCTGTCCTTTCAGCACACCGCCGATTAACAGGCCGACAATGACCAGTACGATGGCAATTTCGACGAGGGTAAATCCTTCTATGTTTTTCGATTTCATCCTGATTCCTTACAAATCTTTTTAATGTATATCCTTTACTCATACATCTTAAGTATAAGATTATCATTTATTTGTAAACCATATTGGAATTTTTTCCTGAAAATTAAAACTTAATGAAATCTTAGATAAGTTTAAATACACCGAATACTCTCTTCCTGAAATATACTGTCTACCAATAACTTCTCGCGACGGAACTGCCGATCCCTAAAACCTGTCAGGTATGACGGGGCATGAAGAGCCTGTTGTACCTCGTCAGGCTTAGGACCGCCAGATCCATACAGCAGAGATAGAGAGTATCACCTACATTTAACCGTTATGGCACATAAGTGGCTATTGAACTGCACAATGTAAATATCAGCTATAAATTTGGCTTTTGATACACGTCAAATCTAATTATTAGTTTCTATACTCTAAACGCATCTTAATATTCAACCTGATTGAAAAACACTGGTAGAATACTGCTTTTATTCAGTTCATACCTATCATGCCTCTATCTCCTACCATTCAGCGACAATTACTCCACACGCGAAAAGTAACCTGCGAAGGATACCTGAGAGATGACGGGCTAATCGATATCGAAGGTCACATGGTGGATACCAAACCTTTTGAATTCCCCAACAAAGACAGGGGAGGATCGATTAAACCGGGTGAAGCACTACACGGCATGTCGATTCGCATAACCATCGATAGAGACATGCTGATCAAAGATGCCGCCGCAGTCATGGATTTCACGCCTTATAACTATTGCAAATCAATTTCGGGAGTTTTCACAAAGCTCATCGGCATTCAAATTGGACCCGGCTGGAGAGGAAAAATCAGGGACATCATGGGCGGAACTAAAGGCTGTACTCATATAACCGAACTGTTGGGCCCCGTTGCAACCACTGCTTTTCAAACCCTGGTCAGCCTCGAAGGGCCTGATGGTGAATCGTCCGATAATGGTAATCAACTCACCCAGCCATCGAAATTCATCAACAGTTGCCATAGTTATGCCGAAACCAGTCCTGTTGTTAAGGAATTCTGGCCACAGGTTTTTCAGCAGGCACAGCACAAAAAGTCATGACTTGGCTGAATCAACAGACCCGCTAAAACAGTTATTCATCCAGTTAAATGAACTCACTTTACGCTTAATTTTATAACCTTGTTCTCATCATCAGTTAAAATTCTTTTACAGCAGGAAATTAAAAAACATCGCTTACCGGCTGATTTTTTTTCAACCATTGAAAACTGGTATTTTCCTGTTACAAAGGATCTGGCTGAAAAACATCGACACAAACAACAGACCATTCTAATCAATATCAATGGTTCACAGGGTTCTGGAAAGTCTACCCTGACCGCTTTTTTAAGTTTGATTCTGACTCATCACTTTGGTCTGAACACGGTAGACATTTCTATTGATGATTTCTACCTGACCAAAGCCGAACGTTTGCAACTTGCCGAAGATGTTCATCCACTGTTTGCTACCCGGGGTGTGCCCGGCACTCATGATGTCCCACTAGCCGTTAGCTGTATGCAAAAACTGTTACATCAACAGCCATGCTCTCTACCTCAATTTGATAAAGCAAACGACGACAGAACCAGTTCAGACCACTGGAAACAGGTCAAGTCACCGGTTGATATCATTCTATTTGAAGGCTGGTGTATTGCAGCACCTGTTCAGACAGATAATGAATTACAGGAACCGGTCAATGAACTTGAAAAGGTGGAAGATGAACTGGGTTTATGGCGTAAAACTGTTAATGAAGAGTTAAAAATATATCATCAACAACTATTTTCTCTCAGTGATTATCTGCTATTCCTGCAAATCCCCAATTTTGAAAAAGTCTATGAATGGAGAGGATTACAGGAACAAAAGCTGGCATTAACCGGCAAAAATAATTCATCCGTCATGAATCAGCAACAAGTTCACCGGTTTATCCAACATTATGAGCGGATTACCCGTAACTGCTTGAAAACATTACCAGGCATTGCTGATTTGGTTATCAAACTAAATGATAACCATACAATCAGGTCACTCAATTATTCCAGGCATTAAATATAATTAACGGGTAATTCCCGCTGATGGCGCAAGTGCAGTGATAACCCTAACGCCGACAGGTCATTTTTACTTAAAATTTCAGCCGATAATGGCAGAAACATCTGCTCTTCAAATTCTGCGTGAGCCAGATATTTAATCGCCAGTTTTATTGCCGTTTTATTATTAAGATTAGCAGGTTTACCTTTGGACAATAGTCGCAGATCTTTTTCTATCTCTTTCCACAATGCTTCAAATTCACGGTGCTCTGCAACCAGTTGTTTGATATAAGTTCGAGCGGTATCAGCTTGCTGACCCTTTTCAGCGCACTCCATTACGATAGTGAAAAGCTCCTGCTCTTCTTCAGCATGATGAATCAGAATAACATCATCAAAAAAATACAGTAATTTTTTAGCTCGCGGTTGAATCACTTCAGAGTCAGGAGTCCTCTGTATAATGGATACTAATTCCTGTAACTGCTGAAAATTATTAATAATACCATCATGACAACCTGAAAATTCATTCAGAGGATTAACATCAGCAACCATTTCATTTTCTTCGGTAAAGAGTCATAGATTAGTCTTAGTAAATGCAAACTGATTAAAAAAATAGCTGACACTACTACCCAAATCAATTACCTGTTAAATAAAACTATATTTACCTAACAGTTAAATAAATTTAACAAGTCGTTAATATGCTATTTGATACATAGTCATTGATAATAGCAGATCATTATGTATCATGTCAGTCAACTTAATGACGCATAATCATTTTCATTAACTTCTAAAACAATAATCATCTGGAGCAGGAAATAATGACTAAAGTAAATAAATGGCTTTTAGGACTGACCATTGCAACAACTGCAATGTCTCTATCTGGGCAGGCATTTGCCGAAAAAACCATGCGTGTGGGGTCCTGGCTACCTCCTAAACACACGATGAACAAAGACGTATTGCCTACCTGGGGAAAATGGATTGAAGAAGCCACAGAAGGACGCGTAAAACTAAAAATTGAATATCCGGGTGGTCATCCAAAAGCCTTGCTGGATAATGTCCAGGATGGCGTATTCGATGCTGGATGGACTTTTCACGGATACTTTCCCGGGCGTTTCAAACTGACAAAAATAGTAGAACTACCCAATCTGGGGGCTGATGCTGAAGCAGCTTCAGTGGCTCACTGGCGAGTAAATGAAAAGTACCTGAAAAAAGCCGGTGAGCATCGCGGCATTATCCTCGGCGCACTATTTACTCATGGCCCAGGTAATATTCATCTTCGTGAACCCATCAAAAATCTGAGTGACATGAAAGGTAAAAAGATACGTATCGGTGGCGGCGTTCAAACTGAGCTGGCAAAACTGATGGGCGTTACCGGCGTTGCGGCTCCAGGCTCAAAAGTATATGAAATTCTATCTCAGGGTGTAGCCGATGGTGTATTTATGCCAATGGGTGAAAAACGTTCATTACGTTTGAAAGAAGTCGCCCCTTTCTCGATGAAATTTCCTAATGGAATGTACCTGGGCAGCTTTGGTGTATTCATCAATCCTGACTTCATGGATTCACTGAGTAAGAAAGATCGTGACGCCATTATGTCAGTATCCGGCGAAAAACTTTCTGCCATGGCTGGTCGATTTTGGGGTGAAGATGCCAAGATTGGTGAAGCTGATGCTCGTAAATCAGGCAATACCATCATGGACGCATCCCCTGAAATCATGAAAGAGTTCAGAGCCATGACTGTTGGAATGGCTGACAACTGGTTAGAAGATGTTAAAGACCGTAAAGTAAATGCCAAAGAAGCATTGATTGAACTGCGTTCCATCGCCAGATCTCACCACTAGAAAAAATCCTTAACCTGGATAAGGTTACCCGGGCGACAGAGAAAGGGCCAGTCAAATGGCTGGTCCTTTTACTTCGTTCAATCAGTGCCTGTAGGTTATTTGCACTGATGCTCATTACCTGTTTGGAATCATGGTCATGGTGGTTACCGAAACCAGCTTGATTACACCACCGGTTGGACTCAATGTATTAGTGCTAAGCGGTGTTTTAAAAAGAGGTTAAACCAGCGACTATTTTTTAAAGGGGTCACACCATTCTGGATTGCTGATATCAATCGCCTGAGCCTGATCAAACTCATTCCTGCAATTTCGCTAATCCTGCCACAGTGGTTATATCATTAACGCGAAATCCCACCAAATCGGGTAAAGAACTCTTTATCCACCTTAGGTAAGTTTCCATCTTCAGCTTCACCAACTTGCAGAAAGTAAGCTTCCGCCTGAATACAAATAAGTTTGTAAAGCTTCTCGGTGATTTCTCTGGCACGATGACTAAAACAATCTTCAGGAATAAGTTCCTGGGGTAATTCAGGTTCTCTCAACAGAATATGTCTGTACTGGTGGATTAATAACGTTCTCAACAAAAAACACATCTCATCTGACTTTATTTCTGATGATTCAGCAGTTTTCAGTATGCCACTGAAAAAATTAATAAACTCGAGATACTCCTGCTTCATGACATCAAAATTAAAACATTGTTTAATCATGTTGCCGGATGACTTCAACGGATTACTGCCCATCGACCTGGCCTGCATGACCACCACCGATTCATCCAGTTTCATTTCGGCCACTATTTTATTAACAACATCAATTTGAGTTAGTGGGTGCGCATAAACGCCACTGGATAACCGATTAAAACCGAGCCAGACCAGCTCAGTCTGAAATTTATCTTTATCTTTTTTAGAAATGTTTTTAAGCGTCGTAAAAACCAGTCTCCATTCGCCATCCCAGGGCTTTTGTTGATAGCAATAAATACGCCCGGCGGCTGATGAAAATTGTCGAAAACCTTTTTCTGTCAAAGAATAATAACTACGTCGACCTAGCTGATTCGACTGTAATATTCCTTTTTCTGTTAAGCGGTAAACAGCAGTCCTGACCAGCCGCTGACTAATGCCCAATGGTTCTACCATTTTAATGATACTGCCTAGCCAGATAGTGCCACCATGAGAACAGACATAGTCACCAAAAAGAGTCAGCACAAGAGAATTGGCATGCACCGATTGAGATTGTGAATATAGTTCTATGAGTTGCTGAGTCTGAGCATTAAATTTATTAGTAGCCACTTAAACTTACTTACTTCCTTGTTTTATATAGTGGAACGCTGTCAGAAATATCCAGCCTGGCACGATTATTTTCCACCTCGGTCAAAGCATCAACTTCTTGCAGAGAATCAAAACAGCGAGTAGCCAGATGCTGATAATCCTGTGTCCCCTTTTCCTTCCAGGCTATTTCATCATCACTCAGTTCACGAATAAAGCGGGCTGGAGAACCTGCAACAAGTTGGCGGTCAGGAATTTCAAAACCAGCTTTAACAAAACTCATCGCAGCAACAATTGACGAGTGTCCCACAATTGCCCCATCCATCACCACAGCATTCATACCGACCAAAGCATTCTCACGAATAACACAACCATGAAGTACGGCTCCATGTCCGATATGGCCATTTTTTTCAATGGTGGTATCTGTGTCCGGGAAACCGTGCATCACGCAGGTATCCTGAACATTCGCGCCTTCATGCAAAATAATACGACCAAAATCTCCCCGCAGCACAGCACTCGGCGCAACATAACAACCCTCTCCAATAATCACATCACCAATAATTGTTGCCGAGGGATGCACAAAACTGGATGGATCAATGACAGGCGTTATTCCGTCGATTGAATAGCAGGTCATAACCAAATTCCAAGAAATATTGTCAAAATAATATGATACACTTTTTACAGCATTAATCATTAAATCTGTATCTATTTATTGATTTCGTGTATATTTATTGATCTATTTCTGTAACTACTTATTAACAGTAATACTAGATAACTTTAGAGCTTTTCACCACGAACCAGGTCAGGATGTCCGTAGGTAGAACAATGCAGGAGCAATTGATGAGGCACGAAGTACACGAAAGTAAATCATAAGTGTGGCATAAAGTTTTTTCAAAATGGTAACAATGAATGATTTACCTGTTTACCTTAAAATATTATTTGTTTTCTTCGTGAGTTTCGTGACTTCGTGGTGAACATCTTTTAGTTTTTATTGCGTTGAATAGTTACATGTTCTTTAGTAACACAATTGATAAAGAAATTATAAACTTACCGGTTCCGGGAAGAATATGAAAACCTACGATGATATTCTAATCGATAAATTAGAAAATGGTGTTTGCTGCATCACGCTGAATCGACCCGAAGCAAGAAATGCCCTGCGAACCCAGCTGTTGGCCGAACTCTCTGATGCTTTTAATACCCTCAATTTTGACGATTCAATTCGTTGTGTTGTACTCACCGGTGGCGAGAAAGTATTTGCTGCCGGGGCTGATGTTGCTGAAATGGCCAGCATGGGCATGATGGGTATTATGCAGGATGAACGTCCTAAATACTGGGCGAGTATTGCTGCATTTCCAAAACCAGTTATTGCTGCTGTCAATGGTTATGCCCTCGGTGGCGGCTGTGAACTAACCATGCATGCTGATATCATCATCGCCGGAAGCAATGCTCAGTTTGGACAACCGGAAATAAATCTCGGCATTATTCCCGGAGCCGGGGGCACTCAACGACTCATCAGAACGGTGGGTAAAGCTCTGGCCAGTAAAATGATTTTAACCGGTGAGTTTATCAACGCAGATACTGCCTTATCCGCCGGCCTGGTCGCTGAAATCACGCAACCAGAGTCATGCATTGATAGAGCTATCGAGCTTGCACAGAAAATTGCACAAAAAGCCCCGCTGGCCGTGCAACAGGTAAAAGCAGCTTTGAATAAATCTTATGAAACTTCATTATCTGACGGACTTAATTTTGAGCGTGAGGCTTTTGTCATGCTAGCCGGAACCGATGATAGAAATGAAGGGCTGGCAGCCTTCCTGGAAAAACGTAAACCTGAATTCAATGGAAAATAAAAATTTTAAATACCTGATTAAGACATCCTATGAGCTTTGACACCATTTTATTTGATGTAACCGATGGAGTTGCAAAAATTGTGCTTAATCGACCCGATAAGTTAAACAGCTTTACCGGCCAGATGCACAAAGAGATACGCAGCTACATGAAAACTGTTGAGAAGGATGACAGCATACGCTGCCTGTTAATCACCGGCAGTGGCCGCGGATTTTGTGCCGGCCAGGACTTAAATGACCGCGATGTTTCAGCCAATGCAACAACACCGGATCTTGGTGAATCACTGGAAAAAAACTATAACCCGTTAGTGCGCCGGATAAAGGCTCTTGAAAAACCTGTTATCTGTGCCGTCAATGGAGTCGCTGCCGGGGCCGGTGCTAATCTAGCTCTGGCATGTGACATCGTGTTAGCGGCTCGCTCCGCCTCCTTTATTCAGTCATTCAGTAAAATAGGTCTTGTGCCTGACTGCGGAGGCACCTGGTCATTACCCCGAACGGTCGGACATGCACGAGCCATGGCTCTATCATTATTGGCTGATAAAGTTCCTGCCGAACAGGCCGAAGCATGGGGCATGATCTGGAAGTGTATCGATGATGATGAACTGTTACCCGAAGCCGAAAAAATGGCAGCATATCTTGCTACTCAACCGACCAAAGGGCTGGGATACACTAAACGAGCCATCCATGCCTCAAGCAACAATACCTTCGATCAACAGCTCGACGTGGAACGCGATCTACAACGCATAGCCGGTCGCACACAGGATTTCCAGGAAGGTGTAAAAGCTTTCATCAACAAACAAAAACCAAAATTTGCAGGACAATAGAATGGCAGCACTGGACACCTCCAAAATAATTGCTGTTATCGGTGCAGGCACCATGGGCGCCGGTGTCGCACAGGTCGCAGCTAATGCAGGTCATCAGGTATTACTGTTTGATATGCAGCAGGGTGCCGCCCAAAAAGGCATCGATAACACGGCTAAAGGTCTGGATAAACTGATTCAGCGGGGGCGTATCAATCAACAGCAAAAAGATGACCTGGTTGCGCGAATTACACCTGTCGACAAGCTCGACGAACTGGCTCCGGCATCGCTGTTTATCGAAGCTATTATCGAAAAACTGGAAGTCAAACAACAATTGTTTAAACAGCTGGAAGATATCGGTGGATCTGACGCTATTCTCGCTACCAATACATCTTCAATTTCAGTCAGTGCGATAGCATCCGTATTAACCCGTCCTGAAAGATTACTCGGCATGCACTTTTTCAACCCTGCCCCAATTATGAAACTGGTTGAAATTATCAGCGGCATTGCCACAGATGCAAGACTAGCTGAAACGATTTTCGACACCGCTAAAGCCTGGGGAAAACAGGTCGTACACGCAAAATCAACTCCCGGATTTATCGTCAACCGGGTTGCCCGACCTTTTTATGCAGAAGCACTGAGAATTTTACAGGAAGGCGCAACAACGCCTGCAACCATCGATGCCATCATGCGTGACTGTGGTGGATTCCGTATGGGTCCCTTTGAGCTGATGGATTTAATTGGACACGATGTCAATTATGCCGTCACGCATTCTATCTTCGATGCCTATTACGGAGACCCGCGCTTCCAGCCTTCACTGATACAGAAAGAACTGGTGGATGGTGGCTATCTCGGTCGAAAGTCCGGCCAGGGGTTTTATGACTATTCCGCAGATTCCAGCAAACCCGAAGCTGATTTATGTGAACCCTGTGAAGCTGATCAACAATTGACCCTGACAGGTCAGTCAGCTATTGCAGAGACATTTAACACATTACTCATAGAAGCCGGCTTTGAAGTCACCCGTATTGATGGAGATGAATTTTCTATTCTGAGTGAAAATGCCATTCTTAAACTCACTAACGGCCAGATGGCAACGGTACGCTCAGCCGAAGAAGATATCGACAACCTGGTACACCTCGATCTGGCTCTTGATTATGCAACGACTAATCGACTGGTAATTTCAGCTGCTGATCAGGCAGCAGCTCCAGCAGTCAATGAAATCACTGGATTACTACAAAAGACAGGCAAGCAGGTCACTCAAATTGATGACATTGCAGGAATGTGTGTGATGCGCACCGTGTGCATGCTGGCTAACGAAGGGGCCGACGCTATTAACCAGCAGGTGTGTGACACTCATGCAGTTGATATAGCCATGCAGGGTGGACTCAATTACCCGGCAGGACCATTGACCTGGGCCGATGAAATTGGCATCGACAATGTTCTCTATGTACTCGACAACTTGAGTCAAAACTACGGTGAAGACCGTTATCGCCCATCCCCGTTAATTATTCGTAAGGCAGCTGCAGGCAAATCTTTTCATGAATAAATCAGACATCCAGCTTGCTGAAGCATGCACAGAAGCCATGCGTATCAATGATGATGCGTCTAAATTACTAGGTATTACGATCACCGAAACCCGTCCCCATTTCGCAATTGCACAAATGACTGTCATTAAAGAAATGACCAATGGACATGATATTTGCCACGGTGGAGTAATTTTTACACTGGCCGATTCCGCTTTTGCCTATGCCAGCAATAGTACCAACCACACAACAGTAGCCTCGGGTTGCAGCATAGAGTTTTTAGCACCCGCTAAAATTGGAGACACCTTAACCTCAGTTGCCACAAAGCGTGCCCGATCCCAACGCACGGGTGTTTACGATATCGACGTAACTAATCAAAGAAATGAGCTTATCGCTGTATTTCGTGGAAAATCCTATCAAATTAGAGGCCAGGTGATACCCGAGGCCGGAGAACAATCATGAACGACGCCTTTATCTGTGACCCGATTCGAACAGCCATCGGGCGTTACGGCGGCAGCTTATCATCAGTACGCACCGATGATCTCGGCGCTATACCGCTGAAAGCGTTGATGCAGAGAAACCCTAACGTTGACTGGGAACAACTTGAAGATGTCATTCTGGGCAATGCCAACCAGGCCGGTGAATGTAATCGAGATATTGCTCGCATGTCTGCCTTGCTGGCAGGTTTGCCCGTTAGTGCTGCCGGTATGACCATCAATCGGCTTTGTGGATCAGGCATGGATGCGGTGGGTACAGCCGCACGTGCCATCAAAGCAGGCGAAGCCAGCTTGATGATTGCCGGTGGTGTTGAATCGATGTCCCGGGCCCCTTTTGTGATGCCCAAAGCAACCAGTGGTTTTAGTCGCAATGCCGAAATCTATGACACCACGATGGGCTGGCGTTTCCCCAATAAACTAATGAACAAAATGTATGGCACCGAATCAATGCCGGAAACCGCTGAGAATGTCGCCGAGGACTTTAATATAAGCCGTGAAGATCAGGATCTGTTTGCTTTTCGCTCTCAAATAAAAACGGCTGCTGCTCAAAAAAATGGAACATTCGATGATGAAATTATTCCGGTAAGCATTCCACAGCGCAA
>JAAEMR010000197.1 GCA_024225395.1 Gammaproteobacteria bacterium
CTTGTGAGAAGATATCTCTGGATACAGCATGTGCATCACTGGTTTGCCTACAAGCTCCTTAAAACGTGTCTCAGACCATCTCAGAGGGGTTTTGATAGTTTTCTGCAGGGTCATACCGAGTTCGTTCAGAGTTTCAGCTAAAAACTTGGGGTCACCCTCATAGCCAAGCTCTTTCAGCTCGTCTATAAAAAGCACAACATTATATTCGTTCCAATCCACTTCCACCTTCAGGGCAGCCTGTACAGATAAGGAGTGAAAGTTTAAGGCTTCAGCAATCGCACGATAGTAAACGTGCAGAGCAGCCATTTGTTCATGAGAGATTTTGGGGTGTAGGAGCATTTAAAAAACGCCCCCATCACAGGGGGCGAAGCTCTGAGGAGCATCAAATGAAACCGCATAACGAAAACAGTTCGACTTACATAATAATGAAATCATAGTGAAATACAAATATTTATAGTTAATTAAAAAATAATGTTTGCATTATAACTTATTTAGTATACTATACAAGCACACTTTAACAAAAACAGGCACAAATGAAACACTGGCAATTCCTTCAAGACATCTTGAATGGTCAGTCTCTGGTCACTCCAAGAGACATCATTCAAGGGCTACTCGCTCATGGCGAAGAGTACGAAATAATCGCTGATATGATCGAGGCGATCTATATGGATGAGGATCGTCCAGTGTCTACAGATATCGTGTTACACAACCTGTATGAAAGCGTAGACAACGCGAGGAGATTACAATGAAAACTGATCACTTAAAAACATATCGGGAAGGCTTAAAAAACGGAACGATAGCTCCACCCGATAGATTGACACCGATTGAGAAAGCTAATCGAAATCCTAAGTCGCTACGTCTTGCAATTAACGGGAAATGCTACGATTGCGCATGCGGGCAACGGTTAGAAATAAAACATTGCGTGATGGATGACTGCACACTCTATCCGCTTCGACCATATCAGGATAAATAGATGAGACAAGCATATGGTTTTGACTTAGAACCAGGCGACACGCACCCCGATGATTTCATTTATGGGCGCGAGTTTATC
>JAAEMR010000198.1 GCA_024225395.1 Gammaproteobacteria bacterium
CCCTACAACGACACTTAAGTTTATCCCATGACTAAATCCGTTAATAAATCATCCTCCGCTGAATTTCCTCCGAGTTTTCGCTTTCTGTGTGAAAGATACGCCTTATGATTTTTTATCTGAATCCGTCTTACCAGTTCAATCATCTCCTGTACGGAATAAGTTTTCAAAGGCAGAACCGCTTTCAGCAGAAGTCTGATCTGCGGCAGTGTGAAAGAAGGTGCATCTTCTTTCAGTTCAATTTTGATATGCCACAGAAAAAAATGGGCGGGCATGCAGGTCAGCATGTGACGATTCCATCCTGTATATTTTCTGACTTCATAATGATCCATTCCCAACTCACTTTTGCATTCCTGAAAGCACTGTTCAACAGACCACCGGATACCGCTCAGCCATACAAAAGTATTCAGTCTCGCACTCACCGGGGCGTTACTTGTATAATAGGAGTATTCCGGATTTTCGCCGACAGTTCTTTTTATGATCAGCCAGACATTTTTCCAGGGCATCCCGTCTTTGGCCAGTGTAATGTTCCTTTTAGTGAACTCATATTCGACAGGCCCTTTGGTTCCTTCGGATACTGTCCGTCTGTACCAGAAACAGCTGTTAAGATTTTTGGCAAAACTGTCAAATGACACAGGCTGTTTTTCGTTGTCGGCAAGCACGGTTTTTGAGCGAAGTTCTCCCCCGTACTGATATGACTGCTCCTTTGTGACAGGAGGGCGCAGCCGGAATAAAGTACTGTGCGGCATGGAAACCATATATATCTTCCCGACACAGGACTCAGCGGCATCAATGAAATCAGAACTGTTACCGTAAATGGTATCTGCAACAACATACCTGAAAGGTACGGCATCACGTTCGACGGTATCCCTGTACATTTCGGCCGCCAGTTCCGGTTTGCTTTTGAAAGTGATATCTTCAGGGATCCTGCATTTATTCCGCCTGTCATCATAATCATCCTCAAACCATTTTTTCGTTATGAACAGGCGTTTATCCAATAATGTATAGCCTTTCGGAGAAGCGTACCCCATGAAGACACCGTTCTGACAGTTTTCAACTTTTCCCACTCCGCCGCAATACTGCCTGCCGACTCCGGCCGAACATTCACCTTTTTTAAGAAATCCTGACTCATCAAACATCAGAACTCCTTCACAATCTCCCATTTCCTGACAGACCATTTCCTGAAACCGGTATAATATCTTATCCTCGTACCATACAGCATCACTGAGTGTCCTCTGCATCGAACGAACCGAATTTATCCCGTTAACATTGACAGCTATGGGTTCAACTGATTTTCGTTCAAGATGGCTTAACTGGCCCACCATATAATCAAAAAAATTTTCCCTGGGTTCACTTCTGGCAAAGCAGTCAGCAAACTCCCCATGAAATTTCCGAAGTTCTTCAACAAAATCCTCAACTTTATCCTCTTCTATAACAAACTGAGGGATCGGGTATAAATGTTCCTGTAAACGGCATTCCGGTAACATACAGTATGGCCTCCTTATAATTTTTGAGAGCCATGCATATCAAATTATTATAAACAAATACAGCAAAATCAGAAAGTTTGACAAAATCCTGCAACTTCGCTACAATATAAGTGTCGTTGTAGGGCTAATTAATAACGCATATTATATGGGGCATGTAAACAGAGTTGGGCAAAGCAACATCAATGCATATAACACTGAAGTCGCAAATGCAATTGAGCAGAACTTGCCTGTTGATTGGAATATCAGTATACAGAATGGGCATGCAGTAGGTGCAGGGCATGTGCTTGAGGGTATGATTAGTATGA
>JAAEMR010000199.1 GCA_024225395.1 Gammaproteobacteria bacterium
TATGGTTCAGGATATTCTTGTATTTATATGGGCCGACCCTTAGCCAATAAACTAAAACTCAGCACTTTTCTGTGATTCTTTCATTCCGTGTTCAACAGCCAGTACCGCTGCTTCAACACGAGAGTGAACATTCAGTTTTCTTAAGATGGCTTTAACGTGTAGTTTGACCGTACCATCTGATATGCCGAGATTGCGGGCAATGACCTTGTTACTTTGACCTTCTGCCAATAAGCCTAAAATCTCGGTTTCTCTGGGTGTTAAGTCTTCAAATGGTGTCTTTTTATCATTTCCATTAAAAGCATCACCTTTAACGACTTTGGCCAGAATGGGAGTCAGGGTAGGGGCTACAATGGTTTTCCCTTCTTTAATATCTCTTAATGCAACCACAAGAGAATCAGGCTCCATGTCTTTCAGTAAATAGCCTTTTGCTCCACTGCGTAATGCTTCAACCAGATCGCGTTCATCGGTGCTGGTGGTCAGCATGCTGATCGGCATAGACAGGCCGCATTCATTGAGTTTCTTAAGTACGCCCAGGCCATTAATTTCAGGCATTCTCATATCCAGCAGGATAATGTCCGGGTTGAGTTCCTGTGCCAGTTTGATGCCAGTTTCGCCGTCACCAACAGAAGCTATAACTTCGATATCCCGGCGGGTTAATAGTCCTTCAAGCCCTTCACGAAAAAGGGTGTGATCATCGATGACGAGTACGCGTAAGTTCATAGTTATTATATCAGGTTAAAGCTAGTATCTATTTTGACAGGAGGTTTAGAAGATTGAGCTTTGTTTAAATCAAATTCAAGCATTATTCTTGTTCCTTCACCAGATTCGCTATCTATAGCAAATTCAGCCTTAAGTCTTGAAGCTCTTTCTTTCATGCTTTTGAGTCCAATCTGTTCGCCCGGGTTGCCATTTTCAGTTAAGGTTGTTAGTCCGATTCCGTCATCTTCAATAAGAATATGTAACCGGCCAGTATCACTCTGACGGATCATTATTCGAGCCACATTGGCTTCACTGTGTTTGCGCAGGTTATTTAATGCTTCCTGAATAATTCGAATGACTTCGAGGTGGTATTTATCAGATAATTTTAATGGAGAACTGATGGTGTGTTGAAAGAAGATATGAATGTCTGACTCGGCTCTGAAACGTTTTACTATATCCTGTACTGCAGGTATCAGGGCCTGTTTCCGTATTGGTGCCTGAAAATGCGCGATTAAACCCCGTAGTTCCGTATTCGCTTCATCAACCGTGTTTTCAATACGTTCTAATTGCTGCCAGATTGCGGCTTCGTCGTTCGAATGCATTATTTCATCCAGCACCCTGACCTGTAAACGCATGCTGGCGAGAGTCTGTGCGAGTGAATCATGTAATTCAAAGGCGAGGCGATTACGTTCGTGCATGATAGAAACTTTTGTTGATTCTTCATCCAGTTGGGCTTTGGCTATAGCCATGCCTAAGTGTCTACCTATACTGGTAAATAATTCCTTATAATCGTTATTGTTTTTTTGATTATAGATATCCTGAGGTACAAAAAGGTTATAAACGCCGAGAGTATTCCCCTGATATTGTAATGGGACGACGATAAGTCCCTGATCAGAGCCAAAAAACTGATGACCTACCTTTTTATTACAGGGTAATACGCTGTCCTGAAAAATCAGGTCATCACAGTTTTCAACTTTTCCACAGACGCAGCTTTCTGTGGGTAGCAGGCGCTCTTTCTCAATAAGTTCGTCATCAAATCCAATGCTGGCCACCAGCTCCATCTGATTATCCTTGTTCAACAGACGAACGGCTCCTGCATTGGCATGCAGAACCTCGGTTAATGTACTCAGAAATCTTTTTAGCAGGTCATCAAGGCTACTGGATATATTGATACTGGCGGCAACATCATAAAGAATGCCAAGTGATTGAGTTTTAAGTTCAGTGTGTTGAGTATGCTGGTGAAGCTGTTCTTCGGTGTCTTTAGACAGGTGATGCATCATGGTGCCAAGGTCATTTAAATCTTCGGTAAGTTTGGATAATTCACCGTACCTGGGAACACTGGTTTTATAATCGAGATGCCCGCTTCGCATTTGTTGAGACCATTCTTCTATGTCAAGAACCGGTTTTAACAGGTCTATCCAGATTAGATATAAGCTAACTATCAGTATGAATAAAGAGGAAAAAATTAACAGGTTAAAAAATAATCGTCCTGTATCACTTTCGGTTGGAGGAAGCCAGAAGGAAGTCAGAAATAAAGCGATCAGGCTGATAGCAAGCAGAGCGATGAAACCAACGACTCTGCAGGTAAACACGCATAAGAATGCTCTGTGTAAAGTGCCCAGCTCAGGTAAAAAATTTAAAGAAAGCTGTAATGAGTTTTCTGAATTATGCTGTGATTCGCTGGCCATTAAAAAATTATTCCTATACAGAGGGAGAATAATTTTTGTCGTTAGGGTTTAAAAAGATGAAATTTTTCTCGCCATTATCCAGAGAGGTATAGTCTAAAGTCATACCTTCAGCATAAGCTTGAGAGTTTTCTGCAATAACAAGCTGAACGCCTTCATTTTCGAAGCGCAGGTCATTATCCGAAATAGCATCATCAAAACCCAGGGCATAATGTAACGATCCATCCTCTATTTGCTTGATTGCTATACGTAGAATGGCTTCATTTATGCCGGATTCTTTAGCTGAAAATTTAATTTGCTCGGCAGCCTCGGGTGTCACTGTAATCATTTTTTACTCTGCTGTTTTACTCTGTGTGTTACAACTTTTAACAAAAGAAACAAAGTCATCAACCCATGAACATTCATCAGTTTGCCTGAGGTGTGAATAACTTGCGATCATATTATGCAAAATTATACCATCATTTATACTATCAATACCCGTTCCTCTTTTAATAGTATAGGCAAATTCAGTATTTTGAGGTAAACCTGTAATTGCCGAGTAATGAAATTCATGGGCATTGACGGTCTGACGGGTGTTTGCAAGCCAGGGATGTTTGTCCGTAGATTCTAAGATAACGTAACCCCGTCCCTGAGGTCTTTTATGCATTTCTACGTTAGCATTAATGACTTCACACATAGAAAAAGTACTGCCTTCATAACTTATCCGGTCGCATAGATACATCAATCCACCGCATTCTGCATAAGCAGGTAAACCCTGTTCGATTGCAGCTTTTATCGATTTAATCATGGATTTATTGTCAGACAGTTTTTCAAGTTGAGTTTCCGGGAATCCACCTCCGATGAATAAACCGTCAATATTGGCCGGCAGTGCAGAGTCTTTAATGCAATTGAAAGGGATTATTTCTACACCTTGTTGTTCAAATTGCTGTAAATCTCCCGGGTAGTAAAAGCCGAAAGCTTTATCCATAGCGACAGCTATTCTAATACTGCAGGAGGATTTTGTTGATTCAGTATTAACAGTAACCGGGCTGGAAATATTTGGTTCAATATTGAGTAAAGCATCGATATCGATATTCTCACGGACTCGAGTAGCCAGCAAGTCGATAACCTTGTTCGATTCCTCGGCCATTTCATAACCGGGAATTAACCCCAGGTGTCTTTCGGTGACCTGGATATCATTATTTCTTGGCACAGTGCCCAGGATGTTGAAATCGGTATATTCCTTAATCACATTAGTCAGTTTGGTTTGATGACGACTACCGGCTACTTTATTAAGAATGACCCCCGCATAATTTATGTCGTGATCAAAGTCCTGATAACCGTTGAGTAAAGGGGCTATCCCGCGACTTGTTCCAGAAGTGTCGACCACCAGGATGACAGGAATATTTAATAGTTTTGCCATCGCAGCATTACTATCACTACCATCCAGAGCCATTCCATCAAACAGTCCCATGTTTCCTTCAACCAGTACCACATCTTTTTGCTGACGATATTGATTGAATTGACTGAGAATGAAATCTTTACCAGAAGTAAAAAAGTCAAGATTGTAACAGGGGTTATTGGTCGCCTGGCTTAACCAGATAGGATCAATGTAGTCAGGTCCTTTCTTGAATGACTGAATGGACAGGGCGCGCTGGCGAATGGCTGCAGAGATACCAATGGATAGAGTCGTCTTACCCGATGACTTATGTGCGGCAGAAATATAGAAAGAAGACACGACTGGAGTCTCTTATAAAGTGATTATGCACCATGAAGCACACGAAGAATACGAAGAAAAAATGTTAATTAACTCTATACCTTCGTGCTCTTCGTGGTGATAATTTTGGTTAGGATTTAGCACTATTGGAGTATAAACGAAAAAAGCCTGTCCAGAATTAATAAATCCAGGCAGGCTTTTTAAGCGTAATAAAAACTTAATTACTTTTGCGGAGCAGCGATACTGTCAGCCAGGCTATCGGGTAGTAAGCGAAAGATCTTTACGGCGAAAGTTACAATCACCAGAGAGATAGCGACTCCACCCATGCCCAGCATGAATTCCCAGATACTCGGGCTATATTCTGTTATGGCTCCATCAGCAAAAGTTGATGTGGCCTCATAACCGGGAACCAGAGTCATGGGGTATGATTGACCACCGATTAGAATGACATACAGGGAAGCAAGCCCACCCAGAATAACAAGGACAGAGGCAATGCCGATCATTGTTCTACTTTTTGCCGGACGGGGGAGGTAGACAATCAGTAAAGGAATAATCGCACCAATAATGACCTGTCCATACCAGAACATGTTAGTAATAACTCCACCTTCCATCAACACAAATGCTTCGATGCCATGATGCTCAGTCGCATACAGATTGGTTAAGTGATAGGCCAGTGAGAAATACAGGGTTGCTGCAATAAAAACACCGAGTAGATTTTTTAATTTGGTAATAACAGCATCACCCAGTTCTCTACCTGTCCACTTGTAACTTGCCATCAATACCAGCAGGTAGATAGCGAGTCCGAAAGAAAAGGACATGATGATGAACATCGGAGCCATAATCGCAGCATCATATGCCTGTCGAGATACCAGGAAGCCAAAGATGGAACCTGTACCTGTGGTCAGTATTAAACGCCAGATAAAAGCGGCAGTACCGGCAATACGCTTGTATTTCTCGACCTCCCAGTCAAGCATGGTCCACAGGTAAATACCGACAATGCCAAAAAAGCCGGTATAAAGAATGATGTTCCAGGCAAATATAGATTTAAAATTGTAGTAGGTAATAGCCACGATTAAACGATCAGGGCGCCCCAGATCTAATAACAGAACCGCCAGGCCACCCGCTAACAGGGCCAGGGATAATACTGCAGAAAGTTTGGCTAAAGGTTTGTAAAAGCTCTTATTAAACACGGAGGCGATGGACGCAACATTAAGTGCACCCGAAGCCGCGACAATAAGGAATATCGCAAATACGTGAGGTAATCCCCAGATCACCTGGTTAGTCATTCCCGTTATCCAGTGTCCTTCATGCTCCATCGTGATGAATGCATAAAATCCTAACAGGATGAAAAAGCCGTAAACCCCTAATAAACCGAGGAATTTAATCGAATTGCCTTCTATAGATGTGTAACGAATATTTTTCATTTCAGGAAATCCTAAAGCTAAAGACCTTGATAACGTACGCCTGTATTCAGGCCGAGTTCTGCGCGTAATTGACGACCACCAGTCATTTCCAGTTTCTTCGAAATTAAACTATTTTTGTCATTCAAATCACCAAAAGTAATTGCTCCGTGTTTACAGGCATCTGCACAGGCGGTTGTACCATCTCCATTATCAACTTTGTGAACACAAAGCGTACATGCTTCAACAGTACCTTTACCGCGAGGTGCTACAGGTAACTGGTCAGTAAGTACTTCATGAATAAAGTTTCTTGCTTTGTAAGGGCAGGCCATCATGCAATAACGACAACCAATACAAATGTGTTTATCGACAAGAACAATGCCATCATCGCGTTTGAAAGAAGCACCTGTTGGGCATACATCAACACAGGGAGGATTTTCACAATGTTGACACATAACAGGCATATTGACTGTATGACCGGTAGATTTGTTTTTCAGGGTTACATTACGAATCCACTGTGCATCGGTAGCAGGTCCATGAATTTCACGTAAACCATGCTCTGTGTTACAGGCGGTTACACAATCTGTACAACCATCAGCACACTTTTTTGTATCAATTAGCAGACCCCAGCGATTTTTATTAGATACTGCCTGGTCGGCTGGTTTAGCCTGAACAGTATTAAGAATCAATCCAGGTGCCAGTGTTAAACCTGCAACGGCTGCCGCAGAGCCACCGAGTAAACGACGACGATACTGATCAATTTTATTTGAACTTGAGTTAGTCTTTGAGCTCATCTCTATTGCCCCTTCCTATTCATCACAACATGGGGTGTATTTGTTTTCAATGCAGGATTTAACGCGAAAACATCATGTCCGGCAGGGGAACGGCTAAAGTATTCAACGGGTCGGTCAGCATGACATTCAAAACAATCAAGAGTCACACTGGCAACACGATGACAGCTGGAACAAAAATGTTGATCATCATTAATACGAGCGACTTTTCCATCTTCACCGGGTGTAACGTGACAATTGATGCACTCTACAAGGCTGTTCTTCTCAGTTCGAATACCTTTTCGCATTGTTTCATTGCGTTTGTGTTTCAGGTAATCCATGTGATTTGCACGAATATCAGCGGTTGGTGCAACGCATGATTCCCCTTTGGGAGTCGGTACAATGTTACCGCCTGCATCACGGTCTGGACCACTGAAATCACTTGCAGCGAAGCTAGCTATTGACCACAGCAGTAAAGCTGAGGTCAATAATAGTTTTGGAAGTTGACGACTATTCATAAATATTTCCACAAATAAATCCACAGTTGTGTTTTTAATGCCATTAGTGCCTAGTGATTACCCATAGCCATATCGATGTAACCGGTGGGGCAAACGTCTGAGCAGATATGACAGCCAATACATCTTGAATAATCTGTGTCTACATAACGACCGAGAGTTTTAGTATCTTTCTTAACTCTGAAAACGGCATCCTGTGGGCAGTAGATAACACAGTTATCACATTCGAAACACATACCGCAGCTCATGCAACGACCCGCTTCTGCAACAGCCTGTTCTTCGCTAAGAGGAACCAGGCGATCTTCAAAGTGACCCAGAACTTCTTCTGAAGAAGGAACAACCTGTCCGCGAATATTTCTTTCTTCATATTCGAAATGACCCAGGAATAAGCGATCGGATGAAATGATTTCCTGTGTTGAACGATCTTCGAAGTTGTGCACCGCATAATCGGCACTGTCAGTCCCACGATCGTTATTAACATGTACATAATCTTTTGGATCCAGGTGTGCTTCATTCAGCTTGTTGAGTAAATCAAAATGGTGAACATCAACTTTTGGACGTTTGTCAAGATTAGACTCACTTATGTAAGCATTCACAGTTTCAGCACAAACCGAAGCCTGTCCAATTGCTGTGGTTAACAGGTGAGGGCGAATAATATCACCAATAACGAAGTGACCTTCTTTACCAGGTACACGGTAGTAGCTATCGGAATCAATCAGTCCGCGACCATTATCGAATTCTTCGATGCCTTCCATATCGCCGGATTGTCCAATCGCAGAAACGATCAGATCACATTCAATTTCGTATTCTGTGCCTTCAACAGGAGTAGGTCGATTATCAACCATTTCGCATTTAGCCATTTTTAGAGCTATGGCACGGCCACTGTCATCAACGATGACTTCAATCGGCATAACACCGTCCTGAATATCGACACCTTCTCGAATAGCATCATCAACTTCGTGCTCAGCAGCAGTCATTTCTGAACGAGGGAAAAGAGAAGTCAGGGTTACTGTAGCGCCATCACGAGCCGCTGCATAGGCAGAGTCGTGTGCGACATAACCACCAATAACATGCTCTGGAAGTTCGTTTTCAGGCAGTGAATCAATTTTACCAAGACGACGAGCCACTGAAACTACGTCGATTGAAGTATCACCACCACCTACACAGACTACTTTAGAAGCGGTAACCTGCATGGTGCCTTTGTTAAAGGCTTCAAGGAAAGCAACACCGGATACACAGTTTGGCGCATCGGCATTAGCAACTGGAAGACCGCGACCGCTTTTACAGCCAATAGCCCAGATAATGGCATCATAATCAGCTTCAAGAGCTTCAACAGTAATGTCTGTTCCAATACGGGTAGACAGTTTAACTTCAATTCCACCCATATCCAGAATACGCTGAATTTCATGGTTCAGGAATTCACGTGGAGTACGATATCCGGGTATACCATATTTAAACATGCCGCCAAGTTCATCATGATCATCAAAAATGATAGATTCATGACCCATGCGGCGTAATTGATAAGCTGCTGCCATTCCAGCAGGACCACCACCGACGATAGCTACTTTTTTACCGGATAAAGACGCACTGTTATCGAAAGCATATTTTTCAGCATTAGCAGTGTCACCAATATATTGCTCAACTGAGTTGATACCGACGAAGTCTTCAACCTGATTACGGTTACAACCATCCTGACAGGGAGCAGGGCAAACACGACCCATCATGGAAGGGAATGGGTTTGCATCAGTCGAACGACGAAATGCATATTCCTGCATAGAAACACCTTCAGGTGGAGTCTCTATACCTCTAATGATATCCAGGTAGCCACGAATATCTTCACCGGAGGGACAGCTACCCTGGCAGGGAGGTGTACGATGAACATAAGTAGGGCATTTAAACGTTTTATCTTCATTGAAAATATCGTCACCTTTGTTTCTATAGGTGTGATCGCCATCTTCATATTTTCTAAACGTTAGTTTAGTATTCATCTCTTTTGTACTTGTCGCCATTTTTAGCTCCTGTGACTAACAGTTTTCACTGGATAATATAAAATTAAAAATATAAAAATCTTAAATTGTTGCTTATTCGGTTGAAGATTCAGCGGGTGCTGCTTCACTTTCATCTTCTTCGTCATCCCGACTTGTCAGGATGAGTGCACTGGAAACGAGCTGGTGCACACTAACGATCATGTCCATACCCAGGTTGTAATAGGGCAGTACTTTGGTAAATTGGGATTTACAGATGGCACAAATTGCCGCCATGTGAGTGACCCCTTCATCCTGCACAACATTGGTTAATGCAGTCATTCGAGGCAGGGCACCCTTAACACGTACTGGCATAAGGTCATCCGTTAAAAGTCCACCGCCACCACCACAGCAGAAGGTTCCTTCACCGATGGTTTCCGGTGCCATATCAACATAGTTGTTACAAACGGTTTTGATAATGTCACGTGGTATGGTGAACTGACCACCTGGCTTATCACCCATACGAGAAGCACGGGCGACGTTACAGGAATCATGAAATGTGAGTGTCATCCAGTCATTCTCAGAAGGATCAAACTTGAGTTTATCTTTCTGGATAAGGTCATGAGTGAATTCACAGATATGCTGTGGGATAGGGTAGTTCTGGTCCAGAAAATCGAAAGGTCCGGCCAGTGTATTTAAAAAGCTGTAACCAACACGCCAGGCGTGTCCACATTCACCATAAACGATACGTTTAACACCCAGGTCGATGGCTGCTTCTCGAATACGTAGAGAAATTTTACGCATATTATCGTAACTACCGATAAATAGACCAAAGTTAGCAGCTTCTGAAGCTTTTGAACTGAGTGTCCAGCTGACACCTGATTCGTGGAAAACCTTGGCATAGCCCATAAGACCATCAACATGAGGTTCAGCGAAGAAATCAGCAGAAGGAGTGACCAGAAGAATATCAACACCTTTTCGATCTAAAGGTAATTCAACCTTAACACCTGTCTCATCTTCGATATCTTCTTCAAGGCCTTCCAGAGTATCGGCCAGAGCGCGCTCGGGTAGTCCCAGGTTATTACCAATCTTGTAAACTTTACCAATGATTTCATTGTTGTATTTCATGCCCCGACCAACCTGGGCCATCACATCACGAGCGGCCATGGTGATTTCAGCGGTATCGATTCCATAAGGGCAGTACACCGAACAACGACGGCACTCTGAACACTGGTGATAATAATTCCACCAGTCATCAAGTACGTCTTTAGTCATTGATTTAGCACCAATTAACCATTCAAGACCAAGCTTACTGAGAAACTTTCCGGCAGGTGTGTGGTATTTGCGATAAACAGATCTAAACAGGTCCTGACGTGCAACCGGCATATTCTTGGGATCACTGGATCCAATGTAGTAATGACATTTATCCGTACAGGAACCACATTTTACACAGGCATCAAGAAACACGCGTAAACCACGATATTTTGTGACGGCAACGCCCATGGCATCTATTGCCTTTTCTTCCCAGTTATCAACCAGTTCAGCAGGGAAGCCAAGATCTGTTTGATGATCGGGTTTAGCTATAAAAGGACCTACAGATTCCATCGTGCCCGGTACAGGCTTTGGAACGTGGATATTTTTAAATAATTCTGGAGTTTCAAAATCAGCCATTTCTCTATCTCCTAATCCTTATTATTATCTGTTTCAAGTGCTGCCGCCCATTTAGAAAGATGTCTCTTTTCACGAGGATTATCGACCTGATTACGGGTCGGGCTAAAAAATATGCCTGGAGCATGAAGTAGTTTACTGAACGGGAATACAATCATCAGCAGTGCGACAAGCAATAAATGAATAATGAGTGGCGTGCTGAAAGTTAAATCGCCTATAGAGAAACCCATCCAGGAAAGGAAGTATTCTTTTATAGCAATAATGTCAGGGCGAACGACGAGCTGCATCATCAGTCCACTGATGCCAATGAAAACCAGCATTATTAGCATCAAATAGTCAGAAGGTGCGGAAATATAACGAACGCGGGCGACAACAAAACGGCGTGCTAAAAGTCCAAGCAGGCCAATAACCATGGTAAAGGCAGCATACTTACCAAAAGGTTGAATGATATTGACCCAGAACCAGGGTTGTTCCTGAAAATAACGAAGATGTCGGGCAAGAACCAGGGCCAGCGAAATATGAAACATCCAGCCGAAAACCCAGATCCATTTATTTGATTTAAAAAGGCTTTCAAATACGACCACTTCTTTAGCCATTCTATAGATGACACCCGTACGAGTAGTAGGAGCTGGAGTCGTTGGAATTTTTAACGGAGCGGGGGTGACCCAGTACTGTCTGATTTTAAAAGCCAGACCGAGAATAATAACGGCAGAGGCAAACCAGAATAAAAGTGCAATAAAAGTACTCATCGACTATCTATCTCTCAGAAAGCTAGTTGGTTAAAAGAAAACTTTGTACAGTTCATGCTCTATAAGTGACAGGCACGGCAAGGCTTTCTATTAAAAACTAATGGTGAAGGTAACAAAATAACCCGGTCAAACCGACCGGGGTACTTCGATAAACTGGAACTTAAAGCTTATACACAACCAGTTGGCTTTGGCAGACCTGCGTATTTACAGGCTTGCTTAGCTGGACCGTATGGGAACAGTTCGTACAGGTACTTGCTGTTTCCTTTGTCCTTACCAAGACGTTTGCCTATGGCTTTAGTTAATACACGTACTGCTGGAGCAATTTGATACTCTTCGTAGTACTCACGTAAGAAGTTGATAACTTCCCAGTGGCTTTCAGTTAATTCTGCGTCGTCAGAAGCAGCAAGTGCAGCAGCAACATCCGCATCCCACTCGTTCAGGTTAGCCAGGTAACCTTCTTCATCTACTTCGTAACTTTTACCGTTTACTTCTAGAGCCATGATAAATCTCCTAAAATGCTTAAAAATTAAGCTTTAATATTAAAAAAACAAAAACAAATCGATTACAACCAGCTTTGGACATTGTCATGATCAGCAGCCAGCTGAACAAATCCGGCATAATCAACAACAGAAATGCCGTCGATTACTCGGTCTGCTGACAGACCACGAGCATTTAGATCTTCACCAAGAACAGCAAATTTAACACCTTCTTGCATTGCATCAGAGATGCTTTGAGAAGCCGTTGTATTTTGCAATGCACCAGAAACACCATCTTCAATCAATAAAACAGTAGAATCGTTTTTGATCAATAACAGACAAGTGTCGAGTGAATTTCTTTCAAAAGGCGACTTGTTTACAGTATGTAAAGTTGACATGTAAATAATCTCCTTTAAAAATTTAACAGAACATCAGCATCGCTGATTAAATCAGAAAGCTGTTCACGATTAACTAGATTCATGGAGCTTTTTTCTGCCCAGTCATCATCTTCATCTTCGTAAGTTAACGCCTGAAGATCATCCAGAGTTAAACCACGGTCAGCCAGGGACTGTTCGCAAACATAAATCTGATTAACATCATAATCGCCCAGAGCAGCATAAGTTTTGGAAAAGTTTTTCATTCCAATACCGTCAGTTTCCTGACCTTTAGTTAACTGATAAACGCCATCATCAACGAATACCAGTTGTACTTCCTGTTCGAAAGCTGCACCAATCAGTACAACTTCAAGAGACTCAAGAGCGTAAACCGAACCGTAAGGAGCTTTTCTGTTTATATATGTAAATTTCTTTGTAGTAGACATAATTAACTCCTAATCACCAAAGACCATCAGACGATCAGCCTGAATACCGGCCTCAATCAACTGACCTAAACCAGAGATACGGAATTTAGGAGCAATATTTGCTGCTCCTTTTCCATGACGTTTGGCTTCATCTTCGTCCATGATGCCGCGGCGTTGAGCCGCTGCAACACAAACTACTAGATCCAGATCATGTTTTTCCGCCAGGTCTGACCACAATGCCTGAACATTACGATCATCGACAGGAGGTACGCCATACATAGTGCCGTTATTTACGCCATCGTGATAAAAGAACACACGAAAGATATCGTGACCGTTCTCAATCGCTGCTTTAGTAAACTGATACGCTGTATCAGCAGCCTGATGGGTAAATGGCCCTTCATTAATTTGAATAGCAAATTTCATCTGAACCTCGGTTTCTAGAAACGAATATGAGTAGATGCGTTTAAGCTGTTACGAGCACCACGCCAGTTATCGATATGGAACTTGGTGAACGGAAGCTCAGTAAGTTCGAAGAAACGTGGCCAGCCGATACGCTCAATCCAGTCATTGATACGTTCCCAATCCTTAGCGTCATTTTTGTAAGTCTTAAGAATCTTCTTGACGATGGCTGTTGCTTCAGGCCAGCGAGGTGGGTTATTCGGGATACCGGCAGCAACAAGCTTCTGGAAAGTAGGCTTGCTACGAGCATTTGAGTGATTACCACCGACCCATACAGCCAGTTTAGAATGCTCAGCATCGTTGATTTGCATAGGAGGACAAGGAGGAAAACATGCACCACAACAGATACATTTTTTCTCATCAACTTCCAGTGAAGGCTTGCCATCAACCATTGCAGGACGAATCGCAGCAACAGGACAACGGGCAACAACAGAAGGACGCTCACAAACGTTACCGACTAAATCGTGGTTGATTTTAGGTGGCTTGGTGTGTTGAACGTTAATAGCAATATCGCCCTGGCCGCCACAGTTAATTTGACAGCAGGAAGTTGTCATGTGAACACGGTTAGGCATGTTCCAGTTTTTGAATTCGCCAATCAGCTCATCCATCATGGACTTAACAACACCAGAGGCATCAGTACCTGGTATATCACAGTGTAACCAGCCCTGAGTGTGTGAAAGTGAAGTTACTGAGTTACGAGTACCACCGACGACAAAACCGGCACCTTCCAATGCGTCAATAAGTGGTTGAACCTGTTCTTCTTTGGCAACCATGTATTCAAGGTTAGAACGTAAGGTGAAATGTACGTGACCGTCTGCAAATTCATCGCCGATATCACATAACTTGCGTAGAGTGAAAACATCAAGAATACGCTGAGTAGCACATTTTACGGTGTAAATGACATCGCCACCGTGGGCAACGTGCTT
Organism: Gammaproteobacteria bacterium; assembly: GCA_024225395.1. Classification (GTDB taxonomy): domain Bacteria; phylum Pseudomonadota; class Gammaproteobacteria; genus JACNJF01. Next base: position 13,807 of record JAAEMR010000199.1, read on the forward strand.
TAAAACACCTGGTTGTGGATCTTCGTGGTAAGCCCAGTTACCGTAGTTTTTACGCATAACAGGATGCATAAACTGAAAGCCATCAGGTACACCTGACTCTATTGGTGGACGTGGAGCGTCTGACATAAAAATCTCCTAATAAATTTGTGTTTATCATAGCCAGTAACTTGTACTGGCTTTATTAAAGGGTAAAGTGTGATTTTAAGCTTCAGCTTTTCGTTCAAACCACTTTTCAGCTTCTTCATCCCATGTATCCATACGGACATATGAGCTTTGACGTGGGTTGTTAACCATATTTGGATCAACCGGAATATCAATGCCTTCAAGGAAGTTAGCCAGACCGATACGCTCGATCATTTCACCACAACGCTCATGCTCAAGCCCATTTTCTGCCCAGAAATCAATAACTTCTTCGGCAAGCTCAACCAGCTCTTCATAATCATCTTCAGAATTCAGTGCTTTAAATGGAACAACAACGGTTCCCATCAAATCACCGATCTTAAGAGTACGCTTACCACCCATGGCGATAGCTGCACCTTTGTCATCTCCGGGAGATAGCGCTTTAGGCATAACGTTTAAGCAATGCATGCAACGAACACAGTTACGATTATCAACAGCAAGAGTGTCATCATCATTAATGTTTAACGCCTGAGTCGGGCAACGAGAAGTCACATTATCAATAATGTATTGACGGCCTTTAGTATCCAGGTAGCCCTTGAAAGCTTCCTGGTCAACCTTCATGTCATCACGCCATGTACCGATTATGGCAAAGTCAGAACGCTCAATAGCATTTTGGCAGTCATTTCCGCAGCCGGAAATTTTAAATTTAAATTTGTATGGAAGAGCTGGACGGTGAACATCATCCTGGAAGTTGTTAGTCACAACACGATGGATTTTTTGCTCATCAAGGCAGGACTGTTCACAACGAGCAGCACCAACACAGGAGATAGTTGTACGAACGTCCGGACCCGCACCACCTAAATCCCAGCCGAAATCATTGATTTCGTCAAAGAAAGTTTGAGTATGTTCAGTGTCAGCACCAATAAACATGATATTACCGGTTTGACCATGGAAAGTAACAAGACCTGACCCATGCTTTTCCCAGCTATCAGCCAGCTTGCGTAATGAAGACGTTGAGTAGTGGTTACCTGCAGGAGGCTGAATACGTAATGTATGAAATTCCTTTGACTCAGGGAATGCATCAGCAACTTCAGAGAAACGTGGAATGATACCTGCGCCATATCCAAATACCGATACAGTTCCGCCTTTCCAGTAACCTTTGCGGGTTTCATATGAGTGCTCTAACTGGCCTAGCAGGCTGTTAGTAACAGCATTAATTCTTTCATCAGGGTGATCGTCGCGTAAACGTTTGATGCCTGAAATGAAGCTGGGCCAGGGGCCATTTTCCAGCTCGTCAAGCATTGGAGTATCATACTTTGCCATATGTCTAGTCTCCCATTAAGACTCTAGTTAACTTATAAGTTATGTTAATCGGTCCTGTAATTTAGAGTATTACAAGAATGCGAGGGATTTTAGACAAGGTGAAGGCGTTTGGTAACTCACCTGATGGGAGGGCAAACAGGATATCGATTACCCCCATGGGGATATACATTAAACTTATTGTATTAGATACCGTGCTTTAGAATTTGTTAATAAACTTATTTATAAAGATTGGTGCTATGAGCCATTTTGATTTAAATGATGATGACGGCTATCAACACTGGGTTGAGTCAAAGTTATCTGCCTACCAGAAACGGACTACAGATGATTTCAAATTAATTATTGACATTGATCCGGATGGGTATATTCCGCCCCAGTCCATGTCAGTTATTAAAGATCAGGTAAACGATTATAACTTCGCCCTGTATCGGTTATCGGGTGACGTTGAAAATCACCTGTCGGCACTAAAAAAAATTGGTGCGCAGATTGGCTTGAAGTCGCTGGATAAAAATCTTTGTGCACAGGAAGATCGAGTGACCAGGTTAAGCGTCGTGGATCATCATCGTGGACATTCTTATATACCCTATTCGAATAAAGCCATTGGCTGGCATACCGATGGTTACTATAATCCCGGGCATCAGCGGGTTCTGGCGCTGTTATTACATTGTGAACACTCTTCAGAGGAAGGAGGGGTAAATGATTTGCTTGACCCCGACATGGTTTATATTCATTTACGTGATCAAAACCCTGATTTTATCAGGGCACTGTCAAATCCTTCGGTGATGTGTATTCCTGAAAATATCGAAGAAGGTGTTGAGATAAGACCTAAAACCTGTACAGCTGTTTTTATGCAGGAATCTGAGAATAATCAAGACCCTGTGTTAGCCATGCGATTTAGCAAGCGTAAGCATAATATAATCTGGGGTGATGATGTATTAACTCAGGAGGCACTTAGCTGTCTGTTTGAATATCTGGAGTCAGGTTCTCCTTATCA
>JAAEMR010000200.1 GCA_024225395.1 Gammaproteobacteria bacterium
GGTGTATGGCTTCCGTGGCCGCTGCACAGCAATCTTCAACTACGATCACATTGAAACTTTCATCCGCCAGGCTGCGCACCGTTGACGATATGCATTGATCGGTAAAAATGCCCGCCACAATTACATTGCGAATACCCATATTGCTCAAAATCAATCTCAGGTTTGTGCCTGTCAGCGCACTATCAGTTGTTTTGGTTACGGTAATTTCATCGCCTACCGGCTGAAGTTCGGGCACTATCTGGCTTTCTTCTGAACTCTGTGGCATCAGCAAATAATTAAAGCCCGGCTTTTTCTGACTTAAGGAACGATCTCGACCGTCTTCCTTGAGACAGGCTATTCGTGCAAATATAACTTCAATACCCCGGTTTCTGGCATCTTCAACTATCTTCACGGTTGTCGGAATAACCTGTTGATTCATTCGATCATAAAATGGTTGCCACCTTTCAGCTTCCTGCAAATCATCAGCTGCCTGTAAGTAGGTATTCTGAATATCGATTATCAGCAACGCCGTTTCATCTGTATTAAGAATAATGTCATCTGGATCCTGAGCATTTTCGTAATAGAATGATCGGTAAGATTTTTTCCAGTTCATGTTCACCTCAATAAACGGTAATAGCAAAGTCTCTCTGAACTTCTTATAATCAGCAAGATTACCTTACTCCACCAGAAATATGATCGAATGGCAATGGAAACAGTTTAAGCAGTTAACAGTGGATGAATTACACGAAATATTAAGTGTCAGGCAGCAAGTCTTTGCCGTGGAACAAAACTGTGTGTACCAGGATGTTGATCAGCTGGATAAATTTTCATGGCATCTCACTGGATGGAATATTGAAAACAGTGCTTCACGACAACTTGTGGCGTATTTGCGCGTTGTTTACCCAACATACAAGTATGATGAACCTTCCATCGGCAGAGTGCTTACGATTAGCAATGTAAGAGGTACTGGAACCGGCAGGAAACTCATGAAAACTGCTCTTACCCATATTGAGCAGGAGTATCCCGGACAAGCCATCAGAATTTCGGCTCAACAGTATTTACAGGAATTTTATACCGATTTCGGTTTTGAAAAAATACTCGGTCCCTATGATGAAGATGGGATACCTCATATTGAAATGCTAAAACAACAAAACTAAGAGAAAATCATGTCATATATCTATTTGGCTCTGGCAATACTAACAGAAGTTATTGCAACCAGCGCCTTAAGGGCAACAGCCGAGTTCACAAAATTCTGGCCAAGTTTACTGGTTATTTCCGGTTACGCCCTGTCATTTTATTTTTTAACGCTGACATTAAGAAGTATCCCGATGGGCATTACCTATGCTGTCTGGTCGGGTATTGGCATAGTGCTAGTCACTGTTGCAGGAGTTGTATTCTACAAACAAACCCCGGACTTGCCTGCTGTTATCGGTATGGCATTGATTATTTCGGGCGTTATCGTGATTCACCTTTATTCCAACATGAAAGTTCATTAATCGTTATTCGGGTTAAATTGTGCAGGCAAGAATTCACCAAAATAGTTCAGTTACCGGGTTTGATACCTTAGAACGCTGTTACATCAGAGAGCTTTCAAATGATTCTAATGACGAAATGGCTTCTATTGCAGAGGCCAGAGTCAAATCTGGTGTTACCACCGCCTGGCATAAACTGAAAGCAGTCACCGAACGTTATATTATTATCAGCGGACAGGGGCGAGTCGAAATTGAAGGCCTGCAACCCGCTGATGTCATTGCAGGCGATGTGGTGGTCATTCCACCAGGTGCAGCTCAACGAATTAGCAATACAGGCTCAACTGACCTGAAATTTTTAGCCGTATGCACTCCCCGCTTCACACCCGATTGTTATATAGCCCTGGAATAATTTTCCCAGACAATGACTCAACAACAATCCACCATTCTACTGGTCAGACATGGGCAAACCGAGTGGAATCAACAGCATCGGATACAGGGGCATCAGGACTCTCCATTAACCAGTCTGGGCAAACAACAGGCACAGCAGACAAAAATTTTACTGGAGCAATTTGATATTCAACAGGCTTTTGTAAGCCCGTTAAAAAGAGCAGTTGATACGACTGAAATTATTTTACAGGGAAGGTCATTACGGGCCACAATCTTAAATGATCTTAGTGAAATCAACCTGGGTCCCTGGGAAGGCAAAACACGAGCAGAAACAGCGTTAACTCATCCCGAAGAATACAACAGCTTCTGGCATCGACCCGATACCTTTGCGTTATCCGGAGCAGAAACATTCCAGCAACTTCAACAACGAATAGTAAATAGTCTGGACACTATTTTTGCCAACGCCGGCAATAATAATGTTCTCGTTGTTTCTCACTGGATAGCCATAAAAGTTGCGCTGGCTTTTTACAGCGGCATTCCATTGTCGCAGCTATCGTCTCTCCAGGATCCAAAAAATGGATCATTGTTGATGTTAACTAAACAGCTTGATCAGGTCTGCATTGAGGAAAAGTCACCTACTGAAAAGCTATGAGGACAGCAGTTACAGTAAACCCTGTAGCTTCTACCATTGTTATTTTCATCTCGGGGAGTATATTCACCCTGAAATTACTAATAATAAATCCATCTAATAAAATATACCTATTCGGGGGAATGATGACGTCCACAGAACACAACTCAAACAATAAACGTTCATTTATGGCTAACCTGCTTATTTTCATTGCGCTTGTCAGTGCTGGCGGAGGCTTCTTTTTCATGGGTAAGTTCATGTACAACATGGGCAATGATATGGCCAATATGACTAATTCTGTGATACAGATGACTCAGGATGTTCACAGCATGGCCACCGACATGAGTGGTATGTCAAAAAATATGATGACTATGGCTAAAAGCATGGTCGACGGCCAGCAGAAAATGGGGGATGACTTTGCCCAGGTGGCTGGAGATATGCGCATCATGGTTGGTAGCATGCAAAACATGAGCAGAGACATGAATGGTCTGGGCCAGAATATAGGCACCATGAACGTCAATATGGCAGAGATGAACCAGTCAATGGGGCGCATGAGCCATGACATGGCCACCATGAATAACTCCATGGGCGGTATGCGTTATGACATCAACAAATTCACCAAACCTGAAAATATCATGATGCCGTTTATGCGTTAATTAATAACTAACTATCATTTAAACCTTTACGGGTTTTAGGTATTAATGCTCTTTTCACCTCGCCAATATCAAAGACATTAGAGTCTTCCTGTAAGCGTAAAATAATAGGTAGCATACTAATACCATCAAGCCCCTGTGCAATGGCATAGTGTCTTATTCCATCAATGACCGGGGTCACATCCTCATACTCCATGTAGATTTTAATATCAGGGTACTGCTTTAATGTTCTGATCAGTTCGAGAAAACTTTTTCTTTTTGCAGTCTGTATTTTTTGCTGTAAATCATCCGGATCAGCCTGTTTTTTGCGCATAAAACTCGTTATATTATTGGCCCATTCCTTAAATTTACTGTCAATTTTCTCTTCCCTGTCTAAGACTTCTCTCAACTCTGATTTCAATACCGCTATTTCTTTACTGTATTTTCCAAGAAGCCGGTTTAGTTCCTTAATCAGCTGCTGGGGATTATTAATCCCGTCAGGATCTTCATCCCGGACTGCGGTAAACAGCGCCAGCTTTCGTTTATCGAGAAGATGCAGTAGCGCCAGCATCTTCAATTCCGTTACTTCGACCCTGTGATTCCAGGCAGCCTGTTGATTTCCAAAATCCCGTAACTCTGCGGCAAGTTCAATCAACAGGCGATTTAAGCTAAAAAATAGATACTCAAAATCATCATTTGTAGTCGCCATGTTAACAAGCGCATCCTGAACTTTTGACATCACCTGTTGCTCAAATTGCCACTCAAATTTATCCATCCGCTCATCAACATCTGCATTTAGTGAGCCACCATCAGCCGACAGGCTTTGTTTTAACATAGGGCTTAGCACCCCATGATGAAAATCATCCAGACCACGAACCAAAGCCACAATGCTATCACTCAGCTGTCGCTCAAGAGTTACAATCTGGTTAACAACACGGGTAACCGCTTTTTGATAAGGCACATCATTCAAGCGATCACTCAGTTTTATAACCACCCCGTTAAAGTAGACAAAACTCCCCTCAAGAAGCGATTCATCTCTCAAAAAGCGACGAACAGAGTAAGGGTTTTGACGGGCATCCTTTACCGGAGCAATCAGGTAAAGCAAAGAATCTGTTTTTACGATATCGCACTGCCTGTTGCGTGCTTCGGTCGCTATAACACCCCGAATGAATTCATTAGGATCCTGCTCCAGCGTACCGATGGGCAAAGTACGAAAACGATAACCCAGTAACTGTTGTTTCAGGAACACTTCTATGATGTAATTTTTTATTGCCGCAGGACCGAGTCCCCTGGGGTTTCTTTCAACTTCGAATTTAGCATTTCGGGTTACATTAATCAGCTCTGTAATAAATGCAGTACGTAATTTATTTTTCTCTTTTTGAACCTTCAGGTCTTCCTTTGAGTCAAATTTATTAACCTGCTCCAGAGCACCTTCCAGGTGATCAGCAAACTTTTCCACCGACTCTAACAACTTCATCCCTTCAACCGCTTTTAAAAGCTTCTGGGCTATATTGCGTAATTCAGCATTTTGAATTGTCTTTGCTACCTCCTGTAACGATTCACCCTGAATATATTTAAAGCGACGATCGGCCGGAATGTATTTAATCCCTTTTGGTTCCAGGAACTGGGAATAAGCATATTTGCGTTCATCAGGACCCAACTCTCCCAGCACTCGCATTGTTTTCTTTTCCCATCCTGAGTCAGTCAGAGGGTCAATTTCCCTGAGTACCGCCATCTGTTCACTTGGAATATGAACTTTATCTGCTGAAAACACTGATTGAGCTGGATTCATCTTACCTTCCTCTATTGTAGTATTTGTTATTGTTCCTGAAGCCTGTGACATTACTGCCTGGCCTGATAATGTATTTGTAGAAATTTGAGCTTGCTGTGAACTGGTTGCAACTGCTCCCGGTAAGCTATCCAGTTTCATTTCTGGCATTTTCCCCGAAGCCTGATAATTGGAGATATCCAGCATTCCCTCTTTACCTTGAGACGCGAGCACTGCTTGAGCAGATCCATTGGGTAAATATATTGCTTCACTACCGCTATCGCTGGAACCCGGTTTCAGGGAGTCAGGATTAGCCGCAGGGTCTGTACCAGGCTGTGCCTCCCCTAAACTATTTTCACCGGCTTGCATACCTGCTTGATCGGCTGCGGTAGAGGACAAAGTGCTAATGTCTGATGAGTTACTCACTCCAGCTTCAAGCTCTGATTCAGATTCATCTTCAAGCCAGCCAGTGCCTGCAAAGTAGAACACCAAAATAGCTGCCGTTAAAAGAAGTAAATTACGGATTTTCGGAGAGACTAATGGCTGATCCGAATCATCATCGTCATTATCTGAAGTACGAACCACTTTGGCTTTTGGCTTCGCATTTGCCTTTTTTGCAGTCGGCATAGGCTTTTTGGAATAGATTGGTTTCCCGCAATCACGGCAAATACGAGTATCTTCCTGCTCTGAACCACAATGGGGGCAGGTCGTGGATGAGGACAAGCCGAAGGGTTCCATCGTATCGGGTAAAATTTCATGCTGAGCTTCCATACTACAGTCGACTCCGGACTGCGCCAGACGATCGACAATCCCCATTGCTTTTTGTGAATCATCAAGCTGCTTCAACAAATAACCGGGGGTATTTAGAATTTTTTCCGCACGCTGCTTATCACCTTTACAAAGACGAACCAGTGTTTCTAATGTTTTGGTTTCAGACGTACCGGAGGTTGGTCCCCGGTAGCGGATATCTATCAGGCTACTCAAAATATAAAAAATCCATAATTTAACTACCTGAGTATAGAAGATATTTTCATTAAATCCTGTCATAAACCCGTGGAATCTCTGATTTATCCTGGACGAAGCGGGTTGTATTAAAAAAAGACAGATTCAATGCATTAAATGACAGGTAATAGTGAGCAATTGCCACAATTCATAACGCAAATACTACTTTCAACAAAAGGTAAATCTGCTATCGTTGTTACTGCTAGTTTTGTTAGTTCAGGGTTCTCAGTTTTTGTTGAACCGGGATTAAAATATATTTAATGATGGAAGCACATGGATATGAACAAACATAATCAGTGGCTGGCCACACAATTACCTTTATGGGTCAGCAATAAGCTTATTTCTCAGCAACAGGCTGATTCGATTCAATCTCATTATCCAGTTAAAGATTCTATCAACCTCGGTCGATTACTGTTAACAGCTGTTGGTGCCATCATGATAGGGCTGGGGGTTATTTTACTGTTCGCCTATAACTGGGATGATATGGGGAAGCACCTCAAACTCGCTGTTATCTTCGGCTCTCTAATTGCAGCTCATTCGACTGCTTTTTTCTTCATTAGTCACAACAAGGTACTCAGCGAGAGCCTGTTCGTTCTTGGCACCATGTTCATGGGGTCGAGTATTTTCCTGGTCGGACAAATCTACCATCTCGATACCCACTATCCCAATGCCTTCCTGCTCTGGTCGGTGGGTGCGCTCGCACTGGCCTGGGCGCTCCCCTCATTATCACAGGCATTTATGGCTATACTTCTGGTTAGTTGCTGGCATATAGCTGAAGTTTTTGATTTTGATTACGCTAATCACTCAGCCCTGTTACTGATATTAATCGCAGTCTTTCCACTGGTCTGGCGTTTACACTCCCCCGTGCTTGCCCGCTTCACATCAGCAACATTATTAATAAGCCTCGCTTTAAACATACTGGCTATAGATGAAGACATGGTCGGCGTCATTATGTTAATGAGCGCAGGTGCTTTAATTAGCAGTGAACAAATTATTCGACACTTTGCCAACCATGAACAAAAAGAAATTGCCTATGAAATCGGAAAACCTGCCATTGTTGTCCTGATCCTCACCATGTTTTGTTTAACCTTCACCGATCTTATTGATGATATCCTGGACTTTAGTTTTGATAGCCCTGTTACAACAGGATATTTCTGGGCGGCACTTTTAATAAGTCAGCTAAGTTTTGGCTGGTTATTATTGAAAAAGCAACTCAACCTTCTGGCAAGTCTGGCTGAACTAACGGTGTTACTGGCCCTGCTTCCGGCCCTGTTCCTGCAACAGCTAGACTCTGAAAGTTTGCCGGATATATACAATCTATTGACTCTGGCTTTTAACTTAATTCTACTACTGTCATCTATCTGGTTAATGTTTGATGGTGCCAGACAGGCAAATCGGCAACACATGGTTTATGGCTCATTAATTTTTTCCGTACTCGCGATGGTTCGTTATACCGACCTGTTTGACAGCCTGATCATACGTGCATCTATCTTTTTAATTGTTGGAATAACACTATTCAGCATGGGCAATATTTATCAGCGAAATAAAAAGGAGGCAAAGTCATGAAAATAAAAACACTTTTCATTATCCTTGCTATTTTATTTCAGATTATTTCTGTGGCTGGCATCGCTTTTTCAAAAGAGTCCATACTGCTATCTGGAAAACAAATAATCCTGCAGACAGCCCCGGTTGACCCCAGAGACATTTTCAAGGGCGATTATGTAAAACTCGATTATAATTTTTCATCAATACCCATTCATAAACTTGATGAAAAAATCAAACAACAGGGGGTAAAAAAAGGGCAGCAAGTCTACCTGGCTTTAACAACTGATTATTACGGACTCCAACAGGCAGAGAAATTATTCATTAAACCTCCACAAAATATACTTTATCTAACCGGTTATTCGACCAGCCACTGGCCCTATAAAGATTATAAATACAATGATACTGATAAAAGAAATAGTCGAAAAAATAATTACCCGGTAAAAGTAAAATTTGGTATAGAGCAGTACTTTGTAGAGCAGGGTCAGGGCAAGTTACTAGAAGAAATACGCGGTGATAGAGAAAGTTTCCAGCAACCTATGCTGGTTAAGGTTGCTGTATCCGCAAAAGGAGAAGCCATCATACACTCTTTTGACTGGGCAAATATCGCCATGAAAACTGAAGTCATACGAGATGCCAAACGCAATGCTCCGGATAATGAATCCAACGCCACCATTCGTTTCACCCTTATAAACAAAGGTACACAGGCCATCACCTTATCCTTAAAGGAAAATAATTGTTCATTTATACTGATTCCAACTTCCAGCAACCCGCAACAAACACTGTTCGACCGGGAGAGATGTAGTGATGCGGAAGCTCACAGTAAAACACTTCAGAGAGATGAAACATTATCCATTGATTTTGATCTTAATCAGCCTCAATGGGTAGTTCAGCATAAAAACAAACCCACCGTACTGTCTCGCCTACCCTGGGAATACCGCTATAGAATAGCTTACAAAGGGGCCGCCATTGAGGGCATTAATGCAAATATAGTTTCCAGCGCTTTTCACGGGCGTGGAAATATAGATTAATCAATAAATTGGCATGAGATAGAACATGATAACTTTTAGAAAAGCCAATGAAAAAGACTTAGCCTTTTTAATCCAGATGTTAAGTGACGATCAGCTTGGATCACAACGAGAAAATTATGCACTGCCATTAGACGAATGTTATGAACAGGCGTTTCAGGTTATAAATAGCGATCCTAATAATGATCTGGTGGTCGTTGAATATGAAAATCAAATAGCAGGAATGCTTCAAATCACATTTATCCCTTATTTAACCTACATGGGCTCATGGCGTTGTTTGATCGAAGGGGTCAGAATTCACAAAGACTTCAGAGGCAGGGGTCTTGGCACCCGGTTAATGGAATGGGCTATTGATAGAGCTAAAAGTAGAAAATGTGCAATGCTGCAGTTAACCTCAAACAAACAGCGATCTTCAGCAATTAAGTTCTATAAGCAGTTTGGCTTTGAGGCTTCTCATGAAGGTTTCAAATTATACCTGAGTGATAATACCCGTGTTTAAATAGATTCAATATGCATTAATAAACTTCACCTTTAAAAAAACATTTTATGAATTCTAAAAATTTAAAAAACTGTGCCATCTTAAGCATGGATCAGCTTGATGACTTTGAAAATTACGATCATTTACTGGATGAACCACTGGCAGGACTTGGCTGGAAAACTCACCTGGTATCCTGGCGTAATGAGTCCATCGACTGGAACCAGTTTGACGTGGTCGTGATTAGATCAACCTGGGATTACCAGGATGACCCTGAATTATTCATCCAGCAGTTAAAACGTATCGACCAATCATCTGCACGACTGGAAAACCCTCTTCAACTTGTGCTTTGGAATATCAATAAGCAATATTTAAAAGAACTTGAAAGCAAAGGTGCTCGCATCGTGCCAACTCTGTGGGGAGAAAATCTGAACAGGGTCGAGTTACTGTCATTTTTTCAACAATTACAGGCTGATGAAATAGTGATCAAACCTGTCATCAGTGCAAATGCCGATAATACATTCAGGCTTAAGATCAGGCAGGCAGAAAACTTAACTGAAAAACTGGTTACTATTTTCTCCACAAAAGATTATATGGTGCAACCTTTCATGCATTCTATTATTACTGAGGGAGAGTTTTCACTATTCTTTTTTGGCAGCGAATACAGTCATGCCATCTTGAAAAAACCAAAACAAAATGACTTCCGGGTTCAGGAAGAACATGGAGGTACACTGCTAAAAATTGAACCTGAAAAAGAATTATTACAACAGGCTATAGAACTTAACCACAAACTCTACCCTGCTCCACTTTACTCCAGACTGGATTTTGTCAGAACACAATCTGGTTTTGCCGTTATGGAAGTTGAACTCATCGAACCTTCTTTATATTTTAATATGGATCAACTATCTGCGGAACGATTTGCCAAAGCCTTCGATAAGTGGGTGACTAAAAACTCAACTTCGAGTGTCTAATCACTACCATTTTTATAGCCGAGATTCTGTTGGAACAAACTTACCTGTCCGCATTCCTGTCAGGCCTGTTCGGTAGTCAGCACTGCAACCCATGCTGTTTTATACAACAAATTCAATTCAGGTAATCTCTACAGCTAAAAATCAACTCAAAACAAGGCGAATGCTTATCTTTATGGCTTGATTGCCGGTGTATTTCTGAATAACGGGGACTTCAAAATCGTTGGATTTGATATGGTCACCAGAGCCGAATTAATCCGCATCATTGAAGATAATATTAATAATGATGCCGAAGCAATACGAGCAATGGAAAACAGGAAATCATAAGAAAATAAATTGAGCCATGTTCAATTCGGCGCTAGCAGCTACAAAGCCGCTGGCATCTAGATTGAATCAGGGTTGGCAAATCCTTAATCTTTTTGTCCATGATAATATTGACCAATTCTGTAAGTAACCACAGCAATGACTATCCACACAGTCGAACGTAAACTCATCGCTCCAATGGTCCGAGCTTCATAAGCTCCATCCATAATAATATGCACTCCAAATGCGATAAACACCAGTACGGTAAGTAGCGCAATAATTTTCGCCAATTGGCCCGCCCAACCGCGTTGTAACCAAAGCCCGATTCCGCCTACCAGGTAAGCAAAACCAGCCATAAAATTAAACCATAGAACGAAGGGTACATAGTTTCCCGCTGCCTGATGGGCTTCACCCTGGGTGAATAAAACCGTGCCACCCGATTTAACTGTCAGCAGACCAAAAACAATGGCGACTACTGCCATCACCTTAAAAGCGACAGGATATGCATTTATTTTATATGACATTTAGTTTTCCATTTTTAAGAACGGCTGTCCCATTAATATTTTAATGGGATAATTTAACACAAGTTATTCAAACTTTAATAGCCCTATGGAAAAAGGTTAGTAGCTTTTTATAAAAATATTTTTCATAACAACCATTTTTAAGTTTCGTTTAATCTAGCTCCGTTAATCTATTGCCATTATTTCAATAATGGTAAAAGATTATGTCTACTCAAATTAACACCCCCGATACCGTCAAGGTATGGGATCCCCTGGTCAGGCTATTTCACTGGTCATTAGTACTCTCTTTCTTTCTCGCCTTTATCACCGAAGATGACTGGATTAACTTGCACGTCGCTGCCGGTTATTCGGTCGCGATGCTAATCGGGTTCCGGCTTGTCTGGGGATTGATGGGCACCCGTTATGCCCGTTTCACCCAATTCATAAAATCACCATCCCAGGTTTTGTTATACCTGAAAAAAATGCTGACCTTTGATGTGCCTCATTACATCGGTCACAACCCGGCAGCAGCAGCAATGATTATCAGCTTATTAGTCAGCATAACCCTCATCTCAATCACCGGTATGGCTATCATTGCTGCAGAAGGACAGGGGCCACTGGCAGGTACTTTTTTTGCAGGTTTTAATGCTGAACGTATGGAGGACATTCATGAGTTTTTTGCAAATTTCACCATGCTGTTAGTTCTATTCCATGTAGCTGGCGTATTTATAAGCAGCATGATGGAAGGCGAAAACCTGGTACGAGCCATGGTGACTGGTCGTAAAAAGTATCGCAGTGAAATTATTGATAAATAATCGGGAGAATGAATGATGAAAAGTAAATTAGTAGCTATCACGATAAGCATGTCCTCGTTGCTTACATTTCAAGCTTATGCAAACCCAACGGTAGATAACTTATCACTAAAGTATCAACAACAGGGAGCTGGAGTAGTAGTCCCTGAACAGGGCAAGGATCTATGGTATGCAAAAAACGGGGATAGAAGTTGTACTAGCTGCCATGGCGGTTCTCCAACTCAAACGGGTAAACATATCAAAACCGGTAAAGTCATAAAACCAATGGCTGCATCGAAAAATCCCGAACGATTTCAGGACAGTAAAAAAGTAGAAAAATGGTTTTTACGTAACTGTAAATGGACATTTGGGCGACAGTGCACCGTACAGGAAAAAATAGACACATTAAGCTGGCTAAACAGTTTTTAAATTAAATACAGAAAGAGGTTTATGATGAAGAATTCAAATACAATGATATTCGGCTCGATTTTATTAGGCGGCATACTGCTATTCAGCCTGTATGGAATTGGTAACGGTGTTGCTTCCAGCAATTATGAGCACCGGGATGATGACGATGATTCACACTACGAAGATAGAGAATATTCAGGCAACAGAAATTACAACCCGGTTACCAATAAGTTATATACAGAAGAATGTGGCAGTTGTCACATGGCCTATCCTGCCCAGTTATTACCCCCTGAAAGCTGGACAAAGATGATGGATAACCTGGAAGATCATTTTGGTGAAAGTGCCGAACTGGATGATGAAACGCGTAATAACATAGGCAATTACCTGGTTTATTCTGCTACACCTCAACAGGGTAGCTACCGCAAGATGTTACGAAATACAGGTAGTAATGCACCGTTGAGAATAACCCAGTTACCCTATTTCGTACATGAGCATGATGAGATACCTTCGCGCTTCATTAAGGGTAATGATAAAGTAGGTTCATTAAGTCAATGTAATGCCTGTCACAAGGGTGCAGATAAAGGATCGTTTGATGAAGACAATATATTTATTCCTGGCGTTGGTCACTGGGACGATTAGTCTACAGGTTGAGGCCGGCAACGAACTTGGCACAGATCAGATTCGAAGTCTGGTAAAACAGGGAGACATACTCTCCCTGGAGTCCATTTTAAAAAAACATTCACAATTCATGACTGGACGTTTACTTGACCTGGAAGTTGAAACTGAACATGGACAGATAATTTATGAACTGGAATTTTTAATGCCAAATGGTGATGTGGTGGAGCTGGAGATAGATGCTGAAAATGGTGAGATACTCGAACAGGAGATTGAACGTTGAAGCTACTACTGGTCGAAGATGATACCCGTCTGGTTGAAACTTTACGTCCAAAACTGAAAAAAGCAGGTTATGTCGTTGAATGGTCTGATAATGGTATCGATGGTGAGTTCATGGCCATGGAAGAAAATTTTGACGGCATTATTCTGGACCTTGGTTTGCCACAGAAACCCGGACTGGAGGTGTTAAAAACTCTACGACAGAGTAAACTGAACACCCCTGTTTTAATTCTTACCGCACGCGATTCATGGCAGGAGCGAGTCGATGGTTTAAAAGCAGGAGCAGACGATTACGTCGGTAAACCATTTCATTTCGAAGAATTACTCGCACGCCTTGAAGCCATATTACGCCGACGCTTCGGTCAGACAGGTAACACCCTGGAGCATAATGGCTTGCTGCTGGACCTTGATAGCCAAACGGTCAATGTAAATAATCAAAGCATCCAGTTAACGGCCATTGAATTCAGATTATTACGCTACCTGATGTCTAACCCGGGGAAAATCATCTCCAAAACAATTTTGAGTGAACACATCTATGAAGAGGATCAGCTCAAAGATAGCAATGTTATAGAAGTTTATATCAATCGACTTCGCCACCTGTTTGGTAAATCATTGATTAAAACTTACCGCGGACAGGGTTATCAACTGGTCAATTAACTCTCATGTATTCACTTAAGAAACGTTTAAATAAAAGCCTGATTATCAACATGATACTGGTCATGGTGGTGATGCTATTTACCCTAAACATATATATTCAACAGCTAGTCACAGAACAGGTACTGACACGATTACAGCATGACGCGGAAAGCCTTGTCAGCATCATTCAGCAAGATACCGATAACAACTGGAGTGTTAATCCTGCACAGATATCGACCGTTTACAATCGTGTTTTTTCCGGTCATTACTATATTGTAAAAACACCACAGGGAATTATTCGATCAAGATCTCTATTTGACTTTGAGATATCCATACCAGACATAGCAAATGGTCAATCTACCAGCTACCAGGTTAAAGGTGCCGGAGAGGAAACCTGGTTGGTATGGCAACAGGTAATTAATAAAAACGATAGTCCACTTCAAGTCTGGGTGGCTGAGGATATAGCCCCCTTTCAACAGCAACTTGTGCATTTTTTAATTATTATTTTTTTATTAGTGGTCACTGCCAGTGCTACATTGATATACCTTCAACAACGAATATTACATAAGGCATTCAATATATTTGATGAGTTAAGATCAAACCTGCAATCCATCAGGCAGGGAGAAACTGAAAAATCAGGAGCAATAGTTCCACTAGAAATTTCACCCCTGGTGGATGAAATAGAAATGTTGGTCGAACAGCTAAGACAACGCATTCAGCGCACCCGTAATGCTATTGGTAATCTGGCTCACGAAATCAAAAGGCCCTTGCAGATTCTGTCACTTCATCTGGAGTCAGGACAGGACAAACAATCAGCAACTCAATCATTTAAAGATATACAGACCATTGTCGATCGTGAATTACGTCGTGCAAAAATTTCCGGATCCAATGTGGTCGGCGGAACATTTCGTATCAACGAAGAGTTACCTTATTTACTCGAAGTCTTAAACAGAATTTACCCGACGATTAACATGCAGGAAAACTATCAGGGTGACCTTAAAGCAGTAAACCTTGACCGGGATGACATGATGGAACTCACTGGAAACTTACTGGATAACGCCTGTAAATTTGCTCACTCTACTATCAAGCTCGATATTAAGCGGGAACAGAGTGGCTTAACTATTTCAGTAGAAGACAACGGTCCAGGCGTTGACCCGGCTTTATTTGAAAAAATAACGGGGAAAGGCTTAAGGCTTGATGAAACCGTTCAGGGACACGGACTGGGTTTGAGTATTTGTACGGATATTATCGATAGCTACAAAGGCAGGCTCAGCTTTAGTCACTCAGAACTGGGAGGCTTAAAAGTTGTAGCATTCATTCCTTTGGCAGCATCTGGGCAAAAGCATCTGAAGACACACAGATAATTATTATTCACACAGAATAAAATTTTCACTGGACACTGTCTTTCGTGCAAAGTTGATTTTCATTAAGCCGCTATGGAAAGCTCATGAGTTAATACAGGCCAATTTCAAAGGTTCTATCAATACCCGCTCAATGAACAAACCGGTCGTACCTGCCAGCATTGAAACAGGCTCTTCACGACCCAGGCTGTAAAAAAAAGCTTTTTATTGGATAGTACTTTTGTGGACTGGAAATTTCCGCAGGATTCACTTAAAAGGAATTAAGTAAACTGTCTCCGGAACCCCCTCTAAGCCATATTTTATTAACTGGCTAGCTGACATGGTTTCTGTTTTTTTCTAGCGCTATGAGCTCTTTAAAACATCAGGTTTTTCTGCCGTTACGGGCTAGAGACCACCGCGACCTGTAAAACCTGTTAACAAAAGTAGCTGATCACCCGGGTTATAAAACTGGATATTCCGGTTAAAAATATTCCGTTAAAGCCTTGCTCTACTATAATCTCGGGATTCGTAGCAACCGGCCAAACAGGAACAATCGATTGCATCAATAAATTGGTCTTAAGAATAGCCCGTGTAACCGTAATACTTAAGGTATTGATCAAAACTGTAACGATCATCTGTATTTGATATAGCCTGTAGCAAAAAAGTACACAATTCGTTGATATTATTCGCCTGCCTGACAGATAGTCTGATGATTTCCTCGGCTTCTGTTCTTTTAATATATTTCACATATTCCTTGGTAATTCTTTCAATAATTTGAGGGTCGAACTTTTCGGCATCGCTGACTTTAGCTTTTAGTGTTGACCCCGCTTCGAAAACAGTCGGAAAATCACTGGCTTTAACAACATCAACAACCAGCTCATAAACATCATGTTGCTTATCGTGTTTATCGGAACGTAATCCCAGGTGATTAAGTTCCGTAGAATAATTATTTGAAATCTTACTGACAATTTCAAAATATGATTTTGAAACCAGTAACTGGTTTCCAGCAGCGAATGACATTATCCGCTCAGCATCATTAATTCCTGATCCAATACAGTTTCGCTCATGGTTTAAATCTTCAACAATTTTAACCGGACCAAGATTTAATCCCAGGCGGACTTTATAGCTATACCCGGAACCATTTTGTAATGCGCTAAAATCATCACGCAGCCTGCGTGCGACTGGATACATAATCTCCGGATCGCCAAAATAACAGATAGCCATACCATCGCCTGTATCGAGACGGATAGTATCCTGTTCTTCCAGTTTGTCTATTTCCTGAGAAACCAGCGTTTGAAAATGCAGTTTAGTTGTTAATTGCTGATTAACATCTTCAGTCGAATAATCGACAATATCCAGGAATAAAACAGTGGCCAACCAGGTACGACCTTCACTCATTCTCTACATCCTGTTTAAGTTTTGCATAAGCTTCAAACCTGTCTCGAATTTCTCTGAACATATTTAACCGGTTCTGATCCGTCAACATACCCATATCTGGCAAGTATTAAGAAGCATAAAAGTCATATATTCAAATATCAAGCTCTAAATTCTACCCAATATTAAACCATTTTCCTATTTTCAATCTTAATTCCTAATCTTGCCCCTACTGTTCACTCAATTTCTTACTATTTTCAAGCAAAAACACCGTGAAGTCGCGTCAGATTGACTGCTAAAAAGAGGTGTAATATGGGGTCATTATACCTTTAATATGAAATTAATGATTAAAGGTGCTAGTTGAACCCCTTTAGCTTTTTCAAATGACTCAGGTCAACACGGACTGAGCTTTTGAGGAATATAATTGCTTTAATAATTAAGCTTAAAAATAAAACCATAAAGAATATGTGTCTAACAAAGGGTTGTCTCAAACAGAAAATATAGCATTAAACGTTTGAAGCGAAATTTACACATCAAATTGTGAATGGAGAGGAGTAACACGATGACTCAGGCTAACTTCAAATTTATCAGTGATGCTTCTGGTGGCGATCAGTTCACCGTGGTTAGCTTTTCAGGGACTGAAGCAATATCCTCACTCTACGAATATCAGATCGAAATTAAAGCCCCGCTATCTACGGTCATATCACTTGATGATGTTCTCGACAGTCCTGCCAGATTTATCACCGATCTGGATGGTAAGGAATACCCGGTTTATGGCATGTTATCAAATTTTGAAGAGCTTCAAACTGTTCAGGACACTGTGCACTTCAAAGCCATTTTAGTCCCCAGGTTATGGGGTTTATCTATCTATAAAACCAATGAAATTTATACACAGGAAAAAACAGTAGACCTGATTTTAGAGACCGTGCTGGAAAATGCGGGCCTATATAGTGGCACAGATTATGATATGAATGGCCTGGCTAAAGGCCATTTACTCAGTCGTGACTATGTCTGCCAGTTTGGCGAATCTGATTTTGACTTTATTTCACGCCTGATGGAAAACGAAGGTATCTTTTATTACTTCGATCAAAGCGGAGATGCAGAAAAAACTATCTTCATCAATGACATGAATTATGAAGAAATCAACCGCCCGGCTTTAATTTATGATGTTATGCCGTCAACAAGTAGACAGTTTGATTGCATAGATGCGTGGATCTGTCGAAAGCAACGACTGGCAGGAGGAGTGACGGTTAGAGACTTTAACCCTGATCATCCATCGATGGATATTGCGGGTACAACAACTATCGATCAAATGAGCCGCGGAACGGATTATTTTTATGGAGAAAATATTCAGGATACAGACGAAGCAGCTTATCTGAGTGAAATAAGAGCCGAAGAAAGTCTGTGTAAAAAAACCCGTTATTATGGTGAAGGTAGTGTGACACGTTTACAGGCAGGTTATCTGTTTGAGATGGGTATGCATCCCAATGAAAATTATAATGGAATAGAGTATCTGGCAATAGAAGTAAATCATGAAGGTTTGCATCTGGATATGCAGATGTCTTCTGGATCGGGGCAAGCCCAGCCACAGTATCGCAATAGTTTTGTGGCGATCGAAGCAGCTGAACAATTCCGCCCTGCCCGGATAACGCCAAAACCTCGATTTTATGGAACTATGACGGGTTTTATTTATGCAGAGTCGGTAACCGGTAGAGGGGTAGCTGAAGTTGATGAGCAGGGACGTTACAGAGTTCATCTGCCATTTGACCGGACCGATGGTTCGAAAGATAGTACCGATCCAAATCGTAAAGCCAGTACCTGGATTCGTATGGCTCAGCCTTATGTGGGTAAAGAGGAAGGTATGTGCTTCCCATTGGAAGGAGGTACCGAAGTACTGCTGACATTTATTAATGGTGATCCTGATCAACCGATTATATCTGCGGCTCTTCCTAATGCATCTACACCTTCACTGCTTAATAGTGAAACTGCGCATACGGCTTCTATAGTCACTCCAGGGGGCATGGTGACAAAATCGTATGGAGGAAGTTATGCCAATCAAAGTATCCCACGAGTTGATTCAGCTGATCAGGCATCAGCGTCTGTAGTGCCCCAGTCTGAAGAAGATCAATTGGATGCCGCTAGACATTGGGCTCGTCCAGAGGGCGATATTGAATATAATGGGCATTTTATGCCCCCTGATGATTTTTCCCCTCCTTTAGAATCAAACTATAAGCAGTTTCCATTTTCATATATCAATGATTATGGAATGTCATATGTTTATAAGCTTGGTGGCAACTTAAAGCTTGCTGTAATGGGCAAGCATACTGAGGAATGGGGTTTACCAGCTCATATTGATCGTTCAACCGGACCAATGTATATCCATCGAGTCGGTAGCACATTTGCCTATCCGCAACAGGAGAGAGTCTATTTCTGCGGTACTTTTCATGAAGATTTTCATATGGATGACTTGGGCGTAATCGGTTATAAGCGTTTAAGAGATAATGAATGGAGAATGACTAGTGGTGTAGCAGAAAAAGAGCGCTCTGACCCTCAGGGAGCAGAACCTGAAGTTTTCCATTTTCCTGAACCAGGTGAAGATGGTATGCAGCCCGAAGATCCTACAGCCCTGACTGACGATGAAAAAGCCCGTTTTCAATCTAATCGTGTTCGTGGTGTTTCTGAGGATAAGCGCTGGGGTGACCAGATGAACTATGCCTGGGGCCGTTCATTCAACTGGGCCGGAGGCCCTGAAATGAAAGTTGAATTACCCGATGATGGAGGCTGGGTCGGCACCTCTTTTGGCACCTACAACTACGGCAACGGCTATACCGAAAATCTGCAAGCCGAATCCGGCGGTACTTCCGATACCATTTCTGAGTACACAAACCATAAAGATAAATGGGATTACACGACCACTTGGCTGCCGCACCAAGCGGACAATCCCGCAACTGCGTTAGCCGTGGTAACGGGTATTTGCTGTGGCATCATCACTTTGCCAGCAGGAGTGGCTGGTTTAGCGGGCAGCGCAGTCCGCGGTATTGTTGCCGGCGTAAACGCAGGAACGCATGAAACCCGAACCGGTCTCGCCGACGCCTGGAATCTGGATCCTGTGTCCACGGCCGTCGAAAAAACCTGGGGGCACAAGTATGAATATCACAATGGTCTGACTGTTGAGATTCATGAAGGCAACACCATTTCAAATAACTATGGACATGCAAAAGAGTATGTGTCAGGAAACGTAAACTCGGTTGTTGATGGTGATACGGTAGCAACGACCTACGGCGTAGTCAGCGAAGCTTTTTTTGGCAGCAAATATGAGTTCAACCTGGGAACAACAGATGCCATGACTTTTGGTTTAAATAATGAAATCAAACTAGCAGGTGACACTGCTCTGACCCTGGGTGCTTATACAGAATTCAAGCTTGCGATAGATACAGCGTTCTTTGCTGGAGTAACTACCGATGTTCACGCGGCAGTTGAAATTAATCTTAACACGGCATTGAAACTTGGCGCTATCGGGGGGACAGACTTGACTAATGAAGGGATAGAAGCAAAGCAAACGGCAACCAAACTCGAAAATGCACTGACTGACATCAAGAGTGCCCAGGCGACAATTGAAAATAACACCAGTTTCATAAACCAGGCCATGTTGGCATTGTTTCCGTAGAGAAGACATACTTGTGATTGCATGAAGAAATGAGAGTTTTCAAGCCCCTACAACTCAGCCTGTTACATAAGACATTCATCTGGCAACAGAAAAACCAGTTAGCTGTCAGTTATCTGCTGGGTTTCCCATTTGATGCAAACAAGGAAGTCCTCATGGAGCAGGATCTGTGGCAGCTGCTGCCCAGCCAGTTACCGGATGGTATGATCGATGCCTGCATGCCCAAGCACCAGGGCGAGGTGCTGGTTTACGGCAGTTACCATGCACCCGGCGGCCATCCGGTCACTGCCGGTCAGGTGCGGCTGATTATGGGCCCGGTGGACAAGAGCCTGTCGGTAATCGGTGACCGCTACTGGCAAACGTTGTTGGCTCCTACCAAACCTGAACCGTTCACCGTGATGCCGATCACCTATGAATATGCTTTCGGCGGTAAGGATCATAACTACAATCGGGTCGGTAAGGGTATCGAGGAGGTGGACTACTTCGGCGAGATGCGCGTACCCATGCCCAATATCGAGGATTCTAACTGGCTGATCACCTCCAAAGATGCACGCCCGCAACCGGCTGGATTCGGACCGCTTGATATGATGTGGGAGTATCGTCACAGCAAGATGGGCACCTACAACGAGGAGTGGCAGCAGAACCATTTCCCCGGATACCCACTGGACATCGACTGGACACATTTCAATACCGCTCCGCCCGACCAGTGGATTCCCGAATTCTGGCGAGGTGATGAAAGTTTCCGCATTCTAAACATGCATCCGGACAAACCCGAGGTCAGCGGTAAATTGCCGGCCTTCCGTACGCGCTGTTTCATTGAGAAGAAGATCGACCCAAAGAAAACAGACTCCGAGACCCTGTTTACCGAGGTGGAGATGCGCGCCGAAACCGTGTGTCTGTTTCCAGCGGTGGAAACCGGTGTCGTGATATATCGTGGTGTAATCGAGGTCGCCGAGGATGATGCAGACGATATCGAACACCTGCTGGTAGCCTACGAGGATCTGGCGCAGACCCCACGTTCCAAGGAATACTATGACGAGGCCGTGCGCAACCGTCTGGACGAAAAAAAGGTGTTCAAGTACCTGATGTCCACCAGAGATATCATTGCGGACAGTGAGCGCTGCGGATTCGCACGCATGATGGATGGCGTGGATACGGACAGTGAAAGCGCCTTTACCGCGAACATGGAAGCCAGGGCCGAGTCCGAAAAAAAGAAGGCGTTCGATAATATCGAAGAGCAAAAACAGCAGCTCAAGGAAAAGCTCGAGGCCGCCAATATAGACCCAGCACCCTACCTGGAAAAATTTGAGATCAAGGATGGTCCACCGGATGATCCGCATATGCAGGCGATCATGGAAACCATGGAAAAGCTCCTGCCCGGCAGCACCTCGGGTAATCCAAAGGATGCCAAGGTCGAAGAGGTGGATTTCAGCCAGTTCGACGAATTGAGCAAGCAGATGGGCGCCATGGCCGAGGCCAAGAAGGATGATGCCAAAAATCAGTTGCGCGATGTGATAAAGAAAGTGGAGGGCACGGAGGTCGAGGAACAGGTACGTGCAAAGGTCGAGGATGCACTCAAGAAAATGGATGAACCCCCTGATTTGCCCAGGCCGCAGGCGGATGAAACCCTGCAGCAATTGCGCGATCAGTTGCAAAAGGTTGAGGAAGCAAGGGTAAAAATGCGTGCGCAGGGAATAGATGAGGACAAATTACCCCAGGCCGATGTCAACCTGGAAGAAATTGAACAGAAACTCAGGGAGGGCTTCGAGAAATTGAAGGAAACGTACTGCATGGGTGCACACTTTGTCGAAGGCAAACCGCCACACAAAGAACCGATGGACATTATCCAGTATCGACTGCAGAAGTGGCTGGATAAGGGGGAACCACTGAGCGGGAAGGATCTGGCAGGAGTGGATTTTTCCAATCGGGATTTATCCGGTATGGATTTATCGGACTGTTTTCTGGAATATACCAATTTTACTAGCTGCAACCTGCAGGGCGCGAACCTTCAGCGTGCGGTCATCACTCATGCCAATCTGCACAATGCCAACCTGACAGAAGCCGACCTGCGGGGTTCCAACCTCGGCGATAGCATCCTCGATGGCGCCAATTTCACCCGTGCCAGGCTGGAAAATTCCGAATTCAGCAAGGCCGATCTGAAAGGTGCACGCATCATCGATTGTGATCTGGGCAGTATGAATTTTCTCGAGACAAAAATGGCCGGAGTGGATTTCAGCGGTTCGCGTTTCTTCAGGGCCAACTTTCTCGAACTGGACTTTAGCGGCGGTAAATTTGCCGGAAGCGTGTTGCATGAATGCAACTTTCTGCAAAGCACGCTTAAACATACCGATTTTTCCGGGGCAGACCTTTCCAGCAGCAACTTTGTCGAATGCACTCTGGACCGATCTAAATTCATCGGTGCCAATATGAACAATGCCCGCTTTCCGTCGGGCTGTTCGCTTAACCACTGTAATTTCGACAGGGCCAACCTTGACAAGGTCAACTTGCGAGATGCCGAGGTTGCAGGCAGTTCCTTTGAGTATGCCACCTTCCACCAGGCCGACTTCGGTGGCGCCAACATGCAGAACGCGAAGTTCTACGCTGCCGAGGGAAAACGGGCCATGTTGATCAAGACCGACCTCGGTGGGGCCGATTTCTCTTCTGTCAACCTGATGGAAGGCTCACTGATGAAGGCACGGCTGACCAATGCCGACTTGCGCTATTCCAATTTCTACGCAGTGGAATTCATGAAGGCTACCATTGGCGGTACCGATTTTCGCGGCGCCAACCTCGACCTGACTTTGCTCGAAGACTGGAGGCCGAATCATGACAGCTAACGAACTTTCCAGACTGATCAAGGGTGGCGACCTGATCCATGAAATGGACCTCAGTGGTAGCAACTGCTCGGGGGTCAACTTATCCGGTGGAATTTTCAACGCCAGTAAACTCAACGGGGTCAATTTTAGTGGCGCCAATCTGAAGGAGGCCAAATTCATCGAATGCGAGATGAAGAATGCTACATTCAGTAAAACAGATTTGACCGAGGTCAATTTTATTAACTGTGATCTGAGCGATGGGGTATTTGCAAGCAATAACGTTTCCAGTATTAATTTCCTCAATTGCACCCTGACCCGCGTCAATTTTACCAACGCCGACCTAAACCAAACCAATTTCGTCGAGCCCAAATTGCAGCAAGCCGACCTGTCCAGGGCCAACATGACTCTGGCCAATTTGATCAATGCAGATTTAACTGGGGCTAAACTCATCGATACCAATTTGACACGCGCTAACCTGATCGAAGCGGTCCTCGATGGGGTGGATCTGCGCAGCGCTATCATAGAGCAATGCGTATTCCAGAAACCGGTGTTAAATGACCACAATTTTGCTGGCATGAACCTGAGCAAGACCCAGTTCCGTGAGGCAGAAATGAAAAATTGCGACTTCCGCCATGCCAACCTGGTGCAGACCAGTTTCATGGAAGCTGATCTTGAGGGGTCAAAATTTGATGAGTCCCTGACTAACAATGCCATATTCATCAAAAGCAAGTTGACCCGCACTTCGTTTGCTAAGGCGCAGTTAGAACAGGCACTCATGAATGAAAGTGATTTGACCGATGCGGTCGTGACCGGGGCGAACCTTAACCAGGCCCAGCTTACGGATGCGATATGTGAACGGACGATATTTTCCGGCTCAGATTTGACCTATGTGGATTTATCTCATGCAGACCTGCGAAATGCCGATTTATCGAACACCAGCCTGTACCGGACCAACCTGCATGAAGTGATCGAGGACAATACCATCTGGAATGGTTCTACAAAAATGATGGCGCTGGGTGTTGATAAAAAACGCCTAAAAGCCGAATTATGGAAACCGAAACCACGAAAAGGGGATGATAATGCAAACTGAAAAAATCACCGCAATACACAGTAACCTGCAAAGCCAGGTTGTTACAGGAATGATTGAAGGCATCGATGAAATGGGTTATCGAATTGTTAGCGAAGCAGGTCACTTTGTAGCCAGCAGAGCATTTAGCTGTGTGGTAGAGCCGCAACTGGCCGATACCATCCTGTTCAGTCTGGGGCCAGCGCGA
>JAAEMR010000201.1 GCA_024225395.1 Gammaproteobacteria bacterium
CTCAGGTTCACATCATAGGGATTACCTGCCGACTGGACATCAGCGTAGTTCACATTGTTGCCACTATCGTCAACCACGTTAGCAGCATTACCTGTCCAGTCAGTTACACCAGAATCAAATGAGACATTGGTTAACAGCTCAGCATCTCCTGAACTGCCTCCACTAGAGCTACCTCCACTAGAACTGTTACCGCGGTTAAATACAAAAGAAAAGGTTCCAGCACCACCATTATTGCTAAAGGTATCATAGAAGTTATCCACTGCATCTTGCTCACTGACTACAGTATTAGCTCCTCCGGTCATTTGCGTGACTACGTCAGCTACCTGGGTTGAGAAATCTGCAGCTTCGAAATTGATATCAAGCCCCTCGGCCAGGGATTGGGCTGAGGTGCTAATATTGATACCATTGGAATGATCTCCATCGTTATCCAGGCTTTGCAAGAAAACCAGCATATTAACAACTGCTTGATCAGTCGGGTCGACGCTGCCAGTGAGTTCGACGGGCGTAATAATTCCGTTACCCAGTACCGCACCGAGAACGATATCCCCGATGGTGAAGGTTACCGTTTCGCCATAATTGTACTGAAACTCACCCTGCTCATTGGTTACCCCAGAAAGAGTTGAGGTGTGGTATGCTACCCCGGCAGTGGCTC
Organism: Gammaproteobacteria bacterium; assembly: GCA_024225395.1. Lineage (GTDB taxonomy): Bacteria > Pseudomonadota > Gammaproteobacteria > JACNJF01. Next base: position 653 of record JAAEMR010000201.1, read on the forward strand.
CATCCAGCAACAAGCCGGTTTGAGGGCTGTCAGAGACTGATATCGGACCATCTCCAGAGCCGCAACCTGCAGCAGCTACAGTGATCAAGAGTAACATCAACCAGCGTGATTTTTTCGAAAACCAATCATACAACATTGCTTATCCTCCGGGATTGGGTGGCATACTTGTTATTAAGAACTGATGTTCAGTTATATTTTGAAATGTAAGATTCGACTAAACTTAAACAGTTCCACGATAAAGCTTAAAATTTATGCTATATAGCACTTTAATCCGCGTAACTTGCACATGTCAAGCAATTTATGATTTCAAATGGATCATTCTGTGAAAAACAACGAGAGAAACCGTAAATATTGCTTACTTACTCTAGCTATTATTTGCTATGTAGCATGAATACAGCCATACTAATATTGCTATAACAAACGGTGATAATATAACGATACCATGACCTTGATAAAAAAAGATAAATGGCACTGGGCCTCGACAAATCAATATACCAGTCAGAGTAATAACCCATGAATATACCTACGCCAAAATATATTCTGGTCGAAAACCATATCAAGAAAGCCATTAAGAACAAGTCTATTGTCGATAAATTACCGGGGGAACGAACGCTTGCCAAGGAACTGGGATTTTCCTATATGACGATACGCAAGGCAATCGACAACCTGGTCAATGATGGCGTACTTTTCAAGATCCCGACCAAGGGTACTTTTGTGACTGGCCGGAACAAGAATGGCAAAAAGAATACCCGTACTATTGGTTACTTTCTCGATAGCAGTATCATCTCAGGCATATCCAGTCCCTACTATTCGCTGATATTCAATGCCATTGAAAAAGAAGCGGCAAAACATAACTATTCCGTCGTATACTTTTCCGACATCAGCGAGAACAAATTACGCAAGATCCTGAAAAAGCTGGACGGCGTGATCGCGACCTGCTTCCCCAGAATAGAATCCATTATTCAGGAAATGAAGCAATCTGTATCCGTGGTGGTGATCGATAACAGTGCCTCGGACAAATCCATTCCGTCGGTCATTATTGATAACTTCAATGCGGATGTGGAATCTGTCGACTACATTACCTCTTTGGGCCATGATCATATCGGTTACCTGACCGGCCTGGAAGACTCCGATGTCGGTAAGAACCGTTATGCCGGATACCTCAATGGCCTGAACAAGAATAACATTGATTTTGACAAGGCCCATGTCTTTCGTGGAAACTATTCCTTCTATGCCGGTATTCAGGGCGCAGAGTATTTTCTTTCATTAGAAAAACCACCGTCCGCGGTCATCTGCGCTAACGATTCTATGGCCCTGGGCGCGATTAAAAAATTCCATCAGTCCGGCTTGAATGTACCCAAGGATATTAGCATTATCGGATTTGATGACATAGAGGTTGCTTCGCAGATTGTGCCGGCTTTAACCACAATAGCTGCACCAGTCGATGAAATTGCACGGCGTGCCTTTTATATGCTGGAGCAACTGATTCAGGGTAAGGAACTCGATAACAAGCATGTCGCCCTGGCCGCACATCTGGTTATCCGTCAGACCTGTTCCGAACCGGGGAAAAAAACTGCAGCGGCCTGATGAGGCTATATTAAACCTGAGAACTATGACCGGTGTGGCTATTTATGAGTGCGAGTAACAACAGTATCCCGATTCCCCAATCAGTCACCTCATTCAGGATCAACCTGTTCGCCTTGCTCTGTTTCCTGGCCGGTTTATACACCATCAATACGTTCAACGGGTCAGCTTTTGAAGCCAATCACTCAAGGCTGATGCTGTACAAGCTATGCTTTCTCCTGCTGTGCTGGAGTCTTCCAGTAATTGTATTGGAACTGTTGTATTTCAGGCGATTGCGACATTTTGATCGTAGTAGGCTGGATTGGCGCAGGGCATTGATCAAGACCCTCGGTCTTTATATCACGCTTGCCCTGTGCGGACTTGTCTACTGGGTATTCCCTGAATATCACGGCAGTTTCTATAATCCCTACTGGGAATTGTTACGTCTGCTCGCTCCGCTTGTACTGATCGGTAGCCTGCCCTATTTTTACCTTTCGGATGCATGCCTTCAAGAGCAGAATGACGGCTATTATATTTTCGCTAATGGATTCCTGCGAATGAACTGGGGTGATGATACATCCGTAATCCAGCAACACATGCTAGGGTGGTTGGTTAAACTTTTTTTCCTGCCACTGATGACCGTCTATCTGTACAATACCACCCGCTATTTTTCTGGCCTGAATACTTCTCAACTGTTCACCAACTTCACCCGTTTTTATGACTTCGCCTGGGAGCTGGTGTTTGCGGTTGACCTGGTGATTGTAACCGCCGGCTATATACTCACACTCAAACTACTCGACTCACACATACGCACCAGCGAGTCAACTGTGGGCGGGTGGCTGGTAGCCATAATTTGCTACGAGCCTTTCTGGTCAGCGGTCTCGGTTGGTTACCTGGCCTATAACAAGGATAATTATAATTGGGGTAACTGGTTGGCCGGAAACGACATCGCAACGATGATATGGGGCGGCATGATACTACTGCTGATTACAATCTACAGCCTGTCATCGGTCGCCTTCGGTATTCGTTTTTCCAACCTGACTCACCGGGGCATTATTACAACCGGACCCTATCGCTACTGCAAACACCCGGCATATCTTAGCAAAAATATGAGCTGGTGGTTGGTCGCGATCCCTTTCATCTCCACCAGTGGGGACATCAGCTTGATTATCCAAAGCTGTCTTATGCTACTCGTATTGAACGCGATCTACTACCTGCGAGCGAAAACAGAAGAGCAGCATCTGTCCTGGGATGAAACCTATCGCCAGTATCTATCCGCCATTGAGCAGCGCGGGCTATGGGCAAAATCAAAACGCCTGATAAAAGGGAAATAATATAAATACGCCACCGGCTGCCGGCAAATGGCTTAAGATTAAATTAAGGCTAACAAGCCGGTTGTTCAGGCTATAGCTCTTAAACGTCATTACACCCATTGGTTTTTATTAGCGGCGGGTCCATACACCACTCTTTCCTGGCGCTACCCTGTTAAGTTAAACTCAGGCTTTATCAGGAATCATGTTAAAGCATGTCGTGCTCCCCGCGTTTAAAGACATGCGGGGATGACAGGGGTTGGCAAAGCCGATGGATTTACAAACCTGAAATATGGACTTAAACTTTTTTTGAGGCATTCTGACAAGCACGGACTGGAAGCATACAAATACTCAAGATCAATAACCAGATAATATCCACAGCACCGCTGCTTCCGCCCGAGGGAAACCGGGTTATTGGATCATGGGCAGACACCACTGAAAAAGTTGTACTCGTATTGTTTTGCAGGGGCGGTGAACCATCGTCACTGACTTCAAGGCTGACACTGTAGCTCCCTTCACTCAAGTTAACCGGAGAAAAACTAAGTGTAGTGCCCGTTTCACTAGCACCGGGGATTCCAGGTATATTCCACACCAGTGTATGTGAGTCTGTTGTATCTTCATCTACGATACTGGCAGTGATGACGACCTGACCACCGTCAGGATCAATAGTGCTTGTTTGCTCACCACCCTGGCTGATGATGAGACTCACACCCGGCGCATGATTTTCACCTGAGACCAGGGCACAGCCTGCATCGTTAACGCTGACACCCGGGGCAGTATTCAGGCACAGGTCATTGTCATTGCTGACACCGTCATTATCATCATCCAGATAAGAAGGCGTTGACTCATCGCATAATTGTGCGTTATTGGCACTGCTTGGCGTGCAGTGGGCAACATAGTCTATTTCCAGGGTGGCCGTCATTAGGTTGCTGTCGATACTGCCACCCAAGGTACCTCCTATTGCCAGGTTAAGCAGCACAAACATCGGTTCCTCATACTGATTACAGTTTGTCATATCATGTGTTGTGACCAGGGTATCATCACGGAAAAAACTGATGCTGTCTGCCGTCCACTCTATCGCATAGGTATGCCAGTTATTGACATCTGCGCTACCGAACGGGTAGTTATGCCGGGTTTCACCACCACAACCACCAGTGTTGAAGAAATTGGTGATATAGCTACCCGCATTGTTCGAATACCACTCCCAGACATCTATCTCCCCTGCCCCGGGGTTGGGCCAGTTGATGGAGTCACCGTCATTGGCGACAGGGTCTTCGGCAATACGGTTTTCCAGCATCCAGAATGCAGGCCAGGTGCCTCCTTCCAGATTAAGGAAGCGGATTCTGGATTCAATCCGGCCATACAGGAATTCTCTTTTATCCTTACTGTTTAATCGCCCGGAAGTCCAATCACGCACCTGTCCGTTTAAGCCCGCACAATTTACGGTCTGTCTGCGCGCGATAATTTTGAGTGTGCCACCGGATACATCGAAATTTTGATCAGCTGAACTATCATCATCGGTATAGCATTGAACTTCTGCATTGAAATTGGCCTGCACTTGCGCGGTCCAGTTATCCCAGTTCACAGCATTGCCATCGAAAGGATCGATCCACTGTCGTTCCCAGCCTGCAAACGCACCTGGGGAGAATAACGCTAAGAGCGTCAGCAAAGCAGCCTGGTGATACGCAATGTTAATACGCATAAACCTGCACTGCGCATGCGCAATGGCTAATTGTAAATTCATCAAATTATCACCCCTTCAAAATTAAATTACTGCCAGATCTGGACTCGTGTGATCAATCAGATCGGCTATCCACTAAATCAGGCCGTGGCTCTGCTTTCCTTGATTGACTCCAGCTTGGCACGAACTTCATGGGCCTTTTGCTCAGACAGATCGTAGCTCGACATGATCGCCATGGCGATCATGGTGCCAGTAATTGGAACCAGAATATAAGCCAGCTTAAGCCCATCCAGAGTTTCCTGCGACTGTAAGTTAACGTTCGGGTCAAAACCAACAAAGCCCAGAATCGCGCCCTGAAGCAGGCCGGCAATGGCGAAACCGAACTTGACCATCCACCAGTAGATCGCACCGAACAAGCCTTCACGCCGGGTACCCGTCTTGAGTTCATTCAGATCGCAGACATCTGCGGTCATAGACATCATCATCGTGAACAACGATCCTATTCCAAAAGCGAACAACGGCAACGGAAGGAACATCAGATATGGATTATTCGGGTCGAAAGCCCACCAGAAAGAAATATAACCGACAATGGAAACCGATTGTGAAACCAGAAAGGTATTCTTCTTGCCCAGTTTTTGCGAGAGGAAAGTGATGACAGGTATCACCAGAAAACTGGTTGACAAAGCACTGATGGTACCGAACCAGGCGGGCCAGGTACCAGCGGTGCCCGCATCACCACCGAACATATAATAGACGATGATGAAGAATGAAAATGCCGCTACCACATTAAACGCATTGAACACAAAAAAGGTGGCAATGCATAGCTTGCGAAACGGTAAGCACTGGAAAGCTTCTTTAAAACCCTTAACCAGTTCGTTGATGTTTTCACCCAGTTTATCACGTGACAACTCGCTGAGTTCTTCTTCGTTGACTTCCTGGGTTTTGCAGTATAGTGCCGGCACCATGGTCAGGCCGAGGCAAAACAGACCGACCCAGACCGACAGGGTTCTGGCCGCTTCGGCCGGATCAGCGAACATTTCCGGATCGTAGATCATGACCCAGAACCAGGGCACAATAACCCATGCCCACTGACCTATCCATTGCGCCACTGCCATCAAGCGTGTGCGCTCATGGTAGTCTTTGCTGGTTTCATAACCCATGGCTACATAAGGTGTGGCGAAAATAGTCAGTCCGATATAGAACACTAACGAGGTCAGCAGGAAATAGAAAAAATTATAAAGTTCGGAATTTTCCGGGTAGACCTGCCACATCGCAACAAAACTTGTGCTGGTGATGATTGAGCCGATAAAAATATAAGGCTTCCGGCGCCCCCAGCGCGAGCGGGTATTGTCAGAGATGAAGCCCATGATCGGGTCGGTAATAGCATCCATCAGGCGCGGCAAGAAGGCTAAAAGCCCCCACAGAAGCGGGCTCATCCCCAAACCCTTGACCAGCACCACCATAAATATCGCCAGCGAGGCGGGAAACATCTGGTTACCCAGCATGCCTATGCCAAAAGCAACCTTCTGTCCTAATGGGATACGATCTTCCGGCGCTGTTTCATAATGTACCTGGTTCATGCTGATTCCTCTTGTTAATATTTATTAATATTTATGCTCTTTTTGCATCTTCCTGCATCCAGAGATGTGAATAGATTTCCTGCATTACAAGCTTGGGTTTACGATCAACAGTAAATATGCCCCAGTGCTTTTCGGGTTCATGTGGATCAGGTGAACCTTTCCAGGGTTCATCGAAGGCTTCAAAAACAAATGTTAAAATTTTCTTATAATTACTCCAGTCCATTAACTGTCCGTAGTAATGCGCCTGAAATTCCTGAGAGGCATTCCATGCCTCAATACCTTGTCCATTGGACCGGGTGGTCCACCCTGCTTCAGTAATAACAACGGGTTTATCAGGATAATGCAAAGCTACACTTTTATAGTTTTGCTTAGTGTATTGCAACGCACCTTCAATGGTGTGGTACTCCCACACCGGATAGGTATGCAGTGATATAAAATCCAGCTCGGCCGCCAGCGGTTCGAGTTTATCGGTCCAGGGAACGTAATTCTCACAAAAGGTAACCGGTTGTTTAACAGTTTGCTTGATCCGTTTAACGAACCCGATCAACCGCTTTACCGGCACCTGGTGATCACTCCATTCCACGGTTGCCTCATTGCCGACAGATACTGAAAAAACTTCATCCTGATATTCGTTTGCCAGCTCAATCATTCTATCGATTTGCGCATCATTAGCGATACGGTTCGCGACTAAAGCTTCTTCGGAGTGCGCCTCCAGCCAGGGACAATCAAGACTTTGCATCTCGGCTCCAACATCAGCACCGAGCATCACTTTGAAAGCCATTTTTTCATTACGAATCGCCTGCAACACGAGATCAGCATGATAGCTACAGTCATAAATGCGCAGGAATTGCCACTGGCCTTCAAGAATTTTCAGATCTTCTACCACCTGATCATAACTTGGAAATGTCTGATCTCTTGGTGATTGTCCTTCGCGATATCCGGAATAACAGATCGCATTGCCAAAATCTATGCCTATTTTATGCCCAAATTTCATGACCAGCTCTCACACGTACTTCAGGTTTCCATCCTTATCCCACAGGCCCCAGTAAGCACCCACATCACCTTCATCACCAACCTTCCAGGATTCATCAAAAGAGGAAAAATAGAAAATTTCGATACCCTCCTCGGCAGCCCATTTATAGGTATTGATAAAATAACTTAAAGCATTTTCAGGACCAGGGACTGCATCCCCATAAGGCGTACCTACATTAGGCCAGCCAGTTTCGCTGATAATCACTTTTTTTCCATTGGCAACCTTCATTGCACGTCGATACATTTCTTTCATGTGGAGAAGTGAATATTCAGCAGGACATCTTTCCCAGAATGGGTAACAGTTAATCAATATCACATCGCAGGCTTCGGCAATACGAGGATGATTTTCAAATAGAAAATAGGCATCTACATACCCTATTGATACCCCGGGAACTTCCTTCCTGGCTCTCTCAATATACTCAATCAACTCATCTTCATTGATATCACCTCGCAACAATACCTCATTACCTATCGCGAGAATATCTGCGTGGCCAGCCTTTGCCACTTCAATACCATTTGCTAACTCGGTTTCATTTATATCCTTATCCTTACCAATACCAACACCGACCATGGTCTTTAACCCCAGTTCATGAGCAATGCGGGGAGATTGTTGATTGCCTTCAATACAGGAAAAAGTTCGAATCCAATTCGTGTAGGGTTTAATAATCTTGAGTCTTTCCCTAATCTGCTGACCAGATATCTCAACACCAGGCGATTGACCGTCCAGATACGGACTAAAAGATATCCCATGGATTTTACGTTGTAGAATCTGCCGGAATAGTTTAATCCTGTCTTCGTCAGATATTATGGTAAACCCTTCCCCGGAATGATCAGGCTGTAATTCAGCGTAAAACTCTGATCTGAGCTTTGGGTTTGCGCTTGATTGAGAAAAAACAGAAAATGAAGTTTCATAACTGCTAGACATACTGTTTACCTTTTCTATGTTGATTCGACTGGTTATATTATTACCCGTCAGTTAGCTGCTGATTTAAGAAATTAAAACATCTTAGTTTCATACCTATATCATCACTACCTGATAATTCCCCAAGCACTGAGTCTGTTCTTTTTCGATAACCCATTACTCAGACAATACTGCTATATAGCAGTATTGATTAAGACAACCTACTTTGTCAAGTATCACTTTGCGTGACAGCTTAATAAACTATTGAATGTAATACAGACATGAGGTTGATAACCCGATCAATAACGACAAAGGTGGTATTTTTGCCATAGTGAGCAAAACTGTAATAGAAATCTTGCAGCAGGCCATGCCACTTAATCAAGCAAAAATAAGCCTGGAAATAAAAAAATTTTTATTAGCAGAAAACAGAATTTATCGATATTTTATTTATAAAGTGACTTCGAAAAACACAGTGACTTTTTACTTTAGTAACACTGTTAATCACATCGAGAAGAATAGTGACTGATGATTCCTATATTAATCAATTAGTAAATTATTGAATAAGGTTCCCCCCGGTCCACCAAAAAAGGGGGACCCGAATTTTTTGGGTAGCCCTTTTTTATTTATGCTGACCGGAGAGGATGAGAATCCACGTCAGGGGTTCACAAAACCTAAGCAACGTTTTGTATCACTTTAGCGCCCGAAGGGGTGTGACCAGGGACTTATTAAATAACCTGTACCCTGCTCCTTTACAGTTTAAGCCGATGATTCTGCTTTATTTCATTTGCCAGTTCATCAAAAACAGCCGTGTTAGTGGCATAGTCATCCCAATTTGAGACTACAGCAATAACTTCATCAATAATCTGCCCAGCCTGTTTTTTAAAATTACCAATTAAATGCCCTACAGATAATAGATCTGAAACATTGAAATTATCGCGCTTTCCATTTAACGATACCTGGTGAGAATTCACCCAGGGTGAATCTTTTTTATAGCTGTAAGCCAGGTCAAAGGCTGGTGCTAAGCGCCATAGGCTATCGCTATCATTTAACAGAAAGCCAATGTTTTTTGTATGATCATCATGGTTTCGTGCCACCACGTTAAAAACCATACGACGGTAGATTTCTATCGCATCCTGCCGGGGTAAATTCAACTGTCTGGCAACAGACAAAATTTGTTCATAACTATAAATCCCGGGTTTTTTATAGTCCGCATGATCCATTGCGCAAAGTGAAACATAGTGGTGTTTTTTGTTACCACTACGATCAAAACGCCTGGTCATAAAATGTGCTCGAGGGCCATCGATTAGAAGCTCAGAGTCTGAGATTGTAATACCGGCATCCTTAGCCATCAGGTAATACGCATATTCCATTCGACCAAACCCTTTCGGGTCACCAAACACTTCACTATTTTGTTTATGCTCTTCTACCCCATCGAACTTCAGCAGGTATTGTTCAAAACCCGGTGGAGCATCGACCTGCCCCGAACGTAATTCTGTTCTGTCTGCATTCACCGCTACCAGAGCTTTTGCTCTCGCTCCACCAGCTGATGTACCAACCTGAATTAATGCAGTCATTGCAGCATTATCCGCAAGTCGTCCAACACTTACAGATGACTTTAAACTGGATGAAAAATTAGCCCGTTTATCAAGTATTTCCTGTGCCATTGCCACTAGTGAGGCAACTTCAACCTGTTCGCTAATGCTTGAGCCTGTTTTTATAGCAGGCTCAAACTCAAGTGCTCCCATGCCTCTATGCCCAGTGTAAAGTAATCGTTCCAACGCAGTAAATGAATTAACATCCCGTCCATTAGCGGCTAACCAACGGTTAATGACAGCATTACCAAAATCATCTGGTAAAGCATCGGCAAATACAGCAGGAAGACCTTTGTAGGTTTCTGAATTTAACGTGGGAAACTGGAACTTTCCAGCAGATAGCGGCATCTGTATTGGTGCAATTTCAATTCCACCTTCAATCCATTCAGGAGCAAACTCGAAAGTACTGACCATGGAAGCTGGATCATAGGCCAGGGCCCCTACTCTATTTCCCCATAAGCGGATTTCAGCAAGGCGTTGTTGAGTTGATGATTCAGCCATGACTTTTTCTACAGTCACCAGTCCAGTTCAGAGTCAATTTCAGAAGTGGCTGCATTTTTAGTTTTTTTTGATCGAGTGGCTGAAGCCCGTCGTCGTTGCTTTCCCTTTAACTTTAACTGCTCTATCGGGCTAAAAGTTGTCTCCGGTACGAAATTCTGGACTAAATCGAGTCGCCCCAGAACACGTAAAACCGCGATTACATTTTGAAATTTTCCGGAACCATTTACCAGTTTACGGTAACTCAGGCGCGACAAACCAACTTCATCGGCTATTTGTTGCTGGGTCAGGTTCTGCTCAAGACGCATTTGCTCAATTCTACCGCCTATTTCTGCAGCTATAGCATTATCTGTCATCGAAGAAAAGTTCATAGTGGTAGCTTTTTAAATCGTTAATAATGATTAAGCAGTTTAATGATAATATTAATATCCTTTCAAACCATACTCTATCAATTCAAATAATGCTATTTTTTCTTACCATTAAAAGGTATTTTAAGCTTAAAGATAAGTATACTTATCAGTAGAAGAAGTGCGGGGACGCCAAGTTGAATAAATTTTCGGTTCAATGTCGAAGCTGCAATGATATATACCGATTATTTCACTCTATGCAGATACTCAAAGTCATCCATAAAGACTTTTTTTAACCCTGTAAATTCTCATTTTACATGTCATCATCCCCAGCAATATCAGGTTTCGCCATTTATTTTAGAATCTGGCCAATTGAGTGCAAAGGCAAGTATTCATCAATACAAGCTACCATCATATTTTTAACTCCATACGGATTTATATCATTTTGTACAGATTTTAATCAGTTACACTAATAGCAGGATAAATGAAAACCTGAAATTGATCGGAGAAACGGGGAAAGGCCATGATTGATCTAATTGAGAAATTAAAAGTGATTGCTATCCATGCCCAGGAATCAGATAAGCAAATTATCATAGCGGCAATAGACCACATCAATGAACTGGAATCCAAACTGGAAGACTACGAGGAGGACTTCACTGACTGGAAATTCTCTGTTGAAACACAAATGGGACATGCTAGTGACGGCAAGTGATCTGCCTTAATTCAACTAATTTGAAAAAATAATGATGGACAGGTTGTTATCAGAAGCAGGTATTGATCTACAAAAGAAAAAGGGACTTCGGTCATTTGTAGCTTAGTTTTTTGATCACATCCCTGTGACATCAAACTAGCTAGTCAATAGCTAAGTCAGCTGGATCAGTTTCAACTTTAAAAATCCGTTTGATGGTTTTCTGAAATAATGGTGCAATCAGAACCAGTGCAGTAATGAGCATAATAACCAGGGTTATTGGGCGTTCCCACAAAAAGCTGATACTGTCATCATTAATCAATAGTGCTCTCCTGAGATTATCTTCCATCATACCTCCCAGAATAAAACCTAATAGCAAAGGAGCCATGGGGAATGTCAATAACCTCAAACCAATTGCCAGAGTACAAACGCCTGCCATAATCATAATGTCCATCGAGTTAAATGAAACAAGATAAACCCCGGTAATTGAGAACAACAAAATCATTGGAACCAATATTGGACGGGGAATAATCAATAACCTGGATATGTAGGGTATTAAGGGTAAGTTGAGAATTAGCAGTACAACATTACCGATGTACATAGAAATAATGACCGACCAGAATACTTCTGGATTATCGACAAAAAGGCGCGGGCCGGGTTGTATTCCATAGGAAATTAACGCACCTAACATAATTGCAGTTGTTCCAGAACCGGGAATGCCAAGTGTTAAAAGAGGAACAAATGAACCCGAAGAAGCTGCATTATTCGCAGCTTCAGGTGCTGCCAGTCCACGCAGGGAGCCTGTGCCAAATTTTAATTTCTCTTTGGCTTTTGCCAGATTTCGATCAACACCGTAAGCTAAAAATGCGGCTATGGTCGCACCCGCGCCAGGCAATACACCGATTAGGAAACCCAGTACAGAAGACCGTCCAATAGTGGGGGCAATTTCCTTAACTTCCTCTTTAGTGAGTTTCATACTACCCAGTTCTTTCATGTCATTACTGGATGATGCATCATCTTTATGCTCACCATTTAATACAGACATCATGGCTTCAGCCAGGGCAAAAGTTGCCATGGCAAGTAACAGAAAACTGATGCCATCCAGTAAATCGATAGAACCAAAGGTAAATCGTTGTACACCCGTTGCACGGTCCGTTCCAACAGTCGATAACATGAGGCCAAATACAGTCATGAGTAGCGCTTTTATGACTTGACCACGACCACTGAATGCGGCTACAGCAGATAACCCAAGAACCATCAATGCAAAATAGTCTGCTGATTGAAAACTTAAGGATACTTCAGCCAGCATTGGGGCAGCTACCAGCAGAAAAATGGCTGATATAGTACCCCCGGTGAAAGATGCATAAGCCGCGATAGCCAGTGCTTTTCCAGCCTGTCCTTTTGCAGCCAGTGGATAACCATCAAAGGATGTGACAACCGTTCCAGAACATCCGGGAGCATTAATTAAAATGGAGGATGTTGATCCGCCAAATATTGCACCATAGTAAACGCCGGCCATTAAGATAATTCCGGAAGCCGGATCAAGTCCGTAGGTAATTGGAATCATTAATGCGATGGCAGAAATTGGGCCAAGGCCAGGTAGCATACCAATAAATGTACCCACAAAGCAGCCTACAACAACCATGAACAAGTTCATGGGCATAATAGCTGTTCCAAGTCCAGTTAAAATACCTTCTAACATAATAGGCTCCTAACCTGTGAACAGGCCGGTAAAAAGGCGACCTGGTGCAAGATAGATATCAAGCAATTGAGTTAAACCGAACCAGAATATCAGCACAAAGGGAATGGAAACCTGAAGTAAAATTCTCCAGCGTTTCTCTCCCAGAATTCTAAATCCACCTATTAGAAAAAGGATTGTAGAGACGATAAAACCCAGCCAGTCCAGAGTCAGGCCGTATAATAATGTCAGTGAAATTAATAGAACTACCGGTATCCATTCCCTTGACTGATCATGATCGTCCTTATCATGTGTTTTACCTGTGATGAGTAATATGAGTGAAAACCCTATACCCATTAAAGAAAGAAAATAAGGCATTGTTCTGGCATTCATCGGTTCCAGCTCATCGCCCGGGTATAGCCGAATTTCAGTTCCGTAATAACCATAGATAATTGACAGGAGTAAAAAAAACAGAGCACCAATTCGTTCTTTAGTGAGGTTCATGAGGTTTCTCCTTTGTGACTGGTACAGGGTTGAACCTGTACCAGTTTTTTTAGTGGCGTATCTAAGATTATAGAAAACCAAGTTCGCGCATTAAATCACCTACCTTTTTTTCCTGTTCTTCAAGAAAACTGTAAAATTTATCACCAGGTTTGTAAACATTGACCCAGCCATTTCTAGAACGAACTGTCTCCCAGGCCGGTGTGTCATACATTTTACCTAATATGTCTGCATAGGCTTTGGCTTTATCTTTTGACAAACCAGGCGCTCCAAAGAAAC
>JAAEMR010000202.1 GCA_024225395.1 Gammaproteobacteria bacterium
ATATACCATATTTAAAAGCTGAAAATTCCAATGGAAGGCACATACTGATTCAGCCGTTAAGGGAAACAGAGTGTTTTTATATTCTGGCTGATGATATTAACCGGTCTTTAATACTGCGTCACCATATATATAAAGACGGAAGATGGAAACCGGGCCGGATGGTTGTGGAAACATCGCCGGATAATTTTCAGGTGTGGATTCATTGTGCAAATGCATTGTCTTTGAATGAAAAAAAATATTGGCTGAAAAAACTTTGCAGCGACCCCGGGGCATCTCCGAATAACCGATGGGGCCGCTGCCCCGGATTCAGAAATCGCAAAGAGCAGTATCGCAGCGCAGGAAACAGATATCCTTTATCAAAATTAATACGGATTGACTGGAAGAACTTGGCAAATGTGCCCGGAAGCCTTTCCCATCAACCCAGGGGGGAGAGTGTCAGAATATTGATATTTCCCGTTCAGATTATTTGCGGGATGATGCGTCTGCAACTGATTTTTCATATGCCCCGGCTTTGATTCGAAGGGGCTGTACTGATGAAGAAACTGAACAGCGGCTGAGAGCGGAACGTACCGACTGGAATAATCATTCCGGGGAAAAAAGAAAGCGGCAATACCTGGAAAGAACTGTTAAACGCGCAAGAAATATTCTGATTGCAAATCATCAGGAGATTATTAATTATGATTGACAGACAAATTGTTTTTGAAATTCACAGGCTGAAAAATGAAGGCTGTTCAAACAGGAAAATCGCAGGAATTATGGGTATTAACAGGCAAACAGTCAGTAAATATATTCGTAATCCGGATTCAGCAGTTCTGAAAACTGTTAAGAGATCGAATGAACTTGAACCGTATTACGAACTTATTGATCAGTTTCTTGAAATTGGACTTTGAACAAAATTTGAGCCTGAAATTTTGATTCATACATCTGCCTGATTTAAAAACATAAAACATCAACTATTTGTTAATATTCATAATAAAACAGAGTTCACTGTAATCATCTGAAATTGAATGTATTATTTATTTGGGGGTTTGAGCAAAGGCAGGTTTTCCCAAACAGGCGAATAAATCAGATTTATTTTATTATTAACAGGTTAGACTATCCTGTTGACTTGGGCGAGACAGATGTGGCTTTTTCTGGCCTGATGCGGTATACTGTCTGAAATTCAAACCGGTCACCGGGAGGTTGTCATGGAATCTGATGTTCGGAAACTGTCAGAGTTCAGAGAAAAACTTCATCAGTCTTTTCCCAAAAGAGCGGATGCCGTAACGGATCTGATTGATGCGTTAGCATGCAGCGGTTCAGCCGGATCACCGGTCGAACTGAGTCTGAATACCCAGTTTCAGAGGCAATACGGCAGTATTTACGATGCCGTTAAAAATTTTTTCAAACCGGGTGATCCGCAGAATGCGGAGCAGGAACGTACTGAGCATCAGCAGGTTCTGCTCCGCATTCTGGCCGGACTGTGTCCTGCGCCTGCCCGACGAAATTTTCACCTGTTCGGACTGGATACGACAGGATATCCGCGACCTTTTGCCGACACCCTGGCAGATCGCGGTATTAACTATCATCCCAATCCGGCACCGGGAAACAAACCGATAGCGGTCGGACACAACTACTCAGTTCTGACGGCACTGCCGGAAAAAGCCGGGAACAGCTCGCCGCCGTGGGTGATCCCTCTTCTGATCCGACGGGTGCCGACCGATAAGAAGTCTGTTGATATCGGAGCTGCCCAGGTGGCAGATGTTTTGAAGGATGAGACTCTCCCCTTCGGAACCGGACTCTGTGCCCTGGCAGGCGACAGTTCGTACAGCGCCCGCGAATTTCTCGGCCAGGTCGTCGAACACGGAAATTTGGCTTCGATTATCCGAGTCCGCGGCAATCGGACATTTAACAGGATGTTTGAACAGAATGATTCGGATAAGAAAAAAGGGCATCCCAGGTGGTACGGAGCAGCTTTCGATATGAAGGAGCCGTCAACTTGGGGCAAACCCGATGCTGAAGAGATCGTTCCTGTCACTTTGAAAAACGGTCGCAATTGCCGTGTAAGAATGGAAGCATGGCACGATCTGCTCATGCGCGGCAAACGTAACATTCCGATGCACAGACATCCTTTCACCCTGATACGGATCACAGTGGAAGATAATGACGGAAAATTTGTGTTCAGGCGACCTTTGTGGCTGATCATCATCGGAGAACGCCGTCACGGGATATCGCTGACCTGCGCATACGATGCATACAGACAGCGATACGACATGGAGCATTTCTTCCGTTTCGGGAAAAACAGGCTCCTTCTGACGTCATATCAGACCCCTGATGTCGGACACGAGGAGAACTGGTGGGAGATTGTGGGAATTGCGTATGCTCAGCTTTATGCAGGAGCTCCGTTGGCACAGAATCTTCCCCGTCCTTGGGAGCGATGGCTTCCCGGAGTCGGAGAACTCAGGTCGGGACAACTCGTATCTCCGTCAATGGCGCAGCGGGACATGCCCCGAATACTTCAGGAGATCGGGACGCCTGCCGGACCGGCTGAGCCTCGCGGCAAATCACCCGGAAGGACGCAAGGGTATCATCCCGGCAGGCGGGAACGCCTTCCGATAATCATAAAAGGAAACGAAAGCAGTCAGAAAAATGCCCGGGCCCCATGAAAAACTAATCCGCCCTGACAATTTCGAAAAAACGACGGTCTTCGGAAATTTTTTTCCGCGGTTCCAAGGGAAAAGTTTGTTCAAAGTCCAAATATATGCCGTGATGTGTTTTTATTTTATCATGGGGAAACTTTGGGAAGGCTGAGAAGTCTGCAAAAACATTTAAGAGAAACAGGCACTTCACCGCCAATGCATGGTAACAGAGGCCGATCACCGCACAATGCATTCAGTG
>JAAEMR010000203.1 GCA_024225395.1 Gammaproteobacteria bacterium
AGTCGATGAGGTACAGGTAGACCCCTGTTGCAATTGATAAGAAGTAGGTGTGGTCGTCACCTGCACACGACACCCAGTGCTTTGTGCCAGTTTCTGGGCATAACGAAAAGCGCTTGTCACCTCGTCAAAGTAAGCTTTTTCTTCAAAAACATTCATACCGCCAAAACGAGACAAAGCAAAAACAGATAAAATTGCCAGCAACACAATCACTGACACTAACTCTATTAATGTGAACCCAGTCTCTATTCTACATCGAAAAAACACAATTATTATTCATAATTTATTGAAAATTCACAGACTTATACCATACTACAATTACTTTACTTTAATAGTATAAGGAATAAATTCACAATTTACCCAAATTCTTCTAAGAGGAAATTTTTAATGAAAAGATCACAAAGTGGTTTCACACTTATCGAACTGGTAGTCGTAATTGTCTTACTGGGTATTCTCGGCGTTACTGCACTTGGAAAATTCCAGGATTTATCCGATGAAGCATCAGTTGCTGCAGTCTCAGGAGTTGCTTCTGAAATATCAGCTGCCGCCTCCATAAATTACGCAAAAGCTCTGGTTGGAACCTCTGACGTTTCTGTAGGAGATGGCGGTACTGATATTATTGCTGACGCTTCAGCTAATGCCTGCCTGGCATCAGGTATTGCCAACTTATTTGCTAGTGGAAACTTCCCATCAGGCTATAGCACGGTAGCTGATACAACCCCTGACTGTACAGCCTCAGGTGTCACTTTCAACTGTTCAATTACAGATGGTACAAATTCAGCTCTTGCTACACTAATCTGTACAGAATAATTTAAATTTCCAATATTTTTTATGGCCTCTTATTCAAGAGGCCTTTTTTATTACCAACCCCTTAAGCACATCTAGCTGACGGTCAAACCTTCCGTTTTGATCCACATCTTCATATAAAAATTTAATATAAAACTTTTCAAACTCACTTTTATTGTTAATATAAACCACTTGTTTTAGGGAAAGATCAAAATACCAACCCGGCTCAGGATTTTCTGGAAATTCAGCTTTAGCTCCGCGGTAATTTCCTGGAAGCCCGCGATAGATAGCCAGCACCACAAACGGATTTCCATCGTCAAAACTTTGTAATTCTTCCGTTTTTCCCTTAATGGTATAGTCATATAACATCATCGCCAGTGAATATTTGATATCAGATAACACTCGATCTCTAGCAATCACCCCTGCTTTGGCAGAAAGGTGCTCGGTATACTTAAGAAACACCGCTATACAGATCAAAACCAAAATAATGGTCGCTATTGATCTAAATTTTGTAGCATCGGGTTGCGAAGCAATTTCTTTATTCATTAAGTTTTACTTTGGGCTTAGACTGTCAACTTTCGGTTATCAACTGTCGACTTTCAACTGATGCCTACCTTCCGGCCAGTTGCGCAATATCCCACATTGGCACAAAAATACCCAACGCCAGCACCAGTACCATGAGACCGACAAATACATAAATCAATGGCTCCAGTTTATCGGACAGTGTTTTTACATCATAATCCACTTCTTCTTCATAGAAGTCAGCAATAAAACTCATCATCTCAGCCAGGTTTCCGGCCTCTTCACCGACTGAAAACATTTGCATAACCACCGGTGTAAACATGCCCGTACGATAAGCCGTAATGGTTAAAGCTTCTCCACGCTCAATGCCTTCGCGCATGTCTGCTACATGTTTGGAAATATAGTCATTACCTACCGAACGCGATATAACCCCCATTCCCTGAACTATAGGTACTCCTGCCCCATAAGCCATAGCAAATGAACGCGCAAACCGGGCAAGGTAGGCGCGCAACAAGATATCGCCAATAACGGGCACCCTGAGAATAAAATGATGCCATTTATAACGACCTTCATCGGTAGAAATATAGCGTTTAAATGCAAAATAGATCAACACAAGTGTGCCCAGAAGATAATGCCAGTTATCGACCATGAAATTTGACGACGTTAATAAAAAAACGGTTTGCCAGGGAAGCTCGAGATCATTCGCTTCAAAGAAGGAAGCAAACTTGGGTATCACGAATAAATTGACTATAGCCATCGCAATGGTGATCGCAATAATAACGGTTGTCGGATAACGTAATGCCGTCGAAATATTATTACTCATCCTTCTATTTCGATCGATATACCCGGCCATCATGGCAAAGGCTTCATCCAGTCTTCCGGTACTTTCTCCCACCTGGATCATGCTGATATAAAGATTACTAAAAACTCTCGGGTGACGGGAAAAGGCCATCGACAGGTTACGACCGGATTCAAGCTGTTCCAGCGTGTCTTTCAGAGATTTAATCATCAATGGATTTTCAATAGAATCCATAATGCCAGATATGGCACGCGTTATCGGGATACCCGCTTTTGCCAAAGCGCCCATCTGGCGCGTAAACATTAAAAGCTCTTCAATGCTGACCTTGTACAAATCAAGCTTTTGATGGATCTGATCCATCACGTCAACCTTTTGCTTTACTTCTGTTATCTGTAGTGGCGTGATACCTTTATCGATTAATATACCAGCCAGAATACTACTACTGGCCGAGTCCATCTCACCTTCTGCCAGAGCTCCAGACTTAGCTCGCCCTTTATATTTAAAAACTGGCATATTGACACCTTAATAAATAAATACAGATCATCATTGATCAAACTTCCGGCTCAAGCTCTAATTCTTCCAGCTCTTCTTCTAGTGGATCTTCCCTCGACTGCCCTGCAAGTTTCAATACTTCATCAATGGATATTAAACCCTGGCAGGCATATTCATGTGCTACATGGACCAGGGGTTCATAACCGGGAGCCCTGGCAGCAGCTTCGACAAACCCCTGAGTATCATCCCGCCTTAAGGCTTCTGCCAGTTCTGCATTCATATCCAGTAATTCATACACACCCATTCGGCCGTGATACCCGGTAAAACCACAATGCAGGCAACCCTTGCCTTTTTTATAACTGTGTTTACTGACTTCAACGGAGAGCTGATCTCGAATCCAGCTTGATTCAAATGCATCAGGGCTATAGTCCTGAGCACAGCCGCTGCATATCTTTCGTACTAATCGCTGAGCAATGATTGAGCGTAAAGTCGTCGCTAATAAATACCCTTCAACGCCCATGTCCAGTAATCGGGTAGCGGTAGAAACCGTATCATTTGTATGCAAAGTTGAGAGAACCAGGTGACCCGTCATTGCAGCACTGACCCCTATTTCTACCGTTTCAGCATCACGCATTTCACCCACCATAATAATATCAGGATCCTGTCTTAATGCTGCTCGTAAAACCTGGGCAAAATTTAACCCAATTTTCGGATTCACCTGAACCTGATTTATACGGCTTAACTGATATTCAACCGGATCTTCTACCGTAATTATTTTTGATTCGGCTTTATTCAGCTCCTGCAAAGCAGCATATAATGAAGTCGTTTTACCACTTCCTGTAGGTCCGGTAACCAATATCATGCCATGCGGCAAATGAAAGTTTTTTCTAAATCGTTTTAACAGGCCGGAAGGCATTCCTAACTGTTCTATATCTAACGCTCCCCGGGTTTGATCCAGTATACGCATAACAACCGATTCACCATTCTGAACCGGCATGGTGGAAAGACGCACATCTATTTCCCGTCCACTCACTAGCATATTAAATCGCCCGTCCTGGGGTAAACGTTTTTCTGATATATTCAAGTCAGCCATCAATTTCAGGCGTACAACGACTGCAGGAGCAATTTGAATTTCCTTCATTACCTGTTCATGCAATATCCCGTCAACTCGCTGTCTGATTCTTATCTCACTTTTACCTGGTTCTATATGGATATCAGAAGCACTCATCTGAACAGCATCTTCAAAGATCGACTGTAATAATTTCGCAACAGGAGCTTCTGTCATTTCTCCCTGAAGCAAATGAGCTAAATCATCTGTATTATCAGAAAGTTCCTGGCCCAGCTCTTCTGCCAGCGCATTAATTTCGTCCGTACGACGATAGACTTTATCAAAAGCCATTAGTAAATCAGCTTCCCTGACTATAGCCTGGCTTATCGGCTTTGATAATTTTTCCTGGATTTCATCAACCGCATATAAATCGGTAGGATCCGCCATTCCAACCAGGTAGTCAGTTGCTCTATCTTCAAGCACTATGGCACGATATCTTCGAGCAATTGTTTCTGAAAGCGTTCTCACAGTGACTTCGTTATAGCTATAATTAGCCAAATCTACCAGGGGAATACTTAATTGAGTCGACAATAAATTCAGGATACTGTCTTCATCAATCATACCCAGCTCGACTAAAGTAGAGCCCAGCTTACGACCCAGCTTTTTCTGCTCCTGCAATGCAAGCTGTAATTGTTCGCCCGTGATAAGACCTTTATCAACAAGCAAATCACCCAGTCGTATTTTTTTCCTGAATGCCATGACTATCTACCCTGTGGTAACATAAAGAATAAGCAGGATGGAGTAAAAATTTTATCCATATTATTGCGTCGTATCTTTTAACTGCTGTAATCTATTTTTAATAAAAGTTTGCAAACGTCTGTTAAGAGGCCCGCTTCTAAGAGCCATTTTATAGGACTGAACAGAGTTTTCGAATTTTGAAACCTGCTCCTGAGATATAGCCAGGCTCACCCACTTTCTGGGTTGCTGAGAATCAGTTTTTAATGACATTTGAAAATAGCTAATTGCATTTTTATGCTGATTGAGACGCTGAAATGATGCAGCCACCAGGTTAATCAGTTTTAAATTATTCAGATTATTTTTATAACGTCGTATCAATGTCAAAAACTGTGATTCAGAAAATAACTGCCCGGCATCGGTCACCAGAAAAGCATTATCCTGAGGGTAAAGCTGTAGACTCTTAGCCAGTAGAGCTTTCATCGCCCGAGTATTTTTCTGCAACTGGTAAACACTCAACAGTTTTATTCGTACTTTTTTATCCATAGAACTATTCAGTAATTGTTCCAGCTGCTTCTGAGCGAGCGCCCATGATTTCTGCTGTATGGAAACATCTGCTTTTCTCAGCAGCTCGGCATCAGAATCCCCGGTCACAACTGGTTTAATTTCAAGTTTTACCTTTTTCTGTGGAACTCTGTCCTGTCTTACTTTTTCGCTGATTTGAACCTCAACAACGTCAGGTTTAACTATATTTTTCTGTTCGCTGATATTTGCTTTAACCAATGCTTCAGGTTGTTTATTTCGCTTAACCGGCTTTTCTTTCCGGGGTGCTATAGCAGGCTTTTTAAGCCTTATACTCCAGTAGTAAAATAGATCTTTTTCCTGAGACAGGGTTTCAACGAGAATTTTATCTCTGGTATAAAATTGAATCTCCAAACCCGCATCCGTTTCATCAACTGTAATGCTTTTAAGCCATGCATTGTTGGTGATATCTGGTGCAATAACTTTCTTCCCTGCGTTGGAAATAAAGAAAACATAACGATTTTCACTGCTCTTTTTCAGAAAGCTTTGTGCACCGAGCGGTAACTGCAAAGATAATTCAAGAAAGTCTTTTGTTTCATTAAACTGAAGCCCGGTTCTTTCTTCATCAGCTTTTAAAGCTGGCTCTACCGGCTGTGAGTCAATTGCTTTAAAGACTACAGGAACCTCAACAGACTCAACTATTTGATTTTCCATATTTAGACTTATCATTTCTGTCTGAATAGAAAAATATATAATCAGAGCCAATACTGACAGTAATACAAATCCCGAGATCCAGGCTAAAGGTTGATAATAATTCTGTGCCGTACTGCCCGGAACATCAGCGAGTTCCAACGGTGTAAATGCCGATGGTTTGTTTTTTATATCTTTCAGAACATTATTAATAACACTCATAATAAAGGCTCAATAATTTGACTAAAAGAACAGGTGATTAAAACAGTAATTCCAGTATGGATCGCAACACTCGCTTTTTTACTGAAAGATCGGTTTACCTGCTTACTGTCCCTGGCTGCTACCTGAATATGTTTTTCTGTGACATAAAATTCACCCGATGCAAAGGAGATCATCATCGCCTTGCTACAAAGAAGATTGATTAGGCGAGGCACACCTTTAGTGTTATCGAAAAGACTCTTTATGGCAGAACTATTAAACAATCGAGGGCCAAAATACCCGGCCGCATCCAGCCTGTGTTCTACATATCGAGCAAGTCCCTGGATAGATAAATTATCTAAATAGCAGGCATGTACAATTCTCTGCTGTAATTGACGAATGTTTTTTTGCTGTAACTTTGTATCCAGCTCAGGTTGTCCAAATAGAACAATCTGAATCAGTTTTTGTTTTTTGGTTTCGAGGTTACTTAATAAACGAATAGCCTCCAGGCTTTCAACAGGAAGGGACTGCGCCTCGTCCAGGAGAATAATGGTTTGGATATTTTGCCTGGCATTTTCAATTAGATGTTTGTTTATGCAGGAGAGATAATCGTCACCCTTTAATGAATCCAGCAACCCCATTTCCTCAACCACTGCCCTTAGTAATGAGTCACAACTCATATAAGGATTCGGGATGTAAACTGTCTGGAAATCATCACCTAAAAGATCGAGCAATTTACGGCATAATAACGTTTTACCCGTTCCCACTTCTCCCGTCAGTTTTATAAAGCCATCACCGCTTTTGATAGCCACCAGTAAAACATTAAGCGCTTCCTGATGAGTTAAGCTCTGGTAATAAAATTCAGTATCCGGAGTCAGATTGAATGGTTTTTCAACAAGCCCGTAATACTGCTCATACATTATTGATTCTCTGGCTCAGATTTCTGTATCGGTTGTAAATTACCCATCCGAGTCTTGGTTTGTTTTATGTAATTAGACCAGGTTTTATCATTACTGACGACAATTGGTTTAAGTAGAATAATCAGTTCACTTCGGTAGTTAGTTTTATGACTCTGTTTAAATATGTTACCCAGAAATGGGATATTACTCAGTACCGGCACACCACCATCATCATTAGCAGTAGCATTTTTCATTAGTCCACCAATTACAATTATCTGCCCGCTTTTAGCTTTTACGACAGAGTCAGATTCACGTACCGTACTTAAAGCCAGCGGTAGTTGCTGAACTCTCCCCCCAATAGTTATATTTTTAACCTGGTCATCAACCTCGCTAACGCTGGGATGAATATGCAGTGTCACCTCTTCATCCTTACTAATTTGTGGCGTAACGTCCAGGGCTATACCCGAGAAAAAGGGGGTCAAAGTAATGTCAGGAGTAGTTAATGTAGAGGTTGCATTCGACGATGTTGTTGAAGAAACTTCAGTCACAAAGAATTCATCTGATCCTACCTTGATGACTGCTTTTTGATTATTCAACGTTGACACTCGAGGACTGGAAAGAACCTGAACCTCCCCCTGTGAAGAAATCAGTTTTAATAAGGCTGCAAAGTTCTCCGTCTTGGCCCCTATAGTAAACAGGTTTGAAAAACCAGCATCTCCCAGTCCTGTCAAAACAGATAATGCATCAATATTTCCATCTGAATCATACAAATCAGCTTTGCCTGAAACCAGATTTGCCTGCCCAAGAAAAGCGGCATCGTCTGATGACTCTGACAATGCCACCCAGTCAACTCCTGACTGAAAACCATCGCTCAATTTAACTTCAATAATTTTTGCTTCAAGAATTACCTGGCGCTGCAAGCTATTTTCAGCACTGAAAAGGTACTCTTCAACATCACGTAATTCCCCGGGCATTGCCCGTACTATCACCAGCCCGGCATGTCGGTCAACAACAACAGAGCGACCATCTGTTTTTCCTACAATTGAAGTTATGGTTGCATATAATTCAGCCCAGAAATTAGCCTTACTGGACGTTTTAATATTACTGGATTGTGTCGCTGCCCCTTGCACACTACTTTGATCAGAATCTGAACCTGAACCTGTAGAGCCATAAGACCCTATTTGCCCAGAGCTTACCGTCATACTTGATTCGCCATCACGGTTGATGTTCAAATAATTAACATGAAATATTCTGGACTGTATTCTTGCCGGTAATACAATATACCCATTCCCGGTTCTCTTGTATTCATAACCATATACTTCACGAGTTAAATCCATAACGTCCAGTATGGTCACTTTTTTTAGATCCAGACTAATGCTGCCGGAAACACTGGGATGAACAATCATATTGATATCTGTACCGGACACCAGGCTCATAAAAAAAACCTCGGCTGAAGCATTGGCCACCGATATATCAAAACGAGGTTCTGGTGCAATATCAGCCTCAAGCCCGGGTATTGAAAGACCCGTAACGGGCATTAATTCATTCATGATTTCTGCAGATGGCTGAACAGGCTGCTGGACATAACTCTCACTGGATAGGGTCATATCTTCGCTGATAACATCTCTTATTTCCTGACTGTCATTTGTCATTTTCTGCGAGGCACATGCTGACAGGAGCACTAATAATGCACATAACAGTAGCTTAAACTTCATCATATTTTTTTCTCATTGAGAGATTTTTTTATCGTTTTAAAATTCATTTTATTATCATAAATTTCTAAATCGATAATTTTACCTTTTGATAACAACCGGACACTATCTGACCTGAGTCTTACCAGTTTAGCCCCTTCAATCATGCCACCTTTTTTGATCAGCTGATTATTGATAATTGCATGTTGCCTTTCTGACGAATAAAGAATTGAATTCAATTCAAACACAACTTTCTTTACCTGCTTCACTGGCTTTTTAATAGCAGGTGGTAAATTTTTAAGCTTCTGCAACCTGAATTTATTCAGTGCATAAGCAGGCGGACGCATAGGGTCATTAAACTCTGCATGGACAATTTGCACAGATATCAGCAGACATAGTAAAGTTAACCCGTATTTCACTTATAAACCTACCCAATATTCATTATCACTTAGCGTGGATATTTCTATATTGACCGTAATTATAGGATACTCACTGGTTTTTAGCGTAATTTCGTCCCAGATTAATCTCCACTTCAGAAATTCCAGCTTTTGAATATATTTTAAAATATGCTCAAACTTACCTTCAAAACTCATCTGCATGACATGCCTGTATATTACCGGCTGTGGATCCTCATCCTTATCCTTATCCATACGATCAGAAAAAACAGTCTCTACCTGCTTTCGCTTCATTGTTATAAGTTTTAACCTGGATTCTGCAAATATTAACTGCTGCATCAAGTCGAACATTTCTTCCGGCTCAATTAAAGCCTGTGTTTTTGCTTCGAGTAAATCATTTATTTTTTTCAATTCCAGCTTTAACTGCGCCAGTTTCTGTTGCCCGGTTTTATACACACCATCAGTAATGCGCTTTTGTATAGCCGTAGTGGTTGCATTGATCGTTAAAATTTCAGTTTCCAGGCTTTTGCTTTGCTGATTAAGCTTTTTAGTTTTCTCCAGCATCGGCATAGCGAATAGATTCCACCAGACAAATCCTGACAAAATAACAACCGTCAAAATAATGATCGAACGCTCTCTCAAAGAAAGGGCATTGATCTTTTTAGCGACTTCAGTTAATTGCTTATTCATCGGGTGTGACTCTGCTAGCAATCAAAAAATCTACTTTCCAGTCCTGGCTCTGCTCTCTGTCCAGCTCAAAAACCTCAAAAACCTTACCGTTAAATATTTTATTCTGGCGGAACAAATTAAAATACTCAGGCACCAGCTCTGCTTTCAACGCACTACCGGATAGCTGCATATAACCTTCTGCAAGAGAGATTTCATTTAACCAGATATCCTTAATTTTGATTTCCGTTAAACCACTCAAATAGCGCGAAAAACCCTTACCTGAACCAAACTGATTATCTGCTACGAACTTAATTTTCCTTTTTCTAACGGCAATATCTGTCGATACTTTGGAAATTCCCCTGTCAATCCGATTATCAGCCAGTAGTTCCTTGAGCTTTCCCTGTAGCACCTCAAGCTTCATACTTGCCCGCTCTTTTTCCTGAACCTTTGCACTATGTTGCCGTTCTGCCAGATCAAACTGCTGGGCATACCAATAACTGGAAAAACTCAATATCAAAACCGTTAAACCCGTTAACAACAATAAATGCGATACCGAAAGTAAAATCTTTTTTTCTTTGAAGCGGCTCTGATAGAGATTTATTTCCTGCACTATCATCACTGAATACCACGCAATGCTGCACAATAAGCAGGGAAACAATGTGTATCTAACGGCTGCTGCTGTCCATTTATACCCACATTAATTTCAGCAAACTCCAGCTCGTAGGATACATAATTTTGAATGTATTTAGCCATACGCTCTGTACCCGGAGACTGCGGGAAAATAATCATTTTCTGAAGCATGCCAAGGCCGTAGCTACTTTCAAAATAATCCATGGATCTTTGCAGCTCAAGCAAAAGAGAGTCGTAGGTAGCCTCACCCTCATCTAAAGCCGCTTCAATATCCAGCAAACCAATTTTAAAATTTCTGGCAACATATAAATTCTGTTTATGGTAAAAAGTCACTAAGCCTTCATTATCGGTAAACTGTAATACTGCAACAGTCGAATCTAAAACATCAGATGCTCTACAGTAATTTCTGGTCACCAGATCATGTACATCGATGACCTGCAAAATGAGCCCTGTCTGTTTTATACTCTCGACATATCCACTCACTACGTCTTCATTGGCAACTACTGCATTAATATGACTCGCCGGACTTTTAGGGGAAGGTGGCAACTGGAATACATCGACAACAGCCGCTTCAACATCATAGCTGATCAAGTCTTTTATTTTCCAGTTCACCGCCTGCAATAATTCATCATCTTCTACGGCAGGTTTTTCAAGCTGAAATGACTGAACATCGTGATTTGCTATCAAGCAGCTACAGTTAGTTTTTTGTAATTGATTTTGAGCGACCCAGTCGCGTAAAACTTTTACCTGTTCAGCACTACCTACTGCTGGCAGAAAATCACTTCGCTTTACCTGCCCCTGAACTTTTCTGGCTGTCATCACTTCAACAACCGCGACACCCGTCGGCATAAAGTCGACCCCGACTTGGGAACGTTTATTTTTAGATGTAAAAAAGCCGGGCATTAAAATATCTCGTTTAATTTGTGTAGTGACAGAGAGCTTAGCTCTTATTATTATTGAAAGCTGCTAATCCGGATCGAATCTACTGGCAAAAAAATATTTCCACCCAGTCATATAAGCTGATTCTATGTTAGTACAAAAAAATGAAAATGCAGGTTTAATTAGTAACTTTTCATAGCGACTTACCAACTTACCCGGCAATTTCCTAGATTTTGCTTAAACTAAATCACTTAACTTATTGTCATATCTATAAACTTTAGCTCGTTACTGGGATAATTCAAGAAATTTAAAGCATTTACCCGTTAAGCTAAATTTTAACCCGTCAATTACAGGATTAAATGAGTTTAGCGGAGTAAAAAAGAGTGGAAATATAACTTTAGCTACAGTTTTGAGCCTTTAAATCCTACTTGACGCCACGCTTCATAACTTATAATTGCAACCGCGTTAGATAAATTTAAACTGCGGCTACCTGGTTGCATAGGAATTTTTATTTTAAACTCATCCTGGATGCTCGCATGAACTTCATCCGACAAACCCGATACTTCTGAACCAAACAGTAACACATCATCTTTTTGATATTCTATTGTGTCATACATAATCTGCCCCCGGGTGGTACAGGCATATATTCTACTTCCCTGAAAAGCCTCAGAAAACTGACCAAAATCGGCATAGCGTGAGACATTTGCAAGATCATGATAATCCAGCCCGGCACGTCTTAACTGCTTATCTTCCAGCTCAAAACCCAGTGGTTCGATCAGATGCAAGCGGCAACTATTATTAGCTGCCAACCTGATAATATTACCTGTATTTGGCGCTATTCGAGGCTCGAAAAGGGCTATATGAAACATCGTTAACTAGATTGATTCTATTTCTGATTTTTGCTCACGACTTTCAAGCTCAGAAACTGCTTCGGCAGGAGATTTACCTTCGTATAATACTTTATAGACCTGCCCCATTATGGGCAAAGCAATCGACTGCTTTTGTGCCATCAGGTAAATGGCCTTTGCAGCTCTATAACCTTCTACGGTCTGCCCGATTGACTGTATTGCCTGTTCTACATTCTGCCCCTGACCGATCGCCAGCCCGAAACGTCTATTGCGACTTTGATTATCAGTACTGGTTAGAATCAGATCGCCTAAGCCCGACAGTCCCATCAAAGTTTCTTTTTGAGCACCCATCTTCTCACCAAAACGCATGACTTCCGCCAGACCTCTGGTTATCAGCGCGGCACGAGTATTAGCTCCAAAACCAAGACCATCTGCAGCCCCTACTGCAATCGCCAGTACATTTTTCAGGGCACCACCTATTTCCACACCAATGACATCACTGGAGGTATAACAACGAAAATGTTCGCCATGCAGCAGCTCAGCAAATTCCTGTGTCGAATCTTGCTTATTTCCTGCGCAGGTCACCGCTGCTGGTAAGTTCTTTGCGACCTCGGTGGCAAATGTCGGACCGGATATGACTCCAAAATGCTCAATACCCAGCTCTTCAACAACCAGTTCGTGTAAAAACTTTCCACTTTCAATCTCAAAACCCTTACTCGCCCAGAAAATACGAGTCTGCTGGTTAATCAGTGGCTTTAACTGATGCAGAAATTCGCGATAAGCTTTACTCGGGATGACAATTAAAATATGCAGGACATCTAAAACAGCTTCACTTAACGAGGCCGTGGGAATTATATTATCAGGGAAAGGGTAACTCGGTAAAAACTCAGTATTTTGATTATCTACCAGTAGCTTGTCTATATGCTTTTTTTCATGCCCCCACAGGTTTACCTGAAGACCGTTTCTTGCCAGCTGAAGCGCCAGCGCGGTACCCCAGGATCCTGCTCCGATAACAGCAACTTTAGATATTTTTGTCACTGTCGAAGATGCTTAATGCTTAACTTCTTCAGAAGCTTCCTGTTGCTGCTTTTGAATAGCCTGAGCAAATAATGCATCGAAGTTAACCGGGTTCAATAACAATGGAGGAAAACCGCCTCTGTTAGTTAAATCTGAAACAACTTCACGCGCATAAGGGAAAAGTATATTCATGCACTGAGCACCCAGAATATACTTCAGATCCTGTTCATTAAACCCACTGATATTAAAAATCCCTGCCTGATGCACTTCCACCAGAAAAGCAGTTTTATCATTATTTTTAACCGTGGATGTCACACTAAGCACAACCTCATATACCCCGTCAGATACCTTTTTATTCACATTATTTAAATTTAATTCTATCTGCGGCTCCCAGTTTTTAAAGGTAAAAACTGAAGGCGTATCAGGAGATTCAAATGAAATATCTTTAACATAAAGCTTCTGGATTGAAAACTGGTTTTCAGCGGCGGGTTTATCAGTCATATTCTTTCTTTTATCAGGGTTAGTAGAAAAAGTGCTGCGCTTTAGTCATCCGGAAAATTTTTCTGGATACAGAAATAACCGATCTGATCGCAACACGTTCATGATCAAAATTCAGCGCAAAGATTAACAGAAAAACAGCCAAGTTGTTAGTTTAACGATGAATCGAAGAATATGGAGGTAAGGACTGTCACAGCAAACAGAAAATATGCTTTAGAGAAGCAACAAATGCATATATAGAAAGGCGACAGGAGGCCAGGTTGTAAATTACGATAGTTTCAACAGTTGATCGAGCTTCCCTTCCTGATCAAGCTTCACCATATCGGTGTAACCTCCAACATGAAAGGCGTCTATAAATATTTGCGGTACAGTCATCTGACCTTCACTTTTGGCCAGCATTTCCTGTTGCGCACCATCTACCTGATCGATACGAATTTCGCTAAAGGGTACCTGCTTCCCATCCAGCATTTTTTTCGCCCAGGTACAATAAGGGCAAAAACCACTACTATAGATGACGACTTCAGGCATTGAGTTTACTTTTTCCCTTTCCTTGAAACAGGAAGATGGGCATCTTCCCAGGCCATAATTCCACCAGCAAGATTATATACCTGCTCAAAACCTCTGCCACTCAAAGTACGACAAACAGATCCTGAACGATTTCCGCTACGGCAATAAACCACAACAGAATCATCTTTGTATTTATCAAGTTCTGACAATCGCTTACCTATTCCACTCAACGGTATATGAATCGCACCATTCAACATACCCGATGTGATTTCATTATTCTCTCTGACATCAATTAACATTGTTTTATTCTTATTGATAATTGAAATGGCTGCAGAAGGACCCACCGTGGTAAATTTTTGGGTTAATTTACGAAATTCAGTGAATAGAATAAATCCTGACAATGCCAGAAAAGACACTACCAACATTAGATGGTTGGTAGAAAATTCAATAATTTGTTGTAACATAGACTTAGTTAGTACAGAAAACTTCTTGCATCATGCTGATTAAACGCAACGTGCGCGCATCACCAACCCGGTAATAAACTCGATTAGCATCTTTTCTGGATGCCAAAATACCTTTATCGCGTAAAATAGCCAAGTGCTGAGAGATATTACTTTGAGAGGTACCGACATTTTCCACGATACCCTGAACACTCACTTCTTCATCGCCCAGTGTGCACAAAATCTTTAACCGTAAAGGGTGCGACATGGCTTTTAGTGATCGGGAGGCTCTTTCGATATCTTCATCACGCGTTAATAACTGAGGTGTTCCGCCTGGAAGTATTGTATCTAGTCTCATCAACTATAATCATTTGCTAATATTAGTTTTCCATTATGGATGATAAAAAAAGGTTTGTCTACAGTTCGCTATCGCCTTAATTCGGTAATTAAAGTATTATCTCGACGGAACAGCAAAGATCCATAGAATTAATATACAAAATTAAATATTAGCCTTTAAATTCAATAGATTAAGAATTTTCTCAACTATAAATGCATTTTACAGCTCTGCTTTTCATCAGTTTTATTTTGGCCTTTGGCAGCAATGCTGTTGCTTCAGAAAAAGCTGAAAAGCAGAAACAATTGACACAGCTCAAAACTAAAATAGAAAAATTACGTAAAACCATTGAAGTTAAGGAAAATAGTCGATCCAGCTATAATCGACAATTAAGGAAGATAGAGAAACAAATTGGAAGTATTAGTAATAAAATCAGAAAATCCAGTCAGTTAATCAAAACCAGGCAAGGTGAACTATCTAAACTTGGAAAAAACAAGAAACGCATCCTGAAAGATATATCCACACACAACCGGCAGTTATCAAAACAACTCCATACCGCCTACACTTTAGGTGACCAGGAACAGGTAAAGCTTCTTTTTTCTCAACAAAATGCTGAAAATCTACAGCGAAATTTGATTTACTACAAATACTTTTCTAATTTTAGACTACAACAAATTGAGGCATCAACTGAACATTTTAACCGCCTCATTAACAACGAAAACAAGATTAAGCTTGCCAAAAAAGAACTTGAAAAAGTTTTAAAAAAGCAACAGGCACAGAAATCCAGCTTGAGCAGCGATCGCACTAAAAGAAAAAAAATAGTCTTAAATCTTGAAAAACAGTTAAAAAAGCAGGGCAAATTTCTGACCCGGTTAGAAGATGACGAAAAAAATCTTACCCTGCTTATAGACTCCCTGCCGGAAATTTTTATTCAGACAAAACGTGCTCAATCAACAAACAAGTTCTCATCATTGAAAGGAAAACTTTCCTGGCCGGTAAAAGGCAAAGTAAGAAAGTTATACGGTCGCCCAAAACCACCCTCCAATTTGCGCTGGCAAGGGGTTATCATTCAAGCCAAAAGAGGAAACAACGTTCGTGCCATTTCGCATGGCAGAGTCGCATTTTCCGACTGGCTTAGAGGCATGGGAAATCTTATTATAATAGATCATGGAGATGGCTATTTATCATTATATGGACATAATGAGTCTCTGTATAAAGTTACAGGCGAATGGGTAGAGGCCGGAGACATCATCGGAAGCATTGGTAATAGTGGAGGACAAAGCAAAAACGGTGTCTATTTTGAAATTAGAAAGAAAAGCAAACCTCAAAACCCCACTCGCTGGTGTAAAACCCGCAACTGGTTTTCTTCAATTTAAACTTCTTTAGCGATTTAATCTTTAAGGTTCTACTATAAATTAACAACAACAACCTTATATAACAACTTATCGACCATTAATTGGTCTACAATAATGACTTATTAACGGAGATTTACATGCTTCAAAAACTTAGAACATCAACACTTTTTATCGCTGGCATTTTATTAGGCCTGTCATTGGCTATAGGGCATAGCGTTTATGCCACAAAAGATAATTCTCAATCCATTCCATTTGAAGATTTACAGGCTTTTACTGATGTTTTTTCACGAATCAAATCGGATTATGTTGAAGCCGTAGACGATAAAAAACTACTTGAAGATGCAATTCGGGGCATGTTATCCGGGCTTGATCCACATTCCTCATTTCTGGATACCGAAGAATTTAGCGACCTACGCATAGGTACCACCGGCCAGTTTGGTGGCCTGGGCATAGAAGTTGGAATGGAAAATGGTTTCATAAAAGTTATTTCTCCTATCGATGACACACCCGCTTCAAGGGCTGGAATACAGGCCAAAGATCTCATCATTAAACTTGATGAAAAATCCGTTAAAGGAATGACCCTGTCGGAAGCCGTGAAGATTATGCGTGGAAAACCTAGCACTGATATTAAATTAACTATTGTGCGTGAAGGTGAAACCAAACCATTAATCATCACCATTACCCGTGAAATCATCCGCGTTAAAAGCGTCAAGAAACGCATGCTGGAAGAAGGTTATGGTTATGTACGCATTACTAACTTTCAATCCCGTACCTCGACTGACTTACTAAAATCAATTTCAACTTTACAGGAAGAGTCCAAGCTGGAAGGCCTGGTACTTGATTTACGCAATAATCCCGGTGGTGTATTAAATGGCGCTGTGGGTGTTTCAGATGCTTTCCTGGATGAAGGATTGATCGTTTATACTGAAGGACGCATTGATGACTCAAGTGTTAAATATACGGCAACACCCGGCGATATCTTAAATGGCGCCTCTTTGGTCGTTCTGGTTAATGGTGGATCTGCATCTGCCTCCGAAATTGTCGCAGGTGCCATGCAGGACCATAAACGAGCAATAATTATGGGGTTCAAGACATTCGGCAAAGGTTCGGTTCAAACAATTCAGGAATTGAGAAATGGCTCTGCCGTTAAGCTGACAACTGCCCGATACTTCACTCCTAATGGTCGATCTATACAGGCTGAAGGCATAGTTCCCGATATAACATTAAGAAATCTAAAAGTTTCGGATCGCAAGAAAGCACCCAAAACGATTTCAGAAAGAGACTTGTCAGGGCATCTCAGTAACCCTGAAAATGGTGAAGAGACAAAAGAAACCAAATCAACTTCCGGTAATGATGATGACTCCAAAAAAGATAAACCAGAAAATCTCTCTGAAACTGACTATCAACTTTTTGAAGCACTGAATTTGCTTAAAGGCATTACTATCGCTAACAGGATTCAGCAGAAAGGATGATTAAAGTTTTTGCCTTCCTGCTAGGCTCACTTTTACTGTCCAGCAGTGCAAATGCGGAGAAACCCGTATTAGCACTTGTTGTTGATGATCTAGGCTATTCTTTCGAACTTGCTAAACAGGTCCTGAACCTGCCGGGTCAACACACTTTTGCGATCATCCCCGATACAACTTACGATAAAAAAATAGCCGAATTTGCACATAAAAATGGACATGAAATTATGCTTCACATGCCCATGCAATCCCTGGCTTCTGGAAAATACGACGAAACAAGCACTCTTGATGAAGACATGAGCGAAGATGAGATAACCTCAAACGTAGACACCATGTTAAAGGAAATCCCCTACATCCGGGGCATTAACAATCACATGGGCAGTAAGCTTACCGGCATGGGTTACATTATGCGCCCCATCATGGAATCGATTAAAAGATTCAACGGGAACTTTTACTTTCTGGATAGCCGAACAACTGCGTTAAGCCAGGCTTATCAACAAGCCTTACGAGCTCGCGTTCCTTCTTTAAAGCGTGACGTTTTTCTTGATTATGACCACACTAATCAGGAGTCTATCTTATTTCAATATCAATTATGGCTAAACAAAGCCAGTAAAATGGGCTCAGCGATTGCCATTGCTCATCCCTATTCCTCGACTATCGATTTATTACAGGATAAATTATCTAAAATTTCTGATAACTATCAATTTATGACTATTTCACAGCTGATTGAATATCAACAACAGGAGAAAAAATCATGGCCAAAGTACTTGTCCCACTTGCAGACGGATTTGAAGAACTAGAAGCGATAACGGTCATTGATTTATTACGCCGCGCAGGCTTTGAAGTCATCACCGCAGGTCTGAATGACCAACCTGTCCGAGCAAGTCGACTCAACGTTCTTATCCCCGATACTTCAATAGATAAGGTGATAAATGATCAATTTGACCTGATATTTTTACCTGGTGGCCTGCCAGGAGCAGATCATTTACGCGACAATACCCAGGTACAGCAGCTCATCAAGCAACAGCACTCGCAGAATAAAAATATAGCCGCCATCT
Source organism: Gammaproteobacteria bacterium (assembly GCA_024225395.1). GTDB lineage: Bacteria > Pseudomonadota > Gammaproteobacteria > JACNJF01. Next base: position 18,473 of record JAAEMR010000203.1, read on the forward strand.
GTGCAGCACCCAAAGCACTCGCTGCCGCTGGGATTTTAAACGGTAAAAAAATTACCTGCTACCCAGGAGCACTGGATCAAACCGATAATAATGGTTTTGACATTTCAACAGAGGCCATCGAAATTGATGGAAATATTACCACCTCACGTGGACCCGGTACGGCAATGGATTTAGCCCTCAAGCTGATTGAACAACTCGGCAACAGGCAATTGCGTGATACGGTGGCAGCACAAATGGTCAGAGATTAAAAAACGATTATTCTACCGTGACAGATTTAGCCAGGTTTCTGGGCTGATCAACATCGGTACCTCTTTGCACCGCTACGTGATAACTCAATAGCTGCAATGGAATCGTCGATAAAATTGGCGTTGTCCACCTGGCTGTACACTGCATTCCGATAATTACATCATCAGAATCTTCATTAAGCTTCACACCTTTATGAGCAAAAACATATAAACGGCCACCGCGTGCTTTCACTTCCTGAATATTAGAATGTAATTTTTCTAACAGTTCATCATTCGGAGCAACCACGATGATTGGCATATCTGCATCTACCAGAGCCAGTGGACCGTGCTTTAATTCTCCAGCAGGGTATGCTTCAGCATGTATGTAGGAAATTTCTTTTAACTTTAATGCGCCTTCCATTGCAATCGGGTAATGCTCTCC
>JAAEMR010000204.1 GCA_024225395.1 Gammaproteobacteria bacterium
AAAGGCCATCTACAGTCTGGGTGCCGTGGCAGAACAAATGCAGGCATGTAATAAACGCTACCTGTCATTTATCTTGCAGTGGCGAGACCACAGCCGCGAACGCACTGATCTTCGCAAAATCACCGGTTCGGTAAAAGACGACAAACAGCGGTCTTATCGGGGAGTAAACTTTTTCCAATCCCAAGACCTGAGTTTCATGTTGGCGATTCTGCGTGGTGAATATCAGATCGCCGGCTTCACCAATCGAGCCCTGCAACCCCATCTGGCAGGATGGAATTCCCAGAAAATAGGTCGTGTTTTGAAAAGGTTCCGAGTACTTCGACTGATCAAGCGTGTCGGGCGCACTTACAAATACTATCTTTCATCATTGGGTAAAAAAGTACTTGTAGCAGCTCTGCAATTAAAAGAACGAGTTATTCTGCCCACTATGGCTATCGTATAAATCATGCGCAAACATGATGTGATTTCAATAAATAGGTACTAATTTGGTTATTATAATTTCATTTCTGATACTATTGCCAATAGCGCAAACTCACCAAAATTTCATGTATATTGAGAATCTCTTAACCTCGGCAGAATTAAAGATATGCTCTAAATTTGCCCCTAATTTGTCAGACTCCCGGATGTTAGATTGCTTGCCAGTAGTCCAAATTGTAAGATTTACATAAATTGGTCAGATATGGATCGGCTATCGCCAGAAAATGGGTTAACTGATATTTCAAGGAAC
>JAAEMR010000205.1 GCA_024225395.1 Gammaproteobacteria bacterium
CAAGCTGGCCCGGACTTCGTTTATTAAGGCGCAGTTAGAACAGGCACTGCTGAATGAAAGTGATATGACTGATGCTGTGGTGACCGAAGCAAACCTTAACCAGGCCCAGCTTACGGATGCGATATGTGAACGAACAATATTTTCCGGCTCGGACCTGACCTATGTGGATTTATCTCATGCAGACCTGCGTAATGCCGATTTATCGAACACCAGCCTGTACCGAACCAACCTGCATGAAGTGATCGAGGACAATACCATCTGGAATGGTTCTACAAAAATGATGGCGCTGGGTGTGGATAAAAAGCGTCTGAAAGCCGAATTATGGAAACCGAAACCAAGAAAAGGGGATGATAATGCAAACTGAAAAAATTACAGCAATACACAGTAACCTGCAAAGCCAGGTTGTTACTGGAATGATTGAAGGCATCGATGAAATGGGTTATCGAATTGTTAGCGAAGCCGGTCACTTTGTAGCCAGCAGAGCATTTAGCTGTGTGGTAGAGCCGCAACTGGCCGATACCATCCTGTTCAGTCTGGGGCCAGCGCGACAATGCCATATCCTGTCAATCATAGAACGTCCCGGCTGTAACGATACCCACCTGGCATTCCCCGGTAATGTTTCGCTAACAACTTTACAGGGGGAATTGAGTTTAAATGGCTCGCAGGGCATTAATATGAGTTCGTTGCAGAGCATCAATATGGCTTCAGATGAAGTTAACCTGTCCGCTAAAAAAGGAATGTTAAATATAAAAAACCTTAGAGCGATAGGCTCGGTTCTGGTCTCTAACATCAATAACATACAAACCGTTGCACATTCACTGGAAACAGTGGCTGAGCACTGGTTACAGAAACTAAAAAACTCTTTCCGTCAGATTGAAGGTGTTGATCAGCTCAAAACAAAAGACTCGATCCATACCGTGCAAAATCTGTATTCCATGCGTTCGAAACAGGCTGCCATTCTGGCAAAGAAAGATATAAAAATAGATGCCGAACGCATCCATATGGGTTAATTGATCAGGAGGTTATTATGTTTGCAAACTGTCAAATGGGTGGAATGAATTTGGGAGTGCCGGATGTTTGTCTAACTCCGATACCAACCCCGGTCGGTCCGGTGCCGACTCCGATCCCTTATCCCAATATGGCGATGGGCATGACAGCGATTCCAAACCAGTTTAAAGTGCTTTTGATGGCAGGGCCGGCACACAACCTGATGACAACAGTGCCCATGAGCAACGGCGACAATGCTGGAGTCAATATGGGGGTTGCCTCGGGTATGATGATGGGGCCTTCGCGGCATACTTTGGGATCAACAAATGTCCTCTTCGGTGGCATGCCGGCCACTAAGATGACCAGCATGACGATGCAAAATAGTACCAATGCACCGGGCCTGACTCTGGTGCCGTCACAATTCAAGGTCATGCTATTGCGCTGATATGCATGGATAAAGCGTTGCAATCCATGCGCGCGGAAGCCGACAGGGCCTTCCGTCTGGTGGTCGATCATTACGCAAATTATGGACTGTATTACCCCGAGCGGCCCATATTCAAACTGTTTCATTTTGTTGAAGCCAAACGCTGGGTCTATTATCTGAAACACGTAGCCCATTTTAACGTGGCTGAGGACAGGGCGGGCGAAATTGAGGGGGTCACCCATTCCTACGCTGACCAACCACAGATCGGTATCAACCGCGATTACCACAGCTACGCCACGCTAGTGCATGAAAGCATCCACTTTTTTAGCCATTATGCCTTTCGAAAAGCCTTTACGGTAGATGAATACGAAGGTGCTACCGAGTATCTGGCCAGAAAATTGCTGGATGATTTTAGCCCTCGCAGAGATAGCAATGACGAGGGTGATATCTATGCCAAAGAATTTACCTTATTTGCAACTATAATTAAAAATAAACAGTCTCTTCAGCAGCTCTGTAAAGCTTATTTTTGTGGAGATATTGATATAATCTCAAACATAAAAAATCAAATAGTAAGCTAACCTTTTTACCAATTCAGTCAATTCCTGCTGGCTTGGTGCATTGGTGCATTGGTGCGTTTGAAGGATGTCTTTTCCCCATTTACTTTTCACGTAAACACCATCCAGCAACAGCATGTGGAAGTGGACCGGGCCGCGTTCGGATTCAGATTTAACGCACCCGGGGCACCGGACCGTCCAAACCGCTGGATAAGTGTTACTGCACCGGTTGCGCTGTTTTCGGAGTCAGCCCAGCCTTTTTAATGAGGTGGGCTTATAGCACGGTAGACGATACCCAGCAACTTGCTCATCAGTTCCGGGCGACTGGCAAACAGCAACCTCAGTTGAAAAGGAAAACTCAGCACCCGTGGGCTCATGCGGTAGAACTTCGTCAACCAGCAGGGCTGCTCTTTCGGCCAACCCTCCATGATGAGTACCGGTCTATTTATTTAGATAACAACAATTGATTACCCCAGCAATTAGAAGAATCACTGGAGTACATAACATTCACTTTATTTCCGGTCGAAAACGCTATTAAGGCCGTTGATAACAAAGACTTTGCCCCTCCGAAAGTCACTCTATTATGATTGGGATAAATTAAAATTATGCTGGTTCCCGAGTGTGAACATATTGAGTCCACTTCACCATCCAGGTTGATGATAAAACCACCATGATTCACAACCTGAATTGAAATCACCTGCTTCGCACCTGTCCAGGCATCCTGGGCAAAAATTCCTGTTGAAACAAAGAATAAACATACGAATATATACAGGTTTTTTTTAATCATTTTTCGACCTTTTAATCTTTTGGAAAAACTTCATATTAGCGCCAGTACTTTTCTGATTTTATGAGCATATCATTTTATGTATTTTTACGAATACTGCTGTTACATTAAAAAAATACTATCGCATCATAAGAAACAAAATATTATCTATAAATGCACATAGAAACCACTTATTTATTGATCGTTTCTACACACTATCAGTAATTGTAGAATTTACAATATTTAACAGTTCAACTATTGTTCGAGTTCATTGATTAATGTCTTAATAGCATCTTTATTTTTACTCTATAAACAGATGCGGGAATCCAAATGCAAATAGTGAGCAATATTGTAAAGTGGTCTTTTTATGTAACTGGCCTGGCTGCATTAATCTTCATGGGAGCTATCTTAGCCAGCTACCTTATCATTGAAATATTAATTTTATTAATATGAATTAGTACACTACATACTAATTTCCATATCTTCTAAGCAAGAATTAATTGATGAAGTAAAAACCACATCTTTCTCAAATTAAATATCAGGAGATCGATGTGGAAAGAAGGACTTTTTTGTTACGAGTTGATGCTTGTAGATAAAATCAGGTTACTGCTGTGTGTTCCTGTAAGTTTGATTTAGCTCTACAAACATAGTTAATTAAAAATATATAGAAGGCTTAATTCTTGCCACCTTTTTTAGATTTCTTTAGCTTCTTCTTCTTTTTAGCTTTTTTCGATTTTGCTTTATCAAGCTCCTTATTGGCTTTATTTTTCTTCGAGCCCTTATCTGCCTTACCCTTCTTTGCAGATTCACCCTGCTTCATTTTTTTATTTTTCTTTAGTTTTTTTCCAGCCTTTTTAGAGTTATCTTTAATCGATTTTTTTCCTTTTGAATCAGTCTCATTTTTAGCTTTTTTAGCCGTATTTCCTGTTTCCTTTTTATTGCTATTTTCAGCTTTTCTATCGGCTGCTTTTATCACTCCGCGAGAAGTCGAAAGACTTTTCTTATTTCGACGAACAATCTCCTTACCAACACCTGGTACTTTTTTTAAATCATCAATTGATTTAAACGAACCATGTTTTTTTCGATAGTTCACAATAGCCTTTGCTTTGACAGGACCAATTCCTTCAAGGTTAGCCTGTAATGCCCCTGCATCTGCTTTATTAATATTGACCATATCAGCCATAACAGGTTTAAACAGCAATAACATAATAGACACTAGCAATAGAAAGCCTATAACTTTAGTCGACATTTTTTTAGCATCATAGATACTGAATTTCTGATTAATTTTCATTTAAATATACCTTCAATATTAATGGGTAACTATCGGCTCTAATGTTTTTGCCTGATCAATCCATTTACTCACAGTAGTGGCACCAGGTGATGTTTTACATAACTTTTTCTCATTATTCACCTCAGCCATTTTTGCTGCCAGATTTTCTGCATTACGTGTACGTAATTCTTTTACGGTATCAACACCCGCTCCTTCCAGAAGCTCGGCAAATTGACCCGCCACACCATTGATTCGAAACAGGTCACACATATTGATCCACTTCAGAATATTTTTTTCATTGATTGATGTTTTTTTAGCTAAAGCCTTTCGGCCGGATTTACTACAACCAACTTCCAGTAATTTTTCAATTGTAACAATACCTTCCTGCTTTAGTAATTCTGCATATCTGGGACCTATACCTTCTACATCTTGCGTATTTTTAGACATTATTCTCTCCAGTTTTTTTGATAAAAAATATTTACCAATAATTTTAAATTTAAGCTGACTTTAATTACTTAATCTATTGATTTAAACCGTGTAGATAGCACCCCATTCAAATCATTCTTTTTTTAAAATGATTGTAAAAAAAAGGGGTAACAACCTTAAACCCAGATTTCACCTGATTTAAATTCAACCCTGTCTTTTGCACAATTTCATCTATGTTTAACATATGTAACAATTGATTAGGGTTAGAAGAAACCAGGTTATTAGTCGTCTTTTCGACACCTAAAATCTGAAATGTACTCGCTATACCAGATGCGACTTCAGGTAAAAAATCTATAGATTGATTAACTGAAAAACCTGCTCTCTCAAGTTCATCCATCAATAGTCTTCCATGCTCTTCAAAACAATCTCTTATAAAGCCCATCTGACTTTTCCTCTCATTTGATATTTTTAAGCTCATGAATTAATAATTTTTATTCAGTAACACATCTTGTTACAAAACCACTATAGGAAAGCTGTTAGAGCGAGGCAATGCCATTAAGGCAAAATTAACAATTGGTTACAATTGAGAGAAGGAAGGTAGTAATTTCAGGAGGCGTAGATCACGCCTAAATAAAGAGTAGTTTTAACGTCATGCCCAGCTTAATAAAAATGCTTTCAGTGAGTAGATTACTCAATATCGTCTACTGGATCTATTTTTGGAATTTTCAAACAAAATTTCGAGCCTTTGCCGAGTTTACTCTCAACCTCCACTGTCCCTGAGTGACGTTTAGCAACAGCATCTACAAAGGCCAGTCCAAGTCCGACACCCTGTTTTCTTTCCACGCCAGCACCATGAACTCGTCGAAACATTTCAAACAGGTGTGGCAATTCTGCTGCTGCAATACCTGAGCCCTGATCACTAACACAGCAGCTAATCACATTTTGATTCTGATGAACGCTGAGCCTAATTTGTGAGCCGGCTTCACTATGTTTAATGGCATTCGATAACAGGTTTATAATGGCTCGTTCGAGTAAATCGGCTTCCGCATGTATCCAGCATTCATCCTGCTCGAAATCATGATTGATGGTCACTTTCAATTTATTGGATAACGCCCATATTCGATCAACTGCATTCAATACTACGCTGTTAAAATCTATATCATAAAATTTGATATTTTCATTCGTATTCGCGCGGGATAACTGTAAAAATTGTTCGGCAAGGTGTAGTGTTTTATAGGTATTTTTTTCCATAACAGTCAACATTGCCTTCATTTCTTCGATAGTCGATTTATTTTTTGAAATTTCAAGCATCGCCAGCATTGATGATAGAGGAGATCGAAGATCGTGAGAAAGAAAGTCCAGTGCTTCGTTACGCTTCCTTTCACTGGCTTTTAACAGGCTGATGTCCGAGAAGTTGACAACAAAACCATCAAACATTTCACCAATAAATTTCAACGGGCTCAATTCTATCATCAGGTCCCGCCCCGACTCATGTCTAGCATGTGTCAACTGGCGTTGCTGTCTGAAAAGTACCGGTTTCAACAAAACATTCCAGCTTACGCCATTTTTCAACTCAACATGATCTAACAAACTGCTTAATGAGTGGCCATTCATATCTGCATTATCATCACCACACAAGTACCACCCTGCGCGTCGATTAGAAAACATGACCTGGCCTCGGCAACTGCAGATTAATACACCATCGGCCATACCGGACAGACTGTCATCGATAATTCGGCGCAGTTTTTCATATTCAATACCCACTGCCTGAACCTGTTTTATTTTTTCCTGTAAAACGTCTTCAGCGTAGCTATCGCGATCTGTTTCGGCACTTAACGGAGTTGCGATCAAACCATTAAGTAAGCGCATCTCGTCTTCACTAATCGCTGCATCCCGCGCAAGACTCAAACCAAGTCGGTAATTTTTATTATGATAGCTTGCATAAGTCCAATACTGATCGCCTTCCACACTCCAGTCATTTTCTTTCAAATGAGGTAAATTACAGACGGGAGCATTTCCCTGCTTGAGAAGATTCGAACCATCTTCATTTTGTAATACCCAGCCCTTAATAGGAATAAATAGTCCAATGAAGTTGATCTCATTTTTAAAATTTCTTTCACCACTTATGCTCAACACTTTTTGTCTGGCAGAAACCTGATCCAGCTCGGCATTAATGTGACGCATCGCCAGCTCAAGCCTGCGCCAGCTCCATAACGGGTAACTGATAAACTGAAATAGTAATACCGTGGATAGCGGTAGCCATACTCCAAATAGCCATAACAAAAAAGCGACCAGGAAGATAGTGACCAAAACAATACCAAACAGCACAAGTAATGTACTGCCTGGACTCAGGTAAGGGTAAATCAGTAAGGGTAGCGCTACAAGAATAGCGGTAATGATGATAAGCCAGCTTTTATTCAGTTCAATAATGCGTAAATCATTTAACAGAGAGTCTATGATATTGGCAACAATTTCAACTCCGGGCATAGTACCACCGTTGCCCGACAACGGTGTAGGCAAAGCATCTCCCATTCCTTCGGCAGTTGTTCCAATTAATACTATCTTGTCGCGAAACAGGTCTTTCTGGTAGTGCCCGGAAAGGACCTGAGAATAACCGATTTGTTGAAAGTGTCCGGGCGGACCTGCGAAAGGAATTAGCAACAGGTCTTCCCTGGACCATAACATGGGCGAATACTGTTTTTCCGGGTTGATTCGATTATGACCAGGCTCGAACTCTACAGCATGACTGACACTCAAAACGGCCAGGCTGTAATGCAACCAGTGGGGTTTACCGATACCTTCCCTGAGATACACTTTACGTGCGATACCATCATCGGAAAGATCAATATGCACATGTCCCAACGCTGCTGCATGGTTGCTAAACTCGGGCAAAGGTAGAGCTTCTATGGGATAAGAGTTAGCACTTTGTTGAGACATAAAAACCGGCAACACAATCTTTCCACTATTTTCTATTGCGTTTGCAAACAACTTGTCGGATTGTGGATTGTGTTCGTCGGGTTCACTGAATATTATATCCAGCCCAATAACTCGTGGTGATTCAAGTTCAAGTTTATCGATCAAGCGGGCATGGGTGGATCTTGGCCACGGCCAGTGGCCCAGCTCATTTAAGCTCTCATCATCGATGGCTATGACAATAATGTCATCGGAAACCGTGCGAGACCAGAACGACAGTTGAGCGTCATAAAGCAGGTTATCCCATCTCCACAGCACATTACCATGAACGAACAACCCGGCAACAAATGCCAGCAAAATTACCAGCAAAATATGCTGGATCAGACCGGAGTTACTGCCTTTGGTATTTATCAGATTCACAGATTGAGTAACAATACCTCAGCGGGGATAACAATTTTCCTGAGCGAATCGTCTTCAACAGGTGCTTGTTTAATTAAAAAATTTCCGACTGAATCAATGCCTTCCAACTGGCTCTCGTCAATACCTCTGACTCGCAGGTAATAACGTCCGGGTTTTAGTTCAGTCATTTCAATCGTATTCTCCTGGATGGTATTCTCTGTAATAACCTGATTAAACTTATCATCAACTGCCAGCTGGTAACGATAAAATTTAGCTCCATCCAGCTTTACCCAGGATAATTTTAATCCCGATTGGTCTTCAGACTGGTTTTCACCAAGAACGGGGGGTGTTAATAATTTTATCGGTTCTGAAAGTGGTTTGCCTTTTTCGGCAACAATGCCGTAACCTTCCTTAACCAGTTGCTCAGTATTACTCGCAGATACACTGACAACCCCTTCAGTGACTTCTGTTCGACTGATAAAACTGGCATCTGATGCCAGCCTGAAAGAAGTCCCCCTGACCGCGGTAATTGCCGCAGGTGTTTTGATTTCATAAAAACTATCTTTATTCTGCTTTTCAACCCAGGTATTCACACTGCCGCTATTCAATCGTATACGCGTGTCGACCATGCCTGTTTTTTTATGATGACTAAGTTTATCCAGTACGACTTCACTATTTGACAAAACCTGCAACTCGGATTTATCTGCAAACTGTAAACGTAAGTTTTGCTTTTCTTCGGTAACGACCAGGTCACCACTATACAATAATGTCCCTACTTCTAATTCATCCTTTTCACCATTTGCCCGTACCAGGCTGGCACCACCACTTAGCGCAATCACTTTTGCCGGGGTCGGCTGTAACTTCAACATTGAAACAGGTATGACAATACGCGTACCCGGTAAAATTATTCTATCCGATCCCTGACGAATCTGGTTTATGCTCTGAATCTCACTCCAGTTATTAACCGAGGTTGTATATTTTTTAGCTATTTCCCATAAGCTGTCACCGGGCCTGAATGTATATTCCCAATATTTTTCATCGGCAACAACCGCACCAGGTAAACCAATAACAAACATGAACAGAAGTGTTGTGACAAAACGGAACATCAGACTTTACTCATGTGAGACTCTAAATAACCTATACCCACGTTGATAAATACTACTGAGCTGCCAGCCGACTGCCGGATTGATACCCAGTTTAGAGCGAATTCGACTGATATGCGTATCCACCGTTCGTGTATTTAGATCGGCCCGCGTACCCCAGATAGTCTCCATCAGTGAATCCCGGGCAACCAGGCACCCCGCATTGTGAAACAGGTAAACTGCCAGATCAAACTCTTTATTAGTCAGTTTTATAACTTCACCGTTAAGCGAGATAGTACGTTCTGATTCATTAATATTGTAAGGTTCAAAAGATTCTTTATCGACAGTTTTATTAGCTTCACTATTGAGGGTATCGACCTCTTCCTGTGCTGTATTCGTCAAACGATTACGACGTCGAAGTGCTTTTATTCTTGCCAGTGTAATGCCTTTATTGACCGGTTTAACCATGTAATCATCGGCTCCATGCTCCAGAGCTTCAACAACACTTTCTTCACTGTCACGACTGGTAATAAAAATGACAGGTGTATTAAATACTTTTTCACTTCGTAACCAGTCCAGTTCTTCAATCCCTGTAGTATCAGGAAGGTGCCAGTCAAGTACCAGCAAATCAAAAGCTTCCTGGTCCATAGCCTCGCGAAAACTTTTCCCTGTTGTATATGACTTCAGGTGATCCCCTGCCTCGCTTGTCCATAAGCTAATCAGTTCAATTTGACTTAAGTCGTCTTCCAGCAATCCAATACGCACAAACAGTCCTCATAGGGTTTCATATATTAGAAGAATAATGCCACAGATGAACCGCTAATAAAGACAAAACAACGTTAACAATTGTAAATTAATAGAAGGCTAGCTTTCAGGAATTAACACATCTTTAACAATCGTTTACATTTCAGGTATTTTAAATTGATCTGCAATGGTTATACTTTATCAACTTGAAGCCGAACTTAATATTTCAATTCTTAACTTACTCAGGAATATAATCATGTTAAAAAACTATAATGTTTCTTTACTCTTAATGCTAGTAGCAACAACTAGCTTGCCTTTACAGGCTGCGGATAATGTTGGCTACCTGCTTGATTCCTCAAGAGATATGGTACGCACTGGTTTTGGCGAATGCTGGAGAGATATCAACTGGTCACAGAATAATGCCATTGCAGAATGTGAAGGTAAAATGAAAGTAGATCCAGAACCAGTACCAGTACCAGCACCTGCACCTGCACCTGAATCAGATTCTGATAATGACGGCGTTGTTGACAGCAAAGACAAATGCCCGGGTACAACAACAGGAATGACTGTAGATGGCAATGGTTGTGCCAAGGATTCAGACATCGATGGCGTTGTAGACAGTAAAGATAACTGCCCGGGTACAGCCACTGGTATCATCGTGGATGCTAAAGGTTGTGCAAAAGATTCTGATGGTGATGGTGTAGTTGACAGTTATGACAGATGTACTCGTACTCCAGCCGGTGACCAGGTTGACGCTACAGGTTGTTCAATTAATACCGACACGGATAACGATGGAATAGTCAATGCAAATGATGACTGTGCGGGAACTGCTCCTGGCACTGTAGTAAATGATCGTGGTTGTGAGTTAAAAGAAGACATCGCTCTCGATAATGTACAGTTCAAAACTGGTACCGCTGAACTCAGCAACGAAAGCCGTAACATTCTCAACAATGTTGCTCAGGTTTTAAAAGAAAATACTCACTTGAACTTTGAAGTTGCAGGTCACACCGATAACACGGGTAACTATCAGTCAAATGTCAAACTGTCCGAAAGCCGCGCAAGAAGTGTTCGACAGTATCTGATCGGTCATGGTGTAACATCAGATCGTCTAAGTGCTCAGGGTTATGGGCCAGACAAACCTGTAGCATCAAATGACAACCGTGATGGTCGTAGCAAAAACCGTCGTGTAGAGCTGATACTAAAATAATTACTGAGTATATCCGGCTGTATACCGAAGTTTAATTGAAGGTCAGGTTGAAAACCTGATCTTCTTTTATTTTGAAGTAAATTTAAATGCAGAATTTTTAAATTCACGTTAAGAGCAGTAACGTAGTGTTGTATAGGAAATTAACTGAAAATTAACAGGTGAAATCATGTTTGAAAATTTAGATATAATGAAATTAGTGGAAACTTACGTTATTCCATGGGGAATCAATATCGCCATGGCACTGGTGATTTTTATCATTGGTAAAATGGTAGTCAATACACTGACAAAAGTATTGAAGACCGTGTTAGGCAAATCAAGAATGGATGAAATCCTGATTAATTTCGTCTCTTCAATTTTCAAAACTATTTTATTACTGTTTGTCGTTATCGCAGCACTTGATCAGCTGGGTGTAGATACGACGTCATTAATAGCTTTGTTAGGTGCGGCCGGTCTGGCAGTCGGTTTAGCTTTACAAAGTTCGTTACAAAATTTTGCTTCCGGTGTCATGCTGATTGTTTTTCGCCCATTCAAGTCGGGTGATTTTGTTGAAGTAGCTGGTACTGCTGGCGTTGTTGAAACTATCAGTATCTTCAGTTCTATTCTGCGCACGGGTGATAATCGTGAAATCATTATTCCTAATGGAGCAATTTATGGTGGCACCATTACCAACTATTCTGCACGAAAAACACGCCGAGTCGATATGGTTTTTGGTATTGGTTATGATGATGACCTTAAGAAAGCTAAAGAGATGCTAGATCAAATCGTTAATGCTGATGAGCGTGTCCTTGCTGACCCCAAACCAGTGATAGCCGTTTCAGAACTGGCCGACTCTTCGGTTAACTTTGTGGTTCGTCCCTGGGTAAAAACTTCTGATTACTGGGCAGTTTTGTGGGATTTAAATGAAACAGTTAAATTGAAATTTGATGAAGCCGGAATTTCTATTCCTTATCCTCAGATGGATATACATCAACCTGGAAAGTAAGTATGTACTAAGCTCAAAAGGTCGCAATGATCGGCCTTTTGACGCTTGCTAACAGGATGAGGTTCAATGTCTAATTTGTTAAGGGTTGTCAGATGGCTGCCCGCATAGCAACACCTCATATATCCGACCTACTGTAGGAAAGTTTTACTTTCTGGCCCTGATGGTTATCCGCATTCATCCTCCTCATCATCCTTTCGGCTTATTATTGCCACAGGCAACGTCAGGTTTTGAATGAACCGGTCTGACCTGTCTCACCATCCGATTTTTATCTTTTGCAACTGTCGTAAAGGGTTCTTCTTTTACTCTATAGAAAAATAGTTATCAAATTGGTAACAACAAAAGTCATGAACTACCCCTATTACGAAAACAATGGGCCGAGTTTGATGAGGGTGATATTTTCTTAGGAGAAGATGTTTTGCAGCTATTACGATATTGCAAGGCTAGCTGACCAGGGTGTAGATTCCGTAGTTACCACGCGTAGAAAGCCGGTAATAGTATCCGAGGCTGACAAGATTCTGGGTGAAGCTGTTCTGCTAATTCATTGGGTAAAACCCATAAGATCTCATTCAACTAGCTATATCAGGGGAAGGTGAATTACTACCAGAG
>JAAEMR010000206.1 GCA_024225395.1 Gammaproteobacteria bacterium
CAACTGCCAACTGCCAACTGCCAACTGCCAACTGCCAACTGCCAACTGCCAACTGCCAACTGCCAACTGCCAACTGCCAACTGCCAACTGCCAACTGCCAACTGCTTTCTGAAATTTTTTTCTGGCAAAAAAACCTGTCTGGGTGTATTTTCCTCCTTTTTTGATAATTTGAACAATTTATGTCGGGTCTAGTCTATATAAAAACCCATGGTTGCCAGATGAATGAGTATGATTCAGCTAAAATGCTGGATGTACTGAATGCCCAATGTCAACTTGATGCTACTGACTCTGAAGACAAAGCAGAAGTTCTGTTATTAAATACCTGTTCGATTAGAGAGAAGGCACAGGAAAAAGTATTTTCTCAACTCGGGCGCTGGCGCAAGCTCAAAGAAAAAAATCCAGCCCTGGTGATTGCAGTCGGTGGTTGCGTTGCCAGTCAGGAAGGTGAATTAATTCGTCGTCGTGCTCCCTATGTTGATATAGTTTTTGGGCCACAAACATTGCATCGTTTACCGCAGATGATTGCAGAGGTGAATAGTGTTCACAAGCCGGTAGTGGATGTCAGCTTTCCAGAAATTGAAAAATTTGATTATCTGCCTGAACCCAAGTCGGATGGTGTAAAAGCCTTTGTATCGATAATGGAGGGCTGTAGTAAATACTGTAGCTTCTGTGTTGTGCCTTATACCCGGGGAGAAGAAATAAGCCGTCCACTGGATGATGTATTAGCCGAAGTTGCCTCTCTGGCAGGGCAGGGAGTTCGAGAAGTTAATTTACTGGGACAAAATGTGAATGCCTACCGGGGGTTGATGGATGATGGTGAAATAGCTGACCTGTCCTTGTTGATCCATTATGTGGCAGGGATAGAGGGTATAAACAGGATAAGGTTTACGACTTCACACCCGGTAGAATTTTCTGAACGATTAATTCAAACTTATGCAGAAGTGCCCGAACTGGTCAGTCATATACATTTGCCGGTGCAAAGTGGATCTGATCGCATTTTAATGCAAATGAAACGTGGCCATACCGTTTTAGAGTACAAGCATAAAATTAGACAATTACAGAAAAATCGCCCTGGAATCAGTATTTCTTCTGATTTTATTATTGGTTTTCCGGGAGAATCAGAAGATGATTTTAAGGCCACGATGAAATTGATCGAAGATATTGGTTTTGATACTTCATTCAGTTTTATTTATAGTCAGCGACCGGGTACTCCCGCTGCTTTCATGGCTGATGATGTAGAGGACTCGGTAAAGAAAAATCGATTAAAGATTTTACAGACCAGAATTTTACAGTTTGCTGCTGAAATATCGAGTAATATGGTGGGAACTGAACAAACTCTTCTGGTCGAAGGGTTTTCCCGAAAAGATGATAAGGTTTTATCTGGTCGAACAGAAAATAACAGGGTAGTGAATTTCCCCGGGCCAGATGAATTGATTGGCCAGTTTGTAAAAGTAAAAATAACCGAAGCTTTAAATAATTCACTCAGAGGTGAACTGCGTAGTTGATAGTTAACAGTTACAAGTTACAAGTTACAAGTTAACAGTTACAAGTTACAAGTTAAAAGTTAACAGTTAAAAGTTAAAAGTCGAAAGTTAAAAGTCGAAAGTTAAAAGTCGAAAGTTGAAAATATATTGGACAGTTGAAGTGGGGGTGTGAGATTTTTGCCAACTGCCAACTGCCAACTGCCAACTGCCAACTGCCAACTGCCAACTGCCAACTGCCAACTGCCAACTGCCAACTGCAATTTAAGCCAATATCTAAAATTCTGGTATA
>JAAEMR010000207.1 GCA_024225395.1 Gammaproteobacteria bacterium
AAAGGCAGAAAGCGTGTAAGTACCTATTATTATGGTATGCTGGTAACCTCGAACTTTCAGCGGTAAAGCTGTACAGGTTTTACCATAAAAGGTGATGCATCGAAGCCGGGTTCCGGGAACTCAAAAATCACTATCATCTGGAACGCCTGCCTTTCCAGGGTCTGAAGGCGAATGAGTTCCAGGTTATCAGCAAGATTACAGCGATGACCCTTATAAAGATTTTCCAGGCCGAGATGCTTCCTAATGCGCTTCAGACCCTGCTTCGAAAAACTCTTTTCCGCAGAATTTTTCAGAAAGGGCTGCGCCTGGATAAAACCGGAAAAGTTCAAGCTCGTCGCAGAAGTAAGTATACATGGCATCTGCGACGACAGCTCTGTAAAACAGAACGAATGAGATTGCTGGTAATTGATTAATATTCAATATGTTAAAAAGAAATCGTTAAAATGTGTTAATCTAACAAAGTAGTATTAGAAACAATAAAATAATTGACAAAAAGAGAAAGATATTTCATAATGA